>NZ_JBQEOD010000004.1:0-314187 GCF_052044955.1 Bacillus sp. 22446
CGGTTGTGGCGAAGTGGTTAACGCACCAGATTGTGGCTCTGGCACTCGTGGGTTCGATTCCCATCAATCGCCCCATTTTATTATTGGGCTATAGCCAAGCGGTAAGGCAACGGACTTTGACTCCGTCATGCGTTGGTTCGAATCCAGCTAGCCCAGTTGATATGCGGAAGTAGTTCAGTGGTAGAACACCACCTTGCCAAGGTGGGGGTCGCGGGTTCGAATCCCGTCTTCCGCTCCAATTATGGCGGCATAGCCAAGTGGTAAGGCAGAGGTCTGCAAAACCTTTATCCCCGGTTCAAATCCGGGTGTCGCCTTTTTTGAAAAGACTGCCGGGGTGGTGGAATTGGCAGACACACAGGACTTAAAATCCTGCGGTAGGTGACTACCGTGCCGGTTCAAGTCCGGCCCTCGGCACCATTTTTTATTATTATAAGTTGCGCTCTTTAATGATCATGCCGGTGTGGCGGAATTGGCAGACGCGCACGACTCAAAATCGTGTTCCTCACGGAGTGCCGGTTCGACCCCGGCCACCGGTATCTATATCATCGGTAGTAAATACGATGAAATCAACGTTTCTTACACTTTGTAAGGAACGTTTTTTATTTATCTTCAATACGATTCTTATAAAAATATCGTGTACATATAATCGTGTGCTTATCTGTCATTAAACAAGAATGTTAAAGGAGGGATACATTTGGAGATAAGGTTTGCTAATTTATCAGATACATCGGTAATATATGATTTAATGATAAAGGCATTTTTGGAGTATAAAGACGAAGTGCCACCTTCAAGTGCTTTGGAGGAAACTGTGCAATCCGTTTTAATTGCCTTAAAAGACGGAGAGAGGAGTTTAATTTGTTATATTGATAATCAGCCAGTTGGAATGGTTCGCTTTAAAATAAAAGAAGATAGTTTATATTTTTATAGACTATCAGTAATTCCAGAAATGCAGGGTCATGGTATTGCCAAAAAATTATTAAGTTTTTTAGAAAATTTTGCAGTACAAGAAGAATTAACTAGTATATTCTGCAAAGTTCGTATGACCGTGACTAGAAACATAAAATTGTATAGTTCAATGGGGTATAGCATCTACGATGAAGAAGTTGTACATAAGCCAAATGGTTTAAGTATAAAAATTGTTTCAATGATGAAAAAACTTGGTTAAAAAATTATCGATTGGAGGGTGAATTTCATGCATTTGATATGTGAAAGTGAAAAAATAGAAGATTATTTGCTTGAATTAAACCAAGTCAATTATACTAATCCTATTATTAGGTCTAATGCAGATGAACTTTTTAATCCGGCTCAAACTGAAATTGAAAAGACAAAACTTGCTTATGAGTATGTTCGTGATGAAATATCTCATTCTTGGGATATACAAGGGAAACGGGTAACATGTAATGTATCGGATGTATTAGTGTATAAAGAAGGAATATGCTATGCAAAATCTAATTTGTTAGCATCTTTATTTTAAGAAATGTTGAATAAATAGCATAATGCCAATGGTTCAAGGGTTCAGACGTTCAAGTACGACTCAAAATCGTGTTCCTCTGGAGTGTCGGTTCGACCCCTGCCACCGGTATCTAGTTTAAGATATTCTTTATTATCGTCAATTACAGAAGAATTAAGGAATATTAACGTTTAAAACGTCTTTCTACAAATTGTAGGAGGGCTTTTTTTATTTGTTGTTTACCTGATTTTTCACACGAAAAAATCACTTCAAATTGTGTTCAAAGGAGATTAACTTTTACTTTATTGATGGTTACCTTATGATTAAACTAAAGGGGCAGGACAATTGAAGATGGATTGGATCAATTGTACATAGGAGGTGTTGTAATGATTACGGTTAAAAATGCTGAAAGTTATCTTAAAGATAGCATCGGTGAAGAGACCGATGAGATAAAAAAGGTTTGGGAATCATTTAAGGCTTTTTCAAAGGAGACCGTTGAGGGCGAAGAAGATAAAGAAATTTTATTTCAGTGTGGTGTCTATGATTTTACGGGAGAGGAACTATTTCATCTTGATTTTGTACGTCAGTTTACAATTTATGAAGAAGATGATTATTCTCACATGGAACAACTGCACTGTGAATTTTTATTTAAACCAACAAGCGAGTTAAAAAAGTTAAAGGTGGTAGAAGAATGGTCAATGGATTATGACGATATAGATCATTTTTTTAATCATATTGAAAGTATTCATGAGTTTAAAATTCCTTTGACTTTAAAGCCGATAAAATCAGCAATATATCAAGAAGAACTTTAATTCTTATTTCATTAACGGCTGCTTTACTTTAAGCGGGTATACCTTGCCTTTTTGGAATCATTTATCACGGAGTGTCGGTTCGACTCCGGCCACCGGTATCTATTAAAAGTTTGGTTTTTACCGTGAACCCAACGTTTCACCCTCGTGGTGAAACGTTTTTTTGTGGTTTAAATGAGTTATTTAGATGAAAATAGAATCCTATTAGAATAGAATGAGCATGTACTACTTTTAACAGAATAAACTTTTGATGATTTGCAACATTTGGTAAGATACATTTAACCATATAAGGAATCAAAATGGAGTAGCGCATTCACATAAAACAGTGAACTACCTTTGTGTAACTAAATGAATATTTGTGGGTACATACACATCTTTAGCTGGCATCATCATTGTGACCTATTTTTGGGGGAGAATTTATGAAAAAACAAAATGATCATGAAGAGTTATTGACAGGTGGAAATGTCTCGAACGTATATCGTTCGGGAGATACGGTTCGCAGAGAGGTAAAGTCAGACAATATGAATATACAAAAGCTGCTAAAGCATTTAGAAAAAAAGAATTTCTCCTATGCTCCAAAGTTTTTAGGGGTTGATGAAAAAGGTAGAGAGATCTTGTCCTTCATTGAAGGTGTCGCCGGTCATGATCCCTTAAAAAAATACATGTGCTCTCACAATGCTTTAAAAGAAATAGCGAGAATGCTTAGACTGTATCATGATGCTGTTAGTGATTTTCCCATTTCAGACGATTGGGAACGAATGGACAATACCCCTAACAACATAGAGGTTGTGTGCCATAATGATTTTGCGATGTACAACATCATTTTCAAAAATAAAAAGCCAGTGGGAATCATTGATTTTGATGTAGCCGCCCCTGGTCCAAGGCTTTGGGATATTGCATATACTCTCTATACTTGTGTCCCTCTCAGTAGGTTTTTTCGTACTGAAACAGGGGAGGTCGTAAATTATCATTCGTTAGAGCATGCAGCCCATATAAAGTATAGAGTCAAACTGTTTTTTGAAGCTTATGGTGAGGAAATACCAGAAGATTATGTGGACATGGTGTTGCTGCGTTTAGAAGGTTTATGTCAATACATGAAGCGAAAAGCGAATGAAGGGGATAGAGCCTTTCAAAAAATGATTCATGAGGGGCACCTTGAACATTATCAAAAAGACATACAATTCATTCATGAACACAGAAAAGAATGGATTTGAGGATGCCAAGAGTTTTATAAAAGAAAAAGGACAACTCATCTTTTTACTAGTTTCATGTGGATGTTACAATTGGTTATAATAGTTCAATAGAATGAATGTAAAGAGGCGGAGTTGTTATCTTGCAAATGAAGACGATATTACAGACTATTATTGAAGATGAGCGATCACATGATTATCCGCTTTTTAGACAGTACTGTGTAAGGAAAGAACAGGGTCTGCGTAAAGATGCGTTAAAGGTTCTTCAGTCTTTTGTTGAAGAGATGAATAAGAACGAATTTACAGCACGGCGTTCATTTGTTGCTTGGCTGTTTGATTACATTGAACGTTTTGAGGATGGTCATCATTTGCTTGTGTATCCATTGGTACATGGGATAATCCACCCTGTTCTTCGAGAGTGGGAAAATATTGATCCAACGGATGTGAGACCGTATCGCTGGCAAGGCTTGTTTGTGCATCAGGGGGAAGGGCTGCCCTATTTATTGAAGGCATTAGAGATGGGAGGCAGCAAAGAGCAGCGAGTGATTGTTCAAATTTGCGAAACCTATTTCTCGGCTTTGTGGTATTCGTTTCATCATATACATGAAGATCTTTATTTAAGCACCTATGAGAAAGATCATGAGCGAATTCAAGGGATTCAAGATGTCATGAAACTGATCGAAGATAAAAATGTTCAAAGCAATGTTGAAAAACTAGCAGTCTACTATAACCAGCTTTTATCGGACTGGAAGGAATTTCAGCAGACGCAGACAAGAGGCTTTGTGAAATGGTGTGCGGATCGTAAGAAGCCCTATGAGTGGGTACAGACATTTTACTATCACCAATAGTTGTTTTTCATAAGAAAAAGGCAGGGATCAACCCTGCCTTTTTTATTTATGCCATATTCTTTCTATTTCTACATGGTCTGGTTTAAAATATTTCAGGATGTAGACATCTGGATTGCTTAGTTGTTTCCACT
Organism: Bacillus sp. 22446; assembly: GCF_052044955.1. Lineage (NCBI taxonomy): Bacteria > Bacillati > Bacillota > Bacilli > Caryophanales > Bacillaceae > Bacillus > Bacillus sp. 22446. The sequence goes on from NZ_JBQEOD010000004.1 coordinate 4,429, forward strand.
CCTTGAATCCAATTGCAGGATCGGCGTGTTTTAGAAGCAGGCTCATAATATTGCCATGAGTGGCGAATAAAGTATGATCTCTTCCTAATTTTATTTGTTCATAGAGTGCCTCTACAATACGATTCATCGCTTCTAGGCTCGATTCTCCGCCTTCACAGGTCATATGCAAGTCCGAAAAACTGAGCTTTAGTTTTTTATACCAATCCTTCATTGGTTGACTGCTTAACCTACGTTCAGAGAGACGCTTATCCATTTGTACCTTGATCTGTTTGGCATGAGCAAGGGGCACAACGGTTTGAATCGCTCGTTTATAAGGACTTGAGATGATGTGGTTGAGCTGAATGCCGGAAAAAAACTGTGCGAGTTCATGCGATTGTGTGATGCCTTGAGGCGTTAAAGACGCATCCTCGGATTGTCCATCTGCTTGACAGTGTCTGACGAAATAATATGTCTTCATAGGGGGTACACCTTCCTCTAAGTATAAAAAAATCATCCAATATTGGATGAGGGTTCACGAAAGTTTAGGTTCTATTTGTTCGTGTCTGCTTCTTTGTATGGATCTATCAGTTTTGAGGTTAGGTCTAAGTTGAACAAAAAATCATCTACGGTGTCTGTGCCAAAGGGAAGAGTGGAAAAGTTAATTGGGATGCTGTCTTCTTGCGTATCTGAAGTAATCGGCTGTTTGTGCTGCTTTTTTCTCCAGTTCTTAAACAAGCGCATGTGAGGCCCCCTTTTCTAAAAAAAGATGGATTTATACATAATATACGGGGAGAGTTGTCCGAGCGTCAATTGTTTTCTTCAAAAGGATTTATTACATTTGTACGGAAAGAGCCACAGCTAAGTGCGGATCTTTCCGTGTTTTGACGTGGCACGGTGTATGGCTTGTTGTACCTTTCGTTCGCATCTGATGTTGTATGGCTTCTTATGGAGTTTACTCGTCTTAAATTGACCAATTACACGGCGGACTCCTTGATCATAAATGATCAGCTCTCTGTTCGTTTGATCATTTAATAACGCTTGAAACCAGCTGTGTTTTTTTAGCTGTGCTGCATTCCGTGATATATCTTCTTCATCTACCTGTAGAAAAGGGATATACAGAGCAAGATTGAAGATGTCTAAAATGAATCCCATATCACTAGCCCCCTTCATATCGTTTATTACGTTTAGAAAGGGGAATGGTTCCTTTCAATTGGTTTTAAAAACAATCCCAGTGCATGAACCATTCTTTATTGTCTTTGTCGTAATAGAAATACATCGTGCCGTTATCACCAATCATGAACCGAGGTTTTTCTTCTGAGGCGATTTGTAGCATGAATTCTCCTGACATCTGGTGGGGAGGAGATTGGATGTAAGCTCCGTATCCACCGATTTTTGTGAACGAGTAATTTGAGTAATGCTCGAAGAAATGATCTGTCGCTTCTTCACTTTCATTAACCTCTGATAAGTCAACGTATGACCAAGCTTCCTCCCAGCATGGATAATCCGGTTGTTCCCCTTCGAGCCACTCTATCTGGAAAGGTTTCATTCCTTTCACTTCTTCAGGGGTCTCAGCGATTTCTAATCCTTCCATTGATGAATATTCAATGAGTTTCCAGCCCTCACCGTTTTTGGCGATATCGATCGGAAGGGTTTTCTTGTTGATGAAAATTTGAATCAACTTACATTCATCAAAGCCGTTCATTCCCCCTGGTACTTCGGGTAAATACATTTGTAAAATGGGGATCATAGCTCCATCTTGATCTGCCGGCCACCCTTTATCACGTTGGATGAAAAAATGACCAGCAAACCAGCTGTACTTAGATGGATCAGGGCGAAACCCGCCTATTTTGGCTACAATAGGTGTTTTTCCTAGTTGATTTAATTCGTCAAAAGCTTTGATCTTCATTTATCCATCCCCCATTCTTTAGCCAGCAATGTGTGCATCTTGGAACGTTCCATTCATATTGCCAGAGACAATGATGACATGTCCCCAAAATAAATCTCCGTCATGATAGTAGGCTTCGAATTCTCCATTTGGATAAGCATGGAGGCTTTCAAGTGAGATGCGGCTGATAAATTGATCCGGTGTGATCTCTTTTGAATTTTCAGCGGAGTCGTCTTGTTCCTGCCAATCTTTTGCTAGTTCAATCAGCTGATTTGCTGCATATGACTTCATGGAGGCATCCCATGTCGTCTGCTCTTCTACGAGTTGTCTAGCCGTTTTCAGAGAGTCATTCATTTCTTCCTCTTCTTCAAGATTGAAGTAAAGAAGGCACTCCTCATTGCCCCACTGGATGGTTGTTTCAAATAAGTCTAGTCCTTTCACTAATTCAAAGGTACCCAGCTTGTCATCGTGGTAAAAGATAGGTTGTTGAGCTTCTTCTAATATTTCTTGAAGTTCCTTATCTTCAGTATCTGTATCAACAAGTGAAACGAGCATAAATTCACCTTCACCTTTACGTACTTGAAGTGTGACGATAGATTCTTTATGTAATTGCGCTTGTTTTTCCCGTAATCCCTTTTCATCTGTTAACCAGCACAGTCTCACTTTTTCGGTTATGATGCGGTCTTTTTCCTTCCATGCAATGAGTGGGATTGAAGCAGTCCAAAGAGTTTCTTTTCCCGCTTTTCCTGCGCCGACTCCAGAAGGTCCTGTAACAGCCATGATGTCTATCACTTCTTCTGAGAATCTTTGTTCAAATATGTTGATTTGTTTGTTTGATTTCATAGGATGTCCCCCAGCTTGATTTATTTGATGGAGCTATACCTTTATCACACCGTACATTGGCAGGGGAAATCAAGCTTTTTTTGCTTAAAACTGTTTTTTAGGTTTGTGGTAGCAGAGAGGATACATGGATTGCTGGAGGTTGAGTCACAATAAAAAAGCAAATTGGTTCGGATTTTGTATAAATTTGGCTAAGTGAGTCGAAAAGCCTAGGTGATTCTTCCTTTTCTTTATAATTACTTTGACACGATTAGATGAAAAAAGTAAAGTAGTACTGAGTGATTTACAAAACCTTCATCATTCTCTGAAACATGAAGCGGCAGTAAATTTAATGTAAATGGATATTTTTCCTTTTATTTACTCGTATTTTTTTTGAAACTTATGATGCTTCTTATTCGTTATATTAAAGGAGCACATGTAACCTGCGGAGAAAAGAGCATCGGAATGCTTGGTGCAGAAGATTTACATTTGCAAAATCAATGTAAATTTTTTATGATTTCATTTATATCAGATCGAAAATAAGAAAGAAGAGGTTTTATGAAAAAAATATTTGCGAACAAATATAGCTTTTTTGTTTTGGCTGTCCTTTTATTTTGGGCAAAATCGTACACAGCCTACAAAATGGACTTTAATTTAGGAGTGAAGGGATCTTTTCAAGAGGGTCTTCTCTTATTAAATCCATTCAGTTCAGCCATCGTGTTTTTAGGACTTGCTCTCTTTTTGAAGGGGCGTAAATCGGCCATTGTTTTAATTGTCATTGATTTTATTATGACCGCACTTTTATATGCGAATGTAGCGTACTATCGTTTCTTTGATGATTTTTTAACATTCCCGACAATGAAACAAGCCGGTAATCTTGGGGGAGGTATGACTGGCGGTGTGTTAGCAAGTATTAAGCCGCATGACCTTTTGTACTTCCTAGATATCATCATTTTAATTGCCATTGTCATTTGGAGACCAGAAGTGAAGAAGTTCCAAATGAAAAAAACTTTCGCACTGCTGATTGTGGCTGCAGGTGTTGGACTGTTCTTCGTTAACCTACACTTAGCTGAAAAAGATCGTCCAGAATTATTGACGAGAACATTTGATCATAAGTATATTGTGAAATATTTAGGTGTTTATAACTATGCGATTTATGACGGCGTGCAAACCGCACAAAATGCAACGCAGGTAGCAAATGCGAGTAGTGATGATTTAACGGATGTCGTGAACTATACAACCTCTCATTATGCGAAACCAAATGCAGAATACTTTGGTCAAGCTAAAGGGAAAAACATCATCAAAATCCATTTAGAAAGCTTCCAGTCATTTTTAATTGACTACAAGTTAAATGGAGAAGAAGTGACGCCATTTTTAAACAAACTAGCTCATGGAAAAGAAGATTTTACGTATTTTGATAACTTCTTCCACCAGACTGGTCAAGGGAAGACTTCTGATGCTGAGCTCATGATGGATAATAGTATGTTTGGCTTGCCAGAGGGTGCAGCGTTTGTGACAAAAGGTGAAAATACCTTCCAATCACTTCCTGCCATCTTAGATCAAAAAGCAGGCTATACGAGTGCAGTGCTTCATGGGGATTATAAATCTTTCTGGAACCGTGACACGATTTATAAACATATGGGAATTGATCAATTCTTCGATGCATCTTATTACAACATGGATGAAGAAAACCTTGTAAACATGGGTCTGAAGGATAAGCCATTCTTTAAAGAATCAATCCCAATGTTAGAATCAATGAAAAAGCCATTTTATGCACACTTAATGACATTGACCAACCATTATCCATTTAATTTAGATGAGAAAGATGCGACAATCGCTAAGGCAACAACTGGTGATAAAACAGTGGATAATTATTTCCAAACAGCGAGATACTTGGATGAGTCATTAGAACAATTCTTTAAGGACTTGAAAAAATCGGGTCTGTATAAAGACTCAGTGATTCTATTATATGGTGATCATAACGGTATTTCTGAGAACCATAACCGTGCAATGAGTGAGATTCAAGGGAAAGAAATTACGCCATATCAAAATGCACAAAATCAGCGTGTACCGCTCATGATTCGTATCCCTGGGAAACAAGGCGGCGTGAATCATACGTATGGCGGTGAAGTAGACGTGATGCCAACGCTTCTTCACTTACAAGGTATTGATTCAAATGAGTACGTGAATTTTGGAACAGATTTATTCTCTAAGAAGCATGATCAAACTGTTGCATTCCGTAACGGAAACTATGTGACACCAAAATATACCCTTGTAGATAATACGGTCTACGATACAAAAACGGGTAAAGTGGTGAAACAAAACAAAAAGACAGAAACGATTAAAGCCCGTGTTGATAATCAGTTAAGCCTGTCAGATAAAGTACTGTACAGGGATCTTCTTCGATTCCATAAGCTATCTGATTTTAAACCAGTGAATCCATCTGATTATTTCTATGGTAAAACAAACAAAGAGACAGAAGCGGATTCTTCTGCTAACTAACTGAGTTTTGGGCAAGCACAGAAAGGTGCTTGCCTTTTTCTCTCTTACAGCTTGATTTGTTGGCAAAATATGTTTATATTTAGGGAGAAACAAGCGTGGCGTCAGCGATCAGCTGGCGATAACTCATTTTGTCCTAGGGGATTTCAGGAGGAGCTTATGACAACAAATACAAAAACACAAAAAAAGAAATCAGAATTATGGGGCTGGATTAAAGCCATCTTAATCGCATTTATTGCTGTTTTTATCATTCGTAACTTTTTATTCGCACCGTATATTGTAAAGGGGACTTCTATGGAACCGACACTGCATGATACAGAGCGGGTGTTTGTGAATAAAACAGTCGATTACTTCGGCGATTATAAACGCGGACAAATCATTGTTCTTGATGGGGAAGAGCGCAGTACTCACTATGTGAAACGATTGATTGGTTTACCTGGTGATAAAATCGAAATGAAAAATGATCAGCTATATGTAAACGGTCAAAAAGTGGCAGAGCCTTATTTAGCATCAAACAAAAAGAAAGCTGCCGCAGATGGCACCTTGCTGACACCTGATTTCGGTCCTCTTACAGTTCCTAAAGGAAAGTACTTTGTCATGGGTGACAACCGCCAAAACTCAATGGACAGTCGCAACGGTTTAGGTCTTTTTACAAAGAGTGATATTCAAGGGACAACATCATTCGTGTTTTATCCCTTCCAAGATATTCGATTAATCAATCACTAGTCAATAAGAAAAAGCACACAGGTGTGTGCTTTTTTTGTTTGGTTAAGACTGGCTTTTTGAAATCGCCTGTTCTAGATCTGCCAGAATATCTTCAATCGCTTCTGTTCCAACAGATAAACGAATAAGTTCTGGTGTCACCCCTGTGGCTTTTTGCTCTGCTTCACTTAATTGCTGATGCGTTGTGCTGGCAGGGTGGATGATGAGTGACTTAGAGTCGCCTACGTTTGCAAGATGTGAGAAAAGCTGAACCGAATCAATGAGTTTTTTTCCTGCGTCTTTACCACCTTTAATGCCGAATGTAAGGATGGCGCCTTGCCCTTTTGGTAAATAAGTTTGAGCCAGCTCAAAGGATTCATGGCCTTCAAGACCTGGATAGCTGACCCATTCTACAAGAGGATGATCTTGTAAAAATTGTGCTGTCTTCAATGCATTTTCACTGTGGCGTTCAAGGCGAAGATGCAATGTTTCTAAGCCTTGCAAGAGTAAAAATGAGTTGAATGGTGATAAAGCCGCCCCTAGATCACGTAAGAGCTGTACACGTGCTTTTGTGATATAAGCTGCTTCGCCAATCGCTTCTGTATACGTCAGACCATGATAGCTAGGGTCTGGTTCCGTCAGGCCTTTGAACTTATCACTATCACTCCAAGGAAACTTGCCGCTGTCGACGATGACTCCGCCAATGGATGTGCCATGGCCGCCGATGAATTTCGTCGCTGAATGGACGACAATGTCTGCGCCAAATTCAATCGGTCTTAACAAATAAGGGCTGGCAAGTGTGTTATCCACAATTAGAGGGATGTGGTGCTTGTGTGCTATGGCTGATACGGCTTCAATATGTAAAATGTCGCCTTTTGGATTTCCGATGCTCTCTGCATACACTGCTTTTGTTTTATCTGTAATGGCTGCTTCAAGTTCTTCAAGGTTTGAGGAATCCACAAACTTTACTGTTATTCCAAGCTTTTTCAAGGTATGCGCAAATAAATTATATGTGCCGCCATACAGACTGCTGGAGGATACGATTTCGTCACCAGCTCCTGCAATGTTTAAAATGGAGTAAGTGGTCGCTGCTTGTCCTGAGGAGACAGCAAGTGCACCAATTCCACCTTCAAGCTCAGCGATCCGTTTTTCAAACACATCATTTGTCGGGTTCATAATACGTGAATAAATATTACCGGGTTCCTGAAGTCCAAATAAATTCGCCGCATGCTCACTATCTCTAAAACCGAAAGAGCTTGTTTGGTAAATAGGTACAGCTCTTGAATAGGTGGCTGAATCCAGTTCTTGACCTGCGTGTATTGCTTTTGTTTCTAAACGAAATTGAAGTTCTTCTGACATGTGTGTATCCTCCTTTTGTTAGATAAAACCAACTACTTTAATAAGAAATATTTAATAAGACTATAAATCTTGTTTACTGCCCGGTCAATCATTTTTTAGATAAATCTGAAAAAACAATAAATACAGTTGACATGTCGGAATAGTATGTATTAACATAAGCATACTGAAAATACCAACAAGAATCGCTGATCGGTCAACCGAAGGCTCGTTCACTCAGGCATGAGTGAAGGGCCTTTTTTTATTTTAATCAGGAGGGAAGCTGAAGATGGAGAAAAAGAAAAAACGAAAAAAATACAGAAAACATTTGGATATCACATTAGACATTTTGATTGAGCGGAACAAATATGAGATTTATAGCAATCAAGAACGAATAGAAGCCATTTACGATCGTATTGATGAAAAGCATACAAGGTCGAAATAATGATTGAATGTGAACTGAACAATGATGAATAACTGATGTGCCAAACGAAAGCTCTTCACTCTGTTTTGAAGATAAGAGCTTTTCTACATGTTTTGCTTGTTCGATGTAAGAGAACTGGATATATCATTTTAACCTCATAGATGGAAAGTAAAGTATCCACACTCAACAGGCGGTTTTATAAAAGAGTGAGCTGTTGGCAGTTATGAAATAGGGCAAGGGCTTTTTTCCCAACAGGTTTTCTTGTATATACATATTTTAAGAGACAAGAGAAGAAGGAAAATATGCTCACTCTTTTGTCGGAATTATCAGTTAATATGTCGTATTTGATGTGTTAACGACATATAATTAGGACTTTTATATCTGATATATCGGGGGAATTCTTTCTATCTCAAAAAAATGAAAGATTAAATAGAAGAGATGATGAAAATGAACTATTTGAAAAAAGGCAGAAAAAAGATGGATTAATTGACAATATATGGGTTTTGTGGTTCTTATGTTGTGGTGAAAAATAGTAAAAAAGGGAGAATTTATACAGTTGAACATGAACAATTGAATAAAAAGTCACATTTTACACGAAAATATGTTCGGTCAAAAATGGGATCTTCTGTTGATGTTTGGAGTGTGACGCCTATGATACGATCATCATAAGCTGGGAGGTGAAAAGTATGACTTATGCAGCGCCGCAAGTTGACTATTCCACTATGGAACCTGCTATTATGGACCAAGCTTGGTTCTTAGTATTTGTTGCTGTCCTTCTTGGATTGGGAGCAACAGTTGTTCTAGGAGCAGCAGTTTGGTGTTTAGCAAACGGCAAAGGTAGCTTTACAGGAGCCGTTCAGTGGGAAAGTGGCTTAAAAGTCCAAATTGAATGTAAGTAGCTATACTTAGGATTCATCTTTTTACTTCTTAGATAAGACACCAGGGCTAAACCGTCTGTGGCGGGCGGTTTAGCCTGATCTGTTTTTAAAGAATATGCAGACACTTGGAGGTTATATGTTTACGATCGAGAATTTAACCAAGACGTATAAAAATAACGTGACTGCTGTCAATGATTTTCATTTGAAAATTGCCCCTCATCAAATCGTTGCTGTGGCTGGACCAAATGGATCCGGTAAAACAACGATGATTAACTGTGTACTTGGCATCATTAAGCATACAGAAGGAACCATTCATATCAAGGATGTCACAAATGATGATCCTTCCTTTAAAAAACAAGTCGCCTATGTTCCAGATGATCTGCTGCTCCCTGAAGCATTGACTGGTGCTGAATATTTAGATTTTGTTTCTTCTATGTATGAATGTAAAACAATTCAAAGAAGAAATCAACTAATTGAATTGTTTGATATGGAATCAGCTTTATCAAGACCGATTGAAACCTATTCCCATGGAATGAAAAAAAAGACACAGCTGATTGCTGCCTTTATGCTTGAGAGTCAATTAGTGATCATGGATGAGCCCTTTAGAGGACTTGATATTGAAGCGGTTATAAACACAAAGAAACTGATGAAACGTTATGCCGAGCACCATGGTGCAATCTTGCTTTCAACGCATGATATGCTTTCAGCGGAAGAGCTGTGCCACAAGATCGCCATTATTTCTAAAGGAAATAAAATGGATGAAGGGACGGTTTCAGCCTTAAAAGAAAAGTATCAATCAAGCACATTGGAACAGGTGTTTCTGAAAGCTTCAATGTTAAGTGATAGGGGTGCACATTTTGATGAAATCATTAATCATTTCTAAAATGATGCTTAAAATGTGGCAGCAGGAGATGTATAAGCTCTTTGATACTCAAACGAAGCGAATCATTGTGGTCTTATTCTTTTTGTTTGCAGTCACAATGGGAGCCATCGTCGGATACAGTTTTACGGGTGTCTTTATGAAGGCTTTCTTAAATGGAGATGAACGTTCACTTGGGTTGTTGGTTGTGTCGATGGCAATCAATGCATCCATTTTTACAAGCTTGTTATTTGTGCTGATCAAAGTCAGAACACCTGAACAAGATCGTTTTTCTATGCAGCTCAGCTGGTTTCCGCTGTCTACCTTTCAAAAAAGTCTTGGTTACTTCATTCCGATGGTGACAGTCGTGACAGGGCTTGTTTTATTTTTCATCGGGATCTTGCTTTTACCTAATTTTATTGCACAAGGGATCGGTATTTTCTTTATTCATACATTCTTTTTGATGGTGCTGTTGCAATCGCTCTTTGTCTTAACACTGCTTCAGCTCATTTACAACGTGACTTATTTACTCGTACTAAAATTAAAATTACCGTTGCAAAAATTTGCAGCGATATTTGTTTTATTAGCGCTAGTTGTAGCGTATGGAATGACACATTTCGACATCAATCAAATACAGCAATCATATGTACAGTTTGATTATCATTTGATGTATTTTACAGCACCGTTTTTCTTAGCGGCACAAGGGATGTCTCCTGACGGGGTGAATTATGCGATGTTGATCCTCTTCATCCTATTATCTGCGGGAGGCGCATTTATTTCTCTTGCTTTAATGCCAATTATGGCTGAGAAAAAAGCGTTAACCTTTCTGCACAAACTGCCATTTTCATCTTCGAAAAAGTGGTCACTCATTGTAAAGGAAATAAAGTCACAAGTGAGAAATGAAGAAAATATTTTAAACTTTCTCATCCTCCTTATTGTCATTTTATTTGTCCGTTATCAGTTTGCCTTCCGCTTTGAAGGAGAAGCTTTTTTTGTCCTATGTGCGCTAGCTGGGTTAACAGCTTTTAATTCATTTGGCAATGACAAACGTATGCTTGGGATGTATAAAACGTTTGGTCTAAGGCCGTGGGAAGTGGCACTTTATAAGTTCCTCGGGCTTTTGCTCGTTGGTGTGATCCAAATTGTTTTATTTATGATCACAACACTGACGCTCCCGGATCAGATCTGGATCGTGTTGATTGGCGCTGCTGTCTTGTGTAATGCAACGGCTCTCTTTTATGTGGTAGGTATTTTATTACCCCTTGATCGAAATAATCCTTACACAGGTATTTTCTCGTTTGGAGCGCTTATTTTAATCATGATTCCGATTGTATTTATTGGAAACTATGTGATAGGGGAATCGAGTCAAATGCTTCAGTGGCTGCTTGTGGCAGGATTTGAATGTCTGCTCATCTTTGCCATATATAAAGGTTTTTCATGGAGGTATTCACATGATTCAACTTCTTAACAATAAGCTAAAGATTGAGCGGGTGCCGGCACTTGCGCCATATGTGACTTTACAAAAAAGGCATTTGACTGATACGCAGTACGGAAGCTCACTTCCAATTAACGAAAGTGCATATCATATGTTAACGAAAGTGGATGGTCAAAGGACAGAGGCGAGTATTACGGCAGAACTCGCCGATTTGTTTCAGGTCGATGAGTCTGTGATTGCCCGCGATTTTTATCAATTGATGATGGGGCTGAATCAGCATCACTTGCTGTCGATTCATTATCAATCGCCATATCGGACTGTCACAGCCTTCTGTCAATTTTTTAAGCAGTATCAAGTAAAGATGAAAGAGCGGTTTGACTGCACGGGTCATTCATTTCTTCACATATTGGGTACGGCTCTGCTGATGGTGACGCGCAAAATCATCTTTTTCTGGGTGCTCTTTATGATCATGGCGGGAATCGCCTTTTTATTTATTCCTGATCCATCGATTGCAGCCATTGCCATTTATTTTACGATTATTTATTTTGGATTAATTACTGGAACTGCCTTGCATGAGGCGGCACATGGGTATGCACATCGGAAGTTCGCCGGCCGGGATGGTCCTCAAGGCTTTTTTGCGAGCGATATGATGTCTGTGAAATTTGTGCGGCCTGTTTTAGATCCGTTTCAGAAAAAACAGGTGTGGATTACACTGCTTGGTCCGCTTTTGCCGGGGCTCATTGGCGCAGCCGGAATCATTGTGACTGTTTTATTTCTAAAAGAAAATCCAATTTCGACAGGGTTTTTCATTTTTTCAATCACGTATTTTATTCAATTGCTCTACCTTCTTCCGTTTATGGGGGATGGTAAGTCTATTATGAAGCAGTTATTGCTTGGTGGAATGGGAGGACAACGATCATGAACGTTCAGGCAATGAAACAAGGTGCAATTGTTGGTAGTTTCCTAGGTTTCTTAGGTTTTCCGATGCTGACTATTGGTGTTCTGTTCTATCACTTATTTCAATCAAAAACAAATAATGAATTATTATTTAACAGTCTTGCTTTTGAGATGGAAGGTTCGTCTGCATTTACGTTCCAAATCAAACCAAACTTTTTTATTTATATGGTGGTCATTTTTGCTGTCAGTTTTCTCATTGTGGCATTCCTATCAGCAATGAAACAGAAAAAAGCGAAAGATTAGGAGAATTCTCCTAATCTTTTTTTGTATAATCAACCAAATTTTAGTATAATAAAAAATAAAAGTATAAAAGGGGATATCAATGATTAATAAATGGAGCATTCTTTTATTTACTGTTTTTCTATTAGCAGGATGCGGCGAGAAGGCTGCAGAAACAACAACGACAGAGAAAACGGTCTCAGAAAAACCTGCAACAGAGAAAAATAAGGAAACAGCAACTCACGAAGAAGTAACTGTCGAACCTATGAAACTAACAAAAAATGAAAAAATTCTTTTGGAAGCATTATCAGATAAGCCGTTTGAAGCGATGACAGTGAAAGGACTAAAAGGCAGTAATAAAAGTGTATCCTTGATCGGTATGCATTACAAAGATGGACAATTATTAAAAGAAGATACAAAAAAAATCTCCATTGACCTTCATCAAAATGGCGTCGATAACAGTGTGAATTTTATCTATCAGCTAGAAGATGAAAAAGATGATCTGTTAAAAGTAACGTATAGCTTATGGAAAGATAAAGAGCAAAGCGAACTAACGAAACTCTCGACTAGCATGGATTTCAAACAGGACGTGGGAGGAAACACAACGATATCAGCTTCAGATCTTTTTCACATGTCTCCTGGAGAGAAAAAATTAATTTCTACTACCATCACAACTGGAATGAACCATGAGTTTTCTGGTTTAACAGGTTCTGAAAAGAATCTGAAAGAGGAATTAAAAGATGTGAAGCAGGCTTATTTGGTGTATTTGCAGCTAGACAAATAACTATCGTAATATATATGGAGAATATGAAATTTTTTGACGAAAAATCTTCATATTCTCTTGACGAATTGTTAAGAAAGTTGTAACATAATAAAAGTCAACGCAATGATGTTGTCTTTAAAAGATTGATGCGGGTGTAGTTTAGTGGTAAAACCTCAGCCTTCCAAGCTGATGTCGTGAGTTCGATTCTCATCACCCGCTCCAATACATAATTTTGTTTATAACGCAGTATTTCGTTTCATAGATAAACGAAGTGTTGCGTTTTTTATTATGTCAGTATAATGTAAAAAGCACTGTGACCTACAGTGCTTTTTCAATGAGTTCATATTTGCTTTCTCCACCATGTATTTGTATAAACATCTTCGTCAAGGATTGTATAAGCGCTTCACTCTTTTCCCGGGAAATAGATGGTGGGAAGAGAATGATTTGAAGAATGCTTTTTGTGTCTTGAGAAATTTGAGCTTTATTTGCTTGAGAAAATAACCCTTTAAGCTCTGCGCCATCCTGCCATTCAATATGACCAGTTTCATTTTTGGATAATGAAAGGGGCCCTTTCAATTGATCGGCATCTAATGTAAGGATAGGCAAGAAATATTTTAATGAAAAAAATATCGACAAATCCTGTACGGAATTGGTCGAGTCAATAAATTGTTCTTTTTGAATATCAGCAAGAAGCGGAAGAAAGGGGATACCTTCTAGAAGATTCGTCCATTCTTTGATCGCTGGTACTTCTTCCAAAGTTTGATCCTCATATTCAAAAAACAAAGATTCTTGAAACAGACGCAGTCGGCCTTTTAACATTTGAGGGGATTTTCCTATCTCAATATGTGAATATTCAATCTGTCCAACATGGATAGACGGGCTTTTAGGTTGGGAGATTTCCATTTGTATCTTCACAGTGACTCACTCCAATCGGTCATGATACACTCGTATTATACTGAAAACAACTGAAGAAACAAAGAAAGGAGGTTTGCAAGGTGATTCATGTTGGACAATTAAAAGAAGAATTAATTCAATATGCGAACGAAATTGGTGTCGATAAAATTCGATTTGCAAGTGCTGATACATTTGATTCATTAAAGGACCGCCTCATCTTGCATGAATCGTTAGGGTATTTGTCCGGTTTTGAAGAGCCTGATATCGAAAAACGAACAAATCCTGCTTTGCTGCTTCCAAAAGCAAAATCAATTGTCGCCATTGCGCTCGCATATCCTTCTAAAATGAAAGATGCTCCCCGAAGTACAAAGGATGCAAGAAGAGGGATTTTTTGCAGGGCTTCATGGGGAACTGATTATCATGTTGTGCTGAAAAAAAAGCTCGACATGCTTGAAGAATTTTTGCGCAGTAAACACGAAGATATACGGACAAAATCAATGGTGGACACAGGTGAATTGTCTGACCGTGCTGTAGCCGAACGTGCTGGCATTGGCTTTAGTGCAAAGAACTGTATGATTATCACACCTGAGTTCGGATCTTATGTCTATTTGGCTGAGATGATTACAAATGTTCCATTTGAACCGGATGAGAAAATAGAAGACCAGTGCGGAACTTGTAATAAATGTGTGGATTCATGCCCAACGGGTGCTCTTGTGAATCCAGGCCAGCTCAATTCTCAAAGGTGTATTTCGTTTTTAACACAGACAAAAGGGTTTTTACCTGACGAATTTCGCTCGAAAATAGGAAATCGGTTGTATGGATGTGATACGTGCCAAACGGTCTGCCCAATTAATAAAGGGAAAGACTTTCATCTACATCCTGAAATGGAGCCGGACCCTGAAATTGCAAAGCCGCTCTTAAAGCCACTGCTGACAATCAGCAATCGTGAATTTAAAGAGAAGTATGGTCATGTTTCTGGATCATGGCGAGGGAAAAAGCCTATTCAGCGGAATGCCATTTTGGCACTTGCTCACTTTAAAGATACATCTGCTTTGCCAGATTTGGTTGACCTGATGCATAAAGATCCAAGACCGGTCATTCGAGGCACGGCTGCTTGGGCAATCGGTAAAATTGGCGATGGTCAGCAGCTTTCAGAACTCGAAAAAGCCCTTGAACGGGAAAGTGATGAAGAAGCAAAACAAGAGATCATCAAAGGGATTGAATTGTTACAAACACCTTTAAATACTAAATAACCTCCCATTGAACATAGAATGAACCAAACAGAGATGTTAAAAAAAGTTTGGTGGTGTCTGTGTGAAACAATTATTAGAACAAACGTTAGAAGACAGACTGGCATATTTATTAAATGGCAGTACGATCAAACAGCCGCAGCTGATGTCTGATGTGGAAGCTGTGGAGCGAAAGAAAGAGCTGTTTGCAAGAAGACAAGTTGAGATTGTCAAGGCGAAAGCAAAAGCAAAACTTCTCGATTCAGCTATTCAAGATGATGGAGCTCAGCAAGTACAATATCTCGCTCACCTCACTTATGTCTGTAAGGATATAGACGATTCTTTTTATTTAGAGGAACAGGTTGAGAAAAGAGAAGCGTTTCTTTATAACGACATGCTTGTGAAAGATCGGATGATGTTAGAAGAACGACAAAAGGAAGATCAGGTGAATGAGCGCTTCCAAAATGAAGACCAATTTGGAAGAGCTTTTCACTATGACCGGCGTGCAGCTGTTCAATATGCTGAGACGTATTGGAATAAACGAAATCCAGCCTATAAAAATTTTGAAGATAACTGTACGAATTTTATTTCACAATGTCTAAAAGCAGGGAATGCGCCAACGAGAGGATATCCGAACCGTGGATCTGGCTGGTGGGTTCGTCCACATACATGGAGCTACAGCTGGACGGTGGCACATTCGATGAAAAATTATTTAGCCAATTCCAAAGCGGGGTTGAGAGCGAAGAAGCTCAAGGAGCCGCAAGAGCTTCAAATAGGTGATGTGATTTGCTACGATTTTGAAGGTGACGGTAGGTATAATCATACAACCATTGTGGTTGATCATGATAAAGGCGGAATGCCTCTTGTGAATGCACAAACGTATGACAGCCGTATGCGTTACTGGTCGTATGAAGATTCAACGGCTTATACACCTAGTATTCGTTATACGTTTTTTCACATTTTGGACGATGCTCCGAAGGGTAGTTAATGGTATAATGTTGAGCGGAAAAGAAAATTAGAGGTGAACTTTTTTGGGACTTCATGTCGTTTTATATCAACCAGAAATTCCAGCTAATACTGGAAATATTGCGCGAACATGTGCAGCAACAAATACAACACTTCATCTGATTCGTCCGCTTGGTTTTTCGACAGATGATAAAATGCTGAAGCGTGCAGGACTCGATTATTGGAAATATGCCAATGTCGTCTATCATGATTCATTAGATGAATTATTTGAGGCTCATCCGAAGGGGCAATTTTTCTACATCACAAAGTTTGGGCAAAAGTCGCATACAACGTTCGATTACTCGCAGCTAGATGAAGACTACTTTTTCGTATTTGGCAGAGAGACGAGTGGATTGCCAAAAGATTTGATTGAACGGAATATGGATCGCTGTCTACGTTTACCAATGACAGAGCATGTTCGTTCACTGAATCTATCGAATACGGCAGCGATTCTTGTATATGAGGCGCTTCGCCAGCAACAATACCGAGATTTGATATAAGAACATGATAAAAGCCGAGATCCCATCTCGCTTTCAGTGAATATGTAAGTGCTGAAAATATGAACGAAATGAAAAAGGATGTTCCGCTGATGGAACATCCTTTTTTTCATTTACCAGGCTTGCCTTCGTAGCCAGCTGTGAAAATGGATACTAAAAACGTAATGATGACGCCCATCATAATGACCGTTCTCATATAAGCTCCCCCTTATCCCTTTGTTCCTTCGCTGCCGGTTTCATATGTTGTGAAGTTCGCCTTGAAAAGCAGGAGATGAAGATCATTTTTCTCCTGTTTTTCCTTTATTATGAAGGGTCTTGCGGATGGTTGTCAATTCAGTTTGCCAATTCGTCATTTTGAAGAACGAAAGCATGTAATAGGACGCCTCCGCATAGATTGTAAAACAGTATCTGATTTCTAGCTTCAATCTTGAAAGAGGAGGTTCATATGGATATTTTAAAGAAAATTGAACAGCACAGAGAAGAAGAGCAGCGACTGAAATGGGAAGGCACCTTCAGCGAATATTTAGATATTATTAAAGAAAATCCACTTGTCGCTCAATCTGCTCATTCTCGCGTTTATCATATGATTAAGGACAGCGGGATTGAAGAGGAGAATGGGGTCAGAACCTACAAATTTTTTGATCAGGAGCTTTTTGGTTTAGAGGAATCATTGGAAAGGCTAGTGGAAGAGTATTTTCACCCTGCGGCTAAACGTTTAGATGTCAGAAAGCGTATTTTATTGTTAATGGGTCCAGTCAGCGGCGGGAAATCGACGCTTGTCACAAGGCTGAAAAGAGGGCTGGAAGAGTATTCACTAACAGATCATGGCGCAGTCTATGCGATTAAAGGCTGCCCAATGCATGAAGATCCGCTTCATCTCATTCCGCAAAATCTGCGGGAGGATTTCTATAGAGAATACGGCATACGTGTGCAGGGGAATTTATCACCTTTGAACTTGATGAGGCTCGAAGAGGAATATGGTGGCCGCATTGAGGATGTGAGAGTGGAACGAATTTTTTTCTCAGAGGACAAACGGACCGGCATTGGTACCTTCAGCCCGTCTGATCCGAAATCTCAGGACATTGCCGACTTAACAGGAAGTATTGATTTTTCAACGATTGCTGAATTTGGTTCAGAGTCAGATCCGCGTGCGTACCGGTTTGATGGAGAGCTCAATAAAGCGAACCGTGGAATGATGGAATTTCAGGAGATGTTGAAGTGTGATGAGAAATTTCTATGGCATCTTCTTTCATTAACGCAGGAGGGAAATTTTAAGGCGGGGCGTTTTGCGTTGATTAGTGCGGATGAATTGATTGTTGCACATACGAATGAAACGGAGTACCGATCATTTATTTCGAATAAAAAGAACGAGGCTTTACACTCAAGAATTATTGTGATGCCGATCCCTTATAATTTAAAGGTGACAGAGGAAGAACGCATTTATCATAAGATGATTTCAGAAAGTGATGTCTCAGATGTTCATATTGCACCGCATACGCTAAAGGTAGCTGCGATGTTCTCTATTTTGACAAGGCTGAAAGAGCCGAAGCGGTCTGATATCGATTTGGTGAAAAAAATGCGACTGTATGATGGGGAAAGTGTCGAAGGTTTCCAATCTGTTGATATTGATGAGATGAAAAAGGAATTTCATGACGAAGGAATGAGCGGAATTGACCCGAGATATGTCATTAACCGCATTTCATCCACCATTATTCGAAAGAACATGGAATCCATCAATGCACTGGATGTCCTCCGTTCCTTAAAAGAAGGACTCGATCAGCATCCATCGATCTCAAGTGAAGATCGGGAACGTTATTTGAATTTTATTTCTGTCGCACGAAAAGAGTATGACGATATGGCGAAGAAGGAAGTTCAAAAGGCATTTGTGTATTCCTATGAGGAGTCTGCGAAAACTCTCATGGATAATTACTTAGATAATGTTGAGGCGTACTGCAATAAAAACAAACTGCGTGATCCGTTAACAGGTGAAGAAATGAATCCTGACGAAAAGCTCATGCGTTCAATTGAGGAACAGATCGGCATTTCTGAAAACGCCAAAAAGGCATTCAGAGAAGAAATCCTTATTCGGATTTCAGCTTATGCGAGAAAGGGCAAACGCTTTGATTATAATTCTCACGAGAGATTACGAGAAGCCATTCAGAAGAAGCTCTTTGCCGATTTGAAAGATGTCGTGAAAATTACGACATCGACGAAAACGCCGGATGAGCAGCAGTTGAAAAAGGTCAATGAAGTAGTGGCGCGATTGATTGATGAGCATGGCTATAATTCTACAAGTGCAAATGAACTCTTAAAATATGTAGGCAGTCTTCTGAATCGTTAATAAATGAAGGAGGCATTATTGGCGCAAACCAGCACCGGTAATGTCTTTTTTAAAAATCGTCGTCATTTCGACGACGACCAGCATACGATAATGGAATCGATGGGTACAAGAATTGTCCAAAAAGGTGAGGAGGGGGATGGATGTCCCGGCAAGAAAAAAGTCAGTTTATTGTGTCTCAGGAAGACTGGTCCCTCCATCGAAAAGGCTTTGATGACCAGCAGCGTCATCAGAAAAAAGTCAAAGAGGCGATTAAAAACAATTTGCCGGATCTTGTCACAGAGGAAAGCATCATTATGTCTAATGGCAAAGATGTGGTCAAAATTCCGATCCGGTCTTTAGATGAATATAAAATTCGGTACAACTATGATAAGAATAAGCATGTAGGTCAAGGGGATGGAGACAGCCAAGTTGGCGATGTGGTCGCTCGGGATGGATCTGACAGTAAGCAAGGGCAGGGAAAAGGGCAAGGTGCTGGAGATCAAGCCGGTGATGATTATTACGAAGCAGAAGTCTCATTAATGGATTTAGAGGAAGCGCTGTTTCGTGAGCTGGAGCTACCAAATCTTAAACAAAAAGAACTTGATGATATTGTTGTCGAGGAAATTGAGTTTAATGATATTCGCAAAACGGGGTTAACCGGTAATATCCATAAAAAACGAACAATGCTGTCAGCATTTAAACGAAATGCCATGACAGGAAGCCCTTCCTTTTATCCCATTTATCCAGAGGATATTAAATATAAGACGTGGAATGAAGTCACCAAACCAGAATCAAAAGCGGTTGTCCTAGCGATGATGGATACGAGCGGAAGTATGGGGCTTTGGGAAAAATATATGGCGAGAAGCTTTTTCTTTTGGATGACACGTTTCTTGCGGACAAAGTATGAGACAGTCGAGATCGAATTCATTGCCCACCATACAGAGGCGAAGGTCGTAGACGAGGAGCACTTCTTTTCTCGGGGAGAGAGCGGGGGAACCATTTGTTCTTCTGTCTATCGAAAGGCACTAGAGCTCATAGACGAACGATATCCTCCGTCACGATATAATATTTATCCTTTCCATTTTTCTGATGGTGATAATTTGACCTCTGATAATGCACGGTGCGTGAAGCTCGTTTCTGAAATTATGAAAAAAGCCAATTTATTTTGTTATGGTGAAGTGAATCAATATAATCGGCATTCTACGTTAATGTCAGCATACAAACATATTCAGGATGAGAAATTTAAGCATTATATTTTGAAGCAAAAATCAGACGTTTTTCTCGCATTAAAAAAATTTTTTCAGCAGGAAGAAGTTCTTTCTTAAAGAGAACATTCAAAAAAACCTTTCAGCATAAGGGCTGAAAGGTTTTTTGTGTGGAGAAGGAAGGGATCACCAGAAAAAAAGTAAAACTTTCTCTTTGACATTTCAATTTTCATTTATTAATATTTAATCTTGTTAAATAAAAGTTTTTCAAAAAAAGATGCCGATCGTCTTTTCTTCTTTTTCTGCTTTTTGCTCATAAGTGAACAATAAGTATAAATGGGCTGCACACCATTTTCAGCAGAGTAGAAAAAGTGGAAACAGGCAGCTCTATGAGCTTGTTTCATAATCTGTCAGATGATGGGCATTCTAAGTTTGCTAAAGCAGATGACACTATATTTTTATACATGAAAGGAGAAACAAAACATGAACAGAGGGCGTTTATTGCTAACGAATATTATTGGCCTTATTGTGATTCTTGCCATTATTGCCGGAGGTGCTTATTACTACTACGAAAGCACAAACTTCGTAAAAACAGATGAAGCAAAAGTGACAGGTGACATGTACCAAATTACAGCGCCAGCAGCTGGACAAATCAAAGGCTGGGACATCAATGAAGGTGACGAAGTGCAAAAAGACAGCACAGTTGCAAAAGTTGAAGGAGAAGCAAAAACAAACATTAAAGCAGTGGCTGATGGCACATTAGTCAAAAAAGAAGTACAAAACAACCAACAAGTGCAGCCTGGGACAGTTCTTGGTGAAACGATTGACCTAAGCAAGCTTTACATTACAGCGAATATTAAAGAAACAGACATTAAGAACATTGAAAAAGGCGACAAAGTGGACATCGTTGTAGACGGCGATCCTGATACAACATTTGAAGGAACAGTTGAACAAATTGGTTATGCAACAAACTCAACATTCAATATGCTGCCAGCAACAAACTCAAGTGGTAACTACACGAAAGTGACACAAAAAGTAGCAGTGAAAATTTCAATTAAAAATCCATCTGACAAAGTACTTCCAGGTATGAATGCTTCTGTCAAAATTTCATCTTAATGATGACTGATATCAAAAAATGAAAGGAGGTTGTCTGAGATGGCAAATCAACCTGCAGCGACAAAACAGGGAGCAGGCTCCTTGTCTTTACTGATCATTTTAATGGCCGGTTTGTTCGTAGCGATTTTAAACCAAACGCTTTTGAACGTAGCCATGCCCCATTTAATGACTGAATTTAATGTGAGTGCGACGACAATTCAGTGGCTTACAACAGGTTACATGCTTGTCAACGGTGTGCTCATTCCGTTATCTGCGTTTTTAATCACGCGTTTTGGCCAGCGCAGCTTATTCCTCGTGGCGATGATTTCATTTACACTAGGGACTTTTATTTGCGGTATTGCGCCAAACTTTTCTACGATGCTGATTGGTCGTTTGATTCAGGCAGTCGGTGGCGGTATCTTACAGCCGCTCGTCATGACAACAATCCTTTTTATTTTCCCTCCAGAAAACAGAGGGAAAGGAATGGGGATTTTTGGTCTTGCGATGATGTTTGCGCCAGCTGTCGGACCAACGTTATCTGGTTATATTATTGAACACTATTCATGGCGTATTATGTTTTATGGACTTGTACCAATCGGTGCGATTGTCATTATCGCGGCTTTCTTTATGTTTAAAAATATTGTAGAGCCTAAAAAAATCAAGCTGGACACTCTTGGTGCGATTCTGTCGATCGTTGGTTTTGCTTCGCTTCTATACGGAGTGAGTGAAGCGGGAAGTGATGGTTGGACAGATCCAATCGTTTTATCTACGATTATCATTGGTGCGATTGCGATCATTCTCTTTATTTTCCAACAGCTAAAAGCGGATAATCCGATGCTTGATTTCCGCGTGTTTAAATACAGCATTTTCTCATTATCAAGTGTTATTAACATTATTATTACCGTTGCCTTATACACTGGGATGTTCTTACTTCCGATCTACTTGCAGAACCTCGTTGGGTTTACTGCACTGCAATCGGGGTTATTAATGCTTCCAGGGGCACTTGCGATGCTGATTATGTCTCCAATTTCAGGGATCTTGTTTGATAAATTTGGACCTCGTCCACTTGCCATTGTGGGGATGCTGATTACGGTTGTTACCACATACGAGTTTACAAGGCTGACGATTGATACATCTTATAGTCACATTGTGCTCATGTATGCAGTACGTGCTTTTGGTATGTCACTCTTAATGATGCCAGTCATGACTGCTGGGATGAACCAATTACCGCAGCATTTAAACAGTCATGGTACAGCGATGTCAAACACACTGAGACAAATCAGTGGTTCGATCGGTACGAGTTTGATCACGACGATTTATACAAATCGCACGACATTCCATTATTCCAATATGGCAGATCAAACGAATACAGCTGACCCGTTCTTTATGAATTCATTCCAGGCGGCTGTCTCTCATGTGATGCACCATATGGGCATGACAGCAGAAGCTGCTCAAAAATATGTGTCGACCCAGCTCTTTACGAAAGCACAAGTCGATTCCAATGTGATGGGCATCAATGATGCTTACATGTGGGTGACATTATTCTGTGCAGCTGGTGTGATTCTCAGCTTGTTCCTGCGAGATGTACGTAAGGATAAAAAGCGAAAAGAAAAGCAGGATAAGAAACAAGAAATGACATTGCTTCCAGCACCTAAGGAAGCAAACCAAGATGCAAGATAAGTGTGGAGGGACCGTACATGAAAATTTATGTCGTATACGATAGTGAAGGTGACCATACAAAAGCACTTGCAGAAGCGATTGCAGCTGGCGCAGGTGAAACAGAGCAAGCTGAAGTGTTCATTGATCATGTGAAAGATGCGGATATCCGCAAGCTTGATCAAATGGATGCAATCATTTGGGGCTGCCCTGGTCACTTTGGTACCATTAGTTCTGGATTAAAGACATGGATTGACCGTCTTGGGTATTTATGGGCAGAAGGAAAACTCATCGATAAAGTCGGTGCCGTTTTCTGTACCACTGCAACAACACACGGCGGATTAGAAATGACGATGCATAATTTGATTACGCCAATGTTCCATCAAGGGATGCTTGTGGTCGGCCTTCCTGGAAATGTTCCAGAAAATGCGTTATACGGCTCTTATTATGGAGCAGGTGTGACGTGCCCGATTGATTCTGATGAAGTGATTTCTGCAGAAGGCATTGAGCTGGGGAAAGCATTAGGAAGACGTGTAGCATCAGTCACTGCGTCATTTAAGCGATAAGGAGAGGGTTCTTTTGGCGACGATTATTGTAGCGTTAGTAGCTGCTTTTCTAGTTATTATCGGATTAGTAGCGTTCAATGTCAGACACGCTTCGGCCGAGAAGGAAGAGATCAAAGAAGATGTATCGAATCATCCTGACGTGCCGCATAGCGAGCCAGAAGTTGCGGCGAGACCTGTAGAGCCTGAAGTGGAAGAAAAAGCGTCAGAGCCTTCTCAGACAGATGATGCTCCGTCAGGTGATGATTTCTATAGACAGGCGCTTCAAAAGTTTAAGCAGCCAGAACCACCTGTCAAAGAAGAAGAACCAGAGACGAAAATGAATGATGATATGTATCGTTCTGCTTTACAGAAACTAAAGCAGAAGGACAAATAAAAAGAGAACCTCTCGTCAGGTTCTCTTTTTTTTATTGCACAAAAAAACCGCCGGCATAAAAGCCGAGCGGTTTTCCTTCACTCTATAAAGTGCTAAAAGAGCAGATGCTCTTAAATTACGCTTTGTTAACGTTAGCAGCTTGTGGTCCACGGTTACCTTCAACGATTTCGAAAGAAACTGATTGACCTTCTTCTAAAGTTTTGAAGCCTTCGCCTTGGATAGCAGAGAAGTGAACGAATACATCGTCTTGACCTTCTACTTCGATGAATCCGAAACCTTTTTCAGAGTTGAACCATTTTACTTTACCTTCTAACATGAAATTTCCTCCTAAAGCGATCTTAACGCTTAAATTCACTATTCTTGCTCTTACACAAACTTCAAAGACGAAAACTCTTTCAAAACTTTCTTCTTAAAGATGATACGAACAAAAATAATTACCTTTACTTTACCAGTGTTTGCGGGAAAAAACAACTGTTATACGAAAACTTTTTTAAAAATAATTAGCACTAACAAATTGAGGAAAAAGCCTATGTTAAGTGTTCTCTTTTTCGTCCAGAAAAGCTCACTTGGTTTCTGCCTGACTGCTTCGCTTTATAGAGCTCCTGGTCTGCAATAATCGGTAATTGTTTCATGTTTTCACTTGTTCCTGCATCATAAGCACATCCAATTGACACCGTAATGTAAATCGATGTTCCGTTTTGTAAATAAATTGGCTGATCCGCCATTTTTTTTCGTAAACGTTCCGCAATTTGCCATGTTTTTTCAACGGAACAATTCGGTAAAAGCACAGCAAATTCTTCACCGCCGATTCGCCCAATATAATCAGAGCTTCTTGTGTTCTTAATCAGCCTTGTTCCGATTTCTTTTAAAACGATATCTCCCTCATGATGTCCATACTGATCATTGATGGTTTTGAAATAATCGATGTCTAGATAAATCAAGGACATTTGATGGATAGGTTGCTTTAAGTTCAGAGAAAAAGCATCATTTAATATCTCATCGAATTTCCGTTTATTTAAAACACCAGTTAAAAAGTCATAATGAGCTTGGAATTTATACAAATTTAACATCTGATACGCTTTTGTTTGATGCTCAATGACATAAAAGTTAAATAAACCGGCAATATACGAGAACATCCAATAGGCAGCATGCAGTTCAAATGACCTTTCATTGACGATGATGATAAATAAAATCGTCGCTATGACGTTGCTCATGGTAATAGATAATAGCATTTTTACGACGTGATTGATATGACGCTCAGCAATTAAAAAGGAAGCTGTGGCGATAAATATCATGGAAAAAATATTAATGAAAGAAGCGACATTGGCTTCGATTAATAATCGGCCAATAATGATCACACAGGCTGCAATGAACGTTTGTGCAATGCCTCCATAAAATGCCGTTAAAATAAGGGGGATATGTCTTAAATCGATGATGGCTGGTCCTGCTTTAATAGAGAAAAACATTAAGAGGACACCGAGTAACCCAGAAATCATTCCTTTATAAATTTGTCTGAGCAGGGTGTCTTCCTTTTTTAAAAAATTCTCTTTAAACACAAGCATCAATAAATAATGGAAAGTGACAAGAATTGTTAAATTAATAAAGAGGTCTCTTAGCAAAATAAAATCACCTTTTTAAAATTACTAAAATTTGTTGCAAAAGAAAAGGGGAAACAAGATAATTAATAAAAATTTCACTTATGAGGGGTTTAAAATGAGGAGAAAACAATTTCCAGATCGAACGGACTCGCTTTCTTTTTTGAGACGTGGCCTGATGAAGGATTTGAACGAGATATGCCCATTGAATATCAAGATCTAACGTTTCGGTTTGAGAATGAGGAAGAGCGATTTGTGGTGACGATGTCTCTTGGAGTACAAGAATTTTCTTTGAGGGCTGTTCGAAAAAAGGACGCATCCGTTTTAGGAGTATATGCCTTTAAAACTGTGCGACATGTAGAAATAAAAAAGGATCGGCAGCATGAAAAAGAGCTGTTGATACTATTAGATGGTGTGGAACGGTTTGTTATCACGATCGAAATTACCTTCTTGCCTTCCTTCTGCATCATGGTGAAAGAGCATTTTTCGGGAGAATAAACAGGAGCCTTCTGAAAAAAGGCTCCTGTTTTAGTTATTTGTGCTCGATGTCATTGAGTACTTGCTGAATAGATTCATCATCCATTACATTCATGACACTTTCATCAATGTGAAGAGACTGGGCGTAAGACTCTCTCGGCGGCTGATGGGTTTGGTATGTTTTCGATGATGTTTGATGCTGGCTTGTTTCATTAGGCTGGACAGCGGTGAATGCTTGCTTGATCATTTGTCCTACTTCAGCTGTGCCTTTTGAGTCTTTACGTGAATGTGAATGGGACTCATGACGAGATGACTCATGATGGTGTTGATCTTTGCCTTTCATCATTGAGGACAAATTCATTTGAGTCATGCTGCTTAGTCTTCTCCGTAATAGTGGTGAAAATAATGCAATGATGGCTGTTGATGCTGCGATCATTGCACCAGTACTCATACCTTTTCTCTTTTTAAACAAACGAATCCCTCCATTTGATCGTGATGATACTTCTTCATCATGTTTAGGATGACCAATCAAGGCTGATTTATGAATTCATTGCTGAAATAGAGGATGTGTGCATAAAAAGTCTGCTGGATGAAAAACCTATGAGCAAAAGGAGGGAATAAATTGATGAATAAGAAATGGATGCTATCTTTATTACTCGTTCCAACATTGATCACTGCTGGGTGTGGAATGAACAATCAAGGCGATGAACGAAGAGGAACAATGAAACGACAGTACGAAAATGTCACATATAAGAACGACAACATGAGACAGGATCAACCAAATGTACAAACACCTCAGAAGGTGAAAGTGGCAGATAAGGCATCAGAGCTTGTTGCCAACATGTCTGAAGTGAAAACAGCGAACGTACTTGTCACAGGGAAAAATGCATTTGTTGCTGTCGTGCTTGAAGGCAATAAAAGCGGAGATGTAACAGACGATTTGAAAAAGAAAATTTCTGACAAAGTCAAATCGACGGATCAACAAATTGATAATGTGTATGTATCTGCTAATCCAGACTTTGTCGATCGTATGGCAGGGTACGGAAAACGTATTAGAAGTGGAGAGCCAATTTCAGGATTCTTCGACGAGTTTACTGAAACGGTTCGACGTGTTTTCCCTGAATCAAAATAGCTACGACAAAAGCCGTATGTCATATGCGGCTTTTTTGTTTGGAACCGCACCTTGCGCACCTGACTGCATAAAGTAAAAAATATATCACCTCTTGTTGATCTTTGTTTTTTCATAGAAAGAGAAAGAGGTTGCAGGATGAATTCAGGTGGGGAGTAAATGAAAGCAAAACCGTCATTAATTCATAAAAAACTTGTAAGCGGAATGATTGCAGCAGGTTTGATTTTTTATGCGTTCACTGCGTACTTGATTTATGTAGCGTTCCAGCTGACAGGGCAATATCTAGAGCAGTATTCGTCGCCTAAAACGGTCTTAACGGAAGGACTCAATAAGCAAGTCTATGAACATATTCGAATCTACTATGCAAAGGATGAGGGCGCCTTTGTCGATCTGACCATAGAAGCGCTGGAACAGGCAAAGAAGAGAACGATGTCAGTGTTTCAGTATGAAGCTGACAAACCGTTAGATATCATTTATTTTGATGATAAAGAAACGATTGAGCAATTTGCCGGCATCAAGCATATTACAGGTTTTTATTCTGATGTTGATCATATGATTGGATTATACCCAGATAAACGGGAAGAATTGTTGAAGAAAGAGACACTGCCTTTATACTTTTTCAACACGTTATTCATTCATGAGTATGCCCATTTTGTTTTCTATGAAAAGGTGCATGCATACAATGTATCTCCAGTCGTCTTTCCCCTTTGGTTCCATGAAGGAACAGCAGAATGGACGGCCTATGATGTGCTGAACGCCACGTCTGAACGGTTTGACGTCATTCCTTTTAAATCTCTTTATTCTGATCAAGACTGGCAAGAATCTCGCACGACGTATGAGACAGATGTTTATTTACAAAGCTACTATATGATCTATGAGCTTGTGCAGCTTTATGGACGAGATGTCATACATGAGATCATGGAGGAAACGGCGAAAACTAGTCGTTTTGATAGAGGGTTTGAACAAGCGACAGGACAACGTCTCACAGATTTTGAAGAGCAATTTAAACTGAATTATCAAAGAAACAACGGCTGACCTGTAAATAGGTCGGCCGTTGTTTTTGGTTAATGAAGCGGTTTTTGCTGATTGGCTTTGCTTGGCGGCATCTGCACTTGTCCCTGCATAGGGGCAAATGTAGACGTCATCGCCTGCATATCTTGAGCTGTAAGCTGCGGAACTTGATAATAGCTATGTTTGTTTTGATATAAGAAAATTTCATACGCCATTTCAATAAAGTTCGGGATTTGCGCTGCAAGCACACGTCGCACCACAGGGTTTGTGACCTCTAATGCAGTCATTGAGAGTAATCCAGCATGAGATTTCACGAGACCAAGCATATGCCCTGTAATTCCCGCATCTTTTACATCCTGTATTGATTGATTAGGCTTCTTAGGCTGAGATGGTTTTATTCCGTATGTCACCTGTGTCTGTTCTTTCATCATATAAGTAGATGTTTCTTCACTAGGCTTTTGACCAGTAGAAAAGCAATCTACCGTGACGTTGTACTGGGACAATACAAATTGATATTGTCGATCTAACATGTCGGATAATGCGGGATCTTGGATAAATTGCCGAAAGATCATGTATTGATCCAAAATATTAATGGTCCCTGCTAATACCTCATGTAAATCAAATAACTCATGCCCGCCATGATTGAATTGGGGCTGCTGGACATGTCCTTGAACGTTTGGTTGCTGATCGTTTTGCATAAAGAATCCTCCTTCTGTTTATACAGTCTGTTTTAATGTGAGGAAGTTTTCCTCCTTTCATGCAAAAACATTATTTACAATTAGAGGGTTTTCTTCCTTTTTGTCGAAAAAATGTATCAGACGAATGAACATGGGGGTACCAGATGCAGGACAAAATCATTAATCGTTTGATAGAAGACGAACATGTGCAGGCACCAGTGATTGGCATCGGTGTTTCGCCGTTTGAACAGCATCATCTTGAGGCTTTTTTTCAATCATTTCCGCATGAATTAAATGCCTCTTTTATTGTTGTGCAAAATCATGTGACAGGCGATTGTGTAACTGATTTGGAAGCACTTGTTTTACCGATTGGCTACCGGGCAAAGCCGATTAAGCATGGTGAGAAAGTCATGAAAAATACGATTTATGTTTGTCCGCAGCATGCAGCTGTGACATTGACAGAAGACAAACGGCTACACATAACAGAGCAGCATCCTACGAACAAGGCGTGTGCTGTAAATTCGTTGTTTCAGTCACTTGCCAATGTGCAAAAGGAAGAGGCCTATGCGATCTTTTTTCAAAAAGGCTATTGTGTAGGAAGTGGTTTGCTTCAAATCGTTGAGCAAGGCGGTACAGCCATATCGTGCAGTGAGACAAATAGTGGGTTTGATCGTATGTATCATCAAACATTTCAAGACCCTTCTGCACTTGCGTCATATATAGCCAACATCATCAACGTTCCGCATACAGATGTTGCAGACCCTGTTTTGATCAGAATCATTGAACGTCTTGAAATGCATAAAGGAATTGCATTTTCAACCTATGAGAAGCGCAGACTGCTCTCTGTCATGCAAAAAAGAATGAGGAGTGCGAACCAATCGATCTCCTTATTGTCCGAGTACGATCGTTTATTAGAGAGAGAACCAGATGAGCTTGATCGTCTGCATGTACAGCTTTTAAGCGGCACGACTTCCTTTTTTAGAGATATGGAAGCCTTTCGAGTATGTGAACATCACATCATTCCGTCAATCATTGATAATACATTGAAAAATGGGAAATCTCGATGCCGCATTTGGATTGCAGGATGTTCTACAGGTGAAGAAGCCTATTCTTTTGCGATGTTATTTTTAGAAGAAATGAAACGAAGACAAGTGTCCATTGAACTTCAAGTGTTTGCAACAGACATCAACCGGAAAGCCATCCAAAGTGCAAGCAAAGGTGTTTATTCGCTTGAGTCTATGGCACGAATGCCAGAAAAATGGAGGGCACGATATTTCGAAAAAAAAGGTGACGCTTTTATTGTGAAGCAGTCGCTTAGAAAACATATAGTCTTTGCTCCTCACAATTTATTGATCGATTCACCTTTTATCCACCTCGATTTTATCAGTTGCCGAAATGTTCTGATGTACTTCCAGCCAGAAGTACAAAAACGAGTCTTATCTCGATTCCAATATGCACTAAAGGATCAAGGGATGTTGATATTAGGACCGAATGAAAAGGTACCCAATATCCCTCGTTTATTTCATTTGTTCAATGAAAAGTGGAACATTTACACCCACTCAAACGTTCCTAAATACAATGCAGGTCATACGGAGTTAAAAGAACGAGCTGTCCAATATATGAAAGAAGTAGAGCAGGAGTATGATGCATGTTTCATCATAGACGATTGCGAGAAAATCCTCGCGATATCAAATGGTGCCTATTCTTACTTAGCGCATGCAGAAGTCTCAGATGAATTATGTGAATATGTAACCCCTGATTATATGAAAGAGATACTAAGTCAAAGCTTTCAAAAGGTATGGACTGAAGAGACTGAGGTTGTTTTTCAACATGTCCTCATTTCGGAAAATGGAAGAAAGCAGTATGCAGATTTTACAGTGAAACATTTTGATCGCCGTTTTAAAGGAGTATACGTCATTCTCATTCGGAAGAGTGAGAGAGGAAAAAATCAAAAGAACGGCAGGGACAAAGGGATGTTAGAGCAGAATTCGGTTTATCAACAGCGAATTGTCGATTTAGAAAACGAGCTCAATGAGGTCAAACAAAAGGAGCAAGAAGCAAGGGCTCAATTAAAAGAAATAAACAAGCAAATAGAAGTGCGCGAGAAAACAAACGAGCATTTTATTAATATCATAAACAACTTAAAGGTGACAAGAGAAGAACTATACCGGCCGTCTGT
The DNA here is from genome assembly GCF_052044955.1 of Bacillus sp. 22446. Classification (NCBI taxonomy): domain Bacteria; kingdom Bacillati; phylum Bacillota; class Bacilli; order Caryophanales; family Bacillaceae; genus Bacillus; species Bacillus sp. 22446. The sequence goes on from NZ_JBQEOD010000004.1 coordinate 35,091, forward strand.
GAAGCCAGAACTTGCCACGTTGTTTGTGGACCGGGAAATGAATATTCGCTATCACACTCCTACAGCTGCCTCTTTATTCACTTCAGCTCAAACCCGGCACCAGCAAACGTTTCAGTCGATGGTCAAGAAGTTATCGAAGGAAATGCTCTATCATGATATTCAATCTGTCATTTCAGATAGGCGCGTGATCGAACGTGAAATTGAAACGAACGAAGGAGAACAATTCACGGTTCATTTGACGCCTTTCTATGATCAAGATCACGAGGGAGCAGTGATGACCTGGATCAAAATGACCGAAATGACGAAATTGAAGCAGGCTCTTCATCTTGCGGTGACAGCACTTGATAACAGCCATATTCATATTGTGGTTGCAACGGGAGAAGGCGTTATTCAGTGTGTCAACCAGCGCTTTTGTCAGTTTGTACAGCAGCATGAATATGACTTGATCGGAAAAGATATTTTTTCTGTCTATTATGCGTTGTGTCAATGTGATGATCTAGCGAAACAATGGGACGTGTGTTTAAGAGAGGGCAGCTGGACAGGTGAGCTGTATTTTCAGGACTTATCAGGGCGTGAGCGATGGGAAAGAGTCTCTTTACACCGAATCGATGACCCTGACAAAATGCAGTCTACTGTCATGCGGATTTCAGAGGATATTACAAGTCAAAAACAGTCTGAGAAAATGCTGATGAAGTCTGAAATGCTGTCAGCAGTTGGACAGCTTGCAGCTGGTATTGCTCATGAGATACGGAACCCACTTACGTCGTTAAAAGGCTTTTTACAGCTAATGATTCAAAGTAAAAAGTATCAGAAGGATTATGCCGATGTGATGATGTCAGAGTTTAATCGGCTTGAGTCTATTATTAACGAATTCCTTGTGCTCTCTAGAAGTAAATCTGTTAAATTTGAACCGGTGAATGTGAATCTTCTGCTCGAAGAAGTCATTATGGTCGTTGAATCTCAGGCGGTCTTAAAAGGAGTGTCGATTCAAAAGAATCTGGCGCCCTCACTGCCACATATTCAAGGCATTCCAAATGAACTAAAACAAGTGTTCCTTAACATTCTTAAAAACGGAATTGAAGCGATGGATGGAGTAATAGGTGTGATCCAAGTGACTTCATTATTGAAAAACGACCAAATGATGCTGATATTTGAAGACCAAGGAAAGGGCATACCAGAAGAGGAGATTGGGAAATTAGGTGAACCTTTTTACACAACGAAAGAAAAAGGCACGGGTCTTGGATTAATGATGACCATTAAGATTATTGAAAGCCATGGCGGTACCATTCGTTTTGAGAGCAAAAGCTTTGAAGGGACACGTGTGATTATTACGTTTCCAAGTAATTGAGATCAGTTTTACATGAAATCCATCCAGTCTTAATAATTGCTTTGTACACTAGAAGAGATGAAGTTCAAAGGGGAGAAATCTAATGAAACGTATACAATCTATTCGAATGGTCTGTTGTTTGATTTTGGTGATATTTAGTCTGCAATCTTTACTGCCTAGTATGATGACAGCTGAGGCGTTTTCTTCTTCTGAGAAAAAGGAGACTTTATGGAAACAAACAAAGCCGATGAACATAAAAAAAGCCCGAAAACTGATAGGAGAAACGGTAACGGTGAGCGGAATCGTAACAGCAGATCAATCCGCTATAGGGAATGGGAAACTATCAACATATATTCAAGACAAAACAGCTGGTCTCAATATTTATTCTGCGCAGCCTAAGAATTTTCCAGAACTGAAAGCAGGCATGAAGGTCACGGTGACTGGCAAGGTGACGACTTATAAAGGGCTCGTTGAAATTGTGCCAGATCAAGATCGTCTGAAGATAGAGGCTGTGAATCAGCCATTGCCTTCGCCAAAGAAAGTTTCCATTAAACAATTGGAATCGGATCAGGCAATCAAATATGAAGGAAGATTAGTGAAGGTAAAAGGCTATGTAGAACAGACGCCAGATCAGCCAGCTGGCGGTGGATACAATGTGGTCATCATCGATAAAAAATATCATAGCACAGTCCTTAGAGTCATGGTTGATACGGGTGCCATTGATCAAGTGAAGACCGGAAAATGGTATGAGTTTACTGGCGTTTTAAGCAGATATGATACGCTGCAAGTACTTCCAAGACACAAAACCGATATCAAATTGCTGAAGCACCAGCCAAAGCCGCCAAAAATCAAAAAAGAATATGAGGCAACGGTAGATCGTGTTGTGGATGGAGATACCATTCATTTGAAGAAGCCTGTGCTCGGCACAACAAAGGTACGCTTCGTGAATATGGACACACCAGAAACCTACCACAAGCCCAAAAATGAATTAGATCAAAACCAACTGCGCTTTGGACAAAAAGCGACGGATTATTTAAAAACGCTTCTTTCAAGTGGTGATCGAGTCACATTAAAGATTGGCCCGGAAGCAAAGGATGGATATGGACGTCTTTTAGCTCAAGTCAAAACCAAAAAAGGGCTGAATACGAACCTAGAGCTTGTGAAAAAAGGATATGCCCCTACTTATTTCATCTGGCCTGTTGGAGATGAAAAAGAGTATCGGATGTTCCAGCAAGCAGTGAAAGATGCCAAGGAAAAAGGGCTTGGTATTTGGAATGAAGAAGATCCTCTGCTAGAACAGCCGTTTGAATTTAGAGCACGCGAGCAGAAAAAAGGGCTTACACGTTATGTTGGTGATTCATCTGCAAAAACCTACGTATCTCCTGACAGCTGGAATGAGATCGATGTGGATAAACGAGTCTTTTTTGCTTCTAAAGAAGAAGCAGAGCAGGCTGGATATCAGGCGTCAGCATCATCCAGTGAAGTCCCATTAACCATTTTAAGCATGAATGATCTGCATGGGAAAATTGATCAGCAATATGAGCTGGATGTAAAAGGTGATGGCAGTAAAGGAACATATGGACGGATGGATTTTGTGGCGGCTTATATAAAACAAAAGCAAGCTGCGCAAAAAAATACACTGACAGTTCATGCAGGAGATATGATAGGCGGAAGCTCGCCGGTTTCTTCTCTTTTACAAGATGAACCAACCGTTGAACTAATGGAGAACATCGGCTTTGATGTTGGGACAGTTGGAAACCATGAGTTTGATGAAGGTGTAGATGAATTATTGCGCATCTTAAAAGGTGGAGATCACCCGAAAGGCACAAAAGGATACGATGGGCAGAACTTCCCGCTTGTTTGTGCAAACTGTGAATACAAGGATACTGGCAAACCACTTTTACCGGCCTATGAAATCATGGATGTCGAAGGAATTCCTGTGGCTTTTATCGGAGTTGTGACAACATCAGCGGCAGGTATGGTCATGCCAGAAGGAATTAAAGACATTCAATTTACTGATGAAGTCCAAGCTGTCAATGAAGCAGCGAAGGAATTAAAGCAAAAAGGGATTAAAGCGATCGCAGTTCTGGCTCATATGACCGCCTCTCAAAATGGCGATACCATTACTGGAGAAAGTGCAAGGCTGGCCAAAGAAGGCGATGACGAAATTGATGTCATTTTCGCTGGCCATAATCACGAAGTGGTCAATGGAGAAGTGAATGGAAAATTAATTGTCCAAGCCTTTGAATACGGAAAGGCAATTGGAGAAGTCAATGTCACACTTGACCGGAAAACAAAGGATATTGTCAAAAAGAGTGCAAACATCCAGTATGTAGACCAGGCTGGTATTGAAAAGGATCAGGAGGCAGCGGACATTTTAGCTCATTACGGAAAAGAAGTGGAGCCGATTATTAGTGAGGTGGTTGGAGAAGCAGGGGTCAAGATGGAGGGCGGCTATTCAAATGATGGTGATACACCACTTGGCAATCTCATTGCGGATGGCATGAGATATTCAATGAAAAGTGACTTTGCCATGATGAATGGTGGCGGCATCAGACAAAATCTCGAAAAAGGACCCATTACTTGGGGAGACCTCTTTAATATTCAGCCATTTGGAAATGTGTTAGTGAAGCTGGACATTAAGGGGAAAGATTTAGTTGATATCATTGAAGCTCAAATATCTCCTCAATTTGGACCGGATTATAGCATTTCAGGCTTTTCTTATTCGTACAATCCGTTAACATATAAAGTAGTCGACTTAAAACTGCCTGATGGTTCTTCCGTTGATTTCGATAAAACGTATACACTCACAGTGAACAACTTCATGGCGACTGCCACTGGAAGTAAGTATGCACCGATTGGGCGGCTAGGGAAAAATCCGGAAACAGGCCCAGAAGATTTAGAAGCAACGGTCGCTTTTGTAAAGAGCTTCGAGGGAGCTTCTATTGTGTATCAAAAAGAGGGCCGAATTCAACAAGTGAAACAAGAAGAAAAGGCAGCAGCAAGCTAAAGAATCATCAGCAAAGACAAAGGAGTTAACGCATGAAAAAATGGCTTGCAGTGATTGTCATGTCAGCGGGAATTGTGGTGCTTGGCTGGGGAATCTGGCAAATCGCTTCTACTCACCTACAAACAGCACATTCTTTAGAGGAAGCAAAAAAGGTCGTAGAAACTGATCAAGGGATGACAAAGGAAAAATTTTCACCTGAAATGGGGAAAGCCTCTGGCATCCTGACCATTCCGAAATTAAAAGCCGATTTGCCGATTGTTGAAGGGACAGATGCGGACGACCTTGCCAAAGGCGTCGGTCATTACAAAGGCAGTTATTACCCTGATCAAAATGGACAAATCGTTTTGTCGGGACACAGGGATACGGTCTTCCGCCGGACTGGTGAACTGGATATTGGGGATCAGCTGAAAATCACTGTACCGTATGGTGAGTTTGTTTATGAAATTACGCATACGAAAATTGTGGATCAGCATGATACATCCATTATTACCTTACAAAATAAAAAAGAAGAGCTTGTGTTAACCACATGCTATCCATTTCATTTTGTCGGCAACGCACCAGAGCGGTACATTATTTATGCGAAAAGAGCATCTGTCTAACGTCAAAAGAGCCTGTATGATCAGGCTCTTTTTTCTACATATTGTCCATTAATTCAGCCATATCAGGTGGGAGCGGTGCTTCTATCGTCAGCTTTTCACCTGTGAATGGATGGTTCATGTCTACTTGTTTGGCATGAAGGGCGCACCTGTTTATCAGGTCACGCTTCCCGCCATATAATGTATCGCCAGCTAAAGGATGCCCGAGACTGCTAAGATGGACCCGAATTTGATGCGTTCTGCCTGTTTCTAATCGCAGCTTAACGGCCGTCATCTGTAAACGTTTATTGAGATGGAAGACCTCATAATGAGTCTTGGCGCTTTGACCAGTAGGAGAAACCCTCCTTCTGACGGCATGGTGTTTATCACGTCCAATGGCTGCTTGGATCGTTCCTTTCTTTTTCTTAAACAGTCCTTGTGCGATGGCAAGATACGTTCTGTTAATCGCTTTTTTTGAAAGCATTTGATCGAGTACAGCATGTGCCAACCTGTGTTTGGCAAAAATAACGGTGCCGCTTGTGTCTTGATCCAGCCTATGTATATGTCTGACCCGCTTTTCTTCTCCATTTGCTTGAAAATGGAAAGCGACTAGGTTCGCCAGCGTACCTGTTTGTCCTTTTTCATTTGGATGCGTCGGCCTTCCAGCAGGCTTTTGGACAACTAATAAATGCTCGTCTTCAAAGAGTACCTCTAATTCACCGTATTCTGGCGTCACATCACTTTCTTCCGTCTCAAATAAATCAATGAGAATCTGATCACCTGTACTCACTTTTGCAGCATGGTGGGCAGGTTTTTGATTGAGACGGACTTTTTGGTGCTCCATCCAAAAATGGATAATCGGTTTAGAGGCAGACACTTCCTCTTTTAAAAATTGACTTAAGGAAATGCCATTTTGCTGCTCACCTACTTTTAGGGAGAGCGTGTGTCCTTTTATGATCATGATATTCGTCCTCTCTTTGGGTATATATAGGAAACACTTACCTTAGCGAATGACTTTTTTTCTGTGCTATTCTGAATGGAGTAATAACGACAGAGAGGTAGATGCCACGTGAGATTAATGAAAGCTGCGACAGACCTTCAAGAGCAGGCAATTGAAGAAGTATCAAAGGAAATTGAAGATCTTTTATCCCATTCTGTCAATGGAGAAGCGCAGGAAAAACAATCCCCGCTTACATTCATTGATGGTGTGTATAACGGGACAATGGATGATGCTTTTCGTATCTTATCAGGTCTTCAGCTATTACATACCATTATTTTAAAGCCGAAGCGACATATCACAAAACGAGATCGTGAGTTATTTGAACTCAACCGTGAACAAGTTAATGCGTGCGGCTTTTCTTTCCCGTTTGATTTAGATGATTTTGCAGGCCGTCACCTTCAAAATGCGTAAAAGTTGGTGTGAACTTCCTTGTTAACTTACAAGGTCGTCGCACATACTATTTTTAAGGGAACGGAGAAACCTTCAAGATCTGTAATACCAATTCCGCTCTTTTTCAACAATGTCTATTCTCCACGAATCGGAGCGCTTGGATCTCTTGCAGAAAGAATCGAACATGAAAGGAGCCTGACAAAACGATGCAGGCTCCTTTTATACATAATCATTTTAGCAGACATTCATCTTTGAAAGTCAATTTTATTCACGATATGATAGCAGTATGGAAGATATTTCAGACTTTCGGAAAAAAGGAGTGGCCTCTTTGGTAAAGGCGATTATATTTGATTTTGATGGATTAATTTTAGATACAGAAACACATGAATATGAGGTTCTGCAGGAAATGTTTGCGGAGCATGAATCGGAGTTGCCTCTGTCTGTATGGGGAAATGTGATTGGAACGCAGGCAGGTTTTAAGCCTTTTGAATATTTGGAAGAGCAGTTAGGGAAGACATTAGATCATGAGGCACTCACAGAAGACCGGCGTTCACGTTTTCAAAAGAGAATGAAGGACGAAGCAGCAAGACCTGGTGTAGAAGCTTATTTAGAAGCGGCAAAGGAGCTTGGAATTAAGATTGGACTTGCTTCCAGCTCAGATTATAAATGGGTGTCTGATCACCTGAAACAAATTGGACTTTTCGATTACTTTGAATGTATCCGCACGTCAGACGATGTGGAAGAAGTGAAACCTCACCCAGAACTTTATTTGCAAACCGCACAATGCTTAGGCGTTGAGCCAAAAGATTGCGTGGCATTTGAGGACTCTGTGAATGGGTCAATCGCTGCCAAACGAGCGGGTATGAAATGTGTCATCGTGCCAAATAAAGTGACGAGCACACTGCAGTTTGAAGAATATGATGCGAGATTAGAATCCATGGCTGAAATCGAATTGCTCCAGCTATTCCATCAGCTTGAAAAAGAGGATCAGTAAGGGGGCAATACATCATGGCAGAAAAACTAGATTTAACGCGATTTGAAAAAAGAATGGTGATTCGAAATATTAGAGAAGAAGATATCGACCGAATCATTGCGTTGCAAGAGGTATGCTTTCCAGGCATGGACCCTTGGAAAAAAGAGCACCTTGAAAGCCACCTTGAACATTTCCCAGAAGGCCAGTTCTGTGCGGAATTCGAGGGAGAAATCATTGGCTCATGTTCAAGTTTATTAATTAACTTTGATGAATACGATGATCGTCACACATGGCAGGACATCACAGATGATGGATATATCACAAACCATAATCCAGATGGGATGAATATGTACGGAATTGAAGTAATGGTCAGTCCTGAGTACCGCCGGATGAAAATCGGTCATCGTTTATACGAAGCAAGAAAAGATTTAGCGAGAAGATTAAATTTAAAAAGCATCATCATTGGCGGACGTATCCCGAATTATCATAAATATCAAGAGGAAATGACGCCTCGCCAATATGTAGAGCAAGTCATGCTACACCAAATTTATGATCCTGTGCTATCTTTTCAGCTGTTAAATGAATTTAGCCTGATGCGGATCAATCCGAATTACTTGCCGGATGATAAAGCTTCCAGTACGTACGCAACGCTAATGGAATGGAACAATGTCGATTATCGTCCGCAATCGAAAAGATATTATAAATCGGCGTTCCCAGTACGAATTTGTGTCATTCAATATGCAATGAAGCAAATTCATTCCTTTGAAGAGTTTATGAATCAAGTGGAGTATTACGTGGATGTGGCATCAGATGCGTCAGCTGACTTTGCCGTTTTCCCGGAAATCTTTACAACGCAGCTTATGTCATATTTAGAAGAGAGATCACCAAGTCTAGCAGTGCAGCGGATCACAGAATATACCGAGGACTACATTAATTTGTTTACAGATCTCTCGGTCAAGTACAACATTAATATCATCGGTGGTTCTCATTTCGTTGAAGAGGAAGGGAAAATCTATAATATCGCCTATTTATTTAGACGTGATGGAACGATTGAAAAGCAATACAAGCTGCATATCACTCCGAATGAAAGAAAATGGTGGGGGATTTCAGCTGGTGACCAAGTCCGGGTATTTGATACGGATTGCGGGAAAATTGCGATCCAAATTTGCTACGATATTGAATTCCCTGAGCTTGCTCGAATTGCAGCTGACAAAGGAGCGAAAATTATCTTCACTCCATTCTGTACAGAAGACCGTCAAGGCTATTTACGAGTACGTTACTGTGCGCAGGCGAGAGCGGTTGAAAATCAGATATATACGGTCATTTCTGGAACGGTCGGAAACCTTCCGCAAACAGAAAACATGGATGTCCAATATGCACAATCAGCAATCTTTGCACCATCTGATTTTGAATTCGCAAGAGATGGCATTGTAGGGGAATGCAACCCGAATATTGAAATGGTGGTTGTCGGTGATGTCGACTTAGAAATATTAAGAAGGCAGCGTCAAGATGGGACGGTTCGTCAGCTGAAAGACCGAAGAAGAGACGTGTACCATATTGAATATAAGAAATAATTAAAACAAGCGCCCCGCAGTTATGCGAGGCGCTTTTCTTTATGTTTACATTTTCTTTAATGCGAGTGTAGCAAAGTGGGCAATGCTTTTGGCAGCTAAAAATGGAACGTCTGATTTGACAAGAGATTGATAAATCGTTTTTTCTACTTGTTTCCATGTAAGAGCAGGCTCTTCTAAAAGATTTTTTAAATCAGGTCCTACATGCTGGTTGAAAAACTGCTCAAATTGTTCACGTTTTTCTTGTCCGGCAATCACTTCTAACTTTTGTAGCCACTTTTCTTGTTTTTGGAAAGATTGTTCGATGTTTTGTTTAATGGTGTCTGTTGTTGAAGGAAGCTGAAAATCACTTTCTGCTGTCACCTGCTTCGTTTGAATAGATGCAGCATCAGCTGTTTGTGTAATAGGTGAAGCGAATAAAAGGACAGAGGTGGAGAGCATCAAAGATTTTGCGATTGTTTTCATTAAGAAAACCTCCTAGTTCATTTAGTATTGTGCACTAGATTTATTATACATTTTTGTTAAAATAAGGTAATGGGGCTTACCGCTTATTTTTTCATGCGACAAAGGGATGCCAAATGAAAAGACGAATATACTGAATGGAAATGATGTTTTACAAAGGGAGAGGGATATGGGGCGAGAATCTAAACATCTGTATATCAATTTGCCGGTTAAGCATGTAAATGAGTCAAAGGCTTTCTTTGAACAGCTGGGTTTTGACTTTCAACAAGAACTGACGAATGAACATGCTGCTTGTTTTGTGATGAATGAGACGATCACAGTCATGCTGTTATCACTTAAGCATTTCCAATCCATTTCAGAGAAGGAATTGGTAGATGCCAGAAATGGCGCAGAGGTCATTATCTCTTTACAGGTCGAGACGAGGGAAGAGGTTGATGAGCTTGTAGAGCGTGCGATCGCAGCTGGTGGTTCACCGTTTAAGGAAAAACAAGACCATGATTTCATGTATGGCTGGAGCTTTCAGGATCGTGATGGTCATTTATGGGAAGTGTTTTATATGGATGAGGAGAGAAGCGACCTTTCATAAGGGTGCTTCTTTTTTATTGATGATCAGTGGTATGATAAGAGGGTAAAAAATAAGGAATTCATCTAGAGAAAAGTAGGTGCTGCATGGAGTTTTTACTTGTCTTAATGCCAGTGTTCGGCATATTCCTTATAGGGTATATTGGGCAGAAGACAATTGGTTTTGATATACATACGCTTTCATCAATGTCTTTATATTTAATGTCACCATTTCTTGCGTTTGAAACCTTTTATCAAAATAAAGTATCGATGGACTATGTGTACTTATCTATATTTGTCGTAGGGCTTTGTCTTTCACTTGTTTTATGTGTCTTCATTTTATCTCGAATTTACGGGTATTCGAATGAAACGTATTGTGCCATGATTTTGTCATCAGCATTTATGAATAATGGAAATTACGGCACGCCTGTTGTCCTTCTTGTTTTTGGAGCAGCTGGTTTAGATATTGCGATTGTGCTAATGGTCCTTCAGCAGCTCGTCATGAGTACGATCGGCATGTATTATGCAGCAAAAGGTGGAGAGGACGCGGGAGACTTGAAGATCGTTCTAAAAAAAGTGCTGCGTATGCCGGTTGCTTACGGGGCTCTTCTTGGTTTATTATTTCAGCTCATTGACCTTTCATTACCTAAAGAGCTTATGACAGGTGTTCAGCTGGTCGGGGATGCAGCGATACCAACGATTATGCTGATTTTAGGTATGCAGCTCGCAGTGATTTCTTTTAAACAAGTGGATTATCGCAATATTTCCTATGCGGTGCTGCTCAAGCTGTTTATTTCACCTCTCATCGCCTTTGGTTTTACACTTATTTTACCTGTAGATGATTTGGTGAAACAAATTATGATTTTAGTTGCAGCGATGCCGACAGCGGCGAATACAACACTGATGGCTGTGCAATTTCGAACGAAGCCTGAGTTTGTCTCAAGCACGACGTTTCTCAGTACGATTTTAAGTATTGTGACTTTACCTGTTTTATTATGGATTTTATCCATGCACCCTCTGGGATAGGGGACGGCAAACAAAGGGGGACTTATGAATGAATGTAGATGTTCATTTTCAAGTAAGTGATGTGTTAAAAACGAAGCATTTTACGCATGCGAAAGTGTTAGCTGGGGAAAAGGGATTGTTTCGGCAGGTAAAATGGGTACATGTACTTGAAGTGCCTGCTGTAGAGGATTTGTTAAACGGAGGCGAGCTGATCTTAACGACGGCCGCAGGCTTCCATGATCAATTGGAAGTCTTTCAGGCATTTTTAAGGCAGTTGATTGACTCAGGTGCGGCTGGACTATGTATTGAATTTGTACCGCTCCGGTTTGATGTACCGGAAGAACTGATTATTTATGCAGAAGAACGTGATTTTCCGCTTATTCTGTTTACAAAAGAAGTGAAGTTCGTCAATATTACACAGCATCTCCATACGATGATGATTGAGCGTCAGTATCAGATGATGGCGGATTTAGAAACACTGTCGTCCAAGTTGAATGAGCTTTTATTGACTCCTCATCCGCAGATGGATATTTTGGATCAAGTGTATCAGCACGTGAGAGGGATTCTTTTGTTGATCCCTGTTCAAGGTGAGCCGATTATTTTATGTGATTCTTCCAAACAAACAGAAGAGCTTGTGATGAATTATTTGCAATATGCTTCATTACCAAAAGGATATGAAGTGACGCAAAAACAAGTCCTTGCACTCAAACAAACCTTTGCAGACCTCGTCCTCATTCATCAATCGAACACGCTCTCGGAATTTGAACTGCTTGTGATGGATAAAGGAGCGAATGCCCTTGCCCAGCAAACATTAAGAGAGCTGTATACAGAAGAGCTGAAGAAGACAAAAGAGAATGAATGGCTGCAAAAATGGTTTCATGAAGATCATACAGAAAGAGAGATCATAGAACACCTTGAGGAAACAGAAGGACTGAAAAAACCGACCGGCTGTGTGGTGATGCTCTTTCAAAAAAACCACCAAATAGAAGAAATCGCAGGGAATCTTTATTTTCTTGTCTCTTGCCGTTCTATTTTTCAGCGTGCTGGTTTCTATTTGATTGTTTACGAGCATCAAGGACAAACCTTATTTATTTTATTGAATACAAGAAAAGTTGAGGACTGGAAAGAGCGTGCAGAAAAAGCGGCAAACGACATCACGCAATTATATGACCGTGAGAAGCCCGGCGAGGCAGTCATCAATTATGGAATCGGTTCATATTGTGAGCAATTTCAGTACATGAGAAAAAGTTTTCAAGCAGCGAAAGAAGTGCTGCATTTAAAGAAAGTGATGCCGCAGCGGGTAGAAAGCCCATTTTATCAAGATTTACATATGCTTCGATTGATGCCTGTCATGAAAGAAAGCGGGTTATTAGAATGCATGGTGAAAGAGTATTTGGAGCCGGTGATTCTATATGATAAACAAAATAGCGGAAGGCTCTATCAGACGCTGAATATCTTTTTACAGACAAACGGTTCTAAAAAAGAAACCGCAAGCCAGCTCTATATTGTGAGGCAGACGCTTTATCACAGATTGGATAAGCTTCATGCTTTACTTGGTGAGGATATGATGCAAGCGCCAAAACGTCAAGCGCTTGAATTTGCGATCCTTGCTTATGAATTTTTACAGGGGAATCGCCATTAACGGTATATGTTAGATTTGCCAAGGGATCAAGTAGAGTGTCTCATGGTTCTTTTCAATCAGTTGACGATCTGTCTAATGTAATGTGTCTGGCCCCTTTTTTATAATGAGAGTAACGACACGGGCGGTCTTGTTTCAGTTTCATATGCCTCACTTTTTATCCATATAATGAATGGAGAGGTCATATGCAGGACCGGTTTAAGCTTCTTTGATGATGAAAACGGATACATGGGGGCGTGGGAAGATGAAAACACATAACGCACAAGATCTTCAGGCGAAAGATGATCAGTTCATTTGGCATCATATGAAAGGGACAAACAAAGAAAATGAAAGTATGGTGATTCATGAGGCAGAAGGCGCATGGGTGACAGATATTCATGGAAATCGCTATTTAGACGGGATGTCAGGGTTGTGGTGTGTAAATGCCGGATATGGACGTAAAGAGCTTGCAGAAGCGGCGTATAGGCAATTAAATACGATGCCTTACTACCCACTGACACAAAGCCATGTGCCAGCGATTCAGCTGGCTGAGAAGCTCAATGAATGGCTAGGCGGGGACTATGTGATTTTCTTTTCTAACAGTGGTTCTGAAGCGAACGAAGCGGCATTTAAAATAGCCAAACAATATCATGCGCAAAAGGGAGAGAGTACACGAACAAAATTCATTTCCCGATATCGATCGTATCATGGCAATACAGCAGCAGCTCTAGCCGCAACGGGTCAAGCGCAGCGTAAGTACAAATATGAACCGTTAGGGCAGGGGTTTATCCATGTCGCACCGCCTGATATGTACCGGCATCCTGAAGATCAAGAGAGCTTGGCAAGTGCTGATGCAATCGATCAAGCTATGACGTGGGAATTAAGTGAGACCATTGCTGGCGTCATCATGGAGCCGATGATTACAGGAGGCGGTATCTTAATGCCGCCAAAAGGATATTTGAAGAAGGTGAAAGAAATCTGTGAAGATCATGGGGCGCTCCTCATTGTGGATGAAGTGATATGCGGCTTTGGCCGGACAGGAAAGCGGTTTGGATTTATGCATGAAGAGGTAAAACCAGATATTATCACCATGGCAAAAGGGATCACAAGTGGATATTTACCGCTATCTGCAACGTGCGTGAAACGAGACATTTATGAAGCGTATGCAGGAGAAGATACGTATGACAGGCTACGGCATGTGAATACATTTGGCGGTCACCCTGCTTCCTGTGCGGTTGCGCTTGCTAACCTAGAGATCATGGAAAACGAGCAATTAGTGGAGCGGTCAGGCAAGCTTGGCCAAGACATGCTCGATCGTTTGCAAGAGTTAAAAGAGCATCCATTTGTCGGTGATGTGAGAGGAAAAGGCCTGCTGTTTGGGATTGAGCTTGTGCAGGATCAGGCGTCAAAAAAGCCAGCTGATCCAAGTGTAGTCGGTCAATTGATTGCAGAATGTAAAAAGCGGGGATTGATCATCGGGAAAAATGGCGATACAGTGGCTGGCTATAATAACGTGGCACAGCTAGCACCACCGCTAAATATCACTGATGAAGACGCCTCATTCATTATCCATACTTTAAAAGAAAGCATGGCACAATTATAGCAGAGAGATTTCTCTGCTTTTTTCTATGTCCAAAAGGATCAGGTCTTAATCGACCTGCTAGGCTGAATGGTCAATGGGCACACTAGGTGTATTGAAAAAAACATGCGATTCTATTACTGTAAGGAGAAGATAGAACCAATACACATTAGAAGGAGACGGCATATGAGTTTTCATGATCAACCCATTCTACCTGCTGTTCGCAATATGAAGCAATTTGAGGAATTTTTAAAAAGTCCATTTACATATGGGGTCTTACTAGATGTTCACTTAGGGCGGCTTAAGGGCATCATGAATGAGGCGAATGCGCATCATAAAAAAATGTTTGTCCATGTCGATCTCATTCACGGAATCAAACATGATGAGTACGGAACGGAATTTATTTGTCAGGAAATGAAACCAGCTGGCATTATTTCTACTAGGTCTTCTGTCATAGTAAAAGCCAAGCAGAAAAAGGTATATGCCATCCAGCGAATGTTTTTACTTGATACAAGTGCGATGGAAAAAAGCATGGAGTTTGTCGGGAAACATCGTCCGGATTTTATTGAAGTATTGCCGGGTGTCGTGCCAGATTTAATTACAGAAGTGCGCGAAAGAGCTGGAATACCAATATTTGCAGGAGGGTTTATTCGAACAAAAGAAGATGTAGAAAGGGCACTTGCAGCAGGGGCGACAGCTGTCACCACATCGAATACAGAGCTTTGGAAAGCGTTCCAAAAGTGAAAAAGATAAAATGTGAAAATTGATTGACAACGTTTTCATCCTCTGTTACTATAGCACTAAGTTAATATCATGTGATGGAGAAACGGAGATCCACAACGACGCTTTACTAGGTGACAAATGACCCTGATGTAAAGTATGTTTGTTGTGGATCTTTTTTCTTTATCTTTTCTACACATTTATAGGGGATGGCAACTGAACCAGAGGAGGAATTTTTCATGACACCATTTTGGGGTGAAGTCGTTGGTACAATGCTTCTTATTATTTTCGGAGGCGGTGTGTGTGCGGCAGTCAGTTTAAAGAAATCGCTCGCTTACCAGTCCGGCTGGATTGTAATCGCTTTCGGATGGGGATTTGCAGTAGCGATTGCAGCTTATGCCACTGGAGGAATCAGCGGTGCACATTTAAACCCGGCGCTGACAATAGGTCTTGCACTAGAAGGAAGTTTTCCTTGGGCTGATGTTCCAATGTATATTGTCGGTCAAATGCTTGGCGCATTACTCGGAGCTATTATTGTCTTCTTACATTACTTACCACACTGGAAAGCGACAGACGATCCAGGTGCAAAACTAGGCGTATTCTCAACTGGTCCTGCGATTCCGCATACTTTTGCAAACGTGCTCAGTGAAGTCATTGGTACATTTGTATTGGTGGTAGGAATTTTAGCGATTGGTGCAAATAAATTTGCAGACGGAGTCAATCCGCTGATTGTTGGTTTCTTAATTGTCGCAATTGGTCTTTCATTAGGTGGTACAACTGGTTACGCAATTAACCCTGCACGTGATTTAGGTCCAAGAATCGCACATGCCATTCTGCCGATTCCAGGTAAAGGTCCATCAAATTGGAAATATGCTTGGGTTCCTGTTGTTGGTCCAATTTTGGGCGGTGCATTTGGCGGTGTTTTCTATAATGCAGCCTTTAAAGCGAACGTCACACCAGCCTTTTGGATTGTAAGCGTTATTTTAGTTGTGGTATTGTTAGGACTCTATGTTTCTACGAAAAACCAGACAAATGCTGTCAATGAAAGTATGTAAGGGGAGGAAAACACCATGGCAAAAGAAAAATATATTCTCGCATTAGATCAAGGGACAACAAGCTCAAGAGCGATCTTATTTGATCAAGAAGGTAAAATTGCCCATACAGCTCAGAAGGAATTCAATCAATATTTTCCGAACCCAGGCTGGGTAGAACACAATGCAAATGAAATTTGGAGCTCTGTTCTATCAGTTATTTCAACTGCTTTAATCGAATCAGGAATTGAAGCAGATCAAATCGCCGGTATCGGAATTACGAACCAGCGTGAGACAGCTGTTGTTTGGGATAAACATACAGGCGCACCCGTTTACAATGCAATTGTTTGGCAGTCACGACAAACATCTGGTATATGTGATGAGCTAAAAGCGCAAGGGCACGATGAAACGTTTAGAAATAAAACGGGTCTACTCATTGATGCTTATTTCTCAGGTACTAAAGTGAAATGGATTTTAGACAATGTCGAAGGTGCTCGTGAGAAAGCAGAAAATGGTGACTTGCTGTTTGGCACAATTGATACATGGCTCATTTGGAAAATGACTGGCGGTCAATCACACGTGACAGATTATTCAAATGCATCAAGAACGTTAATGTTCAATATTTACGATCTGAAATGGGATGAAGAACTACTTGATATTTTAGGTGTTCCAGCTTCCATGCTGCCAGACGTCAAACCATCATCACACATTTATGGTGAAACAACAGACTATCACTTCTTCGGTAAAAATATTCCGATTGCAGGAGCGGCAGGAGATCAGCAGTCTGCGTTATTCGGTCAGGCTTGCTTTGAAGAAGGAATGGCGAAGAACACATATGGTACAGGATGTTTCATGTTGATGAATACAGGGGAAAAAGCAATTAAGTCGGATCATGGATTGTTAACGACGATTGCATGGGGCATTGACGGCAAAGTTGAATATGCTTTAGAAGGAAGTATTTTCGTTGCTGGCTCAGCGATCCAGTGGCTGCGTGATGGACTTAGAATGTTTAAAGACTCAAAAGACAGTGAAGCTTATGCTGAGCGTGTTGAGTCAACAGACGGCGTATATGTCGTACCAGCATTCGTTGGTTTAGGCACACCATATTGGGATAGTGATGTCCGAGGCGCTGTATTCGGTTTAACACGCGGTACTTCTAAAGAGCACTTTGTTCGTGCAACGTTAGAATCACTTGCTTATCAAACGAAAGATGTTTTAGATGCGATGGAAAAAGATTCAAACATCTCACTTAAAACATTGCGTGTCGATGGCGGGGCTGTAAAGAATGATTTCTTAATGGGCTTCCAAAGTGATTTGCTCGATGTACCAGTAGAACGTCCAGAAATTAATGAAACGACGGCACTCGGTGCGGCCTATCTTGCGGGAATAGCAGTTGGCTTCTGGAACGACCGTTCAGACATTGCAAAACAATGGAACCTTGACAAGCGCTTTGAACCTAAAATGGAAGAAGACAGCCGTGACTCGTTATACAGCGGGTGGAAAAAGGCTGTAAAAGCAGCTCAAGCTTTCAAATAAACAAAAAGTATGGTATACTTCAAGTAAGTTAATAGAACGGTTGGAGAACTGGAGAGACCGCAAGCACCGAAGTGTAGAAATACGCTTTGGGTGTTTGCGGTCTCTTTTTCTTTACCGTACAACATGGGAGGAACAAGAGATGACTTTTTCTAGCTTAGAAAGAGAACAAATGCTTCAGGACATGACAAAAAAACCATATGATGTGTTTATCATTGGTGGGGGTATTACTGGCGCTGGTACAGCACTTGATGCGGCTTCACGCGGAATGCGTGTCGGTCTTGCGGAAATGCAGGACTTCGCAGCAGGTACGTCTAGCCGCTCAACGAAACTTGTACACGGCGGACTTCGTTATTTAAAACAATTTGAAGTGAAAATGGTCGCAGAGGTCGGTAAAGAGCGTGCCATCGTTTACGAAAACGGTCCTCATGTGACAACGCCAGAATGGATGCTTCTCCCGATGCATAAAGGCGGGACATTCGGTAAGTTTTCAACTTCAATCGGACTTAGAGTATATGACTTTTTAGCTGGCGTTAAGCATAGTGAACGTAGAAGTATGCTAAGTGCAAAAGAGACACTTGCAAAAGAACCACTTGTGAAAAAGGATGGCTTAAAAGGTGGGGGCTACTATGTTGAATACCGTACAGATGATGCACGCCTGACAATTGAAGTCATGAAAGAGGCTGTGAAATTCGGGGCAGAAGCGGTCAACTATGCGAAAGTAAAAGAATTTATTTATGATAAAGGCAAAGTTGTCGGTGTTGTCATTGAAGATGTCACAACACAGAAAACATACGATGTATATGCGAAAAAAATCGTCAATGCGACAGGTCCATGGGTCGATCAGCTAAGAGACAAGGACCACTCAAAAGAGGGGAAACATTTACAACATACAAAAGGAATTCACTTAGTATTTGACCAATCTGTTTTCCCATTAAAACAAGCAATCTACTTTGACACACCTGATAAACGGATGGTCTTTGCGATTCCAAGAGAAGGCAAAACGTACGTTGGTACAACAGATACAGTGTACAAAAAACAGCTGGAACATCCGCGTATGACAAAAGCAGATCGTGATTACGTGATCAAAGCCATTCAATATATGTTCCCAGATCTTCATATTACAGAGAAAGACGTTGAATCTAACTGGGCTGGTCTTCGTCCACTCATTCATGAAGAAGGCAAAGATCCTTCAGAAATTTCTCGTAAGGATGAGGTATGGACATCATCTTCAGGCTTAATCACGATTGCTGGCGGTAAATTAACAGGTTACCGTAAAATGGCTGAACACATTGTGAATCTTGTACGTGATGGACTTAAAGAGGAAACTGGAAAAGATTTTGGACCATGTAAAACGAAACATATGCCAATTTCAGGCGGGCATGTAGGCGGTTCAAAAAATATGGCATCCTTTGTTCAAGCGAAAACGGCAGAAGGAGCATCCGTTGGTTTGACAGAACCGATTGCACAAAAATTAGCTGAGAAATATGGCTCAAACGTCAGCAATGTCTTCAAGCGTGTGGAGCAGCTTCAAGGGGAAGCAGACAAACGAAATATTCCCGCATATGTGTTGGCTGAACTTGTCTATGCGATCGAAGAAGAATTGGCTGTTACACCTGTCGATTTCTTTTTGAGAAGAACAGGCAGCCTATTATTTAATATCAATTGGGCAAAAACGTATGCACAGCCTGTTGTTGACTATATGGCAGATCGTTTTGGCTGGGATGAAGCGACAAAACAGAAACATCAAACTGAATTAGACCGACTATTCCATGAAGCAGTCGTACCGCTTGATGCTGAATAAGTAAAAAGCCGATCGTGTATCGGCTTTTTTTATTTTGTTCATCGTTTTTTCATATGTTCATGATATAACATGACATGAAGGATAATTCCATATAAAATAACAGTAGATGTTATTTTATTGATGATAAGAGCTGGGAGGACGACCATGAGTTGGAATACGAATTATGAGCGTTGGATCAATGAGAAGCACCTGGATACTGAACTAAGGGAATGGCTGGAGGCACATCAAGATGATCATCAAGCGCTTGAAGACTGCTTCTACAAAAACCTTGAGTTTGGTACTGGAGGAATGCGCGGAGAAATTGGTGCTGGAACGAACCGAATGAATGTTTACACTGTTCGAAAAGCATCTGCTGGTCTTGCTGCGTATATTGCAGCACATGGAGAGGATGCAAAAAAAAGAGGCGTCGCCATTGCCTATGATTCACGCCATAAATCTCCTGAATTTGCGATGGAAGCGGCCAAAACACTTGCTTCGAGTGGCATTCAAACATACGTATTTGACGAACTGCGTCCGACACCAGAACTCTCTTTTGCAGTTCGAGAACTGAATGCTTTTGCAGGGATTGTTGTGACAGCAAGTCACAATCCGCCAGAATATAATGGCTATAAAGTTTATGGAGAAGATGGAGGCCAAATGCCCCCATTTGAAGCAGATCAAGTCATTAAAGAAGTAGATGCCATCGAAAATGAATTAGCCATTTCAGTGGAATCAGAAGAAGTATTGAAGCAAAATGGTTTGATCCGCATGATTGGTGAAGAAATCGATCAAGCGTATATGGAAAAATTAAAAACGATTCGTGTGCACCCTGAGCTTGCAAAAGAAGTCGATGTCAAAGTGGTGTTTACCCCGCTTCATGGGACGGCGAATAAACCTGTCCGAAACGGACTTCAGGCCTTTGGTTATAAGCATGTGACGGTTGTACCTGAACAGGAAAAACCAGATCCGCAATTCTCGACGGTTACGTCTCCAAATCCAGAGGAGCATGCCGCTTTTGAATACGCCATCAAGCTTGGCGAAAAGCAAAATGCTGATATTTTGATTGCGACAGATCCAGATGCAGATCGATTAGGTATCGCTGTGAAAAATCATGATGGTGAATTTACCGTTTTGACCGGCAACCAAACAGGCGCCTTACTACTTCATTATTTATTATCTGAAAAACAAAAACTAGGTCAGCTGCCGCCTCGCCCCGTTGTGATGAAAACGATTGTGACAAGTGAGCTTGGGCGTGCTGTTGCCTCAGCATTTGGAGCTGACACGATTGATACGCTCACTGGCTTTAAATTTATCGGAGAAAAAATCAAGCAGTTCGAGGAAAGCGGAGAATACACGTTTCAATTTGGCTATGAAGAAAGCTACGGCTATTTGATCGGTGATTTTGCACGAGATAAAGATGCAGTTCAAGCGGCGTTATTAGCAGTTGAAGTCGCAGCCTTTTATAAGAAACAAGGCAAGTCATTATATGATGCGCTTGTTGATATTTTTAAGGAATTTGGATTTTACAGAGAAGGGTTAAAGTCATTAACCTTAAAGGGGAAAGTAGGAGCAGAGCAGATTTCTGCTATTCTTCATACCTTTAGATCAAACCCGCCAGCTTCTATCGCCGGTCAGCGCATTACGGTCATTGAGGATTATCAATCAAGTCAAAGGCACCTTGTGGCTGAAAAGAAAGAAGAAACGATTCATCTGCCGGCATCAAACGTCCTGAAATATTTCCTTGAAGATGGCTCATGGTTTTGTTTACGACCTTCTGGTACGGAGCCTAAAGTCAAATTTTATATTGCAGTCAAAGGCACATCGTTAACAGACAGCGAAGAAAAGCTGAAACACTTATCAGAAGAAGTCATGAAAGTCGTCTATGACATTGTGGAAGAAACAGCTAAATAAAATATCACAAAGCCATCATGTCATGCATGATGGCTTTTTCTCAGTCAAAAGGATGAGAAAAAATCATCCTTTTTGAGAAAGGGCCGCACAGATGCTCATGGTATAATCAACATATTGATAAGAGAGGCAGTAAAAGCCGGGGGTACACACGATGGGAGATTACCAAGAAAAAGTCAAAACATTAAAAACGTTAAAAGAAATTGCTGAAAAGCTAAATGAAGGGATGGAAATGAAGGAAACGCTTCATGAAGTGCTTCATATGCTTATGGAAGTGACAGGCTTTCAAACAGCATGGATTTATTTTATAGAAGAAGACGGATCGTATGAACTAATGGCAGAAGTATGCTTACCTGAAGCGCTGGCAAAGGATCGAAAGCAATTGATGTGTCAAGACGATTGCTATTGCATCAACCGCTACACGAAAGGCTCACTGCAATCAGCTACCAATATCATCAATTGTAAACGGATTGAAACGGCGATTGAGCAAAAGCTTGGAGATACAGAAGGAATTACCCATCATGCAACCGTTCCGCTCCAAGCATGTAAGCGTACGTTTGGCTTATTAAATGTGGCGGCAAAAGGGAAGGTCACATTTACACAGGAGGAGCTGAATCTGCTTGAAAGTATTGCACTGCAAATTGGTACGGCTATTCAGCGCATGAAGCTTGTGCAAAATGAGCAGCAGCATGCACTTTTAGAAGAACGAAACCGACTTGCGCAGGATTTACACGATTCTGTGAATCAAATGCTGTTTTCCGTGAGTTTGACTGCAAAGGCAGCGCGTCAAATGACAAGTGATCAAAAATTAGGTGAAATGATTGATTTTATTCAGCATTTATCACAAGATGCCCTCATTGAAATGCGATCACTCATCTGGCAGTTAAGACCAAAAGGGCTTGAAAAAGGATTTACGACAGCGATTGAAGAGTATGCACAGCTTTTAGGTCTAAATTGTTCATTGTCTTTATCAGGCTGTATGGAAATAGATCATTCAAAGCACGAAACCTTATTTCGTGTATGCCAAGAAGCTCTAAATAATTGCCAAAAGCATGCGGGCGTTGAGAAAGTAGAGGTCAAACTGGAGCAATCAGGAGATACGTTTGGTATGAAAATCATCGATCAGGGAAAGGGATTTCAGTATGATGAACAAATGAGTCTTCCTTCATTTGGGCTGAAAGGGATGGCTGACCGTATCCGAAGAGCAGGAGGTACATTTTGCATCAATTCTGAGCTAGGTAAGGGAACGACGATTGATGTGAAAGTACCATTTTCTCAAGAAAGGAAGGGATTGTCATGAGGGTAGTTATTGCAGATGATCATCACATTGTCCGAAAAGGACTGGTCTTTTTCTTGCAAACCCAGCCAGATGTGGACATCGTTGGTGAAGCATCCAATGGAGAAGAGGCACTACAGGTAGTGAGGCAGACAAAGCCTGACATTGTCTTGATGGATCTTTCTATGCCTGTAATGAATGGGATTGAGGCGACAAAGCAAATGACGCTGGATATGCCGGATGTCCGCATTGTCATTCTGACAAGCTATGCAGATAAGGACTATGTGATCCCTGCTATCCAAGCGGGAGCAAAGGCTTATCAGCTCAAAGATGTAGCACCTGAAAAGCTTCTCACGACAATGATTGAGGTGCAAAATGGTACGTACCAGCTAGATGGTCATATTACAGCTTTTCTTGTCCAGCATCTAACTGAACCTAAAGAGCAGAAATGGGCATTGATGAACGAACTGACCAATAGAGAACGTGATGTCTTATTTGAAATCGCAAAAGGGAAAAGTAACAAAGAAATCGCCTCATCGCTGTTTATTTCTGAAAAGACTGTGAAAACTCACGTGTCTCATGTGTTATCAAAGTTAGAGCTGGCAGATCGAACTCAGGCCGCTCTATATGCGGTAGATTATCAAAAAAATCAGCCGAAAGAGCTGTTGTAAACAGTCATGGTGGATATTCCAAAAGACTTCATGAGTATTTCTCATGAAGTCTTTTCTTCTTTATGAAAGGTGGTGAGTAAAAGGCTGAAAACAAAGAGCTAAAATAAAGTTCATTCTAGCCCTATGTCAACAATCTGAAAGAAAATTAACCTTTTTCTTTATGTGTACATCGGTTCAGCATATGCTTCAGCAACGGCAGCCTCTGAAGCATGGTCGATATACTGCAGGAGTCCATATAAACATTTTTCAACATCTGCATCGTTCCGGTTAAATTGATACGCATGTAAGAAATGCTCAATACGTTTCGAGAGCAAATCATCTTGCGTACGGACCATAAGAATAAGTAAATTATCCCATTGCGAGCGATGCGTATAATAAAGTGCTTTATCATAATCCGCCACATTCATTAAACCTTCTCCTTTCCCTTGAGAAGTCCTCATTAGTTTGCTCGGATCAGGTCGACTTTTTCAGGGGAAAAGTTGGTGTCTGCATAAACTGGGTACCGGGAATTATAGGCTGAATAAATGCTTGATGTATGAAAAAGAACCAACCAGCAAAACCTAAACAAAATAGATATGAAAGTGAGAATATTGATATCATGCACCCGAAATTATGGATGCTTTTTGCAGCAGGAATTGTTTTATTCGGCAGTCTCATGGTTCATCCATCTTCACAAGCAGCCGAGCAGCCGGCAGAGAATTGGGAAAGACTTGCGTATACTGCCTTGCAAGATGAATATGAAGGCGCCGCTTTAAACGATTATCATTACATTGGACGTACACAAGTGAATGAAGATCAAACAAAAGATGTGTTTCGCGTGACCGTGAAGGAAGGCTCCACACGATTTGCAGCACATGCAGAAATTTATTTTCATCCGGTGACGGGTCATTTGATTAGTATTAACGTATTTCGGCTATAAAAAAGCACCTCTTTTAAAAAGAGGTGCTCCAGCTGAAAAGAAGATCTATTTCATGCTTCCTTGAAGATATGAGCGAATATCCACACCGAGTGAATCCGCTAAACGCTGTCCATAATCTTCATCTGCACGATAGAAGTTGCAGATCGCAAGTAATTTCGTTTTTTCATTTACGTCTTTCAAGTCAGCTGTCAAGTTTTTGATCAATGCTTGTTTCTCTTCTTCAGAGTAGCTTCGATATTTTTCTCCAGCTTGTTTGAAATCGTTTGGTTTTTCGATTTTTTGTCTCACCATACGGTCACCGTGAAGAACCGGTTCACTTTCTTTGTAGTGAGGGTTTTCTTTTGGCTGATCGTCATAACGGTTTGGTTCATAGTTAATATGACCGCTTGGACGAGTTGTTGTCATAAAGCCATCCTGTTGGTTATTGTGAACAGGCGCATAAGGACAGTTCACTGGGATGCGCATGTAGTTTGCACCTAGGCGGTGACGCTGCGTGTCAGGATAAGAGAACAGACGACCTTGAAGCAGTTTGTCTTCAGATGCTTCAATTCCTGGTACTAGGGCACTTGGCGTGAAAGCAGCTTGCTCTGTTTCAGCAAAGAAATTTTCTGGATTGCGGTTCAGTGTCATGCGGCCCACTTTTTGCAGCGGATAATCTTCCTCGCTCCACGTCTTTGTCGGATCACATGGATCATAATCTAGTTCATCATAATCACTGAGCGGCATAAGCTGAACGTAAAGATCCCATGCTGGATAATTTCCTTTTTCAATACGATCATACAAGTCTCTTGTCGCATGCTGGAAGTCGTTTGCTTGAATTTCTGCAGCTTCTTCCATCGATAAATTGCGAATGCCTTCTGATGGTCTCCAGTGGTATTTCACATATTTTGTTTCTCCGTATTTGTTTACCCATCTAAACGTATGAACACCAGAACCGCGCATTTCAGCGTAGTTCGCAGGAATACCTTCGTCAGAGAAGAGCCATGTGAGCATATGAGTGGATTCAGGTGTTAACGTCATAAAATCCCAATAACGGTCAGGATCTTGAATGTTGGTTACAGGATCTGGCTTGAGAGAGTGAACCATATCAGGGAACTTGAGTGCATCACGAATAAAGAAGATCGGCAAGTTGTTCCCAACTAGGTCATAGTTGCCTTCTTCTGTATAAAATTTGACAGCGAAGCCGCGAGGGTCACGTAATGTTTCAGGCGAACCTTTAGGATGAATAACCGTTGAGAAACGGACAAAAACGTCTGTTTGTTTGCCTTTTTCACTTAAGAAGGCTGCTCTTGTATGTTTCTCCATGCTATTTTCTACTTCAAATACACCATAAGCGCCGGCGCCTCTTGCATGAACGACACGCTCTGGAATACGTTCACGGTCAAAGTGTGCAAGTTTTTCAATCAAATGGTAATCATCGAGAAATGAAGGCCCCCTGTGACCAGCAGTTCTAGAGTTTTGATTATCGCCAACTGGCACGCCTTGATTCGTTGTCAAATTTTTATGATTAGAATTTGTCATTCTTTTTCTCCTCCTGTAAACAAAAAATGGTTTCTAGCAATCTATATACCCTAATTATATTGAATCAAACATGATAGTCAATATTTATTTATAATTATTTTAAATAAATTATTATTACAAGGAGGTAAAGAAAAAGACGAAAGAAATAAATTCTTTCGCCTTAGAGCAGAAGCTCTCTTAGAGCATCTTTGTTTTGTGTTAAATCACTTAATGTGTATTGGTCAAGAACGCGTAAATAAGCAGTGAGAGCTTCATGAAGTACGTGCTTTAATGAACAAATCGGGGAGATAATACAGCTGTTTTTCTTCGGATCAAAGCATTCAACCATGACTAAATCATCCTCTGTATAGCGGACAACCTCACCAATATTAATGCTTTCTGGGCTTTTCCCCAGCCTAATCCCACCATTTCTTCCGCGGATCGTTTCTACATAACCACGTTTTCCTAGATGGTAAATTACCTTTGTCAGGTGATTTTTCGAAATGCCATAAATATCGGCAATCTGCTGAATATTTGACAGTTCATTGTTTTCTCTCGAAGCTAAATAAATGAGTACCCTTAATGAGAAATCTGTATAATTCGTAAGTTTCATTTGAACGACCTCTAAACCTAATAGAGTTTTGTATCATCGTAACACATTTTAGACAAAAACTGTTCGAGAAAGTGCTAAATGTGACAACATTTAAAACATGTATTATAAATATTGCTTTTATATGTTGTCTTCCATTACGATAAAGATGTATTTAAAATACATCTTTTTGAAAGAAGGAATAACGATGTTATCCACAGATCAAATGAATGCCATTAAACAATCAGCCCCTCTTCTAAAAGCTGAGGGAACAAAACTTGTGACAGTTTTTTATCAAAATATGATCAGACAGCATCCAGAGCTACTCAATCAGTTTAATAAAACAAATCTCATGAATGGAAGCCAGCCAGAGGCGCTTGCCGCAACACTCTATCAAGCTGCACTGCACATTGACCGCTTGGCAGACTTGCTTCCTGCTGTGAAACAAATTGCCCATAAGCATGTCAGTGTTATGGTGAAAAAAGAGCAGTACCCAATCGTCGGATATCACCTTCTTGAAGCAATGAAAGAGGTATTTGGGTTATCAGAGGAAGATGACACATTGTTGGCTTGGAAGGCTGCATATGACATCATTGCGAATATATTCATCACCATTGAGGCAGAAATGATGGCTGAAAATGTGAAACAAACTGGTGGATGGGCAGATGTCAAACCGTTTATTCTGAAGAAAAAGAAACAAGAATCTCCATCACTCATTTCCTTTTATTTAGTACCAGAGGATGAATCTGAGCTACCAATGTATGAAGCTGGTCAATACATTACGGTGCAGGTAGATATGCCGGGTGAAGCCTATGTATGCAGCAGACAATACAGTTTATCAGATCAATATCACCCATCTTACTATCGCATCACCGTGAAACGAGATGGGCATGTCTCCACATTCCTGCATGATGAAATGAGAGAAGGCGATGTTCTTCACGTCAGTATGCCGCAGGGAATGTTCTGTTTGCAAGATGATACAAAAGAACCTGTTTATTTGATTAGTGCCGGTTCTGGTGTCACACCAATGATTGGTCTAGTGAAAACAGCGTCGCATAACAATCAGCCATTCACGATGATTCATGCAGACAGACTAGAGGATGTAACCGCTTTTGAACAAGAGTATGAACACGTTCTCACTTCATCTCCAGAGGGGCGTATTATCCTTTGTAACGAACAATTTGAAAAGAGTGTAAAGAGTGAGCTGGTTGAGAAGGTGGCTACGCGGATTGACCGACCTTTCCTTCAATCAGTCATTGGTGAAGGAAAAGGCCAATTTTATGTTTGCGGTTCCCCAGCATTTACTCAAGAGATGATCCTTATTCTAAAAGCGATGGACATTCCGGAAGAGAATATCCATTTTGAAGCGTTCGGCGGGCAGTCCATGAAAGAGATGGAAGTCGTCTAAACAACTGGCTGAACATCATGTTTTATTAGGTACGCTCATATATTAGGGATAAGTCCGATGAGGAGGGATGGTTTCCTTGAGCGTATCTGAAAAGCGTCTTTTACAACGAGCCATTGATGAAATTACAGAAATTGCAGAAGGATTTGGTCTGGATTTTTATCCGATGAGGTATGAAATCTGTCCCGCGGAGATTATTTATACATTCGGTGCATATGGCATGCCAACACGATTTAGCCACTGGAGCTTTGGAAAGCAATTTCACAAAATGAAGCTTCATTATGATTTAGGATTAAGCAAAATTTATGAGCTGGTGATTAATTCAAATCCTTGCTATGCCTTTCTCCTTGATAACAATTCGCTTGTTCAAAATAAACTAATTGTGGCTCATGTCTTGGCACACTGCGATTTCTTTAAAAACAACTGCCGTTTCCAAAACACAAAACGAGATATGGTGGAAAGTATGTCAGCGGCAGCAGAGCGAATTAAAGAATATGAACATATCCACGGTACAAAAGAAGTCGAGTCCTTTTTAGATGCTGTATTGGCATTGCAGGAGCATATTGATCCGTCGCTTGTTCGTTCAAAATTAAGCTGGAATCTCGACGATGAAGATGAATATGAAGAGGAGAAACCAAAACGTCAAACGCCATATGATGATTTATGGGGAATGGATGAACCGAAAACACGTGAGAAAAAGAAAACCATCAAGCAATTCCCACCAAAGCCAGAAAAAGATATATTGCTCTTTATCGAGGCACACTCCCGGGAGCTAGAGCCTTGGCAGCGGGATGTCCTGACGATGCTGAGAGAGGAAATGCTCTATTTTTGGCCGCAGCTAGAAACGAAAATCATGAATGAAGGCTGGGCATCGTATTGGCACCAGCGGATTATGCGTGAACTTGATTTAGATTCAAGTGAATCGATTGAATTTGCAAAATTAAATGCAGGTGTCGTGCAGCCATCTAAGACAGGAATCAATCCTTACTATTTAGGGCTGAAGATTTTTGAAGATATTGAAGAGCGCTACGATCATCCATGCGAGGAATTAAAAAAAGCAGGAGTGACGGAAGGGTCCGGTCGCAGCAAAATGTTTGAAGTGCGAGAAATTGAATCAGACATTTCTTTTATTCGAAATTACTTAACGAAAGACCTTGTGATGAGGGAAGATTTGTACTTGTTTCAAAAGCAGGGGAGAGACTATAAAGTCATTGATAAAGAATGGAAGGCAGTCCGTGATCAGCTAGTCAGCATGAGGGTCAATGGTGGCTTTCCGTATTTGACAGTCATCGATGGCGACTATTTAAAAAACAACGAACTCTATATTAAACATTGGTATGAAGGCATTGAGCTTGATCTCAAATACTTAGAAAAGGTGCTTCCATATTTGTATCAGCTATGGGGAAGAAGTGTGCACATCGAGTCAGTTCTTGAAGGAAAAGAAGTGATGTTTTCATACGATGGAAAAGGGGTTCATAGGAAGTATCTCACTTAATGATCAAAAAAGATGTCTACGACTAGACATCTTTTTTTGTGATTAGCACTTTATTGGTTTTTCAGCAGTTTGAAAATGTGTTTCGCTTGATCTGTATTTTCCATGAGCCCTTTTAGCTGTTCGCTTGTTGGCCCATAAGCATAAAATGGTACTTCATCCCCTGTATGACCCGATGTGGTCCAGCCTGTATGAGACCTCGTATTGATGACTTTTTCGATGGCATCATCAATTTGAACAGGATCTTTTGTTTCAGCTGCCTTTTGAATAGAGGCGATTTCCTCTTTTGTGAAATCAAGGTCGATGTATTGTTTGAGCGCAGTCTCGACTGTCATACCCCCAACAATTTTGTTTGCAATGAAATCAGGGGTCTTTTTTGCTGCTTTGACAGGCTGATAATCCCAGCTGCCCGAGCCGTCTGCCCCGAAGGAAAGGCCGCCAGTTGAATGATCTGCTGTCGTGATGACTAACGTGTTTTTATCCTTTTTTGCGAAACGAATGGCTTCTTCAAATGCTTTTTCAAAATCTTTCATCTCACTCATCGCACTGACAATATCGTGGTCATGTCCAGCCCAGTCAATTTGACTGCCTTCAACCATGAGGAAAAATCCTTTTTTGTTTTTAGACAGCTGTTTGATGGCTGAGGATGTCATGTCTTGCAAGGAAGGGGTCGTTTTATCACGATCAATTGCTTTATCGAGACCACCGTCAGCAAAAATGCCTAATAATTTTTGCTGTTTGTTTTTTTGTAAGTCAGCTTTATTGGTTACGTAACGATAGCCTGCTTTTTGAAATTCTTTCGTCAAATCACGATCTTTGCGGACAAAATCGATCAGTCCTCCGCCAAGCATGACATCGACTGTATGCTGTTTGCCAATTTTCTCATCGAAGAAATCATCAGCAATGGCTGCTGTGTTTTTTCTAGAAACATCGTGGGCGGCATATGCAGCAGGTGTCGCATTGGTTAATTCAGATGTGACGACGAGACCAGTAGACTTTCCTTTGCGTTTTGCTTCTTCTAATACTGTTTTTAGTTTTTTGCCATTTTTGTTTACACCAATGGCGTTGTTGTATGTCTTTTGACCAGTTGCCATGGCTGTCCCAGCTGCTGCTGAATCAGTAATGTTACTTTTAGAATCATCAGGGTATGTTTTATGCATGCCAGTGAGGTAAGGGTCAAACGCTGTTTGCTTGGAAAGATCACCGTTGTGTTTAAATGAGCGGTAAGTTGAAAGGTAAGGTGTTCCCATGCCATCTCCAATGAGCACGATCACATTTTGTACGTCATTTTTTGGTTTCTTTTTAGCCTCAGCTTTGTCAGCCTGTCCAAATTCAATTCCTGAAAAAATACCAATTGATAACACTGATGCGGCTGCGATTGCAGCTATTTTCGTTTTCGAGCTTTTCAACACACTCATTCATTTTGCCTCCTCATTGTTTATGTATCGCTCTCACGTTTACAATGGTAGAACAGAAGTGTGGATTCCAAATGACAGCACCGTAAAGTTCACTTTAAAATTGTAAAGGTCCACTTTACATAGAATGAACCAAAAAGAGAAATGAATGTATGATTTATCTATGACAAGATGCATTTGTTTTGTCATGATTGTGTAATAAAAATGAAATAAAAAGAACCCTAAAAAAAAATATTTTTTGCCGAATTAATAAGCATAATGTCGTAGGAAGTCAAGACTATTTCTTCTGGTATTCGATCCTTATAATAGAAAGTAGATAAAAATTCGGATCACGATAGATACATACAGGAGGAACAAATGAAAAAACAATTGATCACAGCTGCAAGTGCAGTTCTACTTGGGACGACATTATTTGCCGGAGCTGCCTCAGCACAATCAGTAAAGGTTCAAAAAGGTGACTCTCTTTCTGTTCTAGCGAAAAAATACAAAACAACCGTGAGTAAGATTAAATCAGACAATAAACTGAAATCTAACACGATTTATGTTGGACAAACCTTAAAAGTGAATGGTACTTCTTCAAAAAAGGTAACGAAAACAACAACAAAAGTAAAAGCGTCTTCAACGACAGCCACTCATAAAGTTGTCAAAGGTGATACTTTATCTAAAATTGGTAAAAAATATGGAATGACAGTGAAAGAGCTGAAATCGTTAAATAAACTCAAAACAGATCTGATTAAAATTGGACAAAAGCTGAAAGTGAAAAAGACATCCAAAGTGAAACCAACACCTGTCAAAGAAAAAACAGTTGCTACTTCTTCTTTAAACACGTCTAAACTCGTAGCAGATGCGAAAGCACAAAACGGTACACCATATAAATGGGGTGGAACGACACCGAAAGGCTTTGATTGCAGCGGTTTTATGTGGTATATCATTAACAAACAAACAAAGATTTCAAGACAAACGACTGAAGGTTTTTGGGGATCAATGAAAAGCGTCTCAACACCTAAAGTTGGAGATTTTGTCTTCTTTACAACCTATAAATCTGGCCCATCTCACATGGGTGTCTACCTTGGGAACAACAAGTTTATCCACGCTGCTTCTGATGGTGTGACGATCAGCGATATGACTTCAAGCTATTGGAAGCCAATTTACCTTGGCGCAAAGACATTTGTAAATTAATAATGGATCTTAAGAGACTGCTTACTAGGCAGTCTCTTTTTTTTGTATATCGTTTGCGCAGCTAAAACAGTCCTTTATCATAGCTCTCTATGAGTCTAAAGGCTTTTAAATAAGCAAAAGTGAAGACAAGTTATCAAAAGAATAATTTTATTTTCACTTTATAAAAATTATATCAAAAAAGTATAATTTTGTATGTTGTATAATAAATAGAAGAGGCCAAGCTATGATTTGAATAAAGATTGAAGAAAATCTACCATGAATATTGACAAGTATTTTGTTGGTAAATGAGAATTTTCACTCTGTTTTGAAAAAAAGTGTTTTCATTTTTTAATTTTCATATATAATAATTTTACGCCACCAATTTATTGCGCTAAATTAAATCTAAATATTCAGAAAATAAAGTGAATTACGAAGTGGTGGCGTCTTTAGACGGATACTAAGTTTTGGGAGTGATGGTATGAGCAATTCGTTGTTTAGAAAGAAGAGCATTTCAGAGCTAATTGCGGCAACACAAGGGGAAAAAGCGTTAAGAAAGGAATTAGGTTCATTTGACTTAACGATGCTTGGTATTGGAGCGATTATCGGTACAGGGATATTTGTTCTGACAGGTACAGGCGCCGTCACAGCAGGACCAGGACTTGTTTTATCATTTGTGATTGCAGGTCTTGCATGTTTATTTGCGGCATTGTCATATGCGGAATTCGCTTCCACAGTGCCAGTATCAGGATCTGTTTATACATTTACGTACGCATCTATGGGAGAATTTTTAGCGTTTATCATTGGCTGGGATTTGATATTAGAATATATGCTAGCCGCTAGTGCCGTTTCAGCAGGCTGGTCAGGCTACTTTGTGTCGTTTTTAAATGGGATAGGGATTCATATACCGGTTGAATTAACAGCAGCACCAGGTGGTTTAAAGGGTCAAGTGACATATTTTAATCTTCCTGCATTTATTATTTTAATGATCATCACCTTCTTGCTGTACTTCGGTATTAAAGAATCAAAACGAGTCAACAACATCATGGTCATTATGAAAATTGCGGTGATTCTGCTCTTTATTTTAGTCGCTGTGAAATATGTAAAACCTGAAAACTGGACACCATTCGTTCCTTTTGGAACTTCAGGTGTGTTAAGTGCAGCAGCTCTCGTATTCTTTGCATTTATCGGATTTGATGCAGTTGCTTCTGCGGCAGAGGAAACAAAAAATCCATCCCGCAACTTGCCAAGAGGAATCATCACTTCCTTATTGATTTGTACCATGTTGTATGTGGTAGTCAGTGCCATCATGACAGGCATTGTTCCATTTATGAACTTTGAGGGAGTATCCCATCCAGTGTCTCTTGTTTTACAAGTAGCCGGTCAAAATTGGGTGGCGGGTATTGTAGATGTTGGGGCGATTTTAGGGATGACCACGGTCATGCTTGTCATGCTGTACGGCCAAACACGTGTCATGTTTGCCATGTCTCGTGATGGCTTGGTACCAAAGGTTCTTTCAAAGGTTCATCCAAAACATAAAACACCTTATATCAATACTCTTTTCTTTGGGACATTGTCAGCATTAATGGGTGGATTCATTCCGCTTGATGAGTTGGCAAGTCTAGTAAACATCGGAACACTTTCAGCTTTCATTTTGATTTCAGTTGCTGTCATTGTCATGAGAAAAACACAACCTGATTTGCCGAGAGCATTCAGATGCCCCGCAGTCCCGTTCATTCCAATCTTGGCTATTCTATCTTGCGGACTGCTCATTTATAAGCTTGGCACCATCACATTTGTTCGTTTCTTAATCTGGCTTGCCATTGGGCTTGTTGTCTATTTCTTATATTCAAGAAAGCACTCCGAATTAAACAAAAAATAAGAGTGTACAGAAAAAGCCAGTCAAGTATGACTGGCTTCTTAGTATTAAAAACCTAATTGAAGATCGACATCAATGGAGACGATCGCATAGACACAAACGATGACAAAAATATTCAGAACGACGCCTAGGAAACCTGGTCCAGTGCGGCCTTTTTTAATGAACAGTTCAATCACACCGAATGGAACTGCGGCCATTGCAAAAGGAAGCATTTGAAACGAATAAAATGTCACATTGCTAATAATGGCGAGGTTCAGCATGAGCAGCGATAAAATAGCGGTGCCGACCGAAATCCAGCCAAACACATTATGCTCTTTAAAAATTCTTACCAATTCCATAATTCCACCTCGCTCACTTTGGCCGTTTTAATGCGTTTTGTCTTCACAAATTTCTCTATTTCTTTAGAAGGACCTGTGACAACAGAACCGTAAACCGTGACACCATTTTGATTGATGTAGCGTATTCGGTTAGAGAGGTCAAGTTCAGGTCTGCCAGAGATCGTTTTTGCCCAGGTTGGATGCTGGTTGACATAGGCGAGGGCATCTTTGAACTGATCAACTTCTGTTTTTGATGTGTGCTGAAGCTCTTTTAAAAATTCAGAGTCTTTCCCGGGAAAACCGATTGGACGCTGATTTCCACTTAATGAATCTTCTGTTTTGATCGCATTCCAAAGCACTTTCATATCATATTTTTTAGCAAATGAATACACGTCTTTCGGTGTGTATGCTTTGTCATAGGATACATACACTTCACTCACTGTTCCTTCAGGTAGCTTGTCTAGAGTAGTGAGTGTTTGTTTTTTTGATGTATCTGCCTGAGACGAAGGGTGCGTAAAGAAATCCTCCGTATTACGTGCGCTGTCGCCATAATAAGAGATCGTAGGCTGCTTTAATTTATCGAAAAACATTTCGATTTGTTCACTGCCGATGGCTTCTGTTTTATTGCCAATTTGTTTTTGCAGCTTAAGTTCTGTGTTCATACCAAACAGTTTGACCTGTCCTTTTAAATCCTTCATATCAATGGCGACATTCGGTTTTGTTAGGGCGACTGTTACAGCGGCCGTTTCCATAAAATGATTGCCTTTGCTGTCTGCTCCGCCAACGCCGTAGTATAGATAACTACCTAGTGTACAAAGCGGTAAAATAATCAGTGTAGATATGACAGCAAGCACAGAAATACGTAAATAGGACTTTCTTTTTCCGTATTGTAAAATGGCTTTTTGTTTTTCAGGACTGATGGAGAAGTCTGTCCAATCTGAGTCATTCAGTTCTTGGCTTAAGCGTTTTTCATTTTCTTCGAGCTCTTCTTCAAACGCCATCATTTCTTCCTCGTTCATCTCGCCATTATTATATTGTTCCCATCGCTTATTAAACTCTTCATTCATCATTAACACCTCTGTTATATAGTGCTTTTAGGCGCTGCCTTGCACGAAATAAAACACTTTTAAAATTTGCTTCAGTAATATTCATGACCTTGGACGCTTCTTTGTAATTCAGTTCTTTTAAATAATACAATGTCAACGCTTCCTTGTAGTTATCTGGAAGCTGCTCCAAATACATGTTGAGAACTTCTTTTATTTCAATCTGTTCAGCAGGACTTTGTACAGACGTTTGTAAAAGGCCGCCAATGAGATCATCCGATATGGTCACTTCTTTTTTATGTTTCCTGACATAATCAATAAAAGCATTTCGTGCCACCTGAAATAACCAAGGTTTCACTTTGCTATGGTCGTAGGAATGAATATGTATATAAGCACGCATAAAGGTTTCCTGCAATAAGTCCTCTGCCAAATGTTTGTCTTTTGTCATGGAGAGCAGAAACCTGTAAACATCGTTCATATACATTTGATAAATTTCATCGATCGTCACTGATTTTTCTCCCCTCTATGTTATACACGCATAAGAAAGGCATAAAGTTGCACGAAACTTCTCATAGGCCGTACATTACTCATCTCTTTCACCGAATCAAAATCATTTCTCCTTATCATAGCGAAATTTGCATCATTTATAAAGTGTTTTCAATAGAACAAATCAGGAAAAAAACTCAAAAAACGACAATTTTGGACACATTTCTTCCTCTATTCTCTCCTAAAAACACATGCTTGAATACAGAAGGAGCGGTCATCTTAAGTGAAAAGATGATTTTAGTGAATCATCTCTATTTTATCAGCAGGAGAAAATTTTTAGTACCAGGTAATAAAAAATTTGTTATAATAGAAACAAATCCTTCATTCTTCAAACAAAGGAAGTGCACTATGTATAAATTTTCAGGCTATACCGTCAAAGCATTTTTTGCTCTCCGAGGCGGAATCAAAGTATATCAAAAAGAGAATCTGCCAACAGACCGGGGGTTTGTCATTGCTTGTACGCATGAGGGTTTTGTGGATGTTCTTGCATTAGGCGCAGGAATTCTTCCGTTTGAGATCCACTACATGGCGAAAAAAGAGTTGTTTGCAAATAAATGGATCGGTGGATTTTTAAAGAAGATTCATGCTTTTCCAGTTGATCGAGAGAATCCTGGGCCAAGCAGTATTAAAACGCCCATTAAATTATTAAAAGAGGGGAAAATCGTTGGGATTTTTCCAAGCGGAACACGTACAACAGAAGATGTTCCTTTAAAAAGAGGGGCCGTTACGATTGCGCAGCTTGGCAAATCACCAATCGTTCCAGCAGCGTACAAAGGACCTTCTAATGCAAAAAGCCTTTTTAAGAAGGGGAAAATGCGCTTAATTATTGGTGAACCGATTGAGCTGACTGAATTTGATCATCTGCCGCCAAAAGAAAGATTAGGTGCGATGACAGAAGTATTAAACACAAGAATCAAAGAACTTGAAGCTAAGTTAATCGAAAAGGGATAAAGAAAACGACCACTTGCTAAGGCAAGGGTCGTTTTTTTCTTAAGAAGCGCCTTCTTCAGCTGCTTCTAATAGTTGTTCGTTTAGTTTTTTGACTTCGATGTATGCCACATGGTGTCCATCGACTTCATTAATGATAAATTCATAGCCTTGTTCACGAATCGCGTCATTTTTCTCGACTTCATATTTTTGTGTAAGGAACCAGCCGCCGATTGTGTCGACTTCTTCGTTATCAAGCTGAATACCTAGTAGCAGGTTGACTTGATCCACAAGGACCTTTCCATCAAAGATATAGTGGTCTTCTCCCAGTTTACGCACTTCGTTGATTTCATCAATATCGAATTCATCACGAATCTCACCGACAATTTCTTCAAGGATGTCTTCAACTGTTACAAGTCCTGCTGTACCGCCATATTCATCTGATAAAATGGCCATGTGTACACGCTCACGCTGCATTTTAAGCAGTAGATCATGAACAGGAACTGTTTCAATTACATGAATAATCGGGTTTACAAAATGTTCGATCGTATCACTTGTGGAACATTCACCACTAATACATGCAGTGAGTACTTCTTTAATATTCACAACACCAATGATGTTGTCTTTATCGCCATCTTCAATTGGATAACGTGTATATTTCTCGACTTTGGTCACTTTCAGCATTTCTTCAATGGTAATATCATGAGGGAAGCTGACAACTTCGGTACGAGGAATCATAATTTCTTTCGCCAGACGGTCATCAAATTCAAAAATTTTATTCACATATTTGAATTCAGACTGGTTAATCTCGCCGCTCTTATAGCTCTCAGATAAAATAATCCGCAATTCTTCTTCAGAGTGCGCCATGTCATGCTCAGAAACTTGTTGAAGACCAAATGCTTTCGTTAATAAACGAGCAGATCCATTTAACACCCAAATGAACGGAAACATCACTTTATAAAATATCATAAGCGGTCTAGCAAATAGAAGGGACACTTGCTCAGCCTTTTGAATGGCGAGTGTTTTCGGTGCAAGCTCTCCAACCACGACGTGTAAAAACGTCATAATACTAAACGCAATAATAAAAGTGACAATATGACTGGCTGATTGAGGAATCGACAGCTCTACAAATAGTGGAGCAAGCATATGTGCAATCGTTTCTTCCCCTAACCAACCAATCCCAAGGGCGGTAATGGTGATACCAAGCTGACATGCCGATAAGTACTCATCAAGATGAGTGGTGACGTGCTTGACAGCAACTGCTGTTTTATTACCTTCTGCAATTAATTGATCAATTCTTGAGCTTCTTAAGCGAATGATCGCAAACTCCGATGCAACGAAAAACGCGGTTAAAGCTATAAGTAAAGCAACTATGAGTAAATTCACTATGTCCAATTAAGGCCTTCGTTCTGACTTTGAGAACGAAGGTAACACCTCCTGTTTAGTAAAAATTTTAACTTAACAGCAGTAAAAATGATTGGACAGCCGTCATTTTTTCAGGAGTAAGCTGCTCTTTTAGTTTTTCACGTTGTTCTGGCTGAAGCTGCTTACAACGTGCCAAAATGCGGTCCATATGCTCATTCATCCGATCGATATCTGAGGTTAAATGGACAAGTTCATCAGGATCTTCCTTTTGAGAAGGGAATTGTTCATCTAATCTGGATTTGATGTCAGAAAGAGCCAATCTCTGCTGTTTGCAAAGAACGATTAATTGTAATCGTTTTAAAGCATGTTCATCGTAATAACGATAATTAGAGCAAGATCTAACAGGCGCAAGCAACCCTAGATTCGTATAATAATCTACAGTTCGTTTCGTCACCTGTGCAATCTGTGCTAGTTCACCAATACGATACTTTTTCTCAGCCCCATCTGAACATCTCCTCCTAACCGTCACGTTATAGTTTATGAAAATAGTTTAATATAATTCGAGTCTGAAATACAAGATAATTGTTCAGAT
The DNA here is from genome assembly GCF_052044955.1 of Bacillus sp. 22446. Lineage (NCBI taxonomy): Bacteria > Bacillati > Bacillota > Bacilli > Caryophanales > Bacillaceae > Bacillus > Bacillus sp. 22446. The sequence continues at coordinate 73,228 of NZ_JBQEOD010000004.1, forward strand.
TTCCTGCCAATATGAAGAAACAAAGGGCATTTCCATCAATTTAGGTTGTCATCTTTAAAATACTGTAGCGATACAGGAATTTTCAGATTATTTATGGTAAGATAAAATGAATACCGTTTCATATATATGTAGAGAGACGGATTTTACGTGAACCGGAGGTGGTTAAGTGGGGCCCTCAAAGTAGTCTTATTTAATCAGTTAACCGTTTTGCAAAAGATAACATCATCAATCAGGAGGTGACTCCTTGTTCTTCTAAGAAAGAGCAAGGTTAAATGGACGATATTGTTAATCTGAGTATAGTCGGAGTTTTGATTGCTTTAACAGCTTTCTTTGTTGCATCTGAATTTGCCATTGTAAAGGTGAGAAGTTCAAGAATTAATCAGCTTGTTGCCGAAGGGTCCAAAAAGGCTATCATGGCGAAAAAGGTGACATCAAGGCTAGATGAATATTTGTCAGCCTGCCAGCTCGGTATTACAGTGACATCCCTTGGTTTAGGGTGGATCGGTAAACCGGCAGTAAAAGAACTTTTGGTTCGAGGTTTTGGTTTGACAAACATTCCTGATTCAGCAATCAGCCTGATCTCAGCAACACTTGCGTTCTCTATTATTACCTTTTTGCATGTAGTTGTTGGCGAGCTTGCACCAAAAACACTTGCCATACAAAAGGCAGAAAAAATGACGCTTTGGCTGTCAGGACCGCTGCATGCATTTTATATCCTTATGTACCCTTTTATTTATGTGTTGAACGGGTCAGCCCGTGTACTAACGAAAATGATGGGCATCGATATGGGGTCTGAAAAAGAACATTCCCATTCCGAAGAGGAATTAAAGATTTTATTATCTGAAAGCTTAAAAAATGGGGAAATCAACTCATCAGAGTATAATTATATGAACAAGATATTCGATTTTGATAATCGAATCGCAAGAGAAATTATGATACCGCGAAGAGAAATTTGTGCGATTCCAGAAGATATGCCGTTAGACGAAATACTTGCGATCATGACAAAGGAAAAGTACACACGCTTCCCAGTGTTTTCAGGGGATAAAGACCATGTCATTGGCATGCTCAACAAAAAGCAGCTCTTTGCAGATATTGTGTATCAAGGAGAAAACGATCAACTGAAGCTTCAAGATTATATTTATCCAGTGATTGAAGTGATTGACACGATTCCAATTCAAGAGCTTCTCGTCAAAATGCAGCGCGATCGAATGCATATGGCGATTTTAACGGATGAATATGGCGGGACATCTGGACTTGTCACAACGGAGGATATCTTAGAAGAGATTGTTGGAGACATTCGAGATGAATTCGATGAAGATGAGCAGCCGGTCATTCAAAAGAGAGCGGAGCATCATTATATATTAGATGGAAAAGTGAGATTAGAGGAAGTTCAAGATTTGATCGAAATGTCATATCATGATGAAGAAATTGATACGATAGGCGGGCTAATCTTAAATGAGAACATTGATATCCGAGAAGGACAATCCATTTATCTTGATGATATTCGGATGAAGGTCTTGGAGATGGATGGACGCTATGTGAAAAAGATCGACCTGAAAAAAGGCGTCACATCATCAGAAAAAGAAAATACACGCACAGGGCTTGATATAAAAGAGCCACTGTTAGTAAATGAAATGACCTTGAGCGAAAAATAAGCTCAAGGTTTTTTTAGGTATTTAGCCTCTTTTTTAAGAATGTATGTTCGTATATAATAAGAACAAACGTTCGTAAAAGGGGGATGGACATGCTCTGGTATGAAACAGCAAGTATCACGGAGAAAAAAACCTCAATGAAACGTATTGAGTTTCATTTAAAAAATTTCAAGAACTATCAAGCAGCCATTTTAAATATTGAAAGACAGCTTGAAAAGCGAAGTTCTCTCCAACATCATCATATGGCACGTCAAAAATTAGAAGAGCAGAAAAGTCAGTATGAACTGATTGTTGCTTGTATTGAAACGGCTTTAAAAGAATTGGATGAAATAGAGCAGCAGCTCATTGATTATAAGTATTTTCGAGATTGGCGCATGGCAAAATGTGCAATCGAAATCGGCTATAGTGAGAAGACACTATTTTTAATGAAGCGCCAGCTGATGGATCAACTGCTCATCAGCCTAGCTGCCATCACAGATATTTAAAACAGAAGTTGTCCTATTTGATAAAACGCCGCAAAAAGGCATAAAGATCCGATGATCGTCACAAATAAGTAGGTAGCAAGTTTCCCAATTTGACGCTGCATCAGCATCGTCGCAGATTCTACACTAAACGTAGAGAATGTGGTAAAGCCGCCAAAAAAACCGGTTCCTATGATCACTAGCAGTGGATGATTGGACGTTACAGCGCCTGTGAGAAAACCTAAACCGGCTGCACCTAATAAATTAATGAAAATAATACTGTACGGGAAAAGGGCATGGGATGGAGTTTTCTGGATTGTTTGGCTGATGAAGAAACGACATGCACTACCGATCCCTCCAGCTACAGCTGTACAAAAAACAATCATTTATCTGCTTCCTTTCTGCTGCTTATTTTGATGAAAGAGCCGTTCAGCAAGGATCAGGCCAGCTAAAGCAGCGGCTACTCCAGCAATGACTGAGAGCAGGATGTACATCATACTTAAATTGAACTGCCCTGCCTGTAACAGAAGAACTGTCTCTTTAGAAAAGGTGGACATGGTCGTAAACCCGCCGCAAAACCCTGTTCCAATCAAAGCTGCAAGATCTTTTTTTCCTTTCTGAAATAGAAAGTATCCTGTCGCAAAACCAAGAAGCAGGCTGCCGGAAATATTTTCAATCATCGTTGCATAGGGGAATGTCTGGCTGATGACAGTTTGACTTAGTTCATATCTGCAAAGTGTACCAATCAATCCACCGATAAAAACGGCGAAATAAGTTTTCATCTGCATCATTTCTCCTTTTGAAAAAATAGCGGGTTATCGGTTACCACACCATCAATTGGATATTTTTTGATTCGATCCGCTGTTTTTTGATCTTTTATAGTCCATATAAACACATCCATCCCGAATGTGTGGATGCGGTCTATCCACCATCTATTGATCATCGTTTTCTTCATATTAAGACAATTTGCAAACGAGCTGTATGTCGTTAACTTTCGTTTCGTTAGTTTAAATGCATCAGGCTTTATAATCAAAGCTGTGCGAAGAGAAGGGGCGAATGCTTTGATTCTTTGTAGTGCAAGAACATCAAAAGATTGAATCATGATATGACGAGAATAGGCAAACCGATTGATGATGCGGGCAACTGCCTTTTCGATTCCTATCTGCCGTTTTGGATGTTTGATCTCGATTAATATTCCAATCCGCTGACTGTATCTTTCAAGAATTTCTTGTAATGTTGGAATTCGTTCATTCGTATACTGTTGGTCAAACCAGCTTCCTGCGTCCAGTTTTTTCAACTGATCAAGTGTATAGCTTTTGACTAATCCGTTTCCGTTCGTCGTTCGATCAACGGTATCATCATGGATGACGACGACGTGCTGATCCATTGTCATTTGTACGTCTAATTCAATATAATCTGCTCCTTGCTTGACAGCTACATCAAACGCAGCGATTGTATTTTCTGGGGCTGCGCTTGATGACCCTCTATGTGCGATAATATACACTTGCTCCAGCTCCCTGACATAAGTTCTGGTCTTATCATATCAAATGCTTTGGTGGTTTTCCTTCTTTACTATATGGAGAAGAAGAGCGCCGTATTATTATGGAACCTCATGTACTGAAAAAGCTTGATGTATCATTTTGAAAAGTTTACAGGAATAGAGCAAGCTTTGATTGAGTAAATCTGAATTACATCAATTTTTCTTCGATCAATTTTGTCCAAATCGTCAGCGTTCGTCAAAATATTAGTGCTTTCGTCATGTTGACTGAAAATTCTGATGTTTTATAATGATGAAAAGGAGGCGAGATGATTGGGTAAAGGGAGAATTAGAGTGGAAGAACGTATTAAGGCCGAAACGGATGCTGAAATGTTTAAAGCGACTCTCCTTGATCAGGCTCAGAAGAAAAAGTAGTTTGCTGCCCGTCGATATGTCTCAAGCCAAAATTTCATAATTGAACATCATGCCTCGGGATAGGTCCCGAGGCTTTTTATATAGAGGTCAGACATTTAAGAGAGGACATAAACGAAGGTTATATTATAAACTAGAGAGGATTGTTTTAAAGGAGAGAGACAGAGATGTTTACACAAAAATGGATGGATACATATTTTACAGTCGATATTGCGATCCAAATAGGCATTAGCCTTTGTATTTTATTGCTTTTTTTATTACTTCGAAAAGTATTTACAAAATACTTGTTTCACCTGCTCTTTAAGCTGACAAATCGGTCTAAAACCGAAGTCATTAACCAAATTGTCGTGGCGTTTGAAAAACCTGCGAGGCTGTTTTTTGTGGCACTAGGTTTATATTTTGCGTTAAGACAAGCCCCATACTTTGAGCACCATATGGATGTCATTGTCAAATTGTATAGATCCTCTATTATTTTGATGCTGACGTGGGGACTTTGTAATCTAACTGCAGCTTCTTCCTTCTTATTTCAAAAAGTGAATTCAAAATTTGAATTAGAGATGGATGATATTTTAGCGCCATTTTTATCAAAGGTTCTTCGTTTTATTATTATTGCACTGAGTATTAGCGTCATTGCACAAGAGTTTAATTATGATGTGAACGGACTTGTGGCAGGGCTTGGTCTAGGTGGTCTTGCTTTTGCGCTCGCTGCGCAGGATACAGTGGCGAACTTTTTTGGAGGAATTGTGATTATTACAGAGAAGCCTTTTACAATGGGCGATTTTGTAGAGACTCCAAGTGTACTTGGGACTGTAGAGGACATTACCTTCCGAAGCACAAAATTTAGAACACCTGCTGAAGCGGTGGTGACTGTACCAAATTCGACCCTTTCAAAGGAGCCGATCACAAATTGGACGAGAATGAATAAACGTCAAATTACGTTCTCCGTTCGCGTATCGTACAATACACCGAAGGAAAACATTGATAAGTGCATCAAACGTCTGAAGCAAATGCTTTATGAGCATGATGGGGTTCATAAGGAAACGATTATGGTGAATTTCGATGTGCTGGCAGACAGCTATTTAAACTTATTCTTTAACTTTTATACAAACACAACGGCTTGGTCTGAAAACCTGGATATTAAGCAGGATATTAATTATCGCATTATTGATATTTTCCATGAAGAAGGGGTAGAATTTGCTTTCCCTGGACAGACCATTTATATGAAACAAAAAGGTGAGAAACAGCTCGGTGAATAAAGGAGGAATGGTGGTGGATCAAACAAAAGTGGCAGCGCTAAGAGAGAGATTATCAAAGGCCTCACATATTACGGTCCTTTCAGGTGCTGGGATGAGCACAGAATCGGGAATTCCCGATTTTAGATCAACGGGTGGACTATGGACAGAAGATACCTCTCGCATGGAGGCAATGAGCCGGTCTTACTTTTTATCACATCCTCATCAATTTTGGCCGAAATTCAAAGAATTGTTTCAAATGAAGATGAGTGGAGAGTACGAGCCAAACGCTGGACATGCTTTTTTAGCCAATTTAGAAAAGCAAGGAAAACGCGTGGATATTTTCACGCAAAATATAGATGGTCTGCATAAAAAAGCGGGAAGCCAGCATGTGTATGAACTGCATGGTTCCATTCAAACAGCTACATGTCCATCATGCGGGTCAACATACGAACTGCCTTATTTATTACAAGAAGAGGTGCCGGTTTGTGAGCGGATTTCATCAGACGGCCTCACATGTGGACGAGTACTTAAAACAGATGTTGTCCTTTTTGGAGACATGGTGAAGCACTTTGATCAAGTGGAGAAATCGCTCCAGCAAACGGACATGCTGCTCGTCATGGGAACTTCCTTAGAAGTGGCACCAGCACGATATATTCCGGAAGATGCTGCTCATCATCCTTCCATCTTTAAGGTCATGATGAATTTAAGTGAAACGGAATTCGATCCGCTGTTTGATCTTGTCTTTCACGAACGAATTGGCGAGCTTGTGAATGCTTTATAAATCATAAAAAACCCGCATCCAACAGGTGCGGGTTTGCTTTATTGTTGTAGTGGCTTCATTGTTTCATCAAGGACTTCAAACGTGTAGCCCTTCGCCTTTAATTGTGTGATCAGACTGTTTAAGTATTTTGCGGTAGCTGGCTGATCATGCATTAAGATGATTTTTGGCTCTTTCGGGTACTTGGTTTCAAGTACCTGCAGCTGATTTAATACTTCTGGTACATATTTTGAGCTTTTATATTTCCAGTCAAGACTGTCAATGGTCCAGTCCCAGTATACAAAGCCTTTTTGTTTTAAACGTGTTTTTTGCTGGTCTGTTAAGTTTGGAGAACTGCCATAAGGTGTTCTCACAAGATGTGTATATTCACCAGTAACAGAAGCCAATATACGTTGATCTTCTTTCATTTCATTTACAGGAGAATCACTTTTTTGATAAAAGCGTTTCACATCATGCGTGATGCCATGAAGTCCTAATTGATGACCTTCTTGATGAAGTCTTTTCACAGCTGCTGGGTGTTCTTTGATTTGCGGCCCGAGCATAAAGAATGTGGCCTTCACTTGCTGTGACTTTAGCACATCTAACAGCTGATTTGATGTAGCAGAAGGGCCATCATCAAAGGTTAAAAAGATCGTTTGATCCGTTACATGTTTGTTTGGATTGATCTTAAAATGTGCATCTAATGTTTTTGGCGAATCATCTTTTGCTTTCAGACTTGTACTTGTGTCTCGAAATGGACTGCTCGCAGACACTTCATTTGGTTGATCTGCTGCCTGCATATTGGTTTTAGACATATCCCAAATGAAAAAAAGGATCAATGTCAGAATGACTAGACCAATCGCCTTTGAGAGCAGCATCGTGTTTGAAGGTGTCTGTTTTTTCGTAACCCGTTGCATTACAATCGCTCCAATAAATCAGTAGTTTGTGTCGAATCATGTAGTGGATTCTGTCTTTTTTCGCTGTTTTTTGTCGTGCTCATATGGAGTAAGTATACAGGAAAAAAGAGCCTATGAATATAGAAGATGCTAAAAAATTGGAATCTTTTTGGTTATGAATCTATATTTGTTACAATAGAAGGTTATCCTGTCAAATGGATATGAAATAATTCTGAATAATCATTGAAACGTTTACATTTATCCGCTAAGATAGCATCAGATTCAACCATTAAGCAAAGCGAAGGGGAGATTCCATATGAAAGTATTGTACAATGGGGATTTTATTGAAAAAAAAGATGCACATGTTGATATTGAAGACAGAGGCTATCAATTTGGCGACGGAGTCTATGAAGTCATCCGCGTATATAATGGGACTTTGTTTACATTAAAAGAGCATACTGAGCGTCTATTCAAGAGTGCAAAGGAAATCGGCATTCATCTGCAAGGTACAGTATCCGATATGGAAGAGAATTTGAAGAAGCTAGTCGCAGATAATCAAGTGATTGATGGCGGCGTGTATATTCAAGTCACGCGAGGCGTCGCACCTCGTAAACATCAATATGGTGCACTTACCCCTCAGATTACGGCATATACATTTCAAGTAAAAAAGCCTATTCAAGAGCAGACAGCTGGTGCGAAAGCTCTATTGTCTGAAGACCTTCGCTGGTTAAGATGTGATATTAAAAGCTTAAACCTTTTATATAACGTCATGGAAAAGCAGAAAGCGTCTGAAGCTGGTGCGTTTGAAGCGATTTTAATAAGAGACGGCTTTGTGACAGAGGGGACGTCCTCGAATGTATATGCCGTCATTGACGGTGTCATTCGTACACACCCAGCAAATAACCTGATTTTAAACGGCATTACACGTAGAAAGCTGCTAGAGGTTTGTCAGGAAGAAGGATATCGTGTGGAAGAAACCCGCATGAGTAAAGACGAACTTTTGCATGCACAGGAAATTTTCATCAGTTCAACGACAGCTGAAGTGATTCCAATTGTAGAGATAGATGGTCAGCCAGTTGGGGAAGGTGTTCCAGGAGAGATCACGAAGCGTGTACAGGAAGGGTTCCAGAAGAAAATTAAGCATGAAAGCGAAGCATCTATTTCTTCGTAAAAAGAAAAAGGCTGTAAACATTGGTTTACAGCCTTTTGTGATTTATATTTATTTCACGATCAGTACAGGTATATCTGATTTGGACGATAACTTTTCACTCACACTGCCAAAGAGCATTTTTTTCAATCTGCTTTGGTCACGTGCTCCCATGACGATGAGGTCTGCTGAAATCTTTTCAGCGTATTCGATAATCGCTTCTGCAGGCTCTCCTTCAACAATTTCAATCGCAGCTTCAAACTGCTCTTCATTTAACAGCATTCTTGCTTCTGCAACGACCTCTTCTGTATGATCTTCAAAAATCAAGGGACTTTGCTGTTCATCATGAGGTACATACACAGGGGGTGTTTGAAGGTCTGCCATGCCGCCTCCGATATAAGCGCCGCCAGTCATTGGGCGAGGTGCATCAAACACCTGTCTGCTGGATTTCCCATCATGAGCGTAGGCAATGGTCAGCTTGGCATGCAACGTTTTGGCTAAAGCGATTGCCTTCTTTAATGCTTTCTTACTGTCTTCATGTCCATCAAACGCAACGACCATCCGATCAGCTTGAAACAATGTCCTCATTCCTTTCAAAAGGAGTCTATACGTTCATGGTATACCCGATATCTGAAAAAGATACACATAAAGGGTGTGAACTTTTTGTTAGAAAATTTCATTTATTGAAAAATATTTATTGACAAAATAGTGACAGCCACTATAAGATAAAAAAAGATTCAAGAGCCAAAAGGAGGAAATGTCATGTGCAACATCATTGGAAGAATGAAATCAAACTGCATGAATGGGTTGATTCACGTGACAATTACACCTTCATTGGTCATTGAAAAGGGACTCGTACGTTCCAATTGATCGGATGAATCAAGGCGTATGTTGCGTATTTGTCAACATGCGCCTTTTTATCATGTATAAAAGAGGCGTACCAGTCAGCTGGTTGCCTCTTTTTTTGTTGTATACATTTCGTATCTCGAAATAATGGAATGCATCAACAACTAAATGAAGAGGAGTGAAAGCATGTGAACATGCCAAAGGCAATACAAATGACAAAAGCTCAAAAAACGAAACAAGGTGACAATCAGGAAAATATAGAAAGCGGCTAGCTTTAAAAGGAGAGACAAACATGTTTTCAGTATTTGTGAAATTAGGCTGGTTCTTTAAACAAGAGTGGAGGCGCTATACAATCGCCATTACGCTGCTGCTCATTGTGAATGTGCTTGAAATGCTGCCACCGAGGTATCTAGGTCAAGCAGTTGATGACATTCGGTCTGGTCAATTTACAACATCCAGTATTCTGTTTTACGTAACCATTTTTTGCTTACTTGGTGTCAGTGTCTATGCGCTCACCTATTTTTGGATGTACCAGTTATTTGGCGGCGCGAATGTCATGGAGCGTGTGATGCGCGGAAAATTAATGCGCCACTTACTTAAGATGACACCCACCTTTTATGAAAAGAAAAAAACCGGAAATTTAATGGCGTTAGGTACAAATGATTTGAATGCTGTGGCTTTAACAACAGGCTTTGGCGTTTTAACATTAGTCGATTCCACTGCTTACATGCTGATGATCTTTTTTACGATGGGACTGACGATCAGCTGGAAATTAACTTTAATGGCCATTATTCCGATGCCACTGATGGCGATTTTGATAGCGTTTTATGGCAGTAAAATTCATGAACGCTTTACAGTCGCTCAAGATGCATTTGGTGATATGAATGATCGTGTATTAGAATCAGTTGCCGGCGTTCGGGTGATTCGGTCTTTTGTACAGGAAAAACAAGATGTGAATCGCTTTCGAGAAATGACAGATGATGTTTTTCAAAAAAATATGAGAGTAGCGATCATTGATTCATTGTTTGAGCCGACGGTGAAATTGCTTGTGGGGATCAGTTATTTAATCGGTATCGGTTACGGCGCATATCTTGTGTTCCAAAGTGATTTAACCATTGGTGAGCTTGTCGCATTTAACGTCTATCTGGGGATGATGATCTGGCCAATGTTTGCCATTGGTGAATTGATTAATATCATGCAAAGAGGAAATGCCTCATTAGACCGGTTGAATCATACACTCAGTTATCAACCGGATGTAACTGACGCAGCCAAGCCAAAAAGATTACAAGAGCCTGGCGATATTCAATTTGAACATGTGACATTTAGATATCCAACTTCCTCTAAAGATAATCTAACGGATGTCTCCTTTACTGTACGAAAAGGGCAAACGATTGGTATTACAGGAAAAACGGGAAGCGGAAAAACAACGATTGTCAAACAGCTTCTTCGTCAGTATCCGACAGGTGATGGGAAGATCTTGCTTTCAGGTGTTCCAATTGAGGACATTGAATTGGATCAACTGTTCCAATGGATTGGCTATGTTCCGCAAGATCATGTTCTTTTCTCAAAAAGTGTAGAAGAGAATATGCGTTTCGGTCATAGAGACGCGAGAGAAGCTGAATTAGCACAAGCGATTAAAGATGCTTACTTTGAAAAGGATTTGAGCCTTTTACCAGAAGGCTTGGAAACCATGGTTGGAGAAAAGGGAGTGGCGCTGTCAGGAGGACAGAAGCAGCGGATTTCTATTGCACGTGCTTTATTAATTGATCCAGACATTTTGATTTTGGATGACTCGTTATCTGCAGTTGATGCAAAAACAGAAACGGCTATTTTAGAGAATTTAAGACAAAATCGTCATGGAAAAACGACATTTATTACAACCCACCGTCTATCAGCTGTAGAGCATGCGGATCTCATTCTTGTCATGGAAGAAGGACGTATTGTTCAAAAGGGAACCCATCAAGCGCTTATTCAGCAAGATGGATGGTATAAAGAGCAATTTCTGCGTCAGCAGCTGACAAATCAGCTGGAAGGAGGGGATGAGGCATGACAACAGGGAGAAGACTTCTTGCCTATGCACTCCTATATAAAAAAGTATTGTCTGTTGCTTTGATCTTTCTGATCATTGCAGTTGGTGCTGAGTTGACAGGACCTTTCATTGGGAAAAAAATGATTGATGATCATATTTTAGGTGTAGAAAAACCGTATGTTGAGGTAAATGAAAAAACAGATAAAACGGTTTATTACCAGGGAAATAACTATATAAGAAGTGACCGGCTACAGAATCAAAATGAAGCTGGAAAGCAAATCAATGTCGTGCAAGTCGGATTTGGGTACTATTCTGTGAATGAACCGATTCGATTTGACGGGAGCCGGACAATAAAAGGGGATCAGCTCACCATTGAAAATGGGAGCGAGCGTGAGACGTATCAGGTACAGCGTTTATCCAAAGAGGAAATCTTTGCTTTTTATCAGCCGGAAATCAGTGGTTTGGTACAGCTTGTTCTATTTTATTTTGGGATGCTCGTCATTGCGATTTTCTTTCAATATGGGCAGCACTACTTACTCCAGCGTATTGCAAATCGCATTATTCAAAAAATGCGAGTGGACGTATTTGAACATATCCAAACGCTTCCGATTCGGTATTTTGATAATTTACCGGCTGGAAAGGTTGTCGCGCGGATTACCAATGACACAGAAACCATTCGTGATTTATATGTAACAGTACTCGCTAATTTCGTCACAAGTGCCATTTACATGGTTGGAATTTATATCGCCATGTTCTTATTAAATGTGAAGCTGGCGCTTATTTGTTTAGTGGCTGTTCCGATTATTTTCCTATGGTCAATGACTTATCGAAAGTTTGCGTCGGTTTACAATCATCGCATTCGTTCCATCATTAGTGAAATTAATGCCAAGCTAAATGAAGCCATTCAAGGAATGACGATCATTCAGGCGTTTCGACATGAACAAGCAACGAAAGAAGAGTTTGATGAGCTGAATAACAATCACTTTCGATATCAGCGAAAGATGCTTCATTTAAATTCACTGCTCTCACATAACTTGGTGAATCTGCTTCGGAACTTAGCATATGTCGCACTCATTTGGTATTTTGGCGGCGCGTCCTTAAGCGCGACGGGCATTGTGTCGATTGGGGTGCTCTATGCATTTGTCGATTATTTAAATCGTTTGTTCCAGCCGATTACAGGCATTGTGAATCAATTTTCTAGATTAGAATTAGCAAGGGTTTCATCTGAACGGGTCTTTCGATTATTAGATGAGCCTGGTACTGAAGTGGAAGAACCGGTTCAGAAGAAAATCGAGGGGCACGTTCAATTTCAGGATGTTACCTTTGCGTATAATGAAGGGAAAAATGTATTAAAGAACATCACCTTTGAGGCGAAAAAAGGTCAGACGGTGGCACTCGTTGGACATACCGGTTCTGGGAAAAGTTCGATCATGAATTTGCTGCTACGTTTTTATGATATTCAGCATGGGGACATCCTCATTGATGGAGAAAGCATCTATGATCAGTCGCGCCAAACGCTGCGTAAGCAAATGGGCATTGTACTACAAGATCCTTATTTGTTCTCTGGAACGATTGCGTCCAATGTCAGTTTAGGAAATGAAGACATTAAAAGAGAAACGATTGAAACATCGTTAAAGCAAGTGGGCGCAGCAGAACTATTAAAGCATTTGCCTGAAGGTTTTGATGAACCAGTTGTTGAAAAGGGGAGTACTCTTTCCTCTGGGGAGCGTCAATTGATTTCATTTGCCCGTGCACTGGCATACGATCCAGCGATCTTAATTCTAGATGAAGCGACGGCTAACATCGATACAGAAACAGAAGCCATCATTCAACGGGCACTAGATGTCGTCAAAGAAGGACGAACCACTTTTGTCATTGCACACCGATTATCTACTATTAAGAAAGCTGACATGATTTTGGTGTTAGAAAAGGGTGAGATTGTCGAGCGCGGCAGCCACGAAGAGCTCATGGAGCAAGGCGGACTGTATGCGCAAATGTACGAATTACAAAAGGGAGCTGTGACGAGCAGCTGATAGGATGAGCAGAAAAAGCCTCTTTCAATTTGAAAGAGGCTTTTTTATGATAATACTGAAGGGATGTAAATAACGACAGTGATATTTTAAGAATGAAAATAATTCTAAATACTTATAAAAATGGATTATTAATGTTTTTTTATCCATAAATTCTAGTTTTTTCATCTATATGCATATTGTGTTTTCTTTTTTTTTGATATTGTATTATATGAATAAAAAAGAGGAGGATTGAAAGTGAAGAGTAAACAAGGATTATTTAAAAATGTCATCTTGATTACCGCAACAGTATTAATTTTTTCTGGGTTTAGTAGTGGAGTTACATTATCTGCATCAGCAGCTGAACAACAATCGCCAAAGAAACAAGTGGTTGAGACAAAATCTGATTTATCATCACAAATTCAATCTTATAAGGCTGATGATCAAAATGGACAAATTCATGCTTTAGGTAATATTGATTCGTCAGAGTATGCTGATAGGGTTACTGTAGACTTGGATCAAGTCTTAAATATGCAATCTGCCCAGCGTAATGTTTATAAAAAAGCATTTCAAAAAAAAGATTATAGCAATTTAAAAGATGCACTAGGAGCAAGTTCAACAATACTTGGATTATTGTTTATTGCTAATACACCTACAGGAGTAGTTACTGGAGTGACAGGTTTACTAGCTACAATAGCACCTAGTGCACAAGCAGAATTAGACAAGCTTGTAAAAAATGGTTACTATGAAATGGGCGATTTACAAGAGTTTTTACACGAAAATAAAAAGTATGATTTAATTGATGTACAACTGCCTTTTATTGAATACAAAGTTAATGGGAAAAGAATTAGATTTGTTACAGGAACAGGTGTAATTAAGCGAGTTCATTCAAAATCCGGTTGGGTCACTCTCTGATAATTTTTTGTAATACATGGTCAAATTTATATGGTCATAAAAAGTCGAGGGGAAATACCTCGACTTTTTTAAGTCCTAAATATAAAATTTCCAGTTTGCATGATAGTGTTTGTAATGGTCAATAAGCGATACCGACGCGTTGATGCACAAATTCTTTTGAGTTTAACTGCTGATACAAAAAGTGTGCGGTATCTTCAACTGAAATTTTCTGTCCATCTATAGGGAGAAAATTCTTTTCATAGCGATATGACCGTGTCACTTCTCCATCTGGTAAATAGGTTGGGCAAATGATTGTCCAATCTAGTTCCGTTGATTGAAGAATTTCAAATGCTTTGGCATGTTCTTTAGCAGCTCGGGAAGTGGTTCGCCTTGATTCATTTGTTTCAAAGCGGTAAAGCTCAGGCTGCTGCCTTGCTTTCAAAATCCCCGCAGTGCCAATTGTTATAATTCTTGATGTTCCTGTTTGCTTCATGGCTTGTACGATATGCTCCATTGAAACAGATAAAGTATCATCACCATCTGTTGATAGACAGCTCACGACAATATCTGATCCTTTAATTGTTTCAAGAACATCCTCTTGATTTCTGGAATTGCCGGTGACTTGAAACATACCCGCAAGCATTTCTTCCCGGTTTGTCCGAATTAACGAACGAACCATGTAACGATCATCTTCTTTTACGAAACGAAGAAATGCTTGTCCTACACGTCCATGAGCACCGAAAAGAGCTATTTTCATCTGATCGATCCCTCCACTACATACTATAAGTGAAAAGAACTTAAAATGGTACAGTTTTATGTCATGCTTTTTTTATAAAGATGAAAGGACCGAATACTATGAGCATATTCACATAATAGAGAAAGACCGACAAATTGTAGAAGTTCAAAATTCACACCTGAAATAATGTCCATGAAGATCCGCTCCTTTCTAATACATCATATGAAGTCAAAAGGAATCGGTGAGGGATAAAACCAAAAAAAGAAGACACCATAAGAGGTGCCTTCTATGATCCAGATATGAAATTAAGCTTTTGTTCCGCCAAGGTTTTGCTGAGCGTAAGATACAAGACGTTTCGTGATTTCTCCACCAACTGAACCGTTAGCACGAGCTGTTGTTTCTGCTCCAAGGTTTACACCAAACTCAGAAGCGATTTCGTATTTCATTTGATCGATTGCTTGCGCTGCTCCAGGAACTAGTAATTGATTTGAACTATTAGAATTTGCCATGATGTGAATCTCCTTTTTATATATGATTTTTTTGGTTGGGTTTGCTGGAATCGCACCAGCGAAATGACCAAGTCATTTGCCACTTGGCGAAACCCAATGCGGTAACTGCTTTGTACTAAATATTATGGTTCGCAACGAAAAAAACATACGGAAAAAGAACATGGTAAATGTTGTTTTCATATACAAAAAACCACCACCCAATGGTGATGGTTTGTGGAACGTCTTCTTATTCAGCTGAGCGAATGCGCAGCTCAGTCTCTGTATCAAAGAAGTGCGCTTTATTCATATCAATGGCAAGAGGGATCGTCTGACCTGCCTGAATATCTGTGCGAGAATCAACACGTGCAATAAACGTTTGACCAGCGAGAGAAGAATAAAGCATCGTTTCGGCTCCCATTAATTCAGCCACTTCTACGTTTGCTTCAATTTTTGTTCCTTCAGAAGCCTCTATAAACACAGGCTCATCATGGAAATCTTCTGGTCTGATGCCTAGAATCACATCTTTTCCGATATAGCCCTGACTGCGTAATACTTTCATTTTTCCTTCTGGTACACGAATGTGCGTATTCCCAATGGCAATGGCTCCGTCAGACAGTTTTCCTGTAAAAAAGTTCATCGCTGGAGAGCCAATAAATCCTCCTACAAAGACATTCTCTGGGTTTTCATACACATCCTTTGGTGCGCCAACCTGCTGAATAAAGCCATCTTTCATGACAACAAGCCGAGTAGCCATTGTCATGGCTTCTGTTTGATCGTGTGTGACATAGATGAATGTCGTCTGCAGCCGCTGATGAAGTTTAGAAATTTCGGCACGCATCTGAACACGAAGTTTAGCATCTAAATTAGAGAGAGGTTCATCCAAAAGAAAGACTTTGGCATCGCGCACAATGGCCCTTCCAAGTGCAACACGCTGTCTTTGACCTCCAGACAATGCCTTAGGTTTTCGATCTAAGTATTGTTCAAGCCCTAATATTTTTGCAGCGTTTCGTACCCGCTCATCAATTTCTGCTTTAGGAAATTTTCGAAGCTTTAATCCAAAAGCCATATTATCGTACACATTCATATGAGGGTATAAGGCATAGTTTTGGAAAACCATCGCAATATCCCGATCTTTTGGTGCCACATCATTCATTCGCTTGCCGTCTAATAGAAAATCTCCTTGTGAAATTTCTTCAAGGCCTGCAATCATGCGGAGGGTTGTTGATTTTCCGCACCCAGATGGACCAACAAACACAATAAATTCTTTATCCTCAATATGTAGATTAAAGTTATCTACTGCTGTTACTTTGTTATCGTACACTTTATAAATTTGATTCAGCATCATTTCAGCCATAGGTGGTAGCCTCCCAGTCCTTTTTGAAAGCGCTTTACTTATAAATGAAGTGTATAAAAAGGAAGGGTGTCTGTAAATGGACAACGTGCACAACATCTTATTTTCATTTTTAGGCAAGGTGCTCATGATAGGATCATTTAAGAAAGATCGAGAAGATTCATCATGAAATAAGCAGCTGACGCTTCTTGAAAATGCCGTATATCTAGCCCTGTCCGTTCAATAAATTTATCAATCCGATACTGAAGGCTGTTTCGATGAACATATAACGCTTTTGCTGCCTGCGATGCATTTAAATTACACTGCATATAGGTCGTGAGAGTCCGGTAAACGTCCCGATCAAAGATTGTTTCTATAAATGCATCTGAAATAGCGGCAGAAACCATGTCTGTATCATGGCGAATGAAAGCAGGTAGACATTGATAAAATGTTGCAACCCCTGACCTAAGTTTTCCTTGCTTCAGATGCCATAAAAAGAGCTGATGTTCATTCAATAATCTCTTTTTTAAATTTTCATTTGGCAAATGCAGCTGTCCTTGCATGAAGACAACGTCTGTTAAAAAATCACTTGTGATGGCTTGAGACAAATCATGTAGTTGTTCAAGTTGACCATTTTCTGATGTGGCGTTTGTTTGAATGAGCATAGCTGTTTCAGTGCCTGTCCATATGAAATGAATATGTTCGAGGCTGCTGTTCACAGCCTCTTTTATTTGCTGCCTTTGTTCTGCTTGGTGATCCATTTTAAAAAAATGAACACGGACGGATTGATCGATGGTGATTGATTTGTTTTCAAAGAGATAGCTGTACCATTTCTGTTCTTCTTCCGTTTCCTGCGTATGAGGTACATCAATTGGTGTGAGGAATGAATTGAGAAGAAGCGTTTCCCTTTCTGTTAGCTCCGTTTTGTTTACTCCGAAAATTTCGCCTTCGTCTGTTTGATACCAGAGAGTTTGTTTATCATTTGTTGGTGAACTGATGATATGGTGTCCGTAAACAAGTTTTAGCTTTTCTAACATGGCGAGGCTCCTTAAACAGTTTAATCATACACATGGAATAGCATTAATTCGTGGATTTCTTCTTTTAAGGTTGGTTCAACTTCATGAGGCGGAAGCTGAGAGCCCCATTCAATATCACCCGTTTTGTGATAAATGCCTTCATAGTGTGAACCATTATGAAAAAAGGATATTTTCCAGCCAGGTAATTGCGCTTTTTTAAAGAGAGGTTTCCATTGAAAATGAGAAATCATATCATCATTGCCTCCTTGCTTTTATTGATGAAACAATAAATACACACGACAATACGGAAACAACCTTGAACTTGGTTTTATTGTATCTCATCTGATGAAAAGAGCATAGGGAAAGCACAGATTTCAGAGACATGAAAAGAAATCATCAGTAGGCGTTTGCATGGTCTATAGGACTAAGAGCCATTTGTGTTAGGTAAGATGCGTATTCAACGATTCTTTTCCCAATCAGCCATTCTGAGTTTTTCAATGGTGCATGTAGAAAAATCTCGCGGCCTGGACGAGAATTGGCTTCAAACATCCAGATAGCACCTAAGTGATCAATACCTAAGTCAAAACCAATTTCGCCAATCAGACCGGGCATTTTTTCATCTATCACACGACTAAGTGCGAGGGCAGTATCAGAGAGCTCTTGCAAAACCTTCAAACGTTTCTCTGCATCAGGAAAGATATCATACAGTGTTTTTACTGAACCACCATGCAGTTGATGGGTTGTGACAGTGTGATCTCCTGAAACTTTTCCAGCAGCGGCTGTAACAGTCCAATGACCATACTTATTTTTATTCGTATGAATTCTAAAATCCAGTGGTTGATTGTCTATTTGAAGAAGCTCAATGCCTTGTTGTGCAATCAAGTCTTGAATTGCACAATCTTTTCGCAGTTTTTTCACGAAATGGTCTACGGAATGATATGAAGTGGATTTCTCTTTATTTGAGCAGACAGTGATCCCGTTTTCCGTCTTCTTTAACTGATAAATACCGTCTCCATGACTGCCGTTTGTTGGTTTTAAATAAATGACATGATGCAGATGAAGGAGTGTTTCTATTTTAATTAAAGCATCAACAGGATCTAATCGTATGGAATGTGGTAAGAAAGAGCTTGTTTTTTCATCTGTTAATAGCTGTTCATGAATGTCCCATTTATTAAAAAAATAAGGGTTGAACCAAGGGATATCGTAGTCTTGAGTGAGTTTTCGTTTTGTTTCTTGAATGAATGCCGACTGAGCAGCCTTTCTATTAGGGAGCCGGTCATAAACAACGGATGGGAGGGGCATCTTCTTTTTTACCCAGCGCTCCTCTTGGTAAAGCAAACCGTCTACTATTCCTTTATCCCAATCGATAGAATGAGTACCAAAAAGATATGCGAAACCAGCATGCTGCCTGCAAGATTGCAACAGTTTCATAAAATAGGAAGACCTAGTGCCTAAAGGTGCTGTATTTTGTTCGAATCCTGCAGTGAAAATGCCGATGAGAGGTCCTATATAGAGTGTATGTTGAACTAATATGACCTCAGCTTTCGTTTTGTATGGAATGAGTAAAGCGCGATAAAGGTCTTCTGATAATAAAATCCTTTGTGATTGATGATGATAGGAAATGGTGAAATCATCTACTAAACAAGAACCTAAAGCAATAGATAAAATTGCCCCCTGCTCTTTAAACTGGACAGGGAGATGTACTGTATTTTCACTTGCTGAATGAGGAGCGATGATGTAGCGTTTTCTCTTCATAAGGAACCTCCTTTTCTTCAGCCATCATTGATTTGGCATGTTGAAGTATGGTCTGAATCAATTGCTTCTCTTTCTCAGGATAAGCTTTTAAAAAAGAGGATCGTCCTGGCTTTGATCTTACGTTTGAGATAAAAAGTCTGCCTTCATTTGTATGAAGCAAGTCTATAGCGAATTCAATACACGGTGAGAAAGTTTTGTCTATAAACGCTGGAAGAGATGACTGAATGGAGGCAATATCATCTAACAGCAGCTCCTTGATGTGTGGCTTTAATGAGTTTAAATAGTGATCAAAGGCTACCACATGACCGGAATTTTGTGTATTGCTTAAAAGGCTGTTTTCTACTGATGGTTTTGTATGAATCCCCATGCTATTCCATTGATTTTGTAAGTTTTTTATAAGTAAAATTCTAATTTCATTGAATAAAACGTCTTTTTGATCATTCGTGTTAAAAAATTGAAGGAAAGATCGGCCGATATACTTTTTGCACCAGCGCTCAACCTCTTCTGAATGTGAAAAGGTGATGATTTGCTTAGCGTTTAGCTGCACAGTAATGAGTGATTTGTCTCTTAAAGAAATGAAGCAAGAGGGTACTGCGTGCTGTTGAGAAAGCGGCTGTATTTTACAATATCCGCCCTTTCTGACCAAGTTGAGAAGGTCTGAAGGCTCTGTCAATAGAGAGCAGACAGGTAAGTATGGTTGTAAAGAAGGGAGGAGACGGAGCTGCTCGAATATCCGCATTTTATTTGAAATTCCAGTATTTAAAAAAACGGTTTTTGGATACTTTTTTAACCAATTCATGATAGGTTTTGCTTTTTTAGATTGTGCGTCATGCTGATAAAGACAACGATCATAAATCAAGTCAGGAATCTGAAATTCTGACGCTTCAAATCCTTTGCCAGTCGTAAATTTTTGACCGTGAATGACATTTGAAGCAGGCTTTAAATCTAAAGGTGAAAAACGAACAACTTCTAAATCAAAAGTAGAGGCAGCTTTGGCAAGCTGAAGTGTGAATGCCTCTTCATGCTTCGGAGAAAGAGTGACAATGCCGAGCGTTGACGTCATGAAACAACACCTACTTTTCAAATTCTTTTTTTAACATCTGAAAAACACTTTTTGTTGATTTTACATAAACTTGGCGTTCCTATATCATTACGACAGATCGTTGTCTCATATGTCACATTGAATGCTTCATTTGCTTGGGCTCTTGACAACAACTATAATACGTATAGATAAAAACAATAAACTTCAGGTGTTGTTTGAAAGGTAGATGACGACTTTGGATATATTCACAACGTTTCTCTTTATGATTGTGATAGGTGCAGTGATAGGGGCAGCAACAAACCATCTCGCAATTAAAATGCTCTTTCGTCCGTATAAGCCATATTATTTATTTGGGAAGCAGCTCCCATTTACACCAGGTCTTATTCCTAAAAGGAGAGATGAAGTAGCCAAGCAGGTTGGCGTCATGGTGATGGAGCATTTACTAACGCCAGAGGGTATTCAAAAACGATTTGAATCATCGGAGGCAAGGCAAGAGATATTACAGACAGTGCACCGATATATTGATAAAGGTGCTGATATGGAAATGACGGTTTTCTCCATGTTAGAAAGATACGGTTTTTCAGAGGCTGACGTTAAAGCTGACGCATGGCTTCATCAGTGGACTGATCATAAGCTCCACTCACTGCTTGAAAAGTATGATCAGCAAACGTTGTCTGAGCTGCTGCCACAGGATGTAGAAAATAAGCTTGCATCAAAAATTCCAGATGCCGCAGATTATATTTTAAAGAGAGGCATTCATTACTTTGAAAGTGATGAGGGAAAAGCAAGACTCGGTCATATGATAGATGATTTCTTAAAAGAACGAGGAATGCTTGGCAGTATGGTCCAAATGTTTTTAGGGAATTCAAGCTTAATTGATCGCGTACATCCTGAAATGATGAAGTTCTTAAAGAATGCAGAGACAAAAAGGTTTTTATCAGATTTACTTGTTCAAGAATGGGACAAGGTAAAGCAATTTTCTTTACATGAGCTTGATAAAAAATGGAATGTGAAAGAGCTTCTATTTAGTGTGAAAAAGCAATTACTTTCACATTTTTCTACAAAGATTCTGTTAGATAGACCAGTAGGAGTTTACATCAGTGCAGTAGCGGATGATCTTAAGACCAAGTTTGCTCCATCTCTCATTGATAAAGGGATTGAAGCCGCATCTAATGCGCTTGAGGGACTGCTCGCAAAGCTCCAATTTGAAGAAATTATTCGTGAACAAATTGAACTTTTCCCGCTTGAAAAAATGGAAGAGCTTGTGATCAGCATATCTAATAAGGAGCTGAAGATGATCACATTTTTAGGCGGTCTTTTAGGTGGATTGATCGGTGCTGTCCAAGCGATTTTTGTCACCTTATTCTAAGGCAAGATCGAGAAATTTCGATGAATTTATTGTATATATGTGAAACGAAAGCCATAGTTTGTTATAGTGGAGTGGTGTCCGCCGATCCATATCGGTGATAACGGATAGAAAGGAGACATAACATGTCTGTAAATCTTTATGATGTTGCATATGACCTTGAAAAAGCACTGCGTCATAGCGAAGAATATTCAGCGTTAAGAAATCTTTATGATGAGGTAAACGGGGATGAGTCCTCTAAAAGAATGTTTGAGAACTTCCGTGACATTCAAGTAAACCTTCAACAAAAACAAATGACTGGTCAAGAGATTACACAAGAAGAAGTAGAGCAAGCGCAAAAAACAGTTGCACTTGTGCAGCAGCACGATAAAATCTCTCAGTTGATGGAAGCAGAACAACGCGTAAGTGTTCTCATCGGTGAATTAAATAAAATTATCATGAAGCCTCTTGAAGAGCTTTATGGAAATACAGAAGAAAATTAATTGAAAGGGCGATCATATTCGCCCTTTTTTTCATTCATATCGCCGCTTGTATATCTTTAAAAAAAGGGTTGTCGAAGCTCGTAAATTCTGCGATAATACTTATTGAAAGTGCTTTCAAAAAGCGCTATCGTGATGAATTGGGTGCGTTCCACTTTGGATTTACGACGATGAGTCAAATGAGAGAGAAGCGCTTCTGGGAGAAAAGCAAAGCATAAGGGGATATGATATAAGCAATGCTTTGGTGTGTGAAAGATGAGGGGATCATGGGGAGCTTCATCACGCCATTGTTACGCATCCAAACCATACATAAAAAAAAGCCTAGGGGTAGGCTTTTTTTATTTGCGATTAGGCATAAAACAAGGGCTGCTTCAACTGCATGTTCTAAAGCGATAAGCTAGGGCATATCCTCATCGTAAGTACAGTCATCAAGAAGGGGGATGCCTCAGTGTCAAAAAAGCTACTTGCACTCAATATAGATGGAACGTTACTTCGTTCCAATGGGAAAATCCATTCCGCTACAAAAGAAGCTGTGGAATATGTTAAGAAAAAAGGGGTTTACGTGACGATTGTCACCAACCGTCATTTTCGATCCGCGCAAAAAATTGCCAAGGCGTTGAAAATACCGACTTCAACTCTTGTGACGCATAGTGGTGCATTTATCGCTGATAAGCTCGATGAGCCGCTCCATGTGAAGAAATTAACGGAAGAGAAAACATTTAATCTTGTGCAGATCCTTGAAAGCTTTGATTGTAATGTTCGCTTGTTACATGAAAAATTCTCAATCGGCAATCGGAAAAAAACACAGTCTCAATTGATGGGAAAAACGTTGATTCATCCGTCTGATCCCATTTTCTATCCCGTTCAATTTGTTGAATCATTAAGTGATATGCTCATGGATGAACCGGTGAGCACACCTGTCATTGAAGTGTATTCGACAGCAACACTTCAGCCTGAAATCCATACAACCATTCAACAAGCATTCCCATCTGTTGATCTGATTAAGATCAGTGATGAGAAAATGAATATTGTATGCAAAGGGGTATCGAAAGAAGCAGGACTTTCTCTTTTAACCTCAGCACTAGGTTTTACATTAGAAGATACGGTCGTGATCGGTCACGGGACAGACGACATCCCGATGCTTGAGTTAGCTGGCTTAGGCGTTGCGATGGGGAATGCACCTCATTCGGTCAAACGTAAAGCCGATTGGGTGACACGTTCTCATGATGAACAGGGTGTTGCTTATATGATCAAAGAATACTTTAGAATGCAGCAAAGGGAAGGTTTTTTACATCAATTTGATATTAAACGATAGTATAGTGAAGGCCCTGTCTATTAAGAAATGGCAGGGCCTTCGTCTGTTCTCTTCATTGCTTTTCCTAGATGAATTTTGTAAAATGAAACAAGTTTGAAGATAAAGGTGATACGATGCGAATTTTAGTTAAAGGGCTGTCTGATGAACGATTTCATCGACCGCTTGTCAATATAGCCAATTTATTTGAAGAAGATAGTGAAGTGCTGTTTGATTCCGGTGAAGTGGATGATGGCCTAGTGATGGTGTTTGATTGGAAAGAAACCCATGGTAGGGTGGAGGCTTCTGGCCATATCGCTGGAACAGATATGACGAGTCGTTTTACAAGAGAGATGCCAGAGGGCTTGAATGAAAAAGAGCGCTGGAAGCAAATCAAAAACACTGTGTTGTCTGTTTATTTACATCTGCTTCAGGAACATACAGGAATGACGCAAAAATGGGGGATTCTTACGGGGATACGCCCTACGAAATTACTTCATAAGATGCTAAGAGAAGGCATGACAAAGGAAGAAGCACATGCAGCGTTAAAGCGCGATTACTTGATTCATGATGAAAAGATCCATTTGATGCAGGAAATTGTTGATCGTCAAATCAAAGCCATTCCAGATCTGTACGATCTACAGGAGGAAGTGAGTATTTATATCGGTATTCCTTTCTGTCCAACAAAATGTGCTTATTGCACGTTCCCTGCTTATGCCATTCAAGGACAAGCTGGAAGAGTGGGAACGTTTCTTTTTGGGCTGCATTATGAGATGCAAAAAATGGGCGAATGGTTAAAGGAACATGGGATTAAAGTGACGACTGTTTATTTTGGCGGAGGTACTCCAACGAGTATTACAGCAGAAGAAATGGATTTGCTGTATGAGGAGATGTATCGCTCTTTTCCAGATGTGAAACATATTCGGGAAGTCACAGTAGAAGCGGGACGACCTGATACGATTTCACCTGATAAGCTGGAGGTGCTCAACCGTTATCATATTGACCGGATTAGTATCAATCCGCAATCATATGAGAATGAAACATTGAAAGCGATTGGCCGGCACCATAGTGTGGAAGAAACGATTGAAAAGTATCATTTATCAAGGCAGTATGGCATGAATAATATTAACATGGACTTAATCATCGGGCTGCCAGGAGAAGGGCTAAAGGAATTCCAGCATTCCTTGAACAAGACAGAAGAACTGAAGCCTGAATCTTTAACGGTGCATACACTTTCCTTTAAGAGAGCGTCTGAAATGACCCGCAATAAGGAAAAGTATCAAGTGGCAGACCGAGAAGAGATCACACGTATGATGGATGAAGCGGTTGCTTGGACAAAAGCACATGACTATCATCCGTACTATTTATACAGACAAAAAAACATTTTGGGGAATCTCGAAAATGTCGGGTATTCGTTAGATGGACAGGAAAGTTTGTATAATATTATCATTATGGAAGAGGTGCAGACGATCATTGGCATCGGATGCGGTGCTGCGAGTAAATTCATTGATCCGCGAACCGGAAAAATTACGCAATATGCCAATCCAAAAGATCCAAAATCTTATAATGATCGTTATGAGCACTATACGGAAGAGAAGATTCAGTTTCTTGAGTCATTATTTGTTTCTCACATGTAAACACTGCGGTGACGCAGTGTTTTTTTCATTTGTAAAAGGGTATATAGGGGGTAAAAAGATAAAGCAGGTGTACATATGATGGATGTGATCGGAATTGGGATTGGGCCAGCAAATTTAGGATTGGCCGCTTTATTAGAGGAGTATGAAGATGTGACATGCTGTTTTTTTGAACAGGAAACCGAATTTGCTTGGCATCCTGGTATGCTCATCAAAGGAACGGACTTGCAAGTTTCCTTTCTAGCGGACCTTGTGACAATGGCTAATCCAAGGAGCAAGTATACATTTTTAAATTATTTACATGAATCAAACAGGCTTCACCGCTTTTATACATTTGAACAATTTGATATCCCCCGGAGAGAATTCAATGAGTATTTATCCTGGGTTGCAGGTGAATTAGATAGCTGTCAGTTCGGGATGAAGGTGGAAGAAGTGACCGACTGTGAAGACGGGTATCTTGTAAAAGTTCGGCGGTTGAAAGATGGGGTGCTTTCTGAATATCGTGCAAAGCATGTCGTCCTTGGTACTGGAAGCAAGCCGATGATTCCTGTCGATGTGCCAGAAGCTGCGTTGCCGCATGTGACCCATAGCAGCCGTTATGTGGATCAACAAAAAGAACTTCATGAAGCTGAAACGGTGGCGGTGATTGGATCAGGTCAGAGTGCAGCTGAAATTTTCTTAGACCTGCTTCAGCATCAGAAGAAAGGACAGCAGCTTTCATGGTTTACACGTTCAAGTGAATTTAGAGAACTAGAGACAGCGGAGCTTGGTCAGGAGCTATTTACACCTAAGTATGTTGAATATTTTCATTCCCTTCCTTATGAAGAACGGATGAACACATTGCCTAGACTGGCAGGATTAAGGAATGGCATAGATGCATCGACGCTTTCTCGTATTTATCAGGAATTGTACCATCGCTCCGTTTCAGGAGAAGAGCCTTCTGTACTCATTCAGCCAATGACGGAGCTTGAAGCGATACATATGGAGGATGAGCAGCAGGTAGAGCTGCATTTGAAACAATGGCAGCTCAAGAAAGAAAAGAAAATCACAGCCGATCATGTGGTATTGGCTACAGGATATACGCCTAATATTCCGGAATGGTTTAGCGCATATGAACCATTGATTGAATGGGAGAGCGATAAGCATTTTAAAGTGACAGATGACTTCAGGCTTGTGTTTAAAGACAAACGGTCTCATCATCTCTTTACATTCACGAACCTCGATCACTCTCATGGAACAGCGGCGACCAATTTAAAACTATCGATCTACCGCAATCAGAAAGTCATCCGAACCATTCGCGGGGATACGAAAGAACAAGTGAAGCAAGAAACAGCATTTCAGCAATTTGAATAGATATAAAAAAGGGCCCCTGCACAGGGCCCTTTTCAATTAAATGGTTGTTTCTCTTTTTACTTTTGGTTTTTCAGTTTTCCATTTGAAGATTTTGTTTAGGATTTGATAGATACGCTTTGATTCTTTCGTCACTAGCGGTCCTAAAATCGCAAGGATTAATACATATAATGCAGCAAATGGCTTCAATGTAGCGGCAAGCCCGCCTGCAATCCCAAGTTCGGCTACAATGATGGAAAACTCTCCTCTTGATACGATGGTTAATCCAATATTAGAAGAGGCTTTATGAGAGAAACCGGCTCTTCTTCCAGCAAACATCCCGGCGGTGAAGTTCCCGATCAAGGTGAGAATGACAGCACCGATCGCAAGCCAGAAGGCATCTCCTAATGTAAATGGATCAATACTTAGTCCAAAGCTGAAGAAGAACATGGCGCCAAAGAAATCTCTAAAAGGAACAACGAGATGTTCAATGCGGTCTGAGTGCTCTGTTTCTGAAAACACAAGACCGAGTAAGAGAGCGCCAATGGCCTCTGCGACATGAATCGTCTCTGAAAAACCAGCCACGAAGAACAAAGCGGCAAAAATGACAATGATAAATACTTCATTTGAACGGATATCGAATAGTTTGTTTAATAGTTTTGGCAGCTTACGCGCGATGATAAAGAAAATCATCATGTAACCAAAAGCGATTAAAATAGATAATAAGGCACCGCCAACGGATGTGGCATCTCCAAGGACAAGACCTGATACGACAGATAAATAAACGGCGAGAAAAATATCCTCAAACATAATAATCCCAAGAATTAACTCTGTTTCAGGGTTCGCTGTCCGTTTTAAATCGACAAGGACTTTGGCGACAATGGCGCTGGATGAAATGGTGATAACGCCTGCCATAATGAGAACTTCAAGGAATCCAAAGCCTGTGATAAACCCATAAAGCAATCCTAAGCTAAAGTTGATCAAAATATAAATAGATCCGCCGACTGCAATGGATTTACCCGATTTTATGAGTTTGCCGACAGAGAACTCAAGCCCAAGGTAGAATAGAAGGAACAGGACACCCATTCTACCAAAAAATGAAATAATCTCGGTGCTCTCGATAAACTTCAAATCAATGATCCCGATGGTTGGTGCATGCGGACCAACAATCATCCCGAGGACAATGAGAAAAGGAATGATAGAAAATTTAATTTTATTGGCGATTAAGCTGGCAATGGCGATGAGAATAAGCGCCGTTCCAACTTCAAAGACTAAATGATCCATTCATCACTCTCCCCCTCTAGAAAGAAAATCACGTATCAATCGCTTCAAGTGTTTTCTTTCGCCTGAAATGACCATCGTATCATTTGCTTGAATAATCGAATCGGCACCGGGGTTGAGTAATTTTTCATTTGTATGTTTAATGATCGCAATGACGGTGACTTCATAATTTTGTCTCACATCTAAATCGCCGAGTGTATGTCCAACCGCTTTTGCGTCTTTTTCTACCTTAAACCATTCAATGATCAAATCATTGAACGCCATTTCAATCGTTTCAAGTGCTTGCGGCTTATACACCATACCGCCAATAATGGCAGCAATTTGCCGGGCTTCAGCATCATCGAGAGAAATGGTGGACAGTACTTCATCTGGATCTTCATCGTCGAAACGATAAATCTCCCGTCTGCCATCATCATGAATCACAATCGTCATCTTTTCTCTATTTCTCGTTTCAATTTCAAATTTCTTTCCAATCCCAGGAAGATCATTTTCTTTAATGTTCATTTTATCCCTCCGAATATGATAGGTTTTGTTTTTCATATAGTGAGTACGGATGAAATAAAATGAATCAGTCGAGGTAATTTGATTGGTACATAATGGGGATTGCACACTTCATTTCTAAAAAACATAAATCAATGGATAACGCTGTGGTTGATGCAAACTTTACAAGAAAAGCTTTTGAAGCGCCCATTGATAACCTCTGTTTTAACAGAAGAGATGATGCATGTTTTTTTGAAAATGGAGGTGTCTTCACAGCGTTGATTTCTTCATCATAAACCGATGGAGAAATCAGGCTCGGTGTGCTCGCTTCTGCTTGTGAAGCAAAAACGACATTTGAAAAGGGAGAAAACATGACGATGCAGCTAATCAATATACATATGGAACTTCTTATCAAACATTCTCCCCCTTTCATATGATGTTTTATTTCTTATTTTACTATATAAAAATATATTTCTCGTTTCAACAATTATGCTTATTTTAGTATCAGTTGATCTTGAAATTTTTTGTGTAGAGGAAAAGGAATTGCTTGATGGAAATTGAAGTAAGTGATGAGCTTGAAAAGAAAGAGGGGGAATGGATGATGACATATATCAATTGTCAGGTAGATGGGGATATTTTTGAAATCGTTTTCAATAGGCCTGAAGCGTATAATTCGTTTCATGTTGACATGTTTGCTGAATTGAAGGAAGCGTGTGATACAGCGAGTGAGAGCAGTGCGAAAATTGTTGTACTCAAGGGGATGGGCAAAGGGTTTTCAGCAGGCGGAGATATTGGCATGATGCTAAAGCAAGATCGTGAAGAAGATTTTCATCGCGTGATGGATCTGATCGAGGGAATTACACTTTCTTTAGCCAGTATGAAAAAAGTGACGATTGCACTTGTCCACGGGGCAGCGGCTGGTCTTGCTTTTAGCTTTGCCCTTAGCTGTGACTATTTGTTTATGCATCAAGATGCTAAGCTTGCCATGAACTTTAATGGAATCGGGTTAATCCCAGATGGAGGAGGGCATTTTTTCCTCACCAAAAGAGTTAGTGAACAAACCGCTAAACAATTGATTTGGAGCGGACAAAAGCTGCCGGCTGAAGAAGCGCTCAAGCTTCGCCTTGCAGACGGCGTGTTTCAAGATGAGGTGGATACTTATCAGAAAGCGTGCGTCAAGCCATTTTTAAATATGCCGCTTCAAGCCTTTGTTGAAACAAAGATGATTTATTTTCAGCAGTCAGAATCACAGCTGTTAGCCGTTCTTCAAAAAGAGCGTGCTGCACAAGCTAGACTGAGACAAAGCCGTGATCATCAGGAGGGTGTTCAAGCGTTTTTGGAAAAAAGACGTCCTGTGTTTCATTAAATAGAAGAATGAATGGCCGGCGGATGCCGGCTTTTTTAACGTTCAAATAAAAGAAGTTTACCTGCATCATTGACGAGCCGGTGAGAATGCTTTGTGTATTGTTGTTCGATTAAACGATGCCGTCCTAATTCTTTTGCTTTTTCATCACTATCTGTGGTGATTTTTTCGTTTAATAAGGTTTCACCTGACGAATCAAATACAGTCAAATAGTAGGTTTTCTCCATCTCTGATCTTCCCTTTCTTCTTGTTTTTTAATGAATTATACAAGGAGGAAGTTAAAACCTCTTTTTTCGCCCCTAAAAATGTGTTTTTTAGAATGAGAGCGATAGAACGTGCATTCGTAAAAACGGCGTGATAAAATATGGACAACTACAGTAACGTACAAGGAGATAGACGTTTGACGAAGCTCACTTTTATTCATGCCGCAGATCTTCATTTAGATAGTCCGTTTGCGGGAATGTCCAATATACCGAACCGAATTTTTAAAAGGTTGAAAGAAAGTACATTTCAAAGTGCCAAGAACATGTTTGAACTTGCGATTGATCGAGAAGTAGACTTTATGCTGCTTAGCGGAGATCTATTTGACGAATCGAATCGCAGCCTAAAAGCACAGCTTTTTTTAAGAAATCAGTTTCTTCAGCTGCAATCACACGGGATTGAAGTGTTTATTATTTATGGTAATCATGATCATTTAGGTGGTGAATGGACACCAATTGAGTGGCCAGAGAATGTTCACGTTTTTTTGAGCAGTACGCCAAGTGAGCAAGCCTTTTATAGAGAAGGTCAGCTTGTGGCAAGTATTTACGGGTTCAGCTACAAAGAGCGGGCTGTCCATGAAAATATGACACCTTATTATGAAAAAAAAACAGATGCCCCCTATCATATTGCCATGCTTCACGGCACATTAGCAGGTCAAGAAGGGCATGATGCGTATGCACCATTTCAGCTTCAGCAGCTTCTAGCGCGGGATTTTGATTATTGGGCGCTTGGACATATTCATAAGCGGGCTCTTCTGCATGAAGATCCAATGGTGATCTATCCTGGAAACGTGCAAGGAAGACATATAAAAGAAACAGGAGAGAAAGGCTGTTATGTCGTTTACCTATCTGAAGATGCTCAAAGAGCGGAGTTTATGAGCTGTTCAGATGTCATCTTTGAGACATTGACAATAGATATCACACATACCGCTCATATGACCGATCTTGTGACACTTGTGGACAAAAAGATGAGTGGACTGAAAGAGAGAGGTGTTCCTCATTTTTTGAAAATCGTACTAACTGGCGATGCTCCTGCTTATATGGAGCTCACGCAGCTTGAAGTGCTTGAGGAGCTGATGGCTGTTCTTCATGAACAGGAGGAAGATGAAGACTTGTTCGTTTGGGTGATGTCGATTGACTGCCGGACACATGAAGATGCCGTCTATCCAGAAGATTCTTTTTTGACAGAACTAACAGCAGAAATTGCCGAGTTTGATGCGTATGATGAGCTGCTTTCACCGATCAAGCGTCATCCAACCTATAGAAAGGCAGGAAGAGCATTTACAAAAGAGGACGAGATCGATATTAAAGAAGAGGCACAAAGGCTGCTGGCAGAACAGCTGAAGCAATTATGAGAAAAGGAGAGGTATGATGAAAATACGTTCACTCCATATTGCGAATTTCGGGAAATTTTCCAATCAAACCTTCCACTTTTCTGATGACGGTTTTCAGTTAGTTTATGGCCTGAATGAATCGGGGAAAACGACATTGAAGGCGTTTATTGAATCGATGTTATTTGGTTTTTCCAAAAGCCATATGTATAAGCCAAAGCATGGCTCATTTTATGGCGGGTCTCTTACATGTTTAGATGAAGAATTAGGTGTGATTCATATTGAAAGAACATCTGATCATGGCGGACAAGCTCAGGTGTTGCTGCCAAATGGTGAAGTGAAAGATGAAGCGTTTCTACATGCGATGTTAAAGGGAACGGATCGCAGATTATACCAATCGATCTATTCTTTTGACGTGTTTGGTCTGCAAAATGTACAAGCATTAAATCAAGATCAAATAGGGGAATTTCTACTCTTTTCAAGTTTGTTTGGCTCAGATTCGGCATCCAAAATGGACAGCAGGCTGCTAAAACAGCAGGAGCAGCTTTTTAAACCGAATGGACGTAAGCCTGAATTAAATCAGCAGCTTGATCATGTAAAAGAGCTGTCAGGTAAGTTAAAACAGGCCAAATTGGTAGAAAGTCGTTATACCGCAAAGAAAAAAGAACAAGCTGAATTAACCGAAAAGGTAGAAATGCTTCAGCATGAAATGAGACAGACTGAAGAAGAGATTCAGCTTTTGACTGAACATATTCGACTTTATCCTATGATAGAAAACAAGATAGAGTTAAAAAAAGATTTGGCTAGTTATCCAGAACGAGTCAAACGGTTTAGACCGGAAACCGCGCATGAACTTGATAAATTAGAATCACACCTTCACCCAAAAAAGGCGCAAGTGACGGCACTGAAACAAAAATTAGATCATTTGCAAACGTCGCTCACGCAAGTTCAGCCACTCTATGACAAGGATACGGTATTGGAGATGAAGCGAGTCA
Organism: Bacillus sp. 22446; assembly: GCF_052044955.1. Lineage (NCBI taxonomy): Bacteria > Bacillati > Bacillota > Bacilli > Caryophanales > Bacillaceae > Bacillus > Bacillus sp. 22446. The sequence goes on from NZ_JBQEOD010000004.1 coordinate 105,239, forward strand.
TAGCTGAATCATCTGATGCTGAACTTGTGAAGAAACGCTTAGCAGAAGGGAAAACAGAGCAGAATTCTTTGAAACAAAAAATAGAAGAAGCATCAGCGAAGCTGAAGTGGCAGCGTCCAATCAAGCTTGACCAGCTGGATGATTCACTTGACTTTGAGTGGGAATTAAAAGAGGCTGTGAGCCAATACGTTCGTTTAATGGATAGGAAAACGCAGCTCGATGACCGGTTTGATCATGCAAGACATGAGCTAGAAGAAGCGGAAACCGCTCTAAAAGGATTAAAGGAACAGCCCGTTAAAGAGCAAGATGCAGAAGATGTCAGGGGCACAAGGGCTACAGTGAAACAGAAGCATTCCAGAGTGTGGTTATTCCCGCTGATGTTCGTGCTATGTGCTATCATTCTCACGGTCTTATTCGTTTTAGCAGAGAGCTGGGTGACGTTACTGTTTGCAGGATTTTCCGTATTTATCTTGATTGCTATTTATCCAGTGCTTAAACAGACTCAGATGAAGGAAGCAAACGACAGTAACGCCTATCATTCTTTTCAAGTTCAAACAGCTTCAGCTGAAACGCTAGTGAAGCAAAAGGAGCTTTTATACGAAAGAATGATACAGCAATATGAAGACTGGGAGCGGGAACTGGAACCTGTACAGCAGCAAGTAGAAGATATGAGAAGGCAGCTGGGGTTGTCCTCAGAGCTCTCATTCCTTGTGGAAGCTTTCCATATCTTGAAACAATTAAAAGCGAATACAGCGGCATATGAGGCGCTTAACAAGGAAATAAAGATGCTCACACAGCAGCAATCGACCTACGAGCAAAGAGTTTCAGCGCTCATGAGTCTCCTTCAAAGAAAAGAAGGGACCATTCAAGAGAATATCTCAGCCTTTCAAGAGATATTGAAAGATGAGGAAAAAAGAGAAAAAGAACGTCAGACATTGCACGTATCCATTCAGCATGTAGAGCAGCAGCTGACAACATTAGAAGGAGAAGTTCAATATTATGAAAAACAAACGGACGAGCTTTTTCGAAAAGTAGAAGCAGCGTCAAAAGAAGATTATCATGTCCTGTCTCATCTATCCAAAGAATACCGTGAGCGGCTGTACAATTTGCAGCAGCAGAACCAAGAGCTGCACAAAAGCGGTTATATAGATGAGGAAGAGGTCATTGTCCGTAAAGGTTTACGCACCCTTGAGGAGCAGTGTGCACAAGCAAAAAGACGTCTGAATGACATGCAAGAGAATGTGACGAATATGAAAAAACGCTTGGCAGAATTAGCAGTAGAAATACGCCAAATAGAAGCATCAGGTACAGTGTCTGATTTGACTCATCAGCTTGCTGTAGAGCAGGAGCAGGCAAAGCATCTAGCGAAAAAATGGGCGGCTATTCAGCTCGTTCGTTCCGTCATTCGAGAGAAACTCAATGAGCATAAAGAAACGAGGCTACCAGCACTCCTCCAAACAGCTTCCCGATTTATTCAGCCGTTAACGAATGATCGATATGAAGTGATTTTATTTTCTGCCGAAGATGACCGTCTGATTGTGAAACGGAGGGATGGACGCCTATTCCGCCCGGAGGAGCTTTCACAAGCAACATGTGAGCAAATTTATCTCTCGATTCGTTTTGCACTTGCTTTGTCCCACCAGCAAGATTGTCAGCTCCCATTTATGATGGATGACAGTTTCGTTCACTTTGATCATGTCCGTCTAGACAGGGTGCTGGAGCTGATGAGTGAACTCACTCGTTTTGAAACACAGCTGTTTTATTTCACTTGTCATCATTATATGAAACAAGCAGCGGAAGACGGGCAGATTACGAGTTTAGTAGTGGAATGATTGACAAATTATGACTTATGTTATACTTATATGAGCAGAAACATGGAAGGAGCATTTATTGAATGGCTAAAGGGATCATGACCTATGACGTCGGCGAACAAGTTGACCTGCATTTATTAATTAAATCATCTACTAAAGGGATTGCGAGTAATGGCAAACCATTTTTAACGTTAATTCTTCAAGATCAAAGTGGAGATATTGAGGCGAAGCTATGGGATGCAAAGCAGAATGATGAAATCACATATGCTGCGCAAACCATTGTGAAGGTAGTAGGTGATATTCATCATTATCGCGGAAGGAATCAGCTGAAGCTTAGGAATATACGTCCTGTTGCTGAAAACGAGCAAATCCGCATTGATGATTTTCTAGAAACAGCTCCTATTCCAAAGCACGATATGATGGATACCATCATGCAATATATTTTTGATATGAAAAACCCTAATATTCAGCGTGTCACAAGACATTTGCTGAAGAAATATGGACAGGAATTCGCTGATTACCCAGCAGCTACGAAAAACCATCACGAGTTTGTTTCGGGTCTTGCCTATCACGTGGTATCGATGCTTCATTTAGCGAAATCCATTGTTGATCTATACCCATCACTAGATCGAGATCTTTTATATTCAGGGATCATTCTACATGATTTAGGGAAAGTCAAAGAGCTTTCGGGTCCTGTCTCCACCACATATACAGTAGAAGGGAACTTAATTGGCCACATTTCTATTATGGTGACAGAAATTGCGAAAGCCGCAGAGGAGCTTGGCATTGATTCTGAGGAAATTCTGATTCTGCAGCATTTAGTGCTGAGTCATCATGGAAAAGGGGAGTGGGGCAGTCCTAAACCACCAATGGTGAAGGAAGCCGAAATTCTCCACTATATAGATAATTTAGATGCAAAAATGAACATGATGGATCGTGCGCTTGAGCATGTGAAGCCAGGAGAATATACAGAGCGTATTTTTGCACTAGAGAATCGTTCGTTTTATAAACCAACCTTTCACAATGAATCATCATGATAAAACGCCCGTTTGATGCGGGCGTTTTTTTTCATAACTTGTCTTCTTTTCGCATAAGCATGTAACACGAAGGAAGAGAGATTAGTCCTGAAAAAGGAGGCGAAGACAATGTTATTTTTTCCATGGTGGGTATATGCATGTATCATTGGTATTATCTTTTGTGCCTATAAATTAATGACGACAGCCAAAGAGGAGCAAGAGATTGATCAATCCTTTATTGAAAAAGAGGGAGAAATCTTTATCGAACGAATGGAGCAGGAGAGAGAGCGTAGACGTCAAGGACAGCAAATGAAACGATCCCAGGAAACGGCGAAGCATGAGGACCATTCGATTGCATAATCAATAAGAATAAAAAAACCCCTCTACAAGTTCATGTAGAGGGGTTTTTCGTTCATTATTGGTTTGGTGTTTGTTGTGTGGTTTGCTCAGATTTTTCTTTGAATGTATTTTCAAGTTCTTTATCTTTTACTTTCACATCAGCATCTTTCACCAATTTGTTTAAGATCGTTTGAATTTCATTGTTATCTGCTTGTTTTTGATCAAGCAGTTCTTTTTTCAAGTCTGCTTTCATGTCATCGTATTTACCGCGTTCTTCGGTCTTTTTAATGATATGGTAACCAAATTGAGATTTTACTGGTTTGCTGATTTCATTTACTTTTAGTTTGAAGGCAGCTTTACTGAAGTTCTCATCCATTTGGCCATCTTTTGCGAACCAGCCTACATCGCCGCCTTGTGCTGCTGAAGCAGTGTCAGTTGAATATTCAGATACAAGGTCATCCCATTTTTCGCCTTTATCTAATTTCTTTTCTACTTCATCTGCTGTTTTCTTGTCAGCAACTAAAATGTGGCTTGCGCGGATTTTTCCTTTTAGGTCATCGTAATACGCTTTTACTTCTTTGTCAGTGATTTTGATGTTAGCTTTGGCAGCCTTTTGAGTCAGCAGCTCATATTTTACTTGATCTTTGATGTAATCTTTTCCGAATTCATCTTGAAGTTGTTTTAAACGATCTTCACCAAGTGTCTTTTTATATTCTTCCAATTTCTTATCAATTTCTTTATCTGATACTTTGTATTTGTCAGCAAGAACCTTTTGTTGAACAAGTAGGTTTAAAGCATCTCCACCTGCTTGTTTCTTAAGTGTTGTGTAAAGCTCTTCTTTTGTGACATCTCCTGATTTTGTTGTTGCGATCACTTCTTTGTCACCGCTACTGCATGCGCCAAGAGTTAAAACACTTACTGCTGTTACAGCTGCTAAAGCCATTTTTTTCATTCAAAAAACACTCCTAATCTTTCCAATTTATTTATCATTGCTTGTATCATAACATATTGTGACATGCTGTAAAAAGAAATGCAAATGGGAGGGCATTCGTCTAGTCAAATTTTTGCGACCAACATACACATATATTGATCACAAAAAGGAGGCTGAATTATATGGGAGCAGGATATTCTAATGGGTTTGCTTTATTGGTCGTGCTATTCATTTTGCTGATCATCGTTGGTGCAGCATATCTTTATTAATTAAATCGCTGTAACAGAAAGGAGCCGTCCTGCCATGCGTGCGGGCGGTTCTTTTTTAAAACGATGACAGGTGCCTAAACGTTTTAAAATTTTTTGCATACACTGAGCTTAGAACAGAGGAAGAACTGGCAGGAGGTGTTTTCACATGGGAGGAGAAGTCTTTGCTGGCGGTTTTGCACTAGTCGTCGTGTTATTCATCTTATTGATCATTATCGGTGCATCGTGGATTTGCTAATAGATCATCATACACAAAAAGCTGCCATCAAACAGGCAGCTTTTGCTTTGATCTTAAATAGATATGGTAATTTCAACAAATGATGAGATCAGTAAGATCAGTATCGATACATTGATAAAGCGAAACACCTTATCTTGCCGTTCTTCAGGAATCTCTCTGACAAGGCATAATGTATTAGTAAGCCTGTTTATTGAATACACAATAAACGCGGCAAAGACGATGAAGTAAAATAAAACTATCGGAGATCCCCCCTCTCTATGCTATTCCCATACTACATTACCAAATTTTTTATGAAAAAGATAGAAGTTGGCTTTAAAAACCTCATGATGAGGAAGTTGGGTCAACTAAAATATCAAACTCGTCTTGGGCTTGATCAATAATGCATGATTTTGGCGCTTTTAGCAGTTTCCAAGCAAATAAAAAGTCAGGCAAACAATAGCCTGCATGAATACTTGCGATCATGATAAAATAGTGTGCGTACATTGGAAATGCCATTCCTAAAACAAAGTAAACAGGTGAGATGACACAAAACGGGCTGAGCAGTGAGAAAAGCATCACTCTCTTAGGCACGCGCTGCCAGCAATTTCGTTTAAATAACGTCATTTTTTTCTTATGTTTCATGACTGGGATCAAGTGAACCACGCGGTGGACAAGCAATGTCGCAAGTAAAAGCACGACAAAAAGTGGTGCATTGTGACTGCTGAGTCTCGTTTCAGGATGAGTCAGTTGAAAACATAAAAATGCCATAATGAAAAAAAATACAGTCAGACATATGGCTGAAATCATCATTCTCGTATAACCATAATCCTTTTCAAGATTAATGGTCTTCCAACAATTCATTTTTCATCCTTCCAATCTCAAAAAAACTAATTGAATATCTCAAGATAATTTACTCTTCCTGAGGATAAAAATCAATGGTTTTCAAGAAAAAAAATAAATTGTTACATTCATATGGAATAAAGAGAGGAAACTTTGGGTTTTTCAAGAAAAAAAGACATAAGAGGGAGGTTCGTCTCTTTCGTCAATGAGTAATTTCGGCTAAAATAGAGTGACTAAGAGAAAGAGGGAACGTACATGAGTATTGAGGAACGAATGAGCCAGCTCGAATATTATATGGAACTGTTACTGACGGCGACAGATATGAGCCGTTATCCATATTATGCGCTATTGATCCGGCAGCGTGTATCGAAAGAAGAGGCAAAGGACATTGAGCGTATTTGTGCTGAGCTCTCAGATGAAATGGACAAGCAAAAAGCACAAGGCTACGTCATGTTCGACGATCTCCTTGCGCTGTTTGCGGGACAGTTAATTGAAAAGCTGGATGTTCATGAGACGATTTTTGCTTTGCATGATCAAGGGCTGTTTCAGCCGTTAATGAATGAATTTATAAAGATCATTAAACAATTTGATTTGCTTTAGCCGCTTTTTCCTCCGCTGAGTCTTCAAGTTCTTCAGGCTTTTTCGTGACTTTCCCACGCTCATTCAAAAAGTCCTTCTCAATGTTTGAAAACGATTTCTCAAAAATCTCCATGAAATCCTCACCATAAATGTTTCGGATAATACACATCATTTCTAAAATTTCAGGGAACTTTCCGTAAATGTCATGAAGCGGCTGTGCGCCTTTGACAATACCAGTTCGGGCTGGGTCGTAATCTTCGAGTAGTTTATGGAATGTCTCTTCGCCTTTTGGCGTTAGTTCAATATACGTATTGCGTTTATCGTTTAACTTTTTAGAAAATTTTAAAAATCCTCTTTCCTCTAATTTTTTAGAGAAGTTAAACGCCGTTGATACATGCATGACGCCAAACTTTGCAATTTCTGATATTGAAGCTCCTTTTAATTGATACGCAATCCACAAAATATGATGTTCATTGATATTTAGGTTATACGGTTTGATCCACTGCTGCCAGTCCTTTTCAATGGATTTCCAAAGAGCTTTGCTCAATTGGGCCATTCTTTGACTGAATAAAAGTGCTTCTTTTACATCGAAAGGCTGTTCCGAATGATTCATCCATTTCACCTACTTCTCTTTTTCTTGTAATTCTATTATGCCAATAAAATAAAGATTAATAAAGCTGAAAATTCAAGAATTTTTAAAAGTCATGAAAAACATTGACAAAATAACCTTTTTTCAACAAAAAAAGTGCGGGATACGCACCCCGCACACTTTTGTAAACGAATATTTTTTTGTGAGTATATTAGTTTTGTAAGGTTTTCTCCAGTTGTTTGAGCTTTTCTTCAATTTCCTGAATTTCCTTTTGTAAGTCCTGCTGATGAGGTTTGATTTCCTCGCGCCATTGCTGAATGGATGTTTGCAATTCAGTTCCGACCTCTTTAATGACCTCAGCACTTTCTTTTGCGGTTTCAACAATCTGCTCTTTTAAAGCTTGTCCATCTCTTTTTAATCTTGTCAGCGTATCTTCGAATTTGTCATAGCCGTCTTTCATCTTTCCGCGTACATCTCTGCCAGAAGAGGGAGTCGTCAGGAGCACTGCCGCACCTCCGAGGAGACCGCCTACAAATAATCCTGTTAATAAAGAACGTCCACTAGCCATTCCAATCACCTCTAGTCAAATTTTACACATTCGCATGTTCTCTCTGAGCTGACGATCAGCTTCATTGAACTTCCATACATAGCTTGCTTTATTTTAGCATACTTTTGAAGAAAAGGGAGGGGAGAAGGTTGTCTGTCTTTCTGTTCGTTTTTACGTGTATGTGTGTGATTTTCGCAGGTGGTTCTATTCATTATGTAAGGCAACTTGGGTATGCAGGGTCTTATCCGCCAAAACATGTATTAAGACAAAAAGCAATTGTGTGTGCGGCAGGTGCAGGGATTTCGCTCTCCATTTTGCTGCTTACCCTTTTTCTTTTATAGAAGCATGAAAAAAACCTCTTCATCTAATGAAGAGGTTCCAGCATGTAGACAAACCCTCGCATTCTTTGTCAGTCCTGCGTGCTGGTGCTCACGAATGTCAAATTCGCTCCGCGCCAGTACTCGTCCTTCCTAGACTTCAAGGGCTTTCAATCATGCTGAAAAGAAGACAAAGGGCTAAAATAAAAAATCATTTTAGCCCTTTGTCAACAATATGAAAAAACCTCTTCATCCAATGAAGAGGTTCAGTTATTCGTTAAGCGACTTCAATCATTCTTGCGCGCTTTAATATCGACTGAGCAATCGGGAAGACAAATACCATAGCTATCGTATTGATCACAGTTGCTGGCAGGACAACACCTACAAGAAGTGCTGGTAACGCAGCCGGCAGTCCAGTAATCAGTAAAGCGGCAGATAGGAAAATCACGCCCGATACGACGGTCCCAACAGCGGTGAGTACAGCGGTCAGAACGACTTTGTTCTTGATCTTCTGGCAAGATAAGAAAAGGGCTAAGAAGATAAAGGCTGTCACCGGTTTATCAATCATATTTGGAATTTGTCCGCCTGGAAAACCTGTTGTCAAAGCGGAAATGACCCCAGTAACTAGGGCGATCACAACGACATGCTGTACCTTCGGAAAAAGGATGATGCTTAAAAACATCATGACCAGCATCATATCAGGTTTCATTCCGAAAAAGATGGGCGGGAAAATCGTATGCAAAACAGCTCCCATTGCTGCAAGTAATGACATAATCACTAATTCTTTTGTTTTCATTTCTATGCTCTCCTCTGCTAAGCTCTTAGAACTCTCCAATAATATGGCTGATCATTTATTGCAAGAGTCATGACTTTATATTTCTCGTTATTATAACAAATTTATTTCACGATAGAAAAGCCTTTTTACTCATTTTCTTGCTGGAACTTTTTCATAAAGTCCGCAAGCTTTTGGCAGTCTTCTATAGAGACGGCGTTGTAAATCGAGGCTCTGCATCCGCCAACAGAACGATGGCCGGCGAGTCCAACCATTTGTTCTTGTTTTGCTTTCTCCACAAAGGATGCAGTGAGTGCATCATCACGCAGGGTAAACGTGACATTCATATGTGAACGGCTGTCAGCACGTGCATGTCCTTTGTAAAAACCGCCGCTTTGATCAATCGTATCATACAGAAGCGCTGCTTTTTGTTCATTGCGTTTTTCTGCTGCTTCTACGCCGCCCGCCTGTTTCACATGCTCCAAGACAAGGGACAGCATGTAAACCGCAAAAGTCGGTGGTGTGTGATAAAGAGAATTGGCTTTGGCATGTGTTGAATATTTTAAAATTTTAGGTGTGCCGCTTTTTTCTTTCTCTAATAAACGTTTGCGCGCGATCACAATCGTGATACCAGAAGGCCCTAGATTTTTTTGTGCCCCGGCATAAATCAAATCAAATGAAGACACGTCTATTTTTTTGCTGAGAATATCACTGGACATGTCGGCAATAAGCGGGAGTGACGTGTTTGGGAACGTTTTCCACTGAGTACCGAAAATGGTATTGTTCGATGTGATGTGCAAGTAAGCACCGTCATTTAAAACGGAAGCATCTACATCTGGAATATACGAATAGTTGTCGTCTTCACTTGAGGCAAACACTGATGTTTCACCAAACCCTTTTGCTTCTGACAAGGCTTTCTCTGACCAAGCACCTGTTTGGATGAAATGAGCCGTTTCGCCTTCATGTAAGAAGTTCATCGGAATCATTGCAAATTGAAGACTTGCCCCGCCTTGTAAAAAGAGGACCTCATAATCTTCTGGAATGTCCATCAATTCTACCAAGAGTGCTTTCGCTTTATTGTGGACTTCTTCATACTCACCGCTGCGATGAGAAAGTTCCATCACAGACATCCCGGTTTGTTTAAAATCAACAAGTTCTTCCTGTGCTTTTTGAAGCACTTCTAGCGGCAGCGCCGCCGGACCAGCATTAAAATTCGTCGTTCGCTTCATCACAATCTCTCCCTATTTCTCGCGTTAATGGATCAAAAGATAAAACCATCCTATCACAAATTTGAAGCATTTGGACAAAAAATTTGAATCGTCCTAAATATCTTACGATTCAGAGGATAATCACAGAAAAGAAGTGAAAAAAAGAAAAACCTCATCAATTAAGATGAGGTAAGGCGCGTATGGATGGCAGAAGAAATGTCTTTTAAATCCTCTGATGTATATTGATCTTGGTGAGATTTCCATACGGCACCAAAGCCGTCGCCTTTGCCATAACGTGGAATGATGTGCATATGGTAATGGAACACAGATTGCCCGGCTTTTGCACCGTTGTTGTTCAGAAGGTTTAAACCAATTGGTTCAAATTCTTGTTTGATGGCTCTAGCGATTTTTGGAATCGCTTGGAAGTAATGATTAGACACTTCTGGTGTCATGTCATAAATGTTTTCTTTATGTATTTTCGGGATTACAAGGGTATGTCCTTTTGTTACTTGGCTGATATCAAGAAAAGCCAATACATGCTCGTCTTCATATACTTTTGCACATGGAATGTCTCCATCAATGATCTTGCAAAAAATGCAGTCGCTCACGCCATGTCACTCCTCATTATTTTTCCTTTATCGTATCACAAAAAGAAGCAAAAAAGAAAACAGGACAAGCGAACTCCTTTGGTCGCTCATCCTGCTCCTGCAGAAGAAATGCTGATGCTTTCATTTGATATGCCTTTTGAATTCTCTATTTACTGAAATAAAGAATTCATATGCCTGCTATTTCTGCCGTAAACACCTCATTTGACGTTTTGGTTCGTCGTATACATATTTGTATAGGACACAAAAATCAAGAATCAGTGAAGCAAAACAGAAGCTAAGGTTTTTAGATGAAAAACCAATTTGTCATGCGGTTATTGCCTTTAACAAACACCTCATTTACGTATTGGTCATCAAGTTCATTTCTTCTACATACATTATGATGACCAGTATGCCGATGTTTTATTCATGAGTTGTCTATAGGTAAACATTTCAAATTGTCTTTCGTTTTTGGTACTATAAAGGAAAAAAGAAAGAAAGGAACGAACTGATGTCCCTTCTAACTGTAAAAGATGTAACGGGTGGATATACAAAGAATCCCGTTCTGAAAAATATTTCATTTGAATTAGAAAGAAACCAAATCGTTGGTCTCATTGGCTTAAACGGGGCGGGAAAAAGTACAACCATTCGTCATATTATTGGATTAATGAAACCTCATAAAGGGGCCATTGAGCTAAACGGACGAACCCTTCAAGAAGATCAAGAGGCGTATCGTTCACAATTTACGTTTATTCCAGAGACACCTGTCTTATATGAAGAATTAACGTTAAAAGAGCATTTAGAGCTGACAGCGGTGGCTTACGGCCTTTCAAAAGAACAATTAGAAGAACGTCTGCCGTCTTTGCTGAAGGAATTCCGAATGGAGAAGCGATTGAAATGGTTCCCTGCTCATTTTTCTAAAGGGATGAAGCAGAAGGTGATGATTATGTGTGCGTTTCTTGTGGAGCCAGAGTTGTATATTATCGATGAGCCGTTTTTAGGGCTTGATCCGCTTGCGATCAACGCACTATTAGAACGTATGAATGCGGCGAAACAAAATGGCGCAAGTGTTCTGATGTCAACGCATATTTTAGCCACAGCGGAACGTTATTGTGATTCCTTTATTATTTTGCATGAAGGGGAAATTAGAGCGAAAGGAACACTGACAGAACTAAGAGAGCAGTTCAACATGAGAGATGCGACACTCGATGATCTTTATTTGGAATTAACAAAGGAAGAAAGCTATGAGTAAAACAACGCAAACCATTTGGAAATCACGATTAGAAGAACACGTACAAGAAACAAGAAAATATTTAAAATATATGTTCAACGATCATCTTGTGATTGTGCTCATTTTTTTCCTTGCAGGCGGGGCGAGTTGGTACAGTAATTGGCTGAAGCATATTCCAGCTCACTTCCCATCCTATTGGGTCATGGCAGTTGTTTTCTCATTGGTACTGACTAGTTCTTACGTGCGAACGTTGATCAAAGAGGCAGATCTTGTGTTTATGCTTCCTTTGGAAGCTAAGATGGACCCTTATTTAAAACAAGCGTTTAACTTTAGCTTCATTTCTCAGTTATTTCCTTTGATTGCCGTGTCCATTATTGCACTTCCGCTATATTCGGCTGTCTCCTCAGGCGATCTGATGCTATATGTGCTCATTTTGGCGCAAATGATCTTAATAAAAGGTCTGAATACAGCGATTCAGTGGAGAATCACTTATTTTCAAGGGAAACATGTCAGATGGATTGATGCAGTGATTCGTTTTCTGCTCAATACAATGTTAATGTATACCGTTTTACAAGCAGCTTATGCCATTGCCATTGTTTTTTATCTTTTATATGCTGTCTATCTCATTTATCTAACAAATGCAGTAAAAAAACAGCCCTTTCAATGGGAATTGCATATTTCTGATGAGTTAAAACGAAAACAGCGTTTTTACCGCTTGGCAAACTTATTTACGGATGTCCCTCATTTAAAGAAACAAGTGAAAAGAAGGGCGTATATGGACTGGGTCTTGCAGTTTGTCCCTTATGAACAGCGTAAAGCTTTTTCTTATATGTATGTGAGGGCGTTTTTACGTTCAAATGACTATTTTGGTCTTGTGTTTAGGTTAACGGTCGTGTTTGTGCTCATCCTCTTGTATACAGGTGCAGCAGGCTGGGTGGGGGCATTACTTGTCTTGTTTACAGTCTTTATCACAGGTGTACAGCTTGTCCCGTTAACAAAGCATTTTGCTCATCTGTCGTTACAGGCACTTTATCCTGTGTCTCAGCAAGAAAAAGATCGAAGCTTTTTTGTTCTCGTACGAAATGTACTCATCATCCAGTCAATTGTACTGAGCTCCGCCGTTTTCCCAGCAGGTGGATGGAAGGGAAGCGGACTTGCTCTTCTCATTTCATTGGTATTTGTGCTTGTCCTATTCAAGCCTTACGTACAAAGCAGATTAAAAAAGATGAGATAAGCATTTTTTACAGCGTGTGTATGATGTCACCAAGGAGGGTACTGGGATGAATGCAGCTGAACGGGAACTGTATGAAGAGGCCATTTTTTTTCAAATGCGTTTTTTAAGAAAACCATCCAAGATCGAGCGGTTTTCAAAAGGTGTTCAGCAGCAAGTGAATCGCCGAATCCCTGCTCGATTTCATCAAGTCATCACAAGTGCGGTGAAAACAATGGTTGAATCCACTGTATCAGGAAGCCATTTTACTTCATTTACAGTCATTGATGAACAATTGTCTATAGTAGAGCGAAATGAGCTGGCAAAGGAAAAGGTGACATATTATCAAAAGGCCGCTGCGATTGAAGGAATTGGCACAGGTGCGGGTGGATTGTTTCTCGGAATGGCGGATTTCCCTCTCCTTTTGAGTATTAAAATGAAATGTCTATATGAGCTTGCCAGTATATATGGATTTGATTTGTCTCAAAAAGAGGAAAGGCTCTTTTTGCTTTGTATTTTTCAACTCGCCTTTTCAAGCAGTGCACACCGTCAAAAAATGATGAAACTCATTGAAGAATGGGAAACAACCCGGGAAGAAATGGATTGGTATAGCTTTCAGCAGGAATATCGAGATTATATTGACCTTGTGAAGCTGTTTCAATTAATGCCTGTGGTCGGTGCCGCTGTTGGTGGGGTGGCAAATCATCAGCTGACAGGACAGCTTGGTGAAGTCGCACGCCATGTGTTTCACTTGAGAGTGTTGAAAGAATCGAAATAGAAAAGCCGCTGGTGGCAGCGGCTTTTTTTTATTCATCGTAGGAAAGGACGGCATGAGCGAGTACCTTTGCTGCGACAGGCATTGCGTTTTCGTTAATATCAAATTTCGGATGGTGATGTGGATACACATCTTGGCTGTTTTCTGGCATAGCGCCTGTGTAGAAGAAAGTACCAGGAACATGCTGAAGGTAGTAAGCAAAGTCTTCTCCGCCCATTTGGGTTTCTGCTTCTTTTACTTCTGTGACTCCTTCTGTCTGTTTGGCTATTTCTGCTATATATTCAGTTGGTGCAGGGTGATTTTTGACTGCAGGATAGCCTCTTACATATTCATAAGTAAAAGAGGCATCGTGCATGTGGCAGACACCTTTCACCACCTGTTCAATTTCACGTTCAATGATATGGCGTGCACTCTCTTCAAAGGAACGTGCAGTACCTGTTAGCACGGCCGAATCTGCAATGACGTTAAAGGCATTTTCAGCGACAAATCCCCCTACAGATACCACCGCAGAATCAATCGGGTTGACTTTACGGGCCACAACCTGCTGAAGATTGGCTACAATTTGTGAACCGATGAGTACGGCATCTTTCGTCAGGTGCGGCTGTGCGCCATGTCCGCCTTTACCTTGCACCTGAATAGAGAAACGATCGGCGGCTGCCATAAAGTTCCCGCTTTTATAAAGAACAGTGCCGCATGGCTCTGAGGACCAAAGGTGGGTGCCGAAAATGACGTCAACACCGTCTAAACAGCCATCTTCAATCATTGGTTTCGCACCGCCGGGGGCATATTCTTCAGCGTGTTGATGAATAAGGACGATTTTTCCTTTTAATTGATCTCGGTGCTCATGTAAGATCTTCGCTAAGACGAGAAGTGTTGCTGTGTGGCCATCGTGACCGCATGCATGCATGACGCCAGGTTTTGTTGAACGGTAAGGTACATCCTTTTCATCATGAATGGGAAGTGCATCAAAATCAGCTCTCAGTGCAATGGTCGGTCCAGGGGAAGCTCCTTCAATAAAAGCGAGTACACCATGTCCGCCTACATGTGTGCGTGTTGGGATATGTAATCTGTCATAATATTGAGCGATGTAAGCAGCGGTTTCCTCTTCCTGAAAAGAAAGTTCTGGATTCATATGGAGATGGCGTCTAATTTCAACCATTTCCTCATAATGTTCATCAAGACGTTCATTGATCCTTTTGTGTAAAGTGGATACTGTCATTGATCCGAAAACCTCCTTTAGGCTCTTTTACTGATTGTATGGTAATTGTTAGAATCTTTCAACAGAAGAGGATGTCGAGAATGACAGAAAAGGTCATTTTACATAAAAGTCGAAGGTTAAGTATGAAGCTTGAAAAAGGGGGAGTGGCATTGGGAAGCTGTCCAAATTGTTCAAAAGCATTTTCTTTCGTCGAAAAATTTCATTTATCGCATACGAGAATGATGCTTTGTCCAAGCTGCCGGCATCAAATCAAAGAAACGTTCGTTTCGAAGATGAGCTTTTTGATGATTTGTTTGATTCCACTGTTGGTACTACTTATTCAGATGAAAGGTGCTTCACCTATGCTCAAATGGCCAATCTTATTAGGATGGATCTTGCTGAATTTTTATGTACTTCAGCCAATCATTCATCGGTACGAGCTTAGAGATAAGCGGTGAAAGCCCAGCAGAAGGGCTTTTTTTTATGAAAAAAAGAAGTGCGAAAAGCAGCACTTCCTTAATGGTCTATGACGGCATGATAGGATGTCAGATAGGCAGGACGAGAGAAGATGGAGCCAGTATCCTCGTGCGGCTGAAAGAACGCTTCCGACTCTTGGAAGTCTTGAAATAAGTCTTCAGATTCCCAAAGGGTCAATATCAAGTACACTTCTTCATCCTTTTTTGGTCTTAACACACGAAGCGCCTGAAAGCCGCGCTGGTGCTCTGACATGTTTGTTTTTTTCTGAAAGGTGGATTCAAAAAGCGCTCTGCTTTCGAGCTTTACAGGGATATGATTCAGCGTGACAAAGCCAGATTGGACGAGCTCACCTTTTGTATAAATCACATCATAGGCATGGGGTGCTTTAAAGACTGTCTCACCCTCCGTTTCATGAAAAAGAGCCGCTTGTTCCTTACCGACCGTATAAAGCAGATTTTCAAGATGATGTTTTTTTGCGATTTTTTGCAAAAAGTCTGCTGTTCCATATGTAATATAGAAATTCATCTAAACCGCCTCCTGCTTGATAGTATAACAAAAGAATGATATATAATTCTTTGGTAGTCAATCCATAAAACATATTATGAAGCAATACATCCCATACTATCCGTATAAAGGAATGAGGTGACCTAATTTGAAGAAAAAGAAGATAATCATTCCATTAGTCATTGCAGGAAGTACAATCGTGCTTTCATTTATTGGCTATCTGACCATTTTATTTTTAGGACATTATGTCATAGATGAGAAGAAGCTTGTTTTTCACGCTTCCTCGAAAATCATTGATCAGAATGGAAAAGAACTCACAAGCATGTATTCAGAAAATCGGGACCCTGTGTCATTAAAAGAGGTCCCAGATAAAGTAGCGAAAGCTTTTGTTGCTGTAGAGGACAAGCGCTTTTATGAGCACCACGGAATTGATGCACAATCGATTTCAAGGGCGGTTTATCGAGATATATTAGCAGGTGGAAAGGTAGAAGGCGGCAGTACCATCACCCAGCAGCTCGCCAAAAATATCTTTCTCACAAATGATAAAACGTTTCTTCGAAAAACAAAAGAAGTCATTATTGCGATCAATTTAGAAAGAGATTATTCAAAGGACAAGCTGCTTGAAATGTATTTGAATCAGCTTTACTTTGGTCATGGCGTCTATGGGATCCAAGCAGCGGCCAATTACTATTTTAGTAAAGATGTAAAAGATCTCACTGTCAGTGAAGGAGCTACACTTGCTGCCATGCCAAAGGCACCTTCAACGTATTCCCCTGTTCTACACCCAGATAAAAATAAACAAAGACGGGATACCATCCTGAATTTAATGAATGAACAAGGATATTTGTCTTCTACAGAAACAGTTGAAGCAAAAGGAAGAACACTTGGTATTCATTTAAAAAAGAAATCAGAAACCCCTTGGGTGGACAGTTATGTAGATCTCATGATTAAAGAAGCAGAATCACAGTATTCGATTTCGCATGAACAATTGCTTCAAGGCGGCTATACCATTACGGTACCAATCGATATGAATTTGCAAAAAGTTGCCTATGATGCGATGAAAAACAATCGTTATTTCCCGGGAAAAAGCGGGTCACCTGAAGGAAGCGCTGTGTTTATTGACAACGCATCTGGTGGTGTAAAAGCAGCAATAGGCGGACGAGAATATCAGGCAAGAGGCTATAACAGAGTCACAGCTGTTAGACAGCCTGGTTCTGTCTTCAAGCCGATCGCAGTATATGGTCCAGCGATGCAGGAGAAAAAATTCAGACCGTATTCACTGCTTGAGGACAAAGAAAAAAGCTATGACGGCTATTCTCCAAAGAACTACGATGGACAGTACGAGGGCAGGGTCACGATGGTAGAGGCTCTCATGAAAAGTAAAAATACATCTGCCGTATGGACGTTAAGCCAGCTTGGCATCGATACGTCTAAATCCTATCTTGAGAAAATGGGGATGGATATTTCGGATAAAGGACTTGCCATAGCGCTTGGCGGTTTAGAAAAAGGGGTTTCTCCGTTGCAGATAGCTGGAGCATTTCATACATTTGCAAATGAAGGCGTCTATAAAAAGCCGTTCTTTATTCAGAAAATCACGAATGATGATGGAGAAACCGTTGAAAAAAATCGAAACAAAGAAGAACGAGTGTTTAGCGTTCAGAATGCTTGGAATATGACAAGAATGCTTCAACAGGTCGTCAAAGGCGGAACCGCTCAGAGCGGCTCATACGCTGGAGATTTGGCTGGTAAAACAGGTACAACTACGTATTCCGGTGTCAAAGGGGCAACGAAAGATGCTTGGTTTGCTGGATACACGCCTAGTACAACAGGGGCAATCTGGATGGGGTATGACAAAACGGATAACAGTCATTATTTAACTGGCGGCAGTCAGTATCCAGTGCAGTTAATGAAAGATATTTTAACGACAGCCCAAATAACCAATGAAACCTTCCAAAAACCAGAGGGAATTAAAGAACTTCAATCGCCAATCCATTTAGAAGGACTGTCAGGCTTTGAAGCACGTTATGCATTTAAAATCAAAGGGCTCTTTACATTGGAGCTGTCATGGGATGAACAGGAAGACAAACGCGTTGAATATCGTATTTATGAAAAGAGGAATGGAAGCGAGACCCTGATCGATTCTGTAACAGGAACAAACAGCTACACAATGCCGTATGCAAATGTGTTTTCAGATGCGCAGTATAAGGTTGTTCCATACAATACTCAAACACAAGAAGAAGGCGAAGGCAGTGCTTATATCAAGCCAGAGGCTTTTGGACGTTAATATTCGGCGATTTTTTGAACATTGAGCCGCTTTAGTATACCGAGCCTTGAAAAAGCGGTATAGTAAAAGCAGTGTTTGAGCCTTATACAAAGAGAGTGTGAGGCGAAAGGTGGAATGAAAGGTAATGGGAAAAACGAAGGCTTTTAATGACACGTTCTTAAAGGCGTGCAAAGGGGAAAAAACAGACCATGTACCGGTTTGGTATATGAGACAGGCAGGACGCTCGCAGCCTGAATATCGTGCCCTTAAAGAAAAATACGGGCTATTTGAAATTACGCATCAGCCAGAGTTATGTGCTTACGTAACAAGACTTCCTGTAGAACAATATGGTGTAGATGCCGCTATTTTATATAAAGATATTATGACTCCGCTTCCAGCTATTGGAGTGGATGTTGAAATTAAAAATGGAATTGGACCAGTGATTGACTCGCCTATTCGGACAAAGGCAGATATCCAGCGTCTTGGAGAGCTTCATCCTGAAGAAGACCTGCCGTATGTGCTTGATACGATCAAGCTGTTAACAGAGGAGCAGTTGAATGTTCCGCTGATTGGTTTCGCAGGTGCACCTTTTACGATGGCAAGCTATATGATCGAAGGCGGTCCATCTAAAAATTATCATAAAACAAAGGCGCTCATGTACAGTGAGCCAGAGACATGGATGCTTTTGATGAATAAATTAGCCGATATGACGATCACATACATACGCGCTCAGGTAAAAGCAGGCGTCCGAGCATTTCAAATCTTCGACTCTTGGGTTGGCGCTTTAAATGCAGCAGATTACCGGACCTTCATTAAGCCTGTCATGCAGCGTATTTTCACAGAGCTGAAGTCTGAAAACGTACCAATGATTATGTATGGTGTCGGTGCGAGCCATCTGGCCAAAGATTGGCATGACTTGCCCCTTGATGTCGTTGGACTGGATTGGCGTATGAGTATAGACGAAGCGCGAAAAGAAGGCTTAACAAAAACGTTACAAGGAAACCTTGATCCAACGATTTTACTTTCTCCTTGGGAAGTGATTGAAGAAAGAGCAGCAGCGATTTTAGATCAAGGGATGAAATCAGATCAATTCATCTTTAACTTAGGTCATGGGGTATTTCCTGATGTTTCACCAGACACGTTAAAGAAGCTGACAGATTTTATTCACGATTATTCAGCTAAACATAAAAAGACATCCATCTAAATGATTTCAAATGATCTGAAGGAGTGTTGGTTGTGGAGAAAAAGAAAATGGGGCTACTTGTCATGGCATATGGCACCCCATATAAAGAAGAAGACATTGAACGTTACTATACACATATCCGTAGAGGCAGAAAGCCGGAGCCGGAAATGCTGCAAGATTTAAAGGATCGCTACAAGGCAATTGGCGGCATTTCTCCTTTATCAAAAATTACAGAACAGCAGGCAAATGGTTTGTGTGAACATTTGAATGAGATCCAAGACGAGATTGAATTTCATGTATACATTGGGTTAAAACATATTGAGCCTTTCATTGAAGATGCAGTCGCTGACATGCACCGAGATGGCATCACAGAAGCGGTGAGTATTGTCCTTGCACCGCACTTCTCCACATTTAGTGTGAAATCGTATAACAAACGTGCACAAGATGAAGCAGAAAAGCTTGGTCATCTGAACATTACTTCTGTTGAAAGCTGGTACGATGAACCGAAGTTTGTGGACTATTGGGTCAAGCAAGTGAAGGATACGTATGCATCAATGAGTCAAGAGGAAAGAGATTCAGCAGTACTTATTGTGTCTGCACACAGCCTTCCTGAAAAAATTATTGCAGCAGGAGATCCATATCCTGATCAGCTCGCACAGTCTGCTAAAATGATTGCAGAAGGTGCAGGAATTGAACATTATGAAATTGGCTGGCAAAGTGAAGGCAATACGCCGGATCCATGGCTTGGACCAGACGTACAAGACTTAACGAGGGACTTATTTGAACAAAAAGGCTATCAAACATTCGTGTATGTGCCTGTTGGTTTTGTCGCTGATCATCTTGAAGTCTTATACGACAACGATTATGAATGTAAAGTCGTGACAGATGAAATTGGCGCAGCCTACTATCGTCCAGAAATGCCAAATGCGAAACCAGCATTTATTGATGCTCTCGCAACTGTTGTATTAAAGAAGCTTGACGAAAGCAAGTAATTATATAAAAGAAGGCGATCCTATGCATGACAATCAAAAACACCTTGTCATCATTGGCGGTGGCATCACTGGTTTAGCCGCCGCCTTCTATTTGGAAAAGGAAGTCGAAGAAAAAGGTCTTCCCATTCAAATATCACTTATTGAAGCAAGCCCTAGGCTAGGTGGAAAAATACAAACATTATATAAAGATGGCTACATTATTGAACGTGGACCTGATTCATTTTTAGAAAGAAAGGTCAGTGGGCCTCAGCTTGCGAAAGATGTCGGTCTGTCCGATCAGCTCGTCAATAATGAAACTGGACAAGCATATGTACTGGTCAATGAAAAGCTTCACCCGATGCCAAAGGGTGCTGTCATGGGTATTCCAACTCAAATCAGCCCATTCATCACAACCGGTCTTTTTTCTGTTGCAGGAAAAGCGAGAGCCGCAATGGATTTCGTCTTGCCAAAAAGCAAGCAGACAGAAGATCAGTCGCTCGGTGAATTTTTTAGAAGACGTGTCGGTGATGAAGTAGTTGAGAATTTAATCGAACCTCTGCTATCAGGCATTTATGCAGGTGACATTGACCGTCTCAGCTTAATGTCCACCTTCCCGCAGTTTTATCAAACAGAACAAAAGCATCGCAGTTTGATTCTTGGGATGAAAAAATCACAGCAGAATGCGAAAGCACAGCAAGTGACAGCGAAAAAACAAGGGCAGTTCCAAACGATCAATCAAGGACTGCAAGCGCTTGTTGAAGCAGTAGAAAGCAAGCTCAAGCTGACAACGATTTATAAAGGGACAAAAGTGAAGCAGATTGAAAAAACCGATGGGGGCTACGGTGTGCAATTAGACAGCGGTCAAACGCTTTTTGCCGATTCAGCCATTGTCACGACGCCGCATCAATCGATTCATTCCATTTTCCCTAAAGAAGCAGGGCTAGAGTATTTGCATGACATGACCTCTACTTCAGTTGCAACAGTAGCACTCGGTTTTAAAGATGAGGATGTTCATAATGATTATGACGGCACTGGTTTTGTCATCTCAAGAAACAGTGATTTCTCTATTACGGCCTGTACATGGACAAACAAAAAATGGCCGCATACCGCTCCGAAAGGAAAAACGCTATTGCGTGCGTATGTTGGAAAAGCTGGAGACGAATCGATTGTCGAACAGTCAGACAGTCAAATTGTCAGCATCGTGCTAGAAGATTTAAAGAAAATCATGGATATTAAAGCAGATCCAGAATTGACGACAGTGACTCGCTGGAAGACAAGTATGCCGCAGTATCACGTCGGTCATCAGAAAGCTATTTCGAACATGCGAGAAACGTTTAAGCAATCATATCCTGGTGTTTATATCACAGGTGCTGCTTTTGAAGGTGTCGGAATCCCTGATTGTATTGATCAAGGAAAGGCCGCCATCTCAGAGGCTGTATCGTATCTATTTTCATAAAAAACGACTCCCTTTTCAGTCATGGAAAGGGAGTTTTTCATGTTCGGATCAATCCAAAAGAGTTGGGAATCATAAATGTGAACAAAGTTGTTGCATCTGGGGAAAAGGATATGGTATATTACTTTCTGTACTTAATGACCAAAACGTTCAAATAGTCATTTCGGGAGTGAGATCATGAGTGTTGATAGGAGACAAATGATTTTAGATGGTGCGACGAAAGCATTTACTCAATTCGGGTATAAAGCGACCACAATGGACCTTGTGGCAAAGCTAGCCAACGTCGGAAAAGGAACCATTTATACATTTTTTAAAAACAAAGAAGAGTTGTTCGATGAAATTTTCACATCCCTTTTACTAGAGATGAGGAAAATTGCGGATGAGGCAATTGACGAGAAGAATAGTTTCTCTGAAAACCTTCACTTAGCACTCTTTGCAATTTTAGAATTTCGAAAAAACCACCAGCTCACAATTAAGATTTTTCAAGAAAATGCGGAGCTTGGCACGTCAGCGGTCAAGGAAATGATTGAGAAAATGGAACAGATGATCATTCGCTATATCAAAACGAAAGTACAAGAAGCGATGGATAAAGGCGACATTAAGCCTTGTGATCCTGAATTGACTGCATTTGTGATGGTGAAACTATATATTGCACTGATTTTTGATTGGGAAAAGCGATACGAGCCTTTAACAAAAGAAGAGGTAGCCGAATCGCTGGAGCTTTATGTCTTAAAAGGACTATCTGCAACAACATAATTTTTTTTGAGTTCAAATGACCAAATTGTATATTTAGTCATTCATCTATGGGAGGAAAACAGCAATGAATTTAATTCGGAATCAATGGAAAGACATTGTAACGAGCAAAAAACTACTGATCCCGATTTTAGCTGTCTTATTTATTCCGCTGATTTACAGTGGTGTATTTTTAAAAGCGTACTGGGACCCTTATGGTACAGTTGATCAATTGCCTGTGGCGGTTGTCAACTTGGATGAAGGCAGTCATTATGACGGGAAAACCCTTCAAGTCGGCGATGATTTAGTAAAGGAATTAAAGAAAAACGATAATTTCAAATGGAACTTTGTCGATAGTCACGAAAAGGCCATAAAAGGATTAAATAACGAAGACTATTATCTCGTTGTGGAAATACCAAAGGATTTCTCGAAAAATGCAAGTACAGTGCTAGAGAAGCATCCGAAAAAATCGAATCTGAAATATTATACGAATCCGGGCGCAAACTATGCTGCGTCTCAAATTGCGAATAATGCCATTATCAAATTAAAAGATTCGGTTTCAAAGGAAGTCACAAAAAATTACGCCGAGGTCATCTTTGATAACTTCAAAACCATTGCAAAAGGATTAGATCAAGCAAGCGATGGCGCGAAGAAAATTGATGACGGAACAAAAAGCGCAAAAGATGGCAGTACGAAGTTAAAAGACAACTTAGCCAAATTGGCTGAAGGTACGCTAACCTATAGCGAAGGTGTTCATCAGTTCGCTGGGAAAATGGGTGAACTGAACACAGGCATACAGTCTCTAGACAGTGGGCTTGGTCAGCTTTTAACAGGCTATCAAACCATTGATCAGAAATTTGGGGAGCTTGGATCAGGAATTGATACATTAACTGAAGGGTTAAACACAAGCCGAGAAGGACATCAGCAGCTCGCTTCTAAAATGCCGCAATTCACAGCAGGCATTGAGCAACTAAACAACAAAGCACAATACTTTTCAGAAAAAATTGCAGCAGTAGAAAAAGTCTTATCATCACCAGAATTAGCGAATCTTGAAAAGATGGCGCCTAAACTCGATCAAGTGAAAAAAGACGCAAAAACGTTCAGTACAAAACTTGCTTCATTAAAAGAAGCATTATCAAATCGAGATGCGAAAGTAAAAAGCATTATCCAAAACAGCTCCATGACAGATGAAGAGAAAAAGGCGGCAATGGATCAACTGAACAGTCTGCCTAAAATCGAACTGCCTGATCTGTCTGGACTCGAACAAAGCTTAGCGGCCTTGCAGGAACTGCCTGATGCTAGTGAGGTTCAATCAGCAGTTGCATCTGCAAAAGCGCAGCTGCAACAAGTCAAACAGCTTCCAAAGAAAACAGAACAGCTGTACACGTCTACAGTCGCGATACAAAATGCGATCGACCAAATGACATCTGGTACGAATAAATTGTATCAAGGTGCACTGAAGCTTCAAACAGGTCAAGGCCAATTACAAGAGGGTCTCGAAACAGCAAATGGAAAGCTTGATACGGCGAAAAGCGGAGCGGATAAGCTTGCAAATGGATCAAGCCAGCTTAGCGCAGCGTTAAATAAGCTAGAAAGTGGTTCAACAAATATCCAAAGCAATACATCTAAGCTTGCCGAAGGCTCAAAATCCCTTGATAAAGGATTGGGAGATTTAAAGAGCGGTACAGGTAAACTGTCCAATAAATTGAAAAGCGCTGCTGATGAAACAGGTGAAATTGATGCAAATCAAGACAATTACAATATGATTGCAAGCCCTGTTAAAACAGAAAATGATACAGCGAAAAAGATTGATAATTATGGAACAGGGCTCACGCCTTATATTTTATCAATGGGACTCTTTGTTGGGGCTCTCATGCTCACCGTTGTATTCCCAATGAAAGACCCTGCTGGACGCCCTAGAAATGCGTTTGAATGGTTTGTCAGCAAATATAGCGTGCTTCTGCTTGTTGGTATCCTTCAAGCAGTCATTGCAAGTACGATGCTCATCTTTGGGCTTGGTCTTGAGGTGGAAAGCCTCTGGCGCTTCTATCTCTTTGCAATCGTCGTCAGTCTGACATTCTTAGCGATTATTCAGCTGCTAGCGACAACAATGGGGAACCCAGGACGCTTCATTGCCGTCATTATCTTAGTTCTTCAGCTCGCAGCCAGTGCTGGTACATTCCCGCTTGAGCTTGTGCCGAAATTCTTCCAAGTTATTCATAGTCTGCTTCCAATGACGTATACAATCAATGGATTTAGAACGATCATTGCAAGCGGTGATGATAGCTATTTATGGCATCAAGCAGCGATTCTTGGTACAGTTGCAATCATCATGATGTTGGCAACAACTGCATACTTTGCTTGGAACGTAAGAAAAATGAAACAAGACGAAGCTTAATCAATGAATCCTTTCTCTTAATAGAGGGAGGATTTTTGATTTGAAATAGACATCTTGAACCCGAAGCGATATATTTTAAGAAGATATGCTATAAAAGGCATACATGGAAGGAATTGCTTTCATACAAAGGAGGAAATGCCGAATGACAACTGAAGTAAACGAAACCGTTCAGCTGATTCAAAAGCTCGTATCGATCCCAAGTCCGTCAGGGAATACAGAAAAGGTGATCGGCTTTGTTGAACGCTTTCTACAAGATGTAAATATTGAGACAAAACGAAATCGTAAGGGCGGCTTAATTGCCACGATTAAAGGAACAGATGACAAGGAACACCGCATGTTGACAGCACATGTCGATACGCTCGGTGCGATGGTAAAGGAAATTAAATCAAATGGGCGGCTTCGTCTTGCGCTGATTGGAGGCTTTCAGTATAACTCAATTGAAGGTGAATACTGTGAAATTGAAACCGCTTCAGGTCATACATACACAGGTACCATTCTCATGCATCAAACGTCCGTTCACGTCTATGCGGATGCGGGAAAAGCAAAACGTAACCAAGAGAATATGGAAGTTCGTCTCGATGAAAAGGTGCAAAATGCAGACGATGTCAAAGCACTTGGCATTCAAGTAGGAGACTTTATCTCATTTGATCCGAGAGTGGAAGTGACGTCATCAGGTTTTATTAAATCAAGACACCTTGATGACAAGGCAAGTGTGGCGCTTTTGCTGCGACTCATCCACCGCATCCAAAAGGAAAACATCACACTGCCGCATACGACGCACTTCTTAATTTCAAATAATGAAGAGATTGGCTATGGTGGAAACTCCAATATTCCAGAAGAAACGGTGGAATACCTCGCTGTTGATATGGGAGCGATTGGCGATGGTCAATCAACAGATGAATATAGCGTGTCTATTTGTGTGAAGGACTCAAGCGGTCCTTATCATTATGGATTACGCAAGCATTTAGCCGCATTAGCAGAAGAGAACAACATTGATTACCGTCTAGATATTTACCCTTATTACGGATCTGATGCATCAGCAGCGATTCGAGCAGGGCATGATATCATTCATGGATTGATTGGTCCTGGGATCGATTCCTCGCATGCGTTCGAACGAACCCATGAAGATTCTCTAGTTCATACAGCGAATCTTCTTTATCACTACGTGCAATCATCATTAATCACAGTATAAAAAAAAGAACCCCATTTATAGGGGTTCTTTTTCATTAGCTTGAAAGCTGTGTCGGTTCAGGTACATCTTGTCCAGTCATCACGCGATGTCCTTTTTCAGGGTCATATTGCCCTTCCCATTTAGACATCACAACAGCTGCAAGTGCATTGCCTGTTAAGTTAACAACTGTTCGTGCCATATCCATGATTCGATCCACACCTGCAATAAATGCTAGACCTTCAGCAGGTACACCGATTGTTCCTAATGTGGCAAGTAATACAACAAAGGACGTACCAGGAACGGCAGCCATCCCTTTAGATGTCACCATCAGCACAAGAATAAGTGTGAGCTGCTGGACAATCGTAAGATCAATGCCGTATACCTGTGCAAGGAAAAGTGCAGCGATCGCTTGATACAAGACGGAGCCGTCCAGGTTAAACGTATAACCGATTGGGATAACGAAAGAGACAATTCCCTTCGGACATCCAATGCGCTCCATTTTATCCATAACTCTTGGTAAAACTGTTTCAGAGCTGGATGTACTAAAGGCAAGAAGCATTTCGTCTTTCATGTAAGCAAGAAATCTGAAAATATTGACGCCAATCATCTTTCCAATAATTCCGAATACAACGATAAGGAAGAGAGCGAGCGCAAAATAAACAAGACCTACCAGCTTACCTAATGAAATAAGAGATTCAAGACCAAATTTTGAGACAGTCACACCAATGAGTGCGAAGACACCAAATGGTGCAGCTTTCATCACAACATTGACGACATGGAACATGGCGTGTGATACACCTTCAAAGAAGGCGAGCACTGGTTTGCCGCGTTCACCAATGGCTGAAACGCCAAGTGCAAATAACACAGTAAAGAAAATAATCGCAAGCAAATCACCTTCCGCCAATGATTGGAAGAAGTTCGTTGGAACGATATGAAGGAACGTATCAGCAACTGATTTACTGCTTTGCTCTTTTTCCGTTTCAACATACTGGCTAATGTCCTGTTTTTCCGTATTTCCGAAGTCAACGCCTGCACCAGGTTGTACAAAGTTTGCAAGCACGAGACCAAGAATTATCGCAAATGTTGTGATTATTTCAAAATAAAGAATGGTTCTAAAACCAAGCTTCCCTACCTTTTTACCATCACCGGCACCTGCAACTCCTAAAATTAAGCTAGATACGACAATTGGTATCACAATCATCTTAATGAGTCTTAAGAAGAAGTCTCCAATTGGTTTTAAATAAGTCTCAACGCCTGGGTTACCGAAAAAGATTGCCCCAACAACGACACCGAGAATAAGACCGATTAGGATTTGTGTAGCTAATCCAAATTTTAATTTTTTCATAGATTTCCTCCCTAGCATATTCATTAAAGGAATATTCCCATCATATTAAGTTTTAATATATGAATTAAAGTATAACTAAAATTAAAGAGGTTCGTCCACGATTAAATTATATTAAGAAAATACAAAATTATTTGAAAAAATGGACACTTCGAACCCCCTTCGTTGTTTTAAGTCAATAAAAAGTGCCTTCCGAACTAAAAGTCATCATATGAAAATACTAAAAAACCCTTCTGTACCAAGGGTTTTACCTTTTTACCTATTTTTCAGAAAAAATAAAAAGCACTTTTGACTCCAACTGACGAAGGAGGAAAAAAGTGCCTTTTTATTCTATTTATTTCCTTATTTAAGATAACTTACTTGTGAGCATTCCTCACATTCATTACCGTAACACTCGTGCTGTTCCATTAAATCATTTCCACATTTTGTGCATTTTTTTGAAGGCAAATTTCTAAAAAACTCAGTGATTTTTCCTAGCATTTGTCATCCTCCAATACGTTTTATTGTTATCATTGTATTATAACAGATTTATAATTGTCAATCTGTTTTGTAACAATAGGCAAGAAGAATGCTTTTTTTATGAAAAATGGGTATATTGTAAGAAGGGGATTTTTTGAAAAGGAGGAAATATGACGATGAAATTAACCGTGATTGGCTGCTACGGAGGATTTCCAGCAGCTGGTGAAGCCACATCAGGTTATCTTTTTGAATCAGATGGTTTTCGTCTGCTTGTCGACTGCGGGAGCGGAGTTCTGTCAAAGCTTCAGCAATACATTGATATAGAAGAACTAGATGCTGTACTCCTTTCTCATTATCATCACGATCATGTTGCAGATATCGGACCTCTCCAATATGCGAAGCTAGTGGGTTATCATTTAGGAAAAAGCAGTGGTCCGCTGACGATCTACGGACATACCGGGGATCAAGCAGCATTTCAGCGGCTCTCTGATGATGTACATACAAAGACAAAACCTTATCACCCGGAAGAGGGCATTCAAATTGGACCATTTCAAATTGATTTTTTGAAAACGGTTCATCCGGCAGAATGCTATGCGATGAGAATTCAGGCAAATGAGGCTGTGGTGGTGTATACAGCTGACTCCAGCTATCAAGATGCATTTATCCCTTTTAGCAAGGATGCAGACTTACTTATTGCCGAAAGCAACTTTTACGCCGGACAAGACGGATCGGGTGCAGGACATATGAACAGCACTGAAGTAGGGAAGCTGGCAAGTGAAGCAAATGTTGGAGAGCTTATCATCACCCATCTGCCTCATTTCGGTCGGCATAAAGACCTAGTCAATGAAGCACAGGCGTTATATACTGGCAATATACAGCTTGCCCAATCAGGGCTTAGATGGAACAAGGAAGGAAGATAGAGATGCTGTTTATCGATAACGAGCAACATTATGATCCAATGATTAATTTAGCAATTGAAGAGTATTGCTTAAAATATTTAGATCCAGAAGAAACGTATTTGCTGTTTTACATCAACCAGCCGTCTATTATTATTGGAAAGAACCAAAATACAATAGAAGAAATCAACACAAAATATGTGGAAGACAATGGCATCAAAGTCGTTCGCCGGTTATCTGGCGGTGGTGCGGTTTACCATGACAAAGGAAACTTGAACTTCAGTTTTATTACAAAAGACGATGGGGACAGCTTTCATAACTTTAAAAAATTCACCGAGCCAGTCATCAAAGCGCTTGAAAAGCTTGGCGTCAAAGCGGAATTAAGCGGCAGAAATGACATCATGGCAGATGGGCGTAAAATCTCGGGGAATGCTCAATTTGCTACACGAGGACGTATCTTCAGTCATGGCACCCTATTATTTGATTCAGAAATCGAACATGTTGTCTCGGCATTAAATGTGAAGAAAGAAAAGATCGAATCAAAAGGCATCAAATCCATTAGAAGCAGGGTTGCGAATATTAGTGAACTGATGGATCAAAAGATGACAACAGAAGAATTTAGAAAAATTCTTTTAAGCTATATTTTTGACACGAACGGAGACGTGCCTGAGTATCAGCTGACAGAAAAGGATTGGGAGAAGATTCATGAGATTTCTCGTGATCGATACCAAAAATGGGAATGGAACTACGGCCGTTCACCTAAGTTTAACTTGCAGCACTCTAAGCGTTTTCCAGCTGGATCGATTGATCTTCGATTAGAAGTGAAAAAAGGCATCATTCAAGACTGCAAAATTTTTGGTGACTTCTTCGGTGTAGGGGATATTGCTGATATTGAGAAACGACTCATTGGGCAACAATATGATCGCAAAACCATTAGTGATGTATTAGAAGACATGGATATGCGCCATTATTTTGGTAACGTATCAAAAGAAGATTTTCTGGATTTGATTTATTAAGCAAGGACAAGCACGGCTAGAGATAGCGGTGCTTTTTCTAATGAAAGAGATGAAAGCGGTTTACATTTGATCTTGTGAATTTTTTCGATTGTCTATTATAATAGAAAGGAGGAATGTTTGGTCATAAAATGAATGGCTATTCATTCATTGATGAAGTATAAGGGGTGGGAGAATGGATTTGATCAAAAATCTTGAGCAGACTGCGATGACCAAGGGAGAGAACGTCGCACTGATCTTTGAAGGGAACAAGTGGACCTATCAAGAACTGATGACAAGTATCGAACGTTTTGCAGATGGTTTAGTGAGCGAAGGGTTTCAAGCGGGAGATCATATCGCACTGATTTTAGGAAATTCACCGCATTTTGTGATTTCATTTTTTGGTGCATTAAAGGCAGGACTTGTTGTTGTACCTGTCAATCCAACATATACGCCAAGTGAAATCGGCTATATGCTGGTCACTGGTGATGTAAAAGGGATTGTTGCACCGGATCAGCTTCTGCCGATATACGAGCAGGTGTATGAACAGCTTCCATCTATTGAACGAGTCATTATTTGTGCACAAAATGAATCTGCGTGCAGGTCAAGTTTAAAAGAAGTATCTGATCGTCTTGTTTTCTTCGGAAAGCTTGTGTCTGGAGATGCGCCGGAAACTGAGCATCCTGTCATACAACCTGACGATACGGCCGTTATTTTATTTACATCTGGCACAACAGGAAAACCAAAAGGGGCAATGCTCACTCATGTTAACCTATATTCAAATGCAAGAGACATTGCGGAGTACCTGTCAATTGATGAGAAGGACAAGGTGATTGCTGCTTTACCGATGTTCCATGTGTTTTGTTTGACCGTCTGTATGAATGCCCCTTTGATTCATGGAGCGACCATCTATGTCCTGCCGCATTTCAGCCCATCAGAGCTTTTACGAATGATGGAGAAAGAAAAACCAACGCTATTTGTTGGTGTTCCAACCATGTATAACTATTTATATCGTCAGGACGGTCATGAGGAAGCGATGAAGTCGGTGAGGATTTGTATATCAGGCGGTGCGTCCATGCCTGTTGCTTTACTTCACGGTTTTGAAGAAAAGTTCGGTGTCACGGTGTTAGAGGGCTATGGATTGTCAGAGGCTTCCCCAGTGACGGCATTCAATCCCCTTGATGGAAAAAGAAAACCAGGCTCGGTCGGCACTGATATTATGAATGTGAAAAATAAGATCGTGAATGAACTTGGAGAAGAAGTTGGACCAAACGAAGTCGGAGAACTGATCGCAAAAGGGCCAAACATTATGAAAGGCTATTATCAAATGCCAGAAGACACAGAAGCAGCACTGAAAGATGGCTGGCTGTACACAGGAGATTTGGCGAGAAGAGATGAAGACGGATATATTTATATCGTCGATCGAAAAAAGGATATGATTCTCGTAGGCGGGTATAATGTCTATCCAAGAGAAGTAGAAGAAGTGCTTTATCAACATGAAGCTGTAGCAGAAGCCGTTGTCATCGGTGTGCCCGATCCAAACACAGGAGAGGCTGTTGTCTGTTACATTTCCCCTAAGAAACATGCTCACATCAATCAAGAAGACATCATCACACATTGTTCACGCTATTTGGCGAAATATAAGCAGCCCCAAACGATCCATTTCATTGATGATATTCCAAAAAACACGACTGGTAAAATTTTAAGAAGAGCGCTAAAGGATAAGTACCAAGCAGAAACAAGTAAATAAAAAAAGAGTCTCTTCTTATGAGGAGGCTCCTCAGCGTGTAGACAAACCCTCGCATTCTTTGTCAGTCCTGCGTGCTGGTTCACATTCGCTCCGCGCCTCCTAGACTGCAAAGGTTTTCTATCATGCTGAAAAGAAGACAAGGGGATAAAATAAAGTTCATTTTATCCCTTTGTCAACAATCTAGGGAGACTCTTATGAAGAGGCTCCTTTTTGAATCGCTTCTTGTACCTGTTTTCGAAAGGAATTTGACTGTTTTTGATTTAATTCATAATAGGTGCCGTCTACTAAAAAAACAACTTGAGAGCGGTTGGTCCATAGCTGAAAAGAAGTGCCATTTGTCCGTCCGAACATGACCTTGGCGATATAATCTGGCTTCTTTACATTCTTTTTGAGATGGCTGCTTGTTTGTTTCCCTTTGTTTAATTGTTCAATTAGATCCTCAGTTGTATCTTTATCATCTATTTCATAAGAAATGGACTGGTTCGTGGGTGAAAGCAATAATTTCTCTGCTCGATTTTCATCGAAGATGTCACTTGTCCGGCTGAACACATAAAAGAAGGTAATCAGTAAAAGCCCAAAGATCACAATTCCTGCAAGGATTTTCTTCATGATGAACCTCCAACTCACTTTTTTATGGTTAGTTTCTCCGATTTTTGAACAGCATAATCATTTTTTTCACTCAAGCTTTTTCAGATAGGGCATGCTATGATGGAGCCACATGAGACAGGTTCTAAACAAAAACGTGCGTGATTACAATAGAGAGAGAAATGGAAAGGAGGCTGACCAGTGCGAGTACGCAAATGGGTAGCTCTTGCAACGGTAGCATACATATTGTACGGTCTTTTTATTTATTCTTACTTATTTCTAATGGGGGATTCATCTGTCCCTGACAGTGTGAAAGGGACAAGTGCAGACCCGCATACATTTATGACAAGCCATGAGCTTGTGATTAGTGGAAGTTACTCGAACATTCGTAACCTGTTGTACTTTATGACAATTCCTTTAGATTGGTATGTCTTTTTCCTTTTGCTCATTTCAGGGTTTTCAAGGAAATTAGCAGATTGGAGCTTGGCAGCAGCTCGTTTTGACCTTTTGAGCAAACTTGTGTATGTGTTTGTGCTGTCACTTTTGACGATGCTGATCACATTGCCGGTCAAGTGGGTGAGCTACCAGTTGTCCTTGTACTACGGTGTTTCAGCACAAAGTACGACAAGTTGGCTAAAAGACCAAACGCTTGATTTTTGGATTCAATATCCACTGCTTGTTCTATGCGCCATTGTGTTCTTTTGGCTCATTCAAAAGAAAAGGAAATATTGGTGGCTGTATGCTTGGTGTTTAACCGTTCCAGTTACACTGTTTCTCTTCTTTATACAGCCGGTCGTTATTGATCCACTCTACAATGATTTTTACCCATTGAAGGATCAAGCGCTTGAGAAAAAGATATTAACTCTTGCAGAGAAAGCACACATTCCAGCAGATCATGTATATGAAGTCAACATGTCAGAGAAAACAAACACGATGAATGCTTACGTCACAGGAATTGGTGAAAATAAGCGTATTGTTTTGTGGGATACGACACTTCAAAAGCTGAAAGACCGTGAAATCTTATTTATCATGGCGCATGAGATGGGACATTACGTGATGAAGCATGTGTATATCGGTTTAGCAGGATATTTAGTGTTGTCTCTGGTTGGATTTTTTGCCATTGACCGTCTTTATTTTTCCCTTTACCAAAAAGGCGCTTCTCCATTTCGTCTGAAGGCACCACATGACGTTGCTGCTCTTCCGCTTCTGTTGATCATTGTATCTATGCTGTCATTTGTTGCTTCTCCTTTTACAAATGCTGTGTCAAGGCATCAAGAACGTGCAGCTGATGAATACGCCGTGAACTTGACGAAAGATGGAGAGGCGGGGGTGACGTCATTTCAAAAGCTTGCAAAATCAGGGCTTTCCCAAGTCAATCCGCCACTTTTAGTGAAAATATTCCGCTATGGACACCCGACGATGATGGAGAGAATCATCGATATGGAAAAAGCCGCAAAAAAAGAGGAAACATCGAAAAAGCAATAAATAAAAAATCCGGCTCAGTTCGCCGGATTTTTTTGTCACACTTATTTTAGTTAGAAGCCGCTTGAACGTTAATTAATCCTTTTCCATAATAGAACGAATTACCAAGCGGTGTTGCCGTATTTTCTAAGCGCTGACGAACCTGAGACGTTGATAGATTCGGATACTTAGAAAGGATAAGCGCTGCTGCTCCTGCTACATGAGGAGATGCCATCGATGTTCCCGTATAAGATGTATATCCACTGCTTGGTACTGTACTTAAAATCGATGTACCAGGTGCAGAAACATCTAATTCAGGACCTGCGCTAGAAGACGAGTTTCTGACATTGTTGCTGTTCACGTTGGCAACAGCAATTGTAGAGTCGTATTTTGCAGGATAGCCAACGGTGCTAGTAGAGCCAGTTGAACCTGAATTCCCTGCTGCGGCAACGACAACTACTCCGCGGTTATTCGCTGTGTCTACAGCATTTTTAAGCGCTGTGGAGCCGTTTGGTCCGCCTAAGCTCATATTGATGACATCCATGTTATTGGCAACAGCCCATTCAATACCGCTGATAATCCAGCTGTATTGTCCATCGCCGTAACGATCTAATACTTTAACGGCATACAAGGAGGCGCTTGGCGCAACCCCAAGAACACCAATCGTGTTATCAAGGGCAGCAATGGTTCCGGCTACGTGAGTTCCGTGTGATTGAAAGTCTTGTGTGGCATTTGGCTCTGAAGGGACGAAGCTAGCACCGCCTGCAACATTTAAGTCAGGGTGTGCGGCGTGGATTCCAGTATCAAGGACAGCTACTTTGACGTTAGCACCTTTATAACCTTGAGCGTGTACGGCTGGAGCTTTGATTTGAGGGATACCATAAGGGACGGTTTGGGCATATGCTTCTGCTTTGTGGTCTTCTTCTACATAAGCAATGCTAGGGTCGTGTTCAAGTTTTTTTGCGGCTTGTTCAGACATCTTCACTTGTGCAGCATTAATGAGGCGGTATTGTTTTTCTAATTTCCCACCATTTTGTGTCACTGCTTGTTTCTTAGAGCTGTTTGTGGTGGCAGAAGCTTTAAAGCCAACAATATAGCTTTTTTCGCTTTCTGACTTTGAGGCAGTCTCGGCATTTGCCATCGAGCCTCCAAACCCTGCTGAAAACAGAAGAGGGACAGCCAATAAAACACTTGTCATCACATTTTTCTTTTTCACGCACATTCCACATCCCTTTTTCTTATTTCAGAATAATCATCCGTAGTCTATTAGAATGATCCGTTTGATTATTCTGTATTTTCAGTTTAATAGAGATAGGCAAATAAGAGTAGACCTGAATTTTTGTGGAAGTCCTAGCGAAAAATAGGGAATTAAGTCGCTTGGAATTTATGGTAAAATATGTTTATTCTATATTTCCAACGGTTTTCTATTAAAAAGGAATCGTGCTTTTTTTCTCATGATCCATTTGAGGATAAACATTCGATACCCGAAATGCCATAAAATAGGTAGAAAAGGCTATCATCTATTTCGAATTTCGATATAAAAAAATATTATTTTATCATTGTTTTTGACATGAAAAAGAACCTGTTATGAAAACAGGTTCTTTAAGAAGGAGCAGATTGTGTTAAGTGGTTGACCACGTTGTAATCGTTCACCTTCCATTGACCATCTGTCCATTCCACATAATTTAAGCAGGCATTCTCAAGTCTTGTATCCTTAATACCCATATGTTCGTCAGCTAGTGAGGTGAGTAAGGCATGGATGGCAGCACCGTGTGCTACGATTAGTACCCGTTGATCTGGGTAGGTTGCTCTCACTTTTTCAATACCTTCTAGCATTCGATCTTGAAGTGCCGATAGTGGTTCCATATTTGGATACTGTTTATTTGGAAACAGTTTCTGACGTTCCTCAAATGACATGCCTTCAGCGTCGCCATAGTCACGTTCAATAAAATCGTCCATGATCACGAGCGGTGCATGTACATGCTGTAAAATCAAATGAGCTGTTTCTTTTGCCCTTGATAGCGGACTGGAAATGACAACATCCCAGTGGGCATCTTTTAAGTAAAGACCGGTTTGTTCCGCTTGCCATTTACCAGTGTCATTTAAAGGGATATCTGTTCGTCCTTGAATTCGTTTCGCTGCATTCCAATCGGTTTCACCGTGTCTGACTAGGCAAATTGCTGTCAATCAAATCCCGCCTTTTCTATCTTTTCTTCTATTATACTAAAACAGAAGAAGAATGACTGGATCAGTGATTTGTCAGACTCGTTAAGGATTCGACCGAACTTGCCACTTGGGACACAGTTTGTTTGACTTCTTTCAATTCGTTTAGGAATGTTTGCAAATCTATTTCAATTTTTCCGTTTTGGTTTTTGCTTAAGTTCATGCTGCTGACGATATCATCGAATAGCGAGTTGATTTGGGTCATTTTTTCTTTACTGTCTGTCACAAGTAAATTCACATCAGCAATATGCTGTGACACAATGGCGATTTGTGAATTTGTGTTGTTGACGAGCTCAGATACAGTTGAAACCGTTTTCTTTGTATCCTCTGATAATTTGCGAACCTCATTTGCAACGACAGCAAAGCCTTTGCCATGTTCACCTGCTCGAGCTGATTCGATTGAAGCGTTTAAAGATAGTAAATTCGTTTGCTCCGCAATACCTGTGACGATCCCAAAAATTTGTTCAATTTGTTTCGCAATTTCTTCTAAGCGTTTAATTTCTGTTTCAATCTTTGTCATACTGCCGTCAATTTGGTTCATTTGCGTCTGCTGAATTTCTAACTCTTTTTTACCGCCAATTGATTTCTCTTCAACTTGTGCTGAAATCTTTGTGCCAGCCTGTGACATATCCGCCATCTCATCAGATTTTGATACAAGTTTGTCCACTGCATTTGTTGTATTTGAGAAGAGAGAAGCAAGTGAATTAGATGTTTCTGTAATTTTTGTATGAAGCTCTTTTTGCTGTAGTTCTGCTTCATCACGAACTTTAGAGTATTCATTTTGGAACGTATCTAGGACAAGCTGTTGCTCTAGATTTAAAATTTTCGTCGTCGCCTTCACTGCCGTCTGATATTCTTTGAAATCTTGGATATGCTGGGCAAATAAATCCATTATGGATAGCAATAGGTCTTGGAAGGCTGCCATATACCATTTAGGTTGAAGTCCAATTCTTAAATGAACTTGTGCAATTTTAATTCTTTTGGCCACATAAGATTCGTCAATCACACCGGCAAACATTTCACTAATATGAATGCGTAGTGTTTTCTTTAGACGCTCGACTGAGCTGTTATCTTGAATGATGTGCATCAAGGAAGACTCGACTTCTAGGTTTTTATAAAATTTATCGACGATATGTTCAATTTCATCTTGAACGATTGGATTCAGCTGTTTCAAGATAAAAAGGTCTTGCTGCGTCAAATCAATCATTTTAATTTGTTTGGCAATGTCCGTATTCTCCGGAAAATTGATTCGTTTTATCCCATCATCCTGCTGTGTGAAAAAAGCAGTGTTTTTCTTTTTACTCTCTTTTTTAAATAACAATGTGTTTGTCCCCCCATGATCATCAAAAATATCAGACTTTATGTTTTTTATCGGATAATATTGGATTTTTTAAAGGGGAAACAGTGAAATTTTACTGTTCTTTATATGACCTTTTTAGTGGTTTTTTCGCCGGACCTTCTACTACTTCTCCCGTAATGGAGAAACGAGACCCGTGACAAGGACAGTCCCACGTGCGGTCACTATTATTCCACGCGACTTCACAGCCTAAGTGAGTACAGGTTGTATCGACAAGAAAGATATCGCCGTCCTCTGACTTAAAGGCGCCACATTTTTTGTGCTCATAAGATACAATGCCGCCTTCACCCGGTTTTAAATCATCAATTGTTTGAACAGCTCGCTTTAATTTACCGCTGATCAGCTTCGCTGCAACATTGGTGTTTTCTTTGATAAAGTCTTTTACGAATGCGTCTGACACGAGTCTTGATGGAGTAAAGATGGATTCGTAAGGATTCGATTTTCCCTCGATCAAATCTCCGATCAGTGTCGCTGCTACGTGGCTTGTGGTCATGCCCCATTTTCTAAAGCCTGTTGCCACAAAAATATTCGAATGATGTGATGTCAGGCGGCCAATGTAAGGGATTTGATCCATTGTGACCATATCATGCGTGGACCAACGGTAAAGGACTTCCGTTATACCAAGGGTGGCTTCACCAAACTTTTCTAGTGCTTCATAGTGTGCGGATTCATCTCCGCCTTGTCCGGTTTTATGGCCTTGTCCACCGATGAGCACGACGTCTTCTCCATGGAATTTTGCCGTTCTTAATGAATGGGCAGGCTGATCAATTCCTAAGTACATGCCGTCTGGAAGCGGTTTTTTTGTTTTGGCTGCGACGACATAAGATTGCTCAGGATGGATTCGCGTGAAATACAGTCCTTTGCCATCGTAAAAAGGAAAGTGTGAGCATGAAATGATAGAGCGCCCCATCAGATGATGGCCACTTTTTGTGATGACAGCAGGGTGTTTTCCTTCTTTTACATCGACTGCCGTTGTCTGTTCAAATATGCGCACGCCTCTGTCAATGAGCTGATCGATCAGTGCATGAAGATAATGAAGAGGATGAAATTGTGCCTGCTGCGTCATGGCGAGGGCTGCCTTGATGCCAGCATCAAACGGGAGCGCTGTTATCCATTCGCGATCGATACCGAGCTGTTTGTACGCATCTAATTCCTTCTTTAACTTTTTGACGCCGTTTTCTTCTGTTGTATAAAGATAAGCATCTTTTACCTCAAGATGACAATCAATGTCATACTCTTTCACACGTGCTTGGATGAGTTCCTTAGCTTTTTCATTTGCTTCTACATATAAACGGGCTTTCGGCATACCAATATGCTGAATCAGCTCATGATAGTACACATCATGCTGGGAGGTAATTTTCGCTGTTGTATGTCCGGTGGTTCCTTGCAATACTTGATCAGCATCTATGATGATGACATCCAGTCCGCGTTCTGTCATTTCAAATGCAGTAGCGATACCGGTAATACCAGCACCGACAATGATGACATCTGCTGTAAGATCTTCGCTGACAGTAGGAAAAGAGGGCTTCTCACTATCAGCTAGCCATAATGACTTTGCTTGTTCCGATCCTTTATGTTCTTGTTCCATGTTGTCGCCTCCAGTCACTTGTTGTGTATAATTTTTCCACGATGCTGAAAATCATACATTTTAATGAAAACAAGAGCGAAATACATAAAAAAATGAGCAACACATAAAAATAAACGAGATAAAAGGAAGGAGTGGTCTGACGTGTCAACAAAGCAGCCAAAGAAAACGTTACCGCCTCAGCATCAGAACGAACGTCCAGGACTTGAATATAAAATGAACCCTAGACCTATCTTTGATCGAGAGGTGCAAGGCAAAAAGCTGACAGGGAAAACGGCGATTATCACAGGTGGAGACAGCGGGATTGGAAGAGCAGTATCTGTCTTATTTGCGAAAGAAGGAGCCAATGTAGCGATTGTTTATTTGAATGAACATCGTGATGCGGAAGAAACGAAGGACTATATTGAAAAAATGGGAGGTCGCGTTATCTTAATAGCAGGTGATCTAGGCGATGAAGCTTTTTCACACGAGGTCGTCAAACAAACAAAAGATGCTTTCGGTTCGATTGATATTTTAGTCAACAACGCAGGTGAACAGCATCCGCAAAAAAGCATTGAACAGATTACCTCTCACCAGCTTCTTCGGACATTTCAAACGAATATATTTGCCATGTTCTATTTAACAAAAGCGGTGCTCCCTCATTTAAAAAAAGGAAGCAGTATTATTAATACAGCATCGGTCACTGCTTATAAAGGTCATGAAACCTTAATTGATTATTCATCGACAAAAGGGGCGGTTGTAACGTTTACAAGATCATTATCTCTATCTCTTATCAAACAAGGGATTCGGGTAAATGGGGTAGCGCCTGGACCGATTTGGACACCGCTGATTCCATCCACTTTTACGGAAAAGGAAGTGTCTGAATTTGGTGGTGATGTCCCAATGGAGCGGCCTGGTGAGCCAGTAGAGTTAGCGCCGAGTTATTTATTTTTAGCGAGCGAAGACTCTTCTTATATGAATGGACAAATGATTCATGTGAATGGCGGAACCATATTAAATGGATAAAAACAAAAAACTTGCGGTAAAGAGACAAGTTTCTGTCTCTCTGCCGCAAGTAAAATCATCATGATTGATGTAAGCAATGTTCTGCATATTGAGCTGACAGGTCATTAAAACGCTTTTCATCACGCTGATCTAGAGCCTTGTCAATCTCTTCTCTAAGGAAGGTTAAGCGCTGTTTATAAAGCGCCTCATCTAAAACCATTTGAATATAAATGTCTAAAATAGTAACGCCATTCTCTTCGGTTTTTTGGGTGTTGCGGGACTTCATGAGCTCAGCATACGTTTTTTTCTCTTTCATAAAGAATCCCCCCGATGCCTTTTTTATAGTATATGGATTGGCGGAGAAAAAATCAACAAGAATTTATAATTTTTAGACAATTTATTTTTGAGCCATATCGACACCCCTTGTCCAGTCGACAAGATGCGATATATCTTTAAAAATGGCTTTTAGATAGATCGAATGTACTAAATAACATGATAAAAAGATAATTTTAAATAAATATTGAAAAAATCCTGTCGTTTCTTATACGTTGGTGATAGATTAATAGTATCTAAAATAACCAAAAATTAACACAGGAGGAAATGAAGTGTCAGGAATTAGTGAAACACCATTAGATTCATACGTCATTAATCAAACAACAATGGCGGTCCTTCCGGTTGAAGAAGGAAAACGAGTATATTCAAAAGTGATCGAAAGAGAGACAAGCTTTTACGTTGAATTAAAGCCGCTGCAAATTATAGAACGTAGTTGCAGGTTCTTTGGCTCAAGCTATGCAGGCAGAAAAGCGGGAACATATGAAGTAACAGGTATATCACACAAGCCTCCCATCGTGATTGACTCATCCAATCATCTGTATTTCTTCCCAACCTATTCATCCAACCGCCCTCAATGCGGATGGATCTCCCACAAATACATTCATATCTTTCAGGAATCATCCCTCGGAGACACGGTTGTTACTTTTACAAATGAGCAATCGGTCAAACTAGATGTCTCATATAAGTCATTTGAGAGTCAGGTACACCGAACAGCGTATCTCCGAACGAAATTTCAAGATCGACTTGATGGAGGTCTTCCTAAGAAACAAGAATTTATGCTGTATCCAAAGGAACAGCAGCTCAACCTTGTGTATGATTTTATCTTAAGAGAACTTCGTAATCGTTATTAGTGAGAGACCAGCGGCAGACAGCCGCTGGACTGCTTACTCATTGCCATCACTTTTTTTCAGAAAAAACCATTGATTATCGTATAAAAAAATATATAATTTATCTATATCGTATAATTTTTTATATAATGAAAGGGGTCATGGGGATGATGTATAAAGAACTGGATACGCCGGCACTACTCATTGATAAACGGGTGATGATGGAGAATGTAGCGGCGATGCAGCAATACGCAGACCGTCAGCATGTCAAATTGCGCCCTCATACGAAAACGCATAAAACGCCTGCACTTGCCAAGCTGCAGGAAGAGAAAGGTGCATCTGGCATTACGGTAGCGAAAGTAGGAGAGGCTGAAGTAATGGCAGCCCATGGGCTCAAAGATATTTTTATCGCCAATCAAATTGTAGGTGAGACTAAACTCAAGCGGATTCGTAAACTGGCAGAGTCGATACAGATTTCATTCGGTATAGATTGTGTTGAGCATGTGAAGCAGATTGAGCAAGTCTTTCGTGAATCAGAGAAAAAAGCGGAGGTTTTAATTGAGATAGAGGTTGGAGAGGGAAGGTCTGGTGTCATTGAAGAACGTGATTTCTGCCACATATTAGAGGCGATTCAAACAAGTGATGTCGTTCATTTAAAGGGGATTTTTTCTCATGATGGTCATACGTATCAAGCGGAAAGTAAAGCACATTGCCGGACATTATACAAGGAAGCTGTAAATCGAACGCTCCGTTTTGCGCAGATTGCAGAAGAAGCTGGTATGCCGCTAGAGGTCGTCAGTATTGGATCAACACCGCCATTTTTATTTCAATTTGATATTCCAAAAGGAGTCACAGAAATACGGCCAGGCACATACATCTTGATGGATGCTTCCCAGTCCAATGTAATCGGCACATATTCACATTGTGCAGCATCTGTGCTGACAACGGTCATTAGTAAACCGACAGAGCGCCGGGTGATTACAGATGTAGGGGCCAAGGGGCTGACGGCACAAACGCGTACAAAAGGGCTGACCAAAACAGAGGGCTTAGGCAAAGTGAAAGAATATGATGATGTATTTGTTTCTAGCGTATTTGACGAGCATGCCATTATCTATCATGAAGGCTTTCGTCAAAGTGTACAGATCGGTGAGAAGGTGCAAATGATTCCGAATCACATCTGTCCTGCTGTGAATCTTCATGAAAAAGCATACCTCATTCAAGATGGCGAAGTGGTAGAAGAGCTGGAGATTGCTTGTAAAGGAAAGCTGCAATAAATGGGTAGGATCATAGACGGAGTTCCCGCTATGTAGAGCAGAATATAAGGCAGCTTCCATGCTAAGAAAGATCATCATTTGAAATCCATACATCTAAGAAAAAGGCGCCGAAAGGGGTCTTTTTTATTTGAGAAAAAATGACGAAGATGAAATAGATTGAAACCAAATGTGCCTTTCTCGTCGTCTATTGACTGTATCATCATGAAATGGCAGGGAAATGTGAACCATTAGAAGGATTTTCATTCATTTCCGCATAAATCACAGAAGTGATACATGCGGTCTGTTACAATAAAAATAAGTCATTTCTTGCAAGGTGTTCGTATGAGGTAAAAGTTGATCATATTTGACCGATATGAACAAATGGGAAAGAGAAATGGGGGCCGTGTATGAAAAAACGATGGCATTTGATGCTGCTATTTACCGTGACAGTGACACTACTCACAGCCTGCAATCAAGCAGGTCAGCCGCCTTCAAAACAAAACACAAAAGAAGCTGCGTATGAACAATGGGTTCAGCGTTATATGGATGAGTTAAATGAAGCATATGAAAACATGACCGATCAATTCATTTCAGATGGACACGGAAAAATTCAAGTGAATGAAAAATTGACAAAAGCGACGAAAGCATTCGACCGTGTCATTCAAAAAGGGCTTACTCATCAAGAAGTGCCAGCTGTGTATCAAAAGGCAGACAAACAATTAAAGACAGGTCTTGCTTCATTTGAAAAAGGAATGAGCAAGGTAGAGCAGCTGTTAAAGCGTCCTGATCAAGAAAAGCTGTTTATGTCAGCCACTCAACATTTTCAAGATGGATTGCAAGAGACAGCCTCTTTCATTGAAGAAGTGGGAAACGTTCAGCAATCACAATGAAAAGCCTGGAAGAGAGACTTCCAGGCTTTTTTAGATGTGCAGTGTTTGCTTTAATCGGCGAACACCTTCTTGAATCATGGCTTCATCCGTACAGGCAAAACCAAGCAGCAACCCTTTCCTTTTGCTTTCATAACAATAGGGGCTTAATGGATAAATGCCGACACCTGCCGCTTTTGCGGCCTCAATCGTACCTTGTTCATCAAAGTCTGGTGTTCCTTCCAAAAAGACGTGAAGGCCTGTATCAGTTCCATATAAACGGAAGTGTTTGTCAAAGTGATATGTCAAAAGAGCATCCATCATCGCTGCCTGCCGTTTTTTATACACCTGTCTCATCCGCCTGACATATCGCGTAAACTCTCCTTCTCTGAAAAAAGAGGCAAGAGTGATTTGCTCCATGATCGGCAGCTGTCTTTGAATAAGTGATTGCAGTGCAGCGATTTCTTTGATGACTGCTTTGGAGCCGATGATGGCAGCAAGGCGGATGCCTGGAGCAAGTACCTTGGAAAAACTGACAATATAGATCACATGATCGGGTGCTTCTGAAAATAAAGAAG
Organism: Bacillus sp. 22446; assembly: GCF_052044955.1. Classification (NCBI taxonomy): domain Bacteria; kingdom Bacillati; phylum Bacillota; class Bacilli; order Caryophanales; family Bacillaceae; genus Bacillus; species Bacillus sp. 22446. The sequence continues at coordinate 148,312 of NZ_JBQEOD010000004.1, forward strand.
GAAGCGGTCCGCCATGATAACGATAATCCCCATCAAAATCATCTTCTAATATGTAAGATTGAGCCTTCGCAGCAAACTGCAGCAGCTCCCGTCTTCTATTGACGCTCATACAGACTCCGGTTGGCCGCTGATGAGAGGGCGTTACAGCGATCAGTTTTGTACGTTCTGGCAATGTATTCACCATCATTCCTTCTTCATCGACTGGTGCGGGGTAAATATTCATTTCGCGATGTAAAAAGGACAACCTAGCTCCAGGAAAACCAGGATCTTCAACTGCTACTGTATCTCCTTTTTTGGGCATGACTTGTGAAATTAAGTCAATGGCTTGCTGTGTGCCCCCTGTTAACACCATTTGGTCTTCTTCTATATCAATGCCGCGTTCAACTGATAAGTATTGGCGAATTTCTGAACGCACTTCCCATAATCCATGCGGAGAAGAATAGCCCCAATCTTTCATATTTAAGCGCTGTAATGCTTTTAGAAGCGAGCGTTTCCATATGTTTTGAAAATGGTCGTCGATGGCTGGTTCTTGATGGCGGAAATCAATCTCAAGTGTGTCATGAAATTGATTGGCCGAGAGCCAGTGATCCATTTGTTTTTCAGCCTCGTCAAAGTGAGGTCTTATCGGAAGTGCAAAAGGCGGTTCGTTTTGATGTGGGGGAGAAGCAGCATAGTGATTACTTGAAATGACCTTTGTCCCGCCTCTTCTAGAGGTGCTGACATAGCCTCTTGCTAGCAGTTCATCATAGGCAAGCTGTACGGTGGATCGAGATACGTTGAGCTCTTGTGCTAATACTCTTGTTGGAGTCAACTGATCATCAGGATTCAGTGTGTTTGTATGAATTTTTTGAATGATGCCATTGACGATTTGCTGCCAGAGCGGGGTAGAGCTGGAACGGTCTAAATGAATGTACACAGTGCACCTTCTTTCCTTTGTCATGTCATCATTGATGATGACATGGAATTATGGACTGGTCAATAGCTTCATTTTTGGATGTGGGAAGAAATCCAAATGATGTGTACACTGGTTCATATCATTTACACAGAGGAGAGAGTCCCATGATTCCTGCATCAAAAGAAGAAACAGCACAGCTATCCATGATTCCGTTTGTGTTCGTTTTATTTAGCCTTTTTATGATTACAACAGCAGTGAACCTGCAAGTCCCTCTTTATACGGAATATGCAGAGCAGGCAGGATACGGAAAGGCGTCAACAGCCCTTGTGTTTGCTGCGTATGTTTTCGGACTGATTCCAGTATTACTGTTACTTGGCGGCATGTCTGACCGGGCAGGACGAAAACCGATTTTATTGATTGCACTTTGCTTTTCATTATGTGCCACCCTGCTCATGATCGTGCATCCGACCATACAAATGCTCTTTGTCGCCCGGCTGCTGCAAGGAGTGGGACTTGGGTTAAGTGTTGGCACATGTACTGCCTACTTGATTGCTTTATATCCAGAGAAATCGGGCTGGATCCCAACGTTTATCGCGTTATGCAGTTCAATTGGATTTGGGGGAGGTGCTCTTTTTACAGCGATTCTTTCTTTTGAGCAAGTGTCACTGACGCCTCTTAGCTATTGGATTGTGTTGGTCTTGATTATGTTGACGATTGTTGCTGTATTCTTTTTGGTGCCGCCTGTACAAGGGGAGGCAAGTAAACCGCTAATGAACATGCCGAGGTTTCCAAAAGGGACAATGCCTGCGAACATAGCCATTGCTATCGCATGGTCTGTGTGCGGTCTTGTCATTTCGATTTTGCCAGCACAGCTTAAATTAAATGGCTATGAATTGTGGGTAGGCCCAGCGCTGTTTTTTATTAATATGGCAGGTGTTCTGATGCAGCCTTTTGTCCGAAAGATGAATAGCAGTGCAGCGCTTCGTATCGGTTTTATTTGTCTTCCGTGTGGATATGGCCTGCTGTTATTCGGTGCTAATAGCGGGTCCATTTTCCTTGTCCTTGCTGGAACTCTTTTAGCGGGCACAGCTTGCTATGGATTTACTTACTTAGGCGGTCTCCAGCTGATTGTTGAGAAAGGGAAGAAGGAAGCGGCTAGAGCCGTTGCTGGATATTACTTGTTTGCGTATCTAGGTCTTGGCATACCAAGTGTGTTCGTTGGTCTCTTTGCTGATATGTACGGTACTCAGACAGTGTTAACGCTCTTTTTCATGCTCGTGTTGGCTGCCTGTCTGATCTTGTTTAGTTTAAGTTTCAGAGAGAGGCAAAAGTGAAATGGATTCTTTCTCTTTCCTCTCGAATTCGTTTAAAATAAAGACAGAAGAGGGGGGAAGGAAATGAAAAAAGTACAGCTAAATGGTGCGATGTGCAGATCACAAGAGGAGCTTCATGATCAACTAAAAACAGTGTTACAACTTCCTGATCATTACGGGAAAAATCTTGATGCCCTTTGGGACTGTTTAACAGGAGAAGTGAGTATGCCTGTAGAGCTCACGTGGATTCATTATCAAGCAAGCAAAGACGAGCTTGGTGATTATGCAGAGAATTTGCGGCAGTTATTTCAAGAGGCTGAAGAGGAACTGCAAGGGCAGTTTCAATTGAATATTGAAGCGTAAAAAAGCAGCTGATCCCAAAAGCTGTTTTTTTATGCAGTTTTCACCCTTTCTCATTCTACTATTGAATATTTCACTAAATATGATAATATATGAACTGTCGCTTAATTGATAATGATAATCATTTGTGGCAGAGAGTTTGATAGAAAGTGTGAACCCTGTATGAAGTTGTACCAATTAAGTTTGTTGTTTTTGTGTTTGGCATGTGCGTCGCTGTTTGTCGGAGTACAGGACCTGTCTCTTTTACAGTTGTTTCATCTATCAGATGAACAAATGAACACCTTATTTTCAAGTCGCATCCCGCGGCTGATGAGTATTGTGCTTGCTGGCATGAGCCTGAGCTTATGCGGTTTTATTATGCAAAGCATGACGAGAAATAAATTTGTCTCTCCAACGACTGCAGGAACAATGGATTGGGCCAAGCTGGGTATTTTAACCGCCATGCTTGTTTTTACACAGGCAAGCCCGCTGATGAAAATGGCGATTGCGTTTTTATTTACGTTAGCTGGCAATCTATTATTCTTAAAAATTTTACGCCATATTAAGGTGAACGATACGATCTACGTACCGTTAGTCGGCTTAATGTTTGGCGGAATTGTTAGTTCAATTTCCACGTTTATAGCCTATAAATATGATTTGATCCAAAACGTATCCGCATGGCTGCAAGGGGATTTTTCTCTTATTGTTCAGGGGCGTTATGAACTGCTCTATGTGAGTGTTCCTCTATTGATCATCGCGTATTTATATGCTGACCGCTTTACAGTGGCTGGTATGGGTGAGAGCTTTGCCGTCAATTTAGGTTTAACGTATAAACGTGTTATGGCAGTTGGTTTGGTGATTGTTTCGATGATTACTTCTGTAACGATTTTGACTGTTGGCATGCTGCCATTCCTCGGCTTAATCATTCCGAATATTGTATCGATCTACCGAGGGGATCACTTGAAAAAAAGCCTGCCGCATACGGCTTTATTAGGGGCCATTTTTGTGCTCATATGTGATGTACTCGGACGGGTGATCATTTATCCATATGAAATATCTGTCGGGCTTATGGTCGGCATCATTGGAAGTGCGATCTTCCTGTACATGTTATTAAGGAGGAAGCGCTATGCATAAGAAACGAACATTATTTCTCATTGCAGCCATTGCAGCCGTATTCGTTGTCATCTTCGTCACCTTTCAAATGGGGTACTGGGAGTACACAGTGCCGAGCCGTTTAAAAAAGGTGCTTGCCATGACTTTGACAGGAGGCGCGATTGCCTTTTCCTCTGTTGTGTTTCAAACATTGACCAATAACAGAATCTTAACGCCAAGCATTTTAGGGTTAGACGCGCTTTACTTGTTTTTGCAAACGGCAATTATTTATCTTTTTGGATCGACCAATTTGATGATCGCGAATAAGAACCTGAATTTCTTTCTCTGCGTTGGATTGATGATTCTTTTTTCTGTGCTGCTCTATACGGTGATGTTCAAGCGCAAAAACAAGCATATTTTCTTACTCCTGCTTGTCGGGATTGTGTTTGGAACATTGTTCAAAAGTCTTTCTTCCTTTATGGAAATGCTCATTGACCCGAATGAATACCAAGTCGTACAGGACAAGTCCTTTGCCAGCTTTAATCACATGAACACAGATATTTTACTCTTCGCTTCTCTTTTATTTGCGGCACTTTGTCTTTATATATGGACCTTCCGCGCGAAATTAGATGTCATGTCGTTAGGAAAGGAACAGGCTGTGAATCTCGGGATTGACTATGACGGGATCACAAAAAAGATGCTGATCGTCATTGCCGTCCTTGTTTCTATTGCGACGGCCCTCGTCGGCCCGATTACGTTTCTTGGCTTACTCGTTGTAAATGTGGCAAGAGAGCTGTTTCGTACATATCGGCACACGTACTTGCTATTAGGCTCGTTTTTCATTAGTGTCATTGCGCTTGTAGGCGGGGAATTTCTTGTGGAAAAGGTATTTACGTTTCAAACACCGCTTAGTGTGCTGATTGATTTAGTCGGCGGACTGTATTTTATTTATCTACTTTTAAAGGAGAGTCGTTCATGGTCGTGATGAAGGGAGTCAGTAAGACATATAACGGAAAAACAGTGCTTCACGAAACAACTGTCAGTGTAAAAAAAGGACAGCTGACCTCTCTCATTGGTCCAAATGGCGCAGGCAAAAGTACGCTTTTGTCCATCATGAGCCGCCTGATTCAACCTGATACAGGGGCAGCTTATTTAGAGGACAAACCTTATCGTGCGTACTCTCCTCAGGAGCTTGCGAAAAAAATGAGCATCTTGAAGCAGTCGAACCACATGAGTGTGCGTCTGACCGTTCGTGAGCTTGTCAGCTTTGGCCGCTTTCCTTACTCTCAAGGCCGCTTGACAAAAGAAGATGAGAACATGATTGATGTGTCGCTTCAATACATGAGACTCGTCGAAATCCAGCATCAATATTTAGATGAACTAAGCGGCGGACAAAGGCAGAGAGCCTTTATTGCCATGGTGCTGGCTCAGGATACGGATTATATTTTCTTAGATGAGCCTTTGAATAATTTAGATATGAACCATTCAGTTGAAATGATGAAGCTGTTTCAGCAGCTCGTGAAAGATCTTGGAAAAACGATTGTTGTTGTTCTCCATGATATTAACTTTGCATCTGTCTATTCAGATCACATCGTCGCCTTAAAAGAGGGGCAGGTGATCAAAGAAGGAAGCGTTGATGAAGTGATTCAAACAGAAGCACTTGAACACATTTATGACATGCGCATACCGATCGAAGTCATTCGTGGTGAGCGTATTTGCTTATATTTTTCTTGAAAAAATGAAGAGGTGATTAATCATGAAAAAATGGATTTGGATGATAACAGTACTAACAGCGATTGCTGTCCTTGCTGCCTGTGGTAACCAAGGGAAAACAGCGGGAACGAATGAGGAAACCGTAACAGTAAAGGATATGTTGAATAAAGACGGTGTGAAGATCAAGAAAAACCCGAAAAAAGTCGTCGTTTTTGATATGGGAAGTCTCGATACACTTGATAAGCTTGGTGTCAACGTGACAGCCTTACCAAAACAAGTGATTCCTCACTATTTATCTAAATATGAAAGTGACAAATATGAAAATGTCGGCGGGTTAAAAGAGCCAAACTTTGAGAAAATTGCAGAGATGAAGCCTGACTTGATCATTATTCAGCACCGTCAAGCAGATGCATTTGATGAATTTTCTAAAATTGCTCCGACGATTTATATGGATGTAGATAATGCAAACTATATGGATTCATTTAAAAAGAATGCTGAGACGTTAGGGAAGATTTTTGATAAGGAAGACCAAGTCAAAAAAGAACTTTCTGCCATTGACCAAAAAGTGGCTTCATTAAAGAAACAAGCCAAAGAGTTAAAGAAAAATGGACTCGTCATTATGGCGAACGACAGCAAAATGACGGCATTTGGTCCTAAGTCAAGATATGGTCTGATTCATGATGTATTTGGGATTACACCAGCAGATCAAAAGCTAGAGCCATCTGATAAACACGGACAAAGCATTTCGTATGAGTATATGGTCAAAACGAATCCAGATTACTTATTTGTCGTGGATCGCGGCGCGGCGATTGGAGAAGAAACGTCTGCGAAACAGCTTGTTGAAAATGATTATGTGAAATCAGTCAAAGCGGTTAAAAACAATCATGTGGTGTATTTAAACTCTGACATGTGGTATTTAGCAGGCGGCGGCCTTGAATCATTGAATGCGATGATTGATGAAGTGAAAAAAGGAATTGAACAAAAGTAATGGATGAAAAGCTGCTCCTATCGAGCAGTTTTTTATTGTGGATACATAAAAATATGTTGCGTGCAGGAAACTTTCATCAAAATATGTTATAGTGGAACCTACATTGTGAGACTAAGATAGAGTGAGGGTTCGGAAAGGATGAAGGAGAAAACAAGATCAAAAAGAAGGCTAAGACCTTGGGTGAAAGTCGTGCTGTTTATCATGGCATTTGTCATGGTTATGGCTGTATCTGTCACAGGATATGCATACTATAAAATTTCAAAAGCGTCGAATAAAGCGCAAGTATCTTTAGAAAGAGGAGAGACCTCGCAAAAGCGTGTGAAAGCTTTTGATCCAGGAAAGGATAGCTTTTCGGTGCTGCTCTTAGGGATTGACAGCCGTCCAGGTGAAACGGTAGACGAAGCAAGAAGTGATGCGGTCTTACTGGCGACGGTGAATCGAACAGACAAAACGATCAAGCTCCTAAGTATTCCTCGTGATTCTTATGTTGATATACCGGGGAGAGGATATGATAAAATTGCTCACGCTCATGCGTTTGGGAGTGCAGATTTATCAGTCAAAACGGTAGAGAATTTGTTAAACATCCCGGTAGACTATGTGATTGCAGGAAACTTTAAGGCGTTTCAAGACATTGTCGATGAGCTAAATGGAATTGACGTAACGATTGAAGATGAAGGCATTGCAAAACAAATGGAAAAGGATTCAAAAGGAAAAGTTCATGTGGAAACAGGCACGCATACGCTCAGTGGTGAAGAAGCATTAGCGTTTGTGAGAACGAGAAAGGCAGATAGTGATCTCATGCGCGGAAAGCGCCAAATGGAAGCACTTCAAGCCATCTTTGAAAAATCCAAATCCATTTCGTCCATACCGTCTTATGACAACATCATTGATACACTTGGAGATAACGTCTCTACCAATTTATCCATGAAACAGTTGATCGGTCTATTCCCTTTACTGAGTTCATTAAAATCAGTGGATACCATCCAGTTAAAAGGGCACGATTACCAGCCTGGGAATGTGTATTACTTTGAGTTAGATGGACCAGGATTAGAAGAAGTGAGACAAGAGCTGAGAAAACAGCTCGAATTATCATAATGGAGAAAGAGCCTGCCGCTGTGGCAGGCTTTTTTTAATAATAGAGGGTTGCAGGCATCGTTGGGTACCACACACCATTTAAAGCAAGCGCCCAGCCATACACCTTTTGACCTGATTCAATCTTGTCCTTTACCGAAGTGAGCGCTTCGTATGAAAAGACTTGATAAGACTGTCCGGTTTTTTTAGCGACAATGACCGATAGAATATTGTCATTGAATACACTTGGCTCTTCGTCCGTACTCGTCCAAGCAATTCGATTATAGTAATTCATGTTGAAAGGATTTTCGAGTGCTTTCACTTCAAACTTCACTCGTTTTCCAACGATAGAAACCGTTGTATAAGCTACACTTGTTATTTGTGCAGATGCTGCTGGGGCTTGTTTTCCTGTTTGCAGTGGTTCTAATGCCGAAACGGTACTTGGCACAAGTAATCCTGCTGCTAAGGTAAGTGCTGTTATTTTTTTGAACATGAGTTGAAACCTCCTAATTTTTGGTATAACAATCAATTCGCCAAAAACTAAAGAGTTCCTTCTGTAAATGTAAAATATAACCATATTATTTTCCTGAATGGAGAAAATAGTGGGTGAGCATTTCCTCTACACGATGACGTATACGGGGATTAAAATATTTATGCTTTTCTTCATAGCCATTTATCAGAAATAAATATGTCGTAAATCCTTCATCGTGTTCAATTTGCTGTACGTTCATTTTTTCTTTACGTAACTGTTGTTTCAGTTGATAAAGGGCTTTTTGTGCTTCTTTTAATGAAGAGGTGACTAGCTGAATATATGGTTCATTTAGTTTGAATGTTTGATGTTTTTTAAGGTGCGTCAAATCACGATTGAGGATGGAGATGACCATTGGAAGAAAGATGGCTTGTTCCATCATCTGAAGTTGTACGCTTGATAATCTCGTCATGTCCATGCCTGCTTTCTTTATATATAGAACACTTGTTCTTGTTTATTATATCGGATGAGTTGAAAAATCTCAAGGGGGGCTGAGAGGGATTCATTTGTATATTTTTATGTTTTCCATGTAAAATGAAAGATAGACAAACCTTGAAGGAGTCAAACAAGTTGCCATCATTTCTTGCTATATTTACTCATGAAAATATCACATCATTTTTTGAAAGCTACAAGGCTTTTGGACCCATTGTGGCTATATTACTCCCTTTAATAGAAGCATTTCTACCGTTTTTACCTCTCGTGGCATTTGCGGTGGCCAATGCAAATGCTTTTGGGCTATGGGAAGGCTTTTTATTGACCTGGATTGGTGCAAGTGCAGGGTCTATCCTTGTCTTTTTACTGATCAGAAAATTTGGACAGATGAGGATGCTGAACTTTATTAGCAGACACCCTTCTATTCAAAAGCTAATGCTTTGGGTTGAAAAGCGGGGATTTGGTCCGTTGTTTATTTTACTCTGCTTTCCTTTCACACCTTCTGCTGCCGTTAATGTCGTAGCAGGTCTATCAAGAATCAGCGTCTGGCAGTTCTCATTAGCTGCTTTATCAGGGAAGTGTGTCATGCTCTTTATTATTAGTTTTATCGGCTATGACATTTCTGCTTTAGTAAAGAATCCGTTAAGAAGTGTTTTTGCGGTTCTAGTCATTGCTTTATTATGGTATGTTGGAAAGAGAGTAGAAAATAGGTTGAATATTCGGATGAGTCAGCGTGAGGACAAAGGAGGCTCTTAATGAAAAAGAAGCCATTGCTATGGTTCATGATTATTACATGCATCGTCTTGTTGTTCCAAGTAAAGAATTTCATGTTTGTCACGTACAAAGTAGAAGGAGTTAGTATGGACCCGACATTTACAGATGGAACAGAATTATTAATTAACAAGTTCTCGCCAAAACTCACGAAAATTAGCCGGTTCGACTATGTGTTATTTCATGGCCCTAAAAATCAAATCTTGATCAAACGGGTCATTGGGCTTCCAGGAGAAACAATCAAATATGAAGATGATCAACTGTTTGTTGATGGTGTAAAATGGAAAGAGCCGTATTTAAAAGAGCAGAAAAAACATAAAATGGGCAACGTCCTAACAGGTGATTTTCAGCTGAAAGCCATCACCGGTCGTCAGAACATACAAGACAATCATTACTTCGTGATCGGAGATAATCGAATACATAGCTTTGACAGTCGGCATTTTGGAACGATCTCAAAGGATCAAGTAGTCGGTGTAAAAAGGAATCATGATGAATAAAAAAGAGCCGCTCTGCATAAGTAGAGCGGCTCTTTCTATTTAGCGGCTTTATAATCAGTCTGTCTTTTTGCCCAGACATGATGTAAGAATCGAAAAAACGGTGGTAACATGGCGATGACCAAAATAATTCTGACGACTTGTACAGCCACAACAAATGTGGAATCCTCATGAAGTGTAACAGCTGTTGTGGCCATTTCTGCAATACCGCCAGGCGAAAAAGCAAGAATGGCTGTAATGACAGAAATACCTGTTATTTCTGCGATGGCAATTGAACTGAGAACGGTCGCAGCAATCAATCCGGCTGAGCTGACGACGGCCACAATCAAGGTATTTTTTAGCCCGACAAACATTTGTTTATTCATTTTTGACCCGATGGTTGCCCCTAGAAATACCTGTGACGCAATGTTCGCTTGGGCTGGCCAGTAAGGAATCAAATCATGACCTGTCAAGGCGCCTGCCCCTACTTGGAGAGCCGCCACACCTAACATACTGCCGATGAGCCAAGGGGCGGGAAAGTGAAGACGCACGGCTAGGCGTGACATCAGCCATGCCCCTAAAATGAGTGCAGCAGTCCAAGAAATGTTTGATATTGTGAAAACGCCTGATGAGAAGGCGCTACCTTGGGCGACTACCACATCTGATTGGCTTTTTGTATTTAAATAAAATACCGTAAATGGAATGGTCAGTACGACCATTAACACACGTATCGTTTGTACGAGACTCACTACAGCTGTATTAGCTCCAACCTCTTGGGCGATGCCAGGCATAGCGGAAAGACCGCCGGGGGCAGTGCCGACAAAGCTGGTCAGCATATCTGTTTTACTCAGCTTCCATAAGACAAACCCGGAGAGCATGGCTAATAAAATAGAAAAGACGAGCATGAAACTCACGGGAAGCCAATTTTCAGCGAAAATGTGAAGGACTTTCATGTTCATTTTTTGTCCTAGTTCGATTCCGAGAATGAATTGACCAAGGAGTAGCCATCTGCTGTGAATACGTAAGGTATTCTTTCCTTTACGCTGAAACAGGGCGGGACGGCGCAGGGCAATAAATGCTGCTGTCATTAATGTGCCAATCATCCAGCCGATAGACATCCCTGTTAGAGACAAAAGGAATCCACCTAAACCGCTTGCCGCAATCAAAATGAGATCGGTTCGAAGGCTGTTTCCTTGCTTCATCACGTATAAACCTTCTTCCTGTATATTTGTTCAGTAAGTGAAATGTTGTTATCTTCACTATAATACAAAAGTCTCTATAAATAAAATACGAATTTTTTTAGTATTTTCATAAGATTATCTTATGGTTAACTCTGTTAGAAAAAAGATTGTTTTTGATATAAATGACATATAATTTTTGCCAAAAACAAATACAATATACAACGATTTTCCCCTATTTTTGTTATCAGTTGACTATCATTTTCAATTACACTACAATGCTTAGTGTGAGGTGATGACATGAAAATTCCTTCTTTTAAATATAATGAAAAGGGATTGAACCGCTTTTTCGGTCCTTTAGAAGGAAGGATTATGGAGATCCTTTATCAAGGTGAGGATATGCCGATTAAAGAGGTACAGCAGAAGCTGTCAGATGAGAAGCCAATTAATTTCAACACGGTCATGACGGTACTCAATCGATTAACCGAAAAAGGAATTGTGGAAAAGAAAACGAAAGGGCGTTCATCTATCTATAACCCTGTTTTAACAAAAGAAGAATTTCTAAATGAGCAAACGAAATGGATTACTCAAGGACTGATGGATGATTTCGGCCCCCTTGCAGTCAATCATATGGTGGACGCAATTGAAAGTGCTGATCCTGAATTACTGAAGGTACTCGAAGCAAGGCTTGCATCCAAAAAAGAGGAGAAACGACATGATTAAAATGAAGTCGAGTCTGCTGTTTTTAGGCGGTATATTGATTGGCTTAGTGATCTTTTACCAGATGGGCTATTATGTACTCTCAAGCTTTTTTGGCTGGAATCAAGCATATAACCTGATCCATGTATGTCAATCTGTTCTCGAATTTTATGGATTCACTCCTTTAAAGTATTTTCTGGATGCGTTCGTCTTGTATACGCTTGGTTTTGCTGTTTTCTATATGACGAAGCAGGTCAGAAAGTATCTTCATTTCAAAAGAAATATGATGATGGCAGTCGATCAACATTCAACGCAAAGTCTATCAGACAAGTATAGAAATGAGATCATTGTGTTTCATTGCCATGAACCACTTGCTTTCGCAATGGGGATGCTTCGGCCAAAAGTGTATCTCTCAACAGCGCTTATAGACATGCTGGATGAAGGAGAAATCGATGCTGTTGTCTATCACGAATTACATCACAAATACAGCTACGACCCTTTAAAGACTTTCACTTTCTCTATGCTCACAAAAGTGATTTGGTACATTCCTGTGTTAAAGCATATGAGACAAAGTTACTCCGTTTTTCGTGAAGTCATTGCAGATGACTATGCCATTCAGCAGACAGGGACTGAGCTTGGAGTAGGGCAAGCCCTTTTGAAACTCATTAAAAATAGAACCCAGTTTCAAAAACAAACGAAATTTGCCGTGTCCTTTGGAGACCGAGCATTGAATTTAAGAATCCAAAAAATCTTAAACCCAACATACAACATACCGTTCAATGTACCACTTATCCCAATTGTGACATCAGCCATCCTCATGTTGGTCTTAATGATTATGCTCAACTTAAATTACTAATTTTTTTTATGAATGAACATTACATGATGTAGTGTAAAAATGGGAGGAAATCACTATATGAAAACAAATCAAGAAATAGGAACACTTTTTGTACGCGTCATCTTAGGCATTATTTTCTTTTTACATGGGCTTCAAGCATATCAAGGTGGACTAGGAGGCACTGCTGCATTTTTTGGTCAAATTGGTGTCCCAGAATTTATGGCCTATATTGTCAAAACAATTGAACTGGTTGGTGGAATTGCCCTGATTCTAGGTTTAGGCACACGTCTTTTCGCAGCTTTATTTGTACCAATTATGGCTGTAGCCATTATCACAGTTGGTTTTGCAAGAGGATTTGTGGGCGGTTATGAATTTGAACTTTCTTTAATGGTCATGGCGCTTTACTTGACACTTAGTGGCAGCAAGGTGCTATCGATTGATGGATTGTTAAAACAACAGCAGCAAAGCAATGAAGCAAAATTTCATTAAATAACAAAAAACTCCTTCTGCGATTTGTAGCAGAGGAGTTTTTTTATGGTCAAAAGGTCGTTTTATCATTAAAAAAGGAAAAGCGAAGAGGCGTTTTGATGATGACAGCCCTTTATTTAACATATTGAATGAGCAAAAAAGCAATTTCATTTTTTGACGGAACATACGATCTCCTATTAAAATAGGGGTAACTAAGAAACATGGTGCGTTAAAAGATATAGAAACCAGACAGCATGCTGCTGTTCATCTTGAGCAATACGCTTCATTAATTCCTTTGTTCCTTGATCACGGACATAGTCTGATACCGTTAAGTAAAAATCGACTGTTTTTTGTTCGTCTTTAAAGGCAAATAAGAGACCTTCCCTAAATTGGTCTGGACAAGGCTCTGTTATGCTTGGTTTGTGGTTTTTACCAGTCAAAGAATAGTATAGCTTTGTAAATAGCTGATAATGTCTGACTTCATCCTGACGTATTTCTTGAATGATTTTTTTCGCTTCAGGATTTTTTGCTTTTTGTGCAAGTTTTTCATAGCATTGGATCGCAGAATATTCGCCATTGATGGCCTTTTCAAGGTCTGCAATGATCCTTGTGTTTTGGCGCATGTCATATGGCGAGTAGTCATAATAACCGTAATACATGATATTGCCAGCCTCCTTTTGGATCATGATGGTTTATGATATGAAAAGAGTCGGGAAAGGTGCCTATTTTCTTTTCAATCGGGGAGAAAGGGAAGGTGATAGGAAAATAGCTATTTACCTTTATTTTCGCTAGAATATGAGTACATAAGAAAGGTGTTGTGGAACGTGGAGATTCAGTTTTTAGCAGGCAGATCGGGGAGTGGAAAAACGACTGCAATTCTAGAAGAAATCAAAGAACAACTGCTGCTTGATCCGCTGGGTCCGCCAATCATTTTTTTAGTCCCGGATCAAATGACATTTTTAATGGAATATGAGCTTGCAAAAACGTCTGAAGCTGGTGGAATGATCAGGGCCAAAGTCTTTAGTTTTACTCGGCTTGCCTGGTCTATATTACAGCAGACTGGCGGTGCGAACCGTCAATTTGTCACAAGCACAGGGATTCAAATGCTCTTAAGAAAAGTAATAGAAGAACAGAAAGACAAGTTTAAGGTATTCAAAAAGGCGAGTGATAAACCGGGATTTGTTGAGCAAATAGAAAAGACGATGGCTGAATTCAAAAGGTACTGTATGATGCCGGAGGATATTGAAAAAATCTCGGCATCCAGTATGCATTCAGAGTATACAGAAGAAAGACGTGCGGCGGAAAAATTGCATGATCTTCATGTTCTTTATCAGCAGATGGAGCAGCATCTGCAAGATGAGTATGTGCACTCAGAGGATTACTTGACACTTCTGGCTCAGCAAATTCCTTTATCAGAAGAATTGAGAGGGGCACACATTTATATAGATGGTTTTTATCAGTTTACCCCCCAGCAGCTTCTTGTCATTGAACAGCTTTTGCTACATGCCGAAAAAATAACAGCTGCATTCACAGTGGATCGTTCCTATCATGACACGCAGCCAAATGAACTTGATTTATTTCGCATGACAGGTAAGACATATTCCCAGCTTTATCAGCTGGCCAAAGAGTGCGGAGCGGCTATTTCTGAGAACATTTTGGAGAGAAATAAGCGGCATCTTCATACTGCAGATCTAGCTTATTTAGAAAATCAATATGAACAGAGACCTTTGCAGCCGTACCAAGAAGAAACGCCGCACCTTACCGTATCGAAAAGTGCAAATAAACGAGCTGAAATTGAGGGAGTAGCGAGAGATATTCTTGATTTAGTAAGAGGTGAAGGTCATAGGTTACGAGACATCTCAATTGTTGCAAGACATGTAGACGACTATAAAGATACGTTAAAAGAGGTGTTTCGAGATTACGATATTCCTTTCTTTATTGATGGAAATGAATCGATGCAGTATCATCCGCTCATTGAGTTCATTCGTTCGAGCCTCGATGTCATAAAAGGGAACTGGCGGTATGAGGCGGTGTTTCGCTGTGTGAAAACAGAGTTCTTATTTCCGCTTGAACTCGCTAAAAACAAAGCAAGAGAACAGGCGGATCAGCTTGAAAACTATTGTATTGCTTATGGTGTAAAAGGTGAACGCTGGACGAATGGTTCACGATTTCATTATCGCCGCTTCCAATCACTAGATGAAGATTTTGGACAAACCGATCAAGAAATAGAAATGGAGCAAATGCTGAATGATGTAAAAGAATGGATTGTTCCGCCTCTCTTTCAATTGCAAAAAAGATTGAAAAAAGCGCAAAAGCTAAGAGACATGGTGGAGGCAGTGTATGTCTTTCTAGAAGAAGCCCAAGTGCCAGAAAAGCTTGAAAAGGCAAGGCTTGAGGCAGAAGAAGCAGGCAGGTTAGCTGAAGCGATGCAGCATGGGCAAGTGTGGGATGCTGTCATTCAATTGATGGATGAATTTGTTGAAATGCTGGGCGAGGAGGAGCTCTCATTTCCATTATTTCAACAGATGATAGATACAGGACTGTCCTCTCTCAAGTTCGCTTTGATTCCCCCTTCACTTGATCAAGTGTTTATCGGAAGTATGGATTTATCCAGAATGTATCAAGTAAAGTGTACGTTTGTTATTGGAGTAAATGATGGAGTTATACCTGCACGGCCCTCTGATGAAAGTGTATTGTCTGAAGACGACCGGGAATGGTTAAAACGGGCAGGAGCAGAGCTGGCAGAGACAGGGAAGGAACGGCTGCTGGATGAACAATTTTTGATATATCAAGCGCTGTCCAGTCCATCGCACTACCTGTATGTATCCTATTCAACTTCAGATACGGAAGGGCGGTCTCTTTTACCTTCGACCCTCATCAAGTATTGTGAGGAACTGATGCCAAACCATCAGCAAGCCCTCTATGTGTTAGATCCAGAGCAGTTGGATGATCAGGAGCAATTAAAATTTGTAACAAACAAGCATGTCTCGTTATCCTATACCGTTTCGCAGCTTCAACAATGGCTCAATCAATATCCGATCAGCGGCGTATGGTGGAGTGTATATAATCATTTGATGACCTCGTCCAACCGCGACGTATCAAAAAAAATCATGTCCAGCTTGTTCTTTACAAATAGAGCGACACGTTTAAATCCGAATGTCACAAAAGAACTTTACGGTGACCATATTCAGGGCAGTGTTTCAAGAATGGAGAAATTCAATGCATGTGCATTTTCTCATTTTGCTTCCCACGGGCTAAAACTAAAAGATCGACAATTTTACAAATTAGAAGCACCTGATATCGGCCAGCTCTTTCACTCGGCTTTAAAACTGATTTCAGATACGCTTATTGAACAAAAAAAGGATTGGAAAAACTTAACGAAGGAAGATTGTGTGACCTACTCAAGGCATGCAATTGAACAGCTGGCTCCACGTCTGCAAAAAGAAATTTTATTAAGCTCTAATCGGCATGCTTATATAAAAGAAAAGCTTCAAAAAATCCTCATCAGGGTGTCTTCTATATTAAGCGAACATGCAAAAGTGAGCGGATTCTCTCCGGTTGGACTTGAGTTAGGTTTTGGAGGTCAAGGACCTCTGCCGCCGTTTACTTTTCAATTAAAAAACGGCTGCACGATGGAGCTTGTTGGAAGGATTGACCGAGTGGATAAAGCAGAAGGATCAAAAGGACTTCTATTAAGAATTGTCGACTATAAGTCCAGTGAGAAGGGGCTTGATCTAGCAGAAGTTTACTACGGTTTAGCCTTGCAAATGCTCACTTATTTAGACCTAACCATTACGTATTCTAAAGAATGGCTTGGCATGGAGGCGACACCGGCAGGAATTTTATACTTCCATATTCATGACCCGCTGATTCAAGCGCCTATTCCGCTTGGAGAAGATGCAATTGAGCAGGAAATATTGAAGAAATTTAAAATGAAGGGTCTATTGCTCGAAGATGTGGAAGCTGTGAAGTTGATGGATCAAACACTCGAATCAGGAAGATCACAAGTCATCCAAGCTGGTTTGAAAAAGGATGGTTCTTTCCGATCTGACTCTGCGGTATTAAGTGAAGATCATTTTCACATTCTCACAAAACACGTTCGGCGAACCTTTGAAGAGGCAGGAGAAAGAATTACAAGCGGTGAGGTAGAGATAAACCCATATAAATTAAAGGATCAAACCCCTTGCCGCTTTTGCTCCTTTAAGTCTATTTGCCAATTTGATGAATCAATAGAAGATAATGAATTTAGGGTGCTCACCTCTGAGAAGGATGATGTCATGTTAGACCGGATCAAAAAAGAAGGGGATCAGTATGCAAATACCAAAACCGAATAACAGTACTTGGACAGATGACCAATGGAACGCCATCGTTTCAGAAGGACAAGATATTCTTGTTGCTGCGGCGGCAGGGTCAGGGAAAACAGCGGTCTTGGTTGAACGGCTCATTCGAAAAATGACTCGGCCGGAGCAGCCAGTTGATGTGGACAGGCTGCTCGTAGTGACTTTTACCAATGCTTCAGCAGCAGAAATGAAGCACCGGATCACTGAAGCACTTGAAAAAGAACTATCTAAAAACCCTGGTTCCCTTCATATGCGGAGACAGCTGTCACTTATGAATCGTGCCAATATTTCTACCTTGCACTCATTTTGTTTGCAAGTTCTGCGCACTTTTTATTATGAGATTGACCTTGATCCAGGTTTTCGTTTGGCTGATCAAACAGAAGGAGAATTATTAGGAGATGAAGTGTTAGACGAACTGTTTGAGGATGAGTATAAGGCTGGAAAGCCGTCATTCTTTGAACTCGTTGATCGTTACACATCTGATCGGCATGATTTAGATCTTCAATGGCTTGTCAAAAGAATTTATGAGTTTTCTAGATCACATCCAGCGCCAGAACAGTGGATGCGGGCATTCCTTTCTCTTTATGATGTGGATCCACAGACAAAGGTAGAAGAATTACCTTTTTATCCATATATCAAAGAGGACCTTTCTCTCGTTTTAAGAAGCTGTCAGGAACTGCTGGAACAAGCGCTCACTTTATCAAAAGAGCCGGGCGGTCCAGCACCGAGAGCAGAGAATTTCATAGATGATTTAGAGCAAGTAAATGAATTAATAAGGCATCAAGATGATTTTGAGACACTTTATAAGCTTTTGCCAAATATCAATTTTAAAAGGTTAAAGACTTGCAAAGGGGATGACTATGACCCGGCTCTGTTAGAAAAAGCAACAGATGCACGCAATCAAGCCAAAAAACAATTAGAAAAGCTAAAAGATGAATATTTTATGCGCAGTCCCGATCAGCATTTAAAAAGCTTGGCTGAAATGAAGCCAGTTGTAGAAACACTTGTAGAGCTTGTGATTCAATATGGAGAGCGTTTCGAAAGAGCAAAACAAGAAAAATCAATCGTAGACTTTTCGGATCTAGAACATTATTGTTTGCGCATTTTAGCGAAGCAGGACGCAGAAGGAAATCTCATTGAAACAGAAGCGGCTAAATACTATCAACAGCAATTTGAAGAAGTTCTCGTGGATGAATACCAGGATACAAACCTTGTCCAAGAAACGATTCTAAAGCTTGTGTCTAAAGGAAAACAACCGGCAGAAGGCAATCGCTTTATGGTTGGTGATGTGAAGCAGTCCATTTATCGCTTTAGACTTGCAGAGCCGATGCTCTTTTTAAATAAATATAAACAATTTAAAGCAGATAGCAAAGAAACAGGTAAAAGAATTGATCTAAATAAAAACTTCCGTAGCCGGGCTGATGTTTTAGACAGTACCAACTTTCTGTTCAAACAGCTGATGGGAGAAACAGTTGGAGAAATTGAATATGACGAACAAGCTGAATTAAAGCTTGGAGCGAGTTATCCGCAAAGCGAAGACACGACGACAGAAATGCTTCTTGTTCATTTAGATCAGCACGACACAGAAAGCGATGAAGAACGAGAAGAGCTAGAGACGGTACAATTTGAGGCGAGAGTGATTGCAAAGAAAATAAAAGAATTGGTAGAACAGCCTTTTCAAGTGTACGATGCAAAACAGCAGCTGACCCGCAACTTGCAGTATCGAGACATTGTGATCTTGCTTCGCTCAATGCCGTGGGCTCCGCAAATGATGGAAGAGTTGAAGAAGCAGGGAATCCCTGTTTATGCGAATCTTTCCTCAGGCTATTTTGAAGCGACAGAGGTATCTGTCATTCTTTCTTTGTTAAAAGTGATTGATAATCCATATCAAGATATTCCGCTCGCTGCTGTTTTAAGGTCACCTCTTGTTCATTTAGACGAAAATGAGATGGCACTGATTAGAACCAGTGATAAAAAAGGCACTTATTATGACGCTGTGAAGGCATTTATGAGTGTGACACATTCTGATCATCCGACATGCAGAAAGCTGGAGCGATTCTTCCTTCAATTACGCAAATGGCGTGATTTTTCGATTCAGCATTCGGTAGCAGAACTGATTTGGGAAGTGTACCGAGATACACAATATCTAGATTATGTCGGCGGGATGCCAGGAGGTAAGCAAAGACAGGCAAACCTTCGGGCTTTATATGATCGAGCGAAACAGTATGAAAAGGCTGCATTTAGAGGGCTGTTTCGATTTCTTCGATTTATTGAAAGAATGCAAGAGCGTGGAGATGATCTTGGAGCGGCAAAAACGTTCAGTGAAACAGAGGATGTTGTCCGCATGATGACCATTCATAGCAGTAAAGGACTCGAATTCCCTGTTGTATTTACTGCAGGACTTGGCAGAAACTTTAACATGATGGATTTAAACCAGTCCTATTTGCTCGATAAAGAATTAGGTTTTGGCAGCAAATATATTCATCCTGAGCTGAGAATTAGTTATGCAACATTACCGCTGATCGCGATGAAAAAAAAGATGAGAAAAGAGTTGTTATCTGAAGAACTGAGGGTTCTATATGTGGCGCTCACAAGGGCGAAGGAAAAATTATTTTTAGTCGGCTCTGTCAAAAATCAAGTGAAAGCTTTAAGTAAGTGGCAAAATGCCGCAAACGGAGACGACTGGCTTCTCCCTGATTTTGAACGTTATCAAGCGAGAACATACTTAGATTTTATTGGCCCTGCCCTTATCCGTCATCAAGCGATGTCTTCTCTTTTAGAAGAATCGAGAAAAGTCGTTCTCTCGCATCCATCATCATTTTCTATCACCTTTCATCAAGCGTCCGATCTTCTACAAGAAGACATGTCACTTGAAAAACAAAAACAAGACGAAGTGCTACAAGCATTAATGGAAGGTGTGCCTGTTCAAGGATATGGCGATTACGAGGAGGAAGTAAAAGAAAGACTTTCATGGCGTTATCCATATTTAGCGGCCTCCCAAGTAGGGACAAAGCAGTCAGTTTCCGAGATCAAAAGAATGAAAGAAATACAGGATGAATACAGTGTGCCTTCTTCCATTCGAAAAGCTCGTGCGACACTGTACGAACGACCGGCTTTTATGAAGAAAAAAACACTCACAGCCGCAGAACAAGGGACGGCCATGCATACAGTCATGCAGCATATCCCTCTTCCTTCAAATGAACCATATGATGAATCTCGTGTAGAAGAGCTGCTCCATTCTTTAAAAGAGAAAGACTTACTAACAGATGAACAAATCCAGTCCATCAATCGAGAAGGAATTGTGGCCTTCTTTTCTACTGTTATTGGTCAAAAACTGCGGAAAGCGGACTGGGTGAAACGAGAAGTATCGTTTAGTATGGTTTTACCGGTTAAAGAGGTATACAGCCATATTGATGCAGAAGGTGAACCTGTGCTCATTCAAGGAATGATTGATTGTTTATTTGAAGCAGATGGCAAGCTCTATTTACTTGATTATAAAACAGATCGAGTGACTGGCAGATTCTCAGGTGGATTAGAGGAAGCTGAAGCGATGTTAAAAAAACGCTATGAAACGCAAATATCGTTGTATACAGCAGCGGTAGAACGTTTAACAAACAGAACATTAGAGGAAAAAATCCTTTATTTCTTTGATGGAAATCTAGAAATTTCTTTATAGGTGGAATGAATGAGAGGTGAATCACATGAGGATTCTGCATACAGCGGATTGGCATCTAGGGAAAACCCTTGAAGGCCGAAGCCGGCTTGAGGAGCAAGCTGAGTTTTTAGATGAATTAAATCAAATCGTCAAGGATGAACACATTGATGTCGTTGTGATGGCTGGAGATGCCTTTGATACAGTGAACCCTCCTGCTCGCGCAGAACAGCTTTTTTATGAAAGTCTGTCTGCATTATCTGATAAAGGAAAGCGTCAGGTGGTTGTGATCTCTGGCAACCATGATAACCCAGACCGTTTATCAGCCGCATCTCCTTTAACGAATGAGCAGGGGATTCATTTAATTGGATATCCGACAAATGATTTAATTCATGTCGATGTTCCTTCTGCAAGTGAACGTCTATCTATTGCAGCACTCGCTTACCCGTCCGAAGCAAGGCTAAACGAAGTGCTGGCTGAAACATTTGAAGAGAAACTGCTCCGTGATCAGTACAATTTAAAAATACAACAAATGTTTCAACATTTAAGCAGCCAATTTCAGGCGGATACGGTTAATATCGCAACAAGTCATATTTATGTGGCAGGTGGCAGTCAAACGGATTCGGAAAGGCCGATTGAAGTGGGAGGCGCATATACCGTTGCGGCCGAAAGTCTGCCTGAGGCGGCTTTTTATGTCGCATTGGGGCATTTGCATCGCCCCCAAACCATTAAACGTGCCAAAACGATTGCCCGCTATTCTGGCTCTCCACTTGCATACAGCTTTTCTGAAGCAGGCTACGCCAAATCAGTCACCATTGTGGATGCAAAACCGAATGAAACAGCAAGCTGGAAAGAAGTGTTTTTATCAAGCGGTAAACCACTTATGAAGTGGAAGGCGACTGAAGGGCTGAGCCAAGTGCACAGTTGGCTGGATGAAAAGCGGGATCTTCAAGCCTGGATTGATTTAGAGATTCACTTATCAGATCAGCTGTCGATCGAACAAATTCATCAGCTTAGAAAACAGCATAGTGGATTTGTCCATATTAGACCAAAGTTTAAAGAGTTACAGCAAAAAGAAGAACAAAAACAAGTGGAAAAACTCTCGATTGAAGAGCGGTTCGTGAAATTTTATGAGCGTCAGACAGGTGGAGGTCTACCTGATGAAAAAACTGTCAAGCTATTTTTAGAGCTTGCCAATGACATGCAAGAGGAGGAAGCGAATTGAAGCCGATCACGCTAACCATTAAAGGACTTCATAGCTTCAGAGAAGAGCAAACCATTGACTTTAGCTCCTTATGTGATGCAGGTGTGTTTGGTATTTTTGGACCGACTGGAAGCGGAAAATCGTCCATATTAGATGCCATGACACTAGCACTCTATGGCAAGGTCGAACGTGCACTCAATAATACGCATGGTATTTTGAACCAAGCTGAAGAAAAGCTGTCTGTCTCCTTTACGTTCGCTTTGCAAAGGGAACACCATATTTCTTATAAAGTGGAACGTGCCTTTAAACGGGCAGATGAAATGAAGGTTAGAACGACGTTATGCCGATTGATTGAAATTGGTGATACGCAGACAGTTCTTGCAGATAAAGCAAGTGAGGTCAATCGTAAAATAGAAGAATTACTTGGTTTAACCATTGACGATTTTACGAGAGCGGTTGTTTTACCCCAAGGAAAGTTTGCGGAATTCCTTTCATTGAAAGGAGCCGACAGACGCCAAATGCTGCAGCGTTTGTTTAATTTGGAGAAATATGGTGATCAGCTCGTCAAACGTTTACGCGCAAAGGCTCAAAATCACTATGGTCAGAAAAACGAACTGCTGGCTGAACTGACTGGATTAGGAGAAGCTGGTCCAGAGGCATTAGCGAAAGCTAAAGAAGCAGCTGCGCAGGCGCAAGCTATTTTTCTTGAGAAAAAACAAACGCGGGACGAAGCGTTCACTACTTTTACAAAAGCGCAAGCCATCTGGCAGTATCAAAAGGAACAAGAAGCGTACGAGAAGGAACAAAACAAACTCAATCTACTGGCACCAACGATGGAAGAGAAAAAGAATCAACTTCGCATTGCAGAGCAGGCAGAGACATTAAAGCCTTATGCGGATGCATTAACAAAGGCTGAAAAGCAGCTCTCTCAAGCATCAAAAGAGAAGCAGGAAGCAGAAAAACATTTACTTCATCAACGAACGATCTATGATCAAATGACGCAGGAGTATGAGCAAACACGGCAAAAGAAAATGGAAAATGAGCCAGAGCTTCTTCAAAAGAAAGAGCAGCTGATTCAATTAAAAGAAATTGAACGAAAAAAAGAAACAGCTCTTCAGGAAAAGACCGTACTAGAGCAGCAAAACCATGAAAAAGCGCAGCAATTGACTCAAAAAAAAGCGGAAGCCGAAAACCTGCAATCTTTATTAGAGCGTGCGCTTGCGAAACAAACACAGTTGAAGCATGAGCTGGAACAATTACAAGTCTCTGTCAAAGAGCGGAAACTTGTACAAGACGCACTTCGTTTCAGTGAAAATGTTCAAAGAATGAATGTGAGTATTCAAAAGGAAGAACAAAAGATTGAGGAGCTAAGACAGCGTTCAGCACAGGCGACACAATCATATGAAAAGCTTCAAAAACAGCAAAAAGATCATCATGAAAAAATAAATCAATCGTTTCAAGCGATAGAACAATTGTATTTTTATGTATGTGAATTTGAACGAGGTCTTACAGAATGGAGTCATAAAGAGCAGGACAAAAAACAAGAAAAATTAAAACAGCGTGATGTTGTCAGATCGGCAGAATTAAGAAAAGAATTAGCGGCAGAGCTAGTAGACGGTGAACCATGTCCTGTTTGTGGATCAATTCATCATGATCCAAAGGCTGTGATAGACAATGACCATGAAGAAACGGTTGCCCAAATTGATGAATGGATTGTAAAAATGGATAAAGAGCTCAAGCAGGCAGAGGAATATGCTAGAGACATGTTTGCTGCAAAGCAGCTGCTTGAAACGCATGCCAATCAATTAGTTAAACAGTTCTCCTTTTTATCTCAAAAAGCCCCCGATTCGGAAGTAGCTGCAGCAGTAGAAGCAGTACAGAATCCGCAGTCTTTGCACCAGCTGATTCAAGAATGGAAAGGCGTAAAACAAGATATTCAAGCAATCGAAAGCAAACGAGCTCGTTTAATGGACGTCACTTATGATCAAGCGGCAGAAATGAGCAAAGTCAAAGATCAACTGACATTTGAGCAGCAGCGCATACAAGAACTAGACATGCTGATCAAGGAGCTTCGATCTGAGCTTTCCGAACAACTGACGCAATTTGAACAGACCTTTCCTCACCTGACAATCAACCAAGTGCAGGAAATGCAGCAACAAATTGACGAAAAGGATCAACAAGCGGAAGGTTATCAAGAGCGTATTGAGAAGAGTATTTCTTTTCTAGAGGAAAAACAGCAGGCAAAAGAGCATCTGCAAACAGCCATATACGATCTAGAGAAGGAACTCGATAAGCTGGCGCATCAGCTGGGAAGCCAGCAACACCTGATCGATCAATATGAAACAGATTTACAGCGATATCCTTTAAAAGCCGCTTCTCTTTCTGATGAACTGGACGAAGTTCAACAATCTCTTGCTCATCTAAATGAAAAAGAACAGCAATCGTACGAGCAATTTAAGCATGCACAGCAATTATTTAGTGAGGCGCAAAGCCATTTCTCAAGCAGTGAACGTCAGCTCCAAGAGGCTAAGCGGCGAAAACAAGAAGCTGAGGAAGCATGGCAAAAAGAAACAGGACCTACTCCTTTTGATCAGCCGCAGGAGGTTGAACCTGCTTTAATGGATCGATCTGTACGTCTTACAGTCAAACAGGAAATTGAGGAATTTGAGGATAAAAGAAAGCAATGTGCAGCAAACTTAAAGCGAATTTCGGAACTGTTAAAAGGTGAGTCGCTGGATGAAGACGAGTGGACAGATATTCAACTAAAAAAAGAAGCGGCGGAAAAAGCGCTTGAAGAAGCGACAGCGCTGAGTGGATCTGCACAGGAGCATCTGCGAGTGATTGAAGCAAACCATCAGCGCTTTGCAAGCATTCATGAACGCCTTGAAGAACTGCAGCAAGAAATTGACCGGCTGGATAAGCTTCAAACTGTGTTTAAAGGGAATACATTTGTTGAGTTCCTAGCAGAAGAACAGCTAGAAAGTGTCAGTCGCGATGCTTCTCATCGTCTTGGGATTTTGACAAGACAAAGGTATGCCATTGAAGTCGATTCAGAGGGCGGTTTTGTGATGCGGGATGATGCCAATGGAGGTGTCAGACGTCCGGTATCTAGCTTGTCTGGGGGAGAAACTTTCCTGACGTCTTTAGCACTTGCTCTTGCTCTGTCTGCACAAATTCAGCTGAGAGGTGAGTTCCCGCTGCAATTCTTCTTCTTAGATGAAGGATTTGGTACACTCGATCAAGACTTGTTAGATACGGTGATTACGGCATTAGAGAAACTACAGTCTCAAAATTTAGCTGTTGGTGTGATCAGCCATGTGGAAGAATTAAAGATGAGACTGCCAAAGAAACTGATTGTCCACCCAGCAGATCCAAGCGGGAAAGGAACAACAGTCTCGATGGAATTAATGTAAAGTGAGGTGATCTCAGGTTGGCAAAGCAAACGATTGGATTATGTGAGCTGTGCGGAAGACAAGAGGTCGTCCTTACGGAACATCACTTAACGCCAAGAGAAGAAGGAGGGGCCTTTCTACCGACTGCCTTCCTGTGTATCCCTTGCCATAAACAGGTACATGCTCTTTATACAAACCAGGAGCTTGCCGCACGTTTGAATACGCTGGATGCACTAAGACAAGATGAAAAGCTTGTTCCGTACATCAAATGGATTCGAAAGCAGCCGGCAAGCAAGCTGGTCAAAACAAAGAAATCAAGACAACGCAGAAAGAAATAAGCATAAAAAAGCGCTCCTCTAAATGAAATGAGTGTAGAGGAGCCGCTTTATGCATTGCCTACCATATTCTGATCATTTAAGTCAGGATCCACATAGTTGGTGGCGCTAATGCCATTATTTAAAATCAAGAAATCTCCGGTATTCCCCGCTCCAGAGCCTAAAGCAGATTTTGAAGAACTTTTAGGCGAAAGATAAAATGAGTCACCGACGTTTACGACGCCCCCAGAAATCGAGTTAATGTAAATGGGTCCGACAATTGCTGGCATAATCGACATCCTTTATTCGAAGTCATATCACCATCATATGCGCAGGTAGGTCCAATTGTGAGTTTGGCGGCTGTTCGTCATTGTTGCTAAATAACTCTCGAATATGCTTCACTCGCGCAACGGCATTTATTCCGCACGTAGAGCCAATTTGATAGATAGAGGAGGAAGAGACCCCTTCTACATGAATGGACGACACTTTAATGAGAGGCTTTTCATGATAAAAGGCCGTTCTAACCGCTCGTTCTGGCAGCATCAATGGGATCGGCTCATAATACACTTCAAATTCTTTTGCATCTAGGTTTTCAGCTTCATTTCCATAAAACAAACTAATGGTTCGCTGAACAGCTAACACCTTCACGTTCGGACATAGCTCTTGTGTATCACCAATTTGAACAACACTTGAAATCCCGACAGAATTCACCTTCGAGAACTTCACTTGAGATGTGCGCTTGATCATTATCGAGGGGCTAGAGGAACAAACGGTCCAATAATTAATGATTCTGGCGGTGTATCGAAAATCGATGACAGTTGTACGTGATCCGTGTCCCCGATAATAAATAGGGAAGAGGACGATACCCCAACTACTTTAATGCTTCCGGTTTCGATGTTGCGGTTGACGACTGTGAAATTCATCCGTTTTCCTCTCCTTTCGTTTCATTTGGAATATGGGCTAAAAAGTGCTCGATTGCCCGTTTGACATCATGTTTCACATATTCAGCAATTTGCTCGGAACGTTGAAGCGGGGTCATATCTTCCCTTTGTGGTAGCTGCCCCGCATAATATTTGATTCTGCTGTCTATTTGTTTTCGAATGTCCTCAATGATATGGTGTTTGTTGCTTTCATCAAGCGAGCCTT
This sequence comes from Bacillus sp. 22446, assembly GCF_052044955.1. Taxonomy (NCBI): domain Bacteria; kingdom Bacillati; phylum Bacillota; class Bacilli; order Caryophanales; family Bacillaceae; genus Bacillus; species Bacillus sp. 22446. Next base: position 175,156 of record NZ_JBQEOD010000004.1, read on the forward strand.
CGTATCGCTGCTCTAGTTCTTCAAGAAGCTGTGGAGCTTCTTCATTTAAGAATGCATCGACAAGCTGGCGTGTTTGATTGAAAGATTGATCAGCCATTTCTTGCTGCATCATTCCAATTCCCGGGGTTGTTGTTTGGCCCACTTCAAAATTTTGAACACTATTTGGATCAGATGGATTGAGGCCGATATTTAATGTGCCTTCCAGCCGCTCGATTTTCAGTTGATCAAATTGATAATCAATCCGTTCAATCGTTGTTGTCGGTTTATCTTTGATCATTTGCATTTCCTGCTGAAGCTCGTTAAGCCTTTTTTCAAGCATCATGATTTGCTGTGTTTGCTTTTGAATGATGCCATACAATTGTGAAGCGTTGTTTTGATAGTCATACATATGCATACACCTCCGGGGATTGCAGATGAACTTATGTTGTTGGTGACTGAAGCGGTACAAAAGGTGCTGTGCTTGCGCCTTGAGATTCTTGAATTCCTTGTGTGCCTGCTGCGGCAGGTGCTGACTCTACGTAGCTTCCAGTGTTATACAGATTGGAGAGTGCCTTGATTGATCCAGCACTTCCGATTTGCAGAACGGATGAGTTACTCACAGACTCCACACGTAAGTAATTAATTTGTATCGCTTGATTAATATAGAAGTTCAACGGATTCTCACTCCTTACAAGTTACCAACAAGCGGTTGATCAATGACATCACTATCATACGTATTTGTCACACTTTTATAGTTGCTAATGCGTAATTGATCACCAGTGTTAAAACTGCCTGCGCCGGCAAACGTTTTAACCTGACTATTTGGAGAAATGGTGATGCAGTCTCCAACATGAACGACTCCGCTCGTTCCGACGGCATTTACTTTAAAGGCTCCAACAATAGCCGGCATAGCGGTGCACATCCTTTAGAAAAATAGGGCACTTCGTTTTTGGGCGTTTCACCATAGCTTATGATGGGTCTTTTAATATGTGATTGTCTTTTTGAAGAACTTTGATGAGAGGAATGAAGTGTATGGTTTACCCTTTATTCGAGCATTCTTTAGAGGTGGTTTTGATGCCTTTATTTAAGAGTGTGTCAAGCTCTTGACTGCACCTGATGGTTTCTTCGGCATTCATTCCGAATTTTTTTGCGGTCTCAATCAAATGTAATCTTTTTTGTTCAATTTCATAATTGATCATAACGGACGCCAACTCTCACATTTTTTATCAAATAGAAGGATATGGTTAGTATACCCTATTTTTCTATAAAAAAAGCTCTTTCGTCAATATGAGAACTAAAGTGACAAAATTCGAAAGTGTCTTTACAGGCGCGATGTCTCTTTTTTAATCTCAGTTTGTAAATAACGTCGTCTTTTGTTGATATACTGTCGGATTAATTCTCGCTCTGAACGCAGCATGTCTTGTCGGTTTTTCGTATATGGATCATCTCCAATTCGCTGATCAATCGAAGCATGCCATGTCTCAATGATGGGGAGAAGCCGGTTTTCTAAAAAATGTGTATCTAGTACGTGCTGGAAAAGGGCATAATAGTCTCTTTTAAATGCAGGGATGTCTAGTAATCTAGCGGTTAATGTATTGAAACCGCTGACTGGAATATAATCAAACGCCATTTCTTCTCCATGAATATCACGACCCCAAGTCGCATCATAATCCCAAGGCATTACTTGAAACCTTCCTTGATCATTCACATAAAGCGCATAGTTATGAACAAAGCCATCAAAATTTTGGGTACACACGACACCAATGAGCCAGCGGAAATATTGTGTTACATCAAGATACTGCTCAATCTTATTTGCAAACGTGTCGTCCCTTGCGGTGTTCAAAAAGTAAATAAATTCACTCAGCTGCTTGTCGTGTTCAGGAGTTCCCGTTTTTTTCTCATAACCGAGAAGAAGATGTTTTTTTGGCTTTTTATCAAATGAACTTAAAAGAGAGAAATTGGCGTCATCATCTACAGCATAATAAATGCCGCCTCCATGCAGCTGTCGTTTTTGGAGGAACAGCTCATCTACAGATTCTATTTTTAAATAAATGCCTTCTTTTCTTCCATTAATGGTCAGAAACACATGAGAAGCGGACGGGCTGAACACACCCATTTGTTCAAAGAAATAAAAAGACAACCTGTTGCGAATGAAAGAAGGATCATTGTACTCTGCATTTAAGTGAAAAAGGGATTCGCCTTGTCTTTGCTTTGGTTTTCGATATTCAATTTGATAGGATTTTTTCTTGAGCTTTCGGATGTGTGATCCTCGGTATGAGGCATAAATATGTGACTTCGTTTGGCCGGTTTTCAGAATGGCCTCGACGGGTTCATCGTTCCATACGTCCTTTTTTAATTCCATGAGATCTTTTGGATGAATCCAGATATCCAGTTGTTTTAAAGGTTCTGTGTCCATGCATTCATCACCCTCCTATTCTCCTCCACTATATGAAATTGAAGGAATGTCCTGTACCTTCTGGTAGGTATTCATGGAGTTTTCTAAGAAAGAGGCATTCGCCAAGAACACTTGTCTATCGAGTCTCGTAACATAAAGCAGAGAAGATAAACAGCTTTGTCTGTTTGTTTTGTCAGAGCACAGTTTGGGAGGGGAATTGTTCGTGAGCACATTTGATCATTCGCATATTGAACATGCAGTTGATTCACTTCGAAGTGAGGGGCGTGATCAACACTTAGATCGTGAACCAGAATCGGGACATTCGCACAAATCATCTCGTTCTCGTCATTCAAATCGCCGTCACTGGTTCTTTGGTGGAGGAGGCTGCCGTAAGTCACATCGCAGCAAAAAAAGCCATAAAAGCTATCGCTCTAAAAAAAGTCGCTGCTCAAAGAAAAGTGTAAAGAGCGAGAAACCATGCAAAAGTAAAAAGTCGTATAAAAGCAAAAAGTCTTGCCGCAGCAAAAAGAGTGAACCAAAAAAATCATGCCGCAGCAAACACAGATCACATCATAAGAAAAGCTGCCGCAAATCACACCGCAGCCATCGATCTAAACGTTCTCATCACCATAAACGGAGTCACTCTTGCCGAAGATGCGGAAAGAAAAAACATCATTCCCGCCATCAAGGAAATGTTGATCGTAAATGGGATCAAGGGAATATGTGGGAGTATCGACGCTACCGCTAAATGTCAGGTCTTCATTTTTGAAACCCTTTTTAAAAGAGAGTATGATAAAAAAGGGTTTTTTTTATTTCGTAGAGAAATAAAAATGAGACATCATAATGTAGTGAAATGAAGATTGTGAGGGGAAGACATGAAGTTTTTTACAGGTGAGATACATAACAGATTGTTTATCGGGGTCGTCATTGATGATGAATGGGTGATGGACGTCAAAAAGGCAGAAGCAAAACTATTTGAGCTGGAGACATTGCCAAACTCTTTATCTGAATGCATCAACATGGGGGACAAGTTTGTCGAACACGTCAAACAGCTTCTTGATTGGGCGGAGAAAAAAGAAGAAGACCGCGGCTCTTATGTCTATCCGCTTTCGGACGTGACACTCCATGCACCGATTCCAAAACCAACGAAAAACATCATGTGTGTTGGGAAAAACTATCAAGATCACGTCATGGAAATGGGAAGTGCGGCAGATATTCCTAAAGACGTGATGATCTTTACAAAGGCGCCTACCTCTGTTGTAGGGCATGAAGCGGACATTCTTCTCCATGAAGATGTGACAAGTGAATTGGATTACGAAGGGGAGCTTGCCATTGTCATTGGCAAAACAGGAAAGAATATTGCTCCTGAAGAGGTCCACGATTACATTTTCGGTTACACCATTTTAAATGATATAACGGCAAGAGATTTGCAGAAAAAACACAAACAATTTTTCATCGGAAAAAGCTTAGATACAACTTGTCCAATGGGACCTTATATCGTTCACAAGTCAGTGATCGAGGATCATGGAGCACTCCATGTGGAAACAAAGGTAAACGGAGAGGTTCGTCAGTCTGCCAGTACGGAATTAATGATCTTCCCAATTGAAGACATTGTGTCAACTCTTTCAAAAGGGATGACGCTGGAAGCGGGAGACATCATTGCAACAGGTACACCTTCTGGAGTCGGCAAAGGTTTTGAACCGCCAAAATTTTTAGCCTCAGGCGATCAGGTTGAAGTAACAATTGAACCAATTGGGACGTTATCAAATCGCGTCAAATAAAGGCGTGTTGACACAGGATTGTCGCTTTGTGTTCGACTTATTTCGTGGTACGATGAGAAGGTAATTGTTCTGATAAAGGGGGAAATCACAAATGGGAACACATTTACATATTACAGCGTGGGTGCTAGGTATTATTTTATTTTTCGTTGCCTTTGCATTAGCAGGTAAAAACGATAAAGGCGCTAAAATTGTGCATATGATCGTACGCCTATTTTACTTGATTATTATTGCAACGGGTGTAGAGCTGTATGTTCGTACAGGAATGAAAATCCCGGGTTACGGGGGCGAGTATGTTGGAAAAATGATACTTGGTATTCTTGTGATTGGTTTCATGGAAATGGTCCTTGTACGCAAGAAAAAAGGAAAATCGGTGACGGGTGTATTCATTGGTTTTATCGTGGTTGCCATTGTGACCATTCTTCTCGGCTTACGTCTGCCGATCGGTTTCCATATCTTTTAAGATAAAAAGGGCATTGCTTATCAAAAGCAGTGCCCTTTTTATGTGAGATCAAACTGAGACATCATCCGGTGACCGTCAGACGTCGTCCATTCCAATTGAACTTGATTTGTACCCGAATGATGGTGGCATTGAAGGGCAAGTGATTGCATGTCTCCTGAAAACTGAAAAAAAGACACGCGATGAGAAGGATGGAAGGAAGAGAAGATACAATCATAGACGGAAAAGCCAAGCTGTTCTACATAGTCAATGATCTGATAAAAGACGCTTTCCGGTACGAACATGAGCAAATCAAGCCACCCTTTAGAAAGAGACGCTGTATATTGAATGCGTTCACCGCCTTTTACCTCCATCAACTTCCCATTCTCACAAAGAACGACAGACCCGAGCAATTCTCCTTTTGTCCATCGATCCTTTTCTTTCAAACAGATCATAGAACTTTGAAGGCTTTCAGGCAGCATGATGTCTCCTTCTTCGTCTTCAATCAGACAATGACCGTTTTCCATCAGTAAGTACCCGTTACACCATTTTGGGTGGTTTTGCTGAAGATATGTCATTCGGTTCTCCATTCGCAAAACCTCCTTTCCTCTTTCTTTTCTTACCAAATGAAGCTTGTCCTATACACAGGGGGAAAAAAGGACAAATCAACTATCAAGGAGCCGATGCATAAACTAAGAAAGGCTAAATGAGAACACTTGATGAAAAACGGATGGGAGCTGATGATGATGTGTGGAATAACAGGCTGGGCAGACTTTAAAAAGCAGCTCATCCAACAGGATCATGTAATCAATCAAATGACAGATACATTATCTAAACGAGGGCCGGATGATACAAATACGTGGAAAAGTGAGCACGTTCTTTTCGGCCATAAACGGTTAGCCGTTGTCGATGTTGAAGGCGGAAAGCAGCCGATGACATATACCCATCAACACCATGATTATACGGTGGTATACAATGGAGAACTCTATAACACGGAGGATATACGAAAAGAATTATTCAAAAGGGGGCACCGCTTTCTTGGGCATTCTGATACAGAGGTTCTTCTTCACGCCTATACAGAATGGAAGGAAGAGTGTGTGACCCATTTTAATGGAATTTTTGCATTTGTCATTTGGGATAGTGAGCGTGAATTATTATTTGCAGCGAGAGACCGGCTCGGTGTCAAGCCATTTTTCTATACAGAACGTCATCATTCCTTTTTGTTTGGCTCAGAAATCAAAGCACTTCTGGCTCATCCTGAAATGAAAGCCAAAGTGGATCATGAAGGGTTATCAGAAATCTTTGGTTTAGGGCCGTCTAGAACACCAGGGCAAGGCGTATTTAAAGGGGTGAAAGAGCTGAGACCTGCTCATGCCCTAACCTTTTCAAAAGATGGTTTGCGTGTGTGGAGGTACTGGAATGTCAAAAGCAAGCAGCATACAGATTCGCTGGATGACACCGCTCAGCACGTGAAGGAACTCTTTACGGATGCTGTTACAAGACAACTTGTCTCTGATGTGCCTGTATGTACGTTTTTATCGGGCGGTGTGGATTCTAGTGCCATTACGGCCATTGCCGCCAAGCACTTTGAGAAAATAGGGAAAGCCCCGCTGCATACGTATTCCATTGATTACGACGGAAATGATCAATTCTTTGAAGCAAGTCAATTTCAGCCGAATGCTGACGGCCCGTGGATTGATCGAATGACCAAAGCGTTTCAAACGAATCATCACAGCTGTATCATTGGGCAAAAAGAGCTGGCTTCTTATTTGAAAGAAGCGGTTGAAGTGCGAGATTTGCCGGGGATGGCAGATATTGATTCTTCCTTACTATGGTTCTGCCGAGAAATTAAAAAGGATTTTGTTGTTGGTTTATCAGGTGAATGTGCAGATGAAATTTTTGGAGGTTACCCATGGTTTCACATGGCAAGCGAAACCAATGGATTTCCGTGGATGAGATCAACGGAAGCACGCATTCAGCTTCTTCAAGACTCATGGCAAAAGAAATTATCACTGAAGGAATATGCGCAAAGCAAATATGAAGAAACCGTGGCAGAAACCCCTCTTTTAGATGGGGAAACTGGAGTAGATAAAGCCCGAAGAGAACTTTTTTACTTAAATATGATTTGGTTTATGACAACACTGCTGGATCGAAAAGATCGTATGAGCATGGGGGCGAGCCTTGAGGTACGTGTTCCATTCGCAGATCATCGTCTTGTTGAGTATGTATGGAATATTCCTTGGGAAATGAAAATGTATGGAAATCGGGAAAAAGGGGTTTTGAGAAAAGCATTAGAGGGAATTTTACCGAATGAAGTGCTTTATCGCAAGAAGAGCCCTTATCCGAAAACACATCATCCTGCTTATACTCAGGCGGTAAAAGAGATGTTAACAGATTGTCTCGCGCAAAAGGATTCTGTGCTTCATGAATTTTTAGATCCACATCAATTAAAACAGCTGATTGAAACGGAAGGGGCTTCTTTCCAGGTTCCTTGGTATGGTCAGTTAATGAAAGGCCCACAGCTCATTGCCCATTTGGCACAGATTCATCATTGGTTTGAAACATATCGAATTGATATAGAAGCATAACAAAGGGTCGGCTTTCTTGCACTTGTTGAAAGGAAGTCGGCTTTTTTGATACATAACATGAGACTTTTAGAGCACATCAAAAGTTGATCTAACCGCTTCAATTTGTATAATTAACTTAAAGTGAATTAATTTGGAGGAAAAAGGATAATGAAAATCATTGTGATCGGAGCAGGACCAGGGGGACTTGCAGCAGCTATGATGTTGCAAAGCAAAGGACATGATGTTCATATATATGAAAAACAGTCCTTTGTTGGCGGACGTAACTCTAAGTTTCAACTTGGTGATTTCACGTTTGATACAGGTCCTACTTTTCTCAGTATGATTCATATTGCAGAGGAACTGTTCACCTTTGCCGGTAAAAATCTCTATGATTATATAGATGTGATTGAATTAAAAGAAATGTATAGATTAATCTTTCAAGATGAGAAGCTTGATATGATTCGAGATCGAGACGAAATGTACAAACGTCTAGAAGCCTTTGCACCTGGGGAGGGCGAGGGGTATGTACGTTTTATGAATGATACAAAACGAAAAATGGACCGCCTAACACCAATTCTACAAAGTAAAATGGATCGTTTCCATCATTATTTGCGTCCAAAAGTCATCAAAGCACTTCCTCAGCTCTCATTAAATAAAAGCTTATATGATGTGCTGTCGGATTATTTCTCAAATGAATCAGTGAAATATGCCTTTACATTCCAATCAAAATATTTAGGGATGTCACCTTGGGAATGCCCAGGAGCGTTCTCAATTCTTTCCTTTATGGAGCATGACACAGGCGTTTATCACCCGAAAGGCGGAGTGAATCAGCTGTCAGAAGCGATGGCAAAGGCAGCTGTTGAATCTGGGGCTACCCTTCATCTATCAACTGGAGTTGACAAGTTGCTGACGGAAGGCAGGAAAGTGAAGGGCATTCGCTTAGAAACTGGTGAAGAAATACAGGCAGATGAGGTGGTCGTAAATGGTGATTTTGCACACGTGATGACAAAGCTTGTAGAGCCGGGTCTTTTAAAGAAATATAGCGAGAAGAAACTGAAAAAGAAAAAATTCTCATGCTCCACCTTTATGCTGTACCTAGGTTTAGATACGATATATGATGAGCCGCATCATACCATCGTTTTTTCCGATGACTATGCGAAGTTCGTCAAAGAGATTACGAAAACCTTTGAGCTGCCGGATGATCCGTCCATTTATATTCAAAATGCAAGTGTGACAGATGATTCGCTTGCGCCAAAAGGCAAGTCCGCTCTTTATGTGTTAGCACCCGTTGCCAATAATCAAAGCGGTATTGACTGGGAAGCGCATCAAGAAGAATTTAGAGAGCTTGTGCTGGATACGCTGGAGCGGAAAACAGGCTTTAAGAATATCAGGCAGCATATTGAAGTCGAGCGGATGATCACGCCTAAGCACTGGGAAGAAGAGCTGTACGTGTATGAAGGAGCTACATTTAATCTTGGTCACCAGTTGACGCAGATGATGGTACTCAGGCCGCATAACGAATTTGATGAGTTGAAACACTGCTGGCTCGTTGGTGGAGGAACCCACCCGGGCAGCGGATTGCCAACCATTTTAGAATCAGCGCGAATTACGACAAATGCGATTCTGTCAAAAGAGAAACATACGCACAAAAGAGTGCCACATCAAGAAAAGGGGAGCGCCTCATGAAAAAACATATATTGATTGCTGGCGGCGGTATTGGCGGAATGATCTCAGCCCTCTATTTAAAAAAAGCTGGACATGATGTCACCCTTGTTGAAAAAAATGAACGGCTCGGCGGGAGACTTGCTTTTGTACGTGAGAAAGGATATAAAGTAGATGAAGGTCCGACCATTGTCCTACTTCCTGATATGTTAAAAGGCATTTTACATGACGTAGGCATTGATGAAACATCTCTTGATCTCTTGCAGCTCGATCCGCTGTATACGATCCACTATCAAGATGGAACCTCCTATACGAAATACTCTGATACACTGCGACAACTAGAAGAAATCAAACGTGTATTTCCAAAGGAAGAACAGGGATATTTAACATTTATGCAAGAAATGACGGATCGGTTTCAAGAAGGGCAGGAAGCTTTTCTAGAAAAATCATTTCATGAAAAACGAACCTTTTTTACAAAAGCGAACATGAAGATTTTAATGAAATTAAAAGCATATCGAACCGTTCAAAGTTCTCTCAAAAAATATTTTTCAGATGAGCGCCTCCGAGATGCATATGCACTTCAAACCCTCTATGTCGGAGGAAATCCGTATGAAGCATCTGCCATTTATTCGCTTGTTTCATATAGTGAGCACGCACACGGAATTTACTATTTAAAAGGCGGATATGCGAGTTTAGTAGATATATTGGAGAGACAGCTCTTAAAGACGGGTGTACACATAAGAAAAAGTGAAGAAGTCGCACAATTTGAGTTTGAGGGGAAACGTGTGGTCAAGGCAAAAATAAATGATGAGCACATAGCAGCTGATGCATTTGTGATGAACGGAGATTATCCAGCGGCGTTAAAACAGCTTGGTTTAGGTGAACAAGACCGGCGTAAATACGTTCCATCCTCCGGCTGCGTGATGGTGTATCTAGGGTTAAACAAAGTATACGATGAAGCACCTGTTCATCAATTTTTCATGGGAGAACACTTTGATCAGCATATGAGAGAGGTGTTCCAAACGAAAACGATACCTCAAGATCCATCATTTTATACTTTTAATCCATCTATCATCGATCCATCCCTTGCCCCAGAAGGCAGCAGTGTCCTATATATGCTCATTCCTGTTCCATCAGGAGATCACATCAATTGGGAACAAGAGACAGACTTTGTGGATAAAATGGTGGAACGTCTTGAGAAAAGAGGCTTTCCACAGCTGCGAGAGGCGGTTGTCTGGCAAAAGGTGAGAACACCGAATGATTCAATGCGAGAAGGATTGTTTGAAGGCGGCAGCTTTGGACTCGCTCCTAATTTGTTTCAATCAGGTGTGTTTCGCCCGCAAGTAAAGGTTGCAGATGTAGACAATCTATATGCGGTAGGTGCTTCCATCCATCCCGGCGGCGGGGTACCGATCGTGATGCAAAGTGCAAAGCTCATGGCTTCTGTACTGCTTAAAGAGCTGAACAACAGAAAGGAAGTGAAGCTAAGTGGTTGATGTGCAAACAGCATTGAAAATATGTGAAGAGACCATTCAAACCCATTCAAAAACGTTTTATCGTGCCTTTTCCATGCTACCTAAAAAGAAAAGACAGGCTGTTTGGGCCGTATATTCTTTTTGTAGGAGAGCGGATGACATTGTAGATGAGTCTCCTTCACCAAAGGAAGAACTGGCGTCTTTTCAGGAGGCATTTAATCGTTTCTTGCAAGGAGAAGTAGATCGTGATGATCCAATGTGGGTGGCGCTGGAGTATACATTTCAACAGTTTCGTATGGATGAATCCCCATTCCGTGACCTGCTGCGAGGACAGGAGATGGATTTAGAGCAGCATCGATATGAAACGTTAGATGAACTGCTCATCTATTCCTATCATGTCGCAAGTACAGTTGGATTAATGCTGCTTCCGATCATTGCACCGCGTAAAAAAGAACAGCTAAAAGAAGCTGCGATCTCCCTTGGGATTGGCATGCAGTTGACTAATATTCTTCGAGATATTGGTGAGGATAAGGCGGAAAGGAACCGCATTTATTTGCCAAAACAAGTCATGGATCAATTTGGGTATACAGAGCAAGAATTACAAGAAGGGATCGTCAATCAAGCCTTCCAGCACGTATGGGAATATATTGCTTTTGAGGCAGAGGCGTACTATGAGGAATTTTTTGACCATCTCCATGAATTCCCACTTTATTCAAGGATTCCAGTGAAAGCAGCTGCTCACTTTTATAAGGCTATTTTAGATAAAACTCGAGAAAACGAATACCGCGTCTTTACGAAGCGGTCATATATTTCAACACAAGAAAAAGCACTTATTTTAGAAGATATTACGTAATGAAAAGAAGACAAAGGGGTAAAATAAAGTTCGTTTTAGCCCTTTGTCAACAATCTGAAAGGACTGCACCCGCAGTCCTTTTTATGTGGAAGTAAAACGGTACTCCGTCCATATCCTTGAACGCCACCGCCTATACATGAAGATACCTCTTACCCATTCATCCACGATAAAAGAAATCCAAACCCCGATAAGGCCCATTTCAAGTTGAATGCCTAATAAATAAGCGATCGGAAGGCCGATGCCCCACATTGAAATCATCGCCATATAGACTGGAAACTTCGCGTCACCAGCTGCCCGCAAGGAGTTGATGATGACCATATTAAAAGAGCGTCCAGGCTCTAAAATAATTGTCAATATGAGGAGGAGACTCGCTATTTGAATGATCTCACTGTTGCTAGTGAAAAAAGTAAGTAAATGCGTCGATGATAAAGATAAAGCAGTAGAAGAAAGAAGTGAGATGGCAATGGCCCAGTATAAGCTTTTCATGCATCTTCGATAGGCCGCATCAAATTCTTTCGCCCCGATCAGGCGCCCAATTAAGATTTGCGTTCCTTGGCTAATGGCGGCACCAAATAACATAATGAACATCATCAAATTCTGGGTATAGACTTTTGCTGCCAGTGCTTGCGTGCCCATAAATGTGATAAACAGCGTAATAATCATTTGAGAGCCATTATAAGAAAGTTGTTCTCCAGCAGAAGGAATGCCGATTTTTAGCAGTTTTTTTAAATGCGTTCGCTGGATGTAAAACATTCGCTTGAATGAAAACCGCAATCCAATGCGGTGTCGAACAATGAGAATCATGGCTGTAAGACCGATCAACCGTGCAAATGATGTGGAAAGAGCAACACCCATGACACCTAATACAGGGAAGCCAAATGGTCCGAAGATGACCAAATAATTACCAGCAATATTTAACAAGTTCATACCGATGGTGACATACATCGTATCTCTCGTGAATCCATAGCTTTTTAAAATAGCACTATAGGTCATAATGAGCGCCTGAATAAAAGAAAGCAGGCCGACAATCTGTAAAAAGACGGTTGCATCTGGCATGAGCTCGCTTGATAAGCCCATCATATGCAGGATGGGCACAGCTAACACAAACATAAGAAGACTGATCACAAAGCTAATGAGGAAGTTGGTGCCTAGTGATACATAGGCAACTTGGGTCGCATCCTGCTTGCGGCCCGCTCCTAAAAGCTGCGCAATGACAATCGTCGTCCCAGTCGTAATGAAGCTGAACATCACAATCAATAGATTTAGTAGCTGATTGCTTACTCCTACTGCAGCAACACTATTGTCAGAATACTGGCTGAGCATCAGTGTATCTGCGCTCCCCATCAGCATATATAAAGAGATTTCGATAAAAATAGGCCAAGTTAATGCAAATAATGAAGGGTGGGATTTTTCACTTTTGGCTTGAACCTTTTGTATTGTCAGTGCTTGTGGTTTCATCACATCACCTTCTTTCGTATAAATCCGATTTATAGTGTACCTTGCATCGACTATAATAAGAAGAGATGAAACCGAAACTTATTGGAGAAATCCGACTTCATAAGGGGATGAATATGGGTCCGTTTATTACATTTACTGTACCGCCATTTCCAGTCTATATTGCTTCAGGCAAAGGTGTATTCCATCGAGGAGAACGACATATCTCCAGAATTTTCACCGTATTTGATCTTCTTTATGTCACGAAAGGTGAACTGTGGATCACAGAAGACGAGGTGCCTCATCACGTAAAAGAGGGAGAATATATCATCTTATCACCGGGACTTGCCCATGGTGGACATCTGCCATGCAAAGAAGAAACACTTTATGAGTGGCTGCATTTTTCAATCGATTCATTTGAGTTTACAGATCGGCCGAGAGAACACTGGTTTGATATGAAGCAAAATCAAGCCACTTTTGAAAAAGCAGCAAGCTATGAATTTCGTCTGCCCCGAAAAGGAAAAGTGAAAGGGGGAAGCGTGCTACAGAAGCATCTTTCAGCGATGCGCGCTTTAAATGATGATGCGTCTGAACTTCAGCTCAAAAAGCAGCTTCAATTTGAGGAAATGCTCATTCATTTACAAAAAGAAGCATTTCATATTCCAAGTGCAAAGGAGACTGTCGCTTCAGAAGTGGTTCACTATCTTGAACGTCATTTTACGCAAAAATTACAGATGGAGAAGCTGGCAGAGATTCTTCATTATCATCCTGATTACATGACAAGGTGCATGCAGACCGTGTACGGACTGACGCCGAGCCAGTACATCAATCGACTCAAAATTGAAAAAGCCAAAAGCCTGCTTGCTTCAACGAATGAAAAAATAGCTCTCATTGCAGAACATGTAGGCATTGATGACCCAACGTATTTTTCAAAGCTGTTTCGGCAAAATGAAGGCATGACGCCTATCGAGTATCGTCATCTTGCTAAAAGAACGACAAAGTAAAGGAACGTGAACAGATGAAAGGAAAAAAAGAAGAGATTGTGAGCATACGTCCATTAGACGAAACCGATTTAGAAGTGGTATGGCATTTAAGGTTTAAAGCACCAGACCAGGCCTATCGAAAGTGGAATGCACCGTATTTTATTGAACATGACATATCGCTTGCTGCATTTAAAAAACGCTATTTACAGGATGATTCTGTCCTGCCAAAACTATTTGGCATTGATGTTGGAGGTGAATTAAAGGGCACAGTTTCTTACTATTGGGAGAATGAACGCACACGCTGGCTGGAGTGTGGGATTCTTATTTATGACTCACGTTTTTGGAATGGGGGCGTTGGAACAAAGGCATTGCGTCTATGGATCGATGAACTCTTTTCACACATTGATATCCCACGCATCGGTCTGACCACCTGGTCTGGAAATGAACGCATGATGCGTTGCGCAGAGAAATGCGGGTTTATCCTTGAGGGAAGACTGCGTAAGGTTCGTTACTATCAAGGGGAATATTATGATTCGATGCGGTATGGGATGCTGAGAGAAGAATGGCAAAGCCTTCCGAATCATTCATTTGAATAGTTGTTTTTAAGATTAGGAAAAAAGTATAGTAAGATTAAATAAATTGAAAAAGAAGGGTGGCGGATGAATGTGAAATGGATTACAGGTTGGTTTGTATCCATCTTAGTCGCAATCTACCTATTCGTTGATGCACCAAAACACGGGAAAAATAAATGGTTATGGGCCATCTTAGGTCTTTTACTCGGGCTCTTCACACTTGGAATATATCTCATTCAAACAGGAAGAAAAGGGTTGGGCTGGACAGTACTGATTGTGTCCATTTTCATCTATGCGATTGCCATCCTCGTCTTTGTCTTGTACTTTCTCATGCTGGTCTTCGGGTACTCCAACGCAAATTAGAGAGTACGGCTGTGGTGATTTGTTTCACTTCAAGTTGCTACCGATTGATGGTTTGATTGCGCCAAAGCATCATAGGATAAATGGTGATGGGCTCGGGCAGGATGATCCTCATGTTTATCCATCTTATTTTATCTCATGTGGCTCACTGCTTTGGTCAAGTAAGTCCTTCATAAAGAAGGGCTTTTTTCTTTTATTTTTTGAGCAGGGACACCTGCAATGACAATCCGCTCTTCATGAAAGGAGCGATTCACTACTGCATTTGCTCCGATGGAAATATGATTCGCAATATAAATATTTCCAAACAGTTTAGCGCCAGGGCCGATCCATACATGATCTCCAATGACGGGCACATCTTTTTCATGATGGTTTTGACCGATATTTACGCCTTGATGAATATCACAAAACGCGCCGATTTTGGCATGCTTGTTCACAATCAACAGCCCAGTATGGTTGATTCTGAGCCCAGGTCCAAATACACCAATTGGGATATCAAAGCCAAGCTGCATGCCTTTCTTTTTATGTAAGTAACGATAAAACCATTTGCGTAACGTAGCACCGCTATTCGTATAGTACTCATATTTTCGTAAATATATTTGATATTTCCAAATATCATCCCCAAGCCACTTTGGTCTTTTTCGATTGATGGCAAGTGCTTTCTGATCTTGTGCCAAGTAGTGGTGCAGGTCATGTTTCGTTAAAATCATCAGATCTCCCTCGATTCCCTTTCGTTTCAGAGAAATTATACCATTATAACCATTTATATCAAGATAAAATAACGTTCATTTTTTGTTTTACTACATTCATTTCATTCGGCCGTCCCGTATCAAACAAGGGAGCTACAACGAATAGAGCAAAAGAACCAGGAGAATTGTTTTGTAATTTTTTTCAATATTTTTCATACTCAAACGTTACATCGCCCTTATGGCTGTAGATGTTTGTAAAAAATACACGAAATTACTCGTTAAAAAGAGAAAATAGCATTCATATGCTTTTAGAATCATCTTTTTGAATACAATTGACTTTCGTATCTTACATCCTCTAGGCTAGTAAATGAAAATGATAATCTTTATCAATTGGAGGAGTGTTTTATTATGTCCATCAAAACCGTTTCTAAAAATCAGCAATTTTTAGAGCAACAAAGTCAAAGAGAATCTAATGCAAGGTCTTACCCGAGACGGTTCCCATTAGCCATGCAAAAAGCCGAAGGTATGATCGTGACAGATGCAGATGGTAGAGAATTTTATGACTGCCTAGCAGGTGCAGGAACACTTGCCCTTGGTCACAATCACCCGGTTGTTATAGATGCTATTGAACGTATGCTTCATGAAAAAAGACCGTTGCATACGCTGGACATCACTTCAGAGATTAAAGAAGAATTTGTGAATGAGATTTTTTCTCACTTGCCAGAGGAGTTTGCAAAAAGAGCGAAAATTCAATTTTGTGGACCAACTGGTGGTGATGCTATAGAAGCAGCAATTAAATTAGTCAAGACAGCGACGGGAAATCGTTCTATTCTATCATTCCACGGAGCATATCATGGTGCTACACATGGCACGATGTCATTAAGCGGCAACTTATCGCCAAAGGAAAAAGTACAAGGATTAATACCAGATGTTCACTTCCTGCCTTATCCATATGAATACCGCTGCCCATTTGGAATTGGCGGTAAAGACTCACATCGCATTTCCAGTTCTTATATTGAGCGTGTATTAAATGACCCTGAGAGTGGAATTCTTCCGCCAGCAGGCATGATCTTTGAAGCGGTGCAAGGGGAGGGCGGCTCCATCCCGGCATCAATTGAATGGATACAAGAAATGAGACGAATCACAAAAGAAAAAGGAATTCCACTTATTATTGATGAGGTTCAATCAGGCATCGGCCGAACTGGTAAGATGTTTGCCTTTGAACATGCTGGTATTGTGCCAGATGTCATTGTGTTATCAAAAGCAATTGGGGGAAGCCTTCCGCTATCCGTTGTGATTTATGACAAAGACTTAGATCAATGGAATCCAGGTGCACACATTGGCACGTTTAGAGGAAATCAAATGGCGATGGCAGCTGGAACTGCTACGCTTAAATTTATAAAAGAAACCAATCTGCTTGATCATGTAGAAGCGCTTGGTCAGCGTATGCAGGCCAATCTAAAAGACATTCAAAAACAAGTGCCTGCTCTCGGTGATGTGCGAGGAAGAGGATTAATGATTGGTGTTGAAGTTGTGAATCCAGATGAGAAACAGGATGTGGACGGCAGTTATCCAGCAAATCCAGAGCTAGCCAGTCTCATTCAAAAGAATTGTTTTGATAAAGGCTTAATTGTGGAGACAGGAGGCCGTTTTGGAAGTGTGATTCGATTCTTACCGCCTTTGATCATGACAGAAGAACAGCTTGAAAAAGTCATCACGATTTTTAAAGAGGCAGTTTACGATGCAGTCAACTAAACCATCTGTCGATTCATTATTCATTCAACAAAGCCAGCTTGGGAGGGAGTCCTTCCAAGCGGCTCTCTACACATCCATCGACAGCTTACTGGCAGAGTGGCAAACAAGCAGAGGACCGTATAGTGGAATATTGCCTGGGAAATTAGCGGCTCATGTCGAATCGTTATTCCAGATTCAACCGGCTGGTGAATCCATTGAGTCTGTTTTTCAAGATATAAAAAATCACCTTTTACCGCATTTAGTTGATGTGTCACATCCTAAATGCCTGGCACATTTGCATTGCCCACCTCTTATCCCTGCTCTGGCAGCAGAGGTGATCGTAAGTTCCTTTAACCAATCAATGGATTCCTTTGATCAAAGCGGCATTGCATCTTTGGTTGAGGAGGAAATCCTCAAGTGGTTATGTGAAAAGTTTTCTTATGGAGAACGAGCAGATGGGACCTTTACGAGCGGTGGAACCCAATCTAACTACATGGGACTGCTTTTAGCAAGAGATGCATTTTGCGAAAACACTTGGCAATGGAATGTACAGCAGAAAGGGTTGCCGAGCGAGGCAAACCGTATGCGGATTCTTTGCTCCAAGAATGCCCACTTCACTGTGAAAAAATCAGCATCTCAGCTAGGTTTAGGTGAACAGGCTGTTGTGTTAGTTGAGACGGACGAACATCACCGACTGGACCTGCATGATTTGCAGAAGAAGCTTATGGAGCTTAAAGAGCAGGATTTGCTTCCATTTGCAGTCGTGGCGACTTGCGGGACAACTGATTTTGGCAGTATTGATCCTGTACGTGACATATATGACATGGTGAAGCCTTTCGGTTTGTGGATTCATGCAGATGCTGCCTATGGAGGAGCGCTTGTATTAAGCAAAACCTTCCAAGGAAAATTAGATGGCATCGAGCTGGCTGATTCGATCACGATTGACTTTCATAAGCAATTTTATCAGCCGATCTCCTGCGGGGCATTTTTACTAAAGGATAAAAGACATTTTGGTTTGATTGATTACCACGCAGATTATCTCAATCCAAAGGAAGATGAACTGGAAGGCATTCTGCATCTCGTGAATAAATCTGTTCAGACGACGCGCCGGTTTGATGCGCTAAAACTCCTTCTCTCTCTGCGTATGATTGGAGAAGAAGGGTTTGCAAGTATCATTGACCACACCATCCATTTTGCGGAAGATGTGGCTACGTTGATTGAGAAAAATGAGCATCTTGAGGTGATCAATCCTGATCCAGAAATCAATGCAGTCGTGTTTCGTTTTATAGATGATCATCAAGCAGAGGACATCAATAAAATCATTCATCGCACACTTTTCCAAACAGGAACGGCTGTCGTAGCAAAAACAGTAGCCGATGGTCAAACTTGCTTAAAATTTACTTTGTTAAATCCGAGAACGACTATTACACATATTGAGGAAATCCTTTCTGACATTGTTGATATCGGGATCGCTCATATTCAATCCGGGAGGGTACTACGTTGAGTCAATATAAACAAATGGCTGAAAATGCAACTATGCAAAGCTTTTTAAACTGTTTTTTACGTGAAACAGGAATTGATCGATCTGCAAAGAAAGAGACAAAAGCAGACGGCTCACTTGTATTTGTAGCAGCATTAGCAAAACAAGATCTTGAGCTTGTCATTCCGATTCGATATTTTTCGCCTGTAGGCCGTCATCTCTTTGATTTTCCCGTTCGCTTTCGCCCGCAAGGCAGTGAGCAACAGGGAACGATCATCGATTACACCACACTTGTTGCTTTATGTTCAAAGGAACTTCTCATTGAATATGGCCGCACAGATGCAGAGGATGAGTTCATGCTTCGCATCATTTTAAGCTGCCGGAATATTGAACGATTCATCAGAGAGAGAGAAAGTGATCGAGCGGCTCTTTCTTCAGCTGATTTTGAATATATTGAAGCGGAGCAGTCACTTCTTCTTGGGCATTTAACGCATCCTACACCAAAAAGCAGACA
Organism: Bacillus sp. 22446; assembly: GCF_052044955.1. Classification (NCBI taxonomy): domain Bacteria; kingdom Bacillati; phylum Bacillota; class Bacilli; order Caryophanales; family Bacillaceae; genus Bacillus; species Bacillus sp. 22446. The sequence continues at coordinate 194,067 of NZ_JBQEOD010000004.1, forward strand.
AGGAATGACAGAAGAGGAGGAAGCTATTTATTCTCCTGAGCTGAAAGGCTCTTTCCAGCTTCATTACTTTAAAGCACATCCGTCAATTGTGCTTCAGGATTCTTCTCTTTCACAATCTGCGGCAAGTCTCATGTTTGAGGAGCTCATGCGCCAGATGCCAGAAGAAAAAGAGAGACTGACGACGTTAACAGAAGGCGGTGAATATGTCCTGATTCCGATTCATCCGCTACAAGTCCAAGTGGTCATGGAGAAAGCGTTCGTCAAGCGTTATATAGAGGACGGGATGCTGACGTATTTAGGGCCGCTAGGATCTGAATACACAGCGACATCTTCCTTTAGAACGGTCTATCAAAAAGACTCTGCGTACATGCTTAAATTCTCTGTCCCTGTAAAGATCACAAACTCTTTACGCGTTAACAAACAAAAGGAACTTGATCGTGGAGTTGAGATGTCTCGTATCTTAAAAACAGAATTAGGCGTTTCTTTATATGACAAATTCTCTGGATTCCGTGTAATTGAAGATCCTGCGTATCTATCTATTCAAGGGGATGAGGCGGAATCTGGCTTTGAAGTCGTCATTCGTCAAAATCCATTTTTGCATCATGAAAAAGGGGCAAGCTTAATAGCAGGGCTATGTCAGGATCATGCATACGGAGGAAAATCAAGGCTTTCAGGCATTATCCATGAATTAGCAGACGCTGAAGGCAGATCAACAGAAGATGTCAGTCGTGATTGGTTCACACAATATTTATCGATTGCGTTAGAGCCGATGCTTTGGCTGTTTGAAACGTATGGACTTGCCCTTGAAGCCCATCAGCAAAATGCTGTCGTACAGCTAAAGAATGGATATCCGCACACATTCTATTATCGTGACAACCAAGGCTACTATTATAGCGAATCGAAAAAGGATCAGCTTGCGAAGCTTGTTCAAAACTTAAGCGTCAGAAGTGAAACCATTTGTGCAGACGATGTAGCGGTTGAGAGACTGCGTTACTATTTCTTCTTTAATCATTTGTTTGGTCTTGTGAATGGTTTTGGTACAGAGGGGCTTGCAAAAGAAGAAGATTTATTAGCCCTGATTAGAGACACACTGCTTGCGCATGAAGAGACATATGGTGCATCTGAGCTGACGAACAGTCTTATTCGGTCACAGGAGCTGCCTTCAAAAGCGAACTTACTCACGCGGTTTGAAGATATGGATGAGCTGACGGGTTCTTTAGAAACTCAATCCAGGTACACGTCTGTATTGAATCCGCTCTTTTTACATAAGGAGGCGCTGATTGGATGAGGCATCGAATTGGGTTCATTCGCGCTGAATATGAACGGGACGTCCAGCTTGTCCACAAGTGGATGCAAGAAGAGTATGTCCACCCATTTTGGCATTTGAATATTCCATTTCCTGCTTTTGAAAAGCACTTTTATCAGGCCATTCATGATCCGCATCAAACCCTTTATTTAGGAACCATTGATGGCACGCCGATGAGCTATTTTGAAGCATACAATGTGAAAGGGGATATCATTGAATCGTACTATCAGCCTTCTCCGCATGATCAAGGCATTCACCTGTTAATTGGAGAGCCAGATTATGTAGGGAAAGGATTTGCGGCTCCGCTGCTTCAAGCCATGACAGCATTTCAGTTTGAGCAGAACAAACGAACAGAAAAAATCGTGGCTGAGCCAGATATTCGGAACGAAAAAATGATTCATGTCTTTGAAAAGTGTGGATTCGAACGTGTGAAACCAGTCACTTTACCAGATAAAACAGGTCTTTTGATGTTTTGTCATCGAGATCGATTTGAAAGGAAGTATAACCATGACGCGGTTCAACAAGCAAAATAATGTAGTGGATGTCATTGGGATTGGCATTGGACCATTTAACCTAGGGCTTGCTGCATTATCTGAAGAAGTAGATGAAATTGACGCTTTGTTTTTTGAAAGAAGTGAAGCGTTCCACTGGCATCCAGGTATGCTCATTGAAGGGACAACACTTCAAGTCCCCTTTTTAGCGGATCTTGTCAGTATGGCAGATGTGAAAAGCAAATATAGCTTTCTCAACTATTTGCAGGAACAAAACCGTTTGTATTCATTTTACTTTCTAGAAGACTTCCATATCCCGCGCAAGGAATATAGCCATTATTGCCGCTGGGTCGCGGATCAATTAGATTCTTGCCGATTTGGCATGAATGTCGAATCTGTCTCCATCGTTGAAAAAGCTGGAGAAAAACGATATGAAGTGCATGTCCGTCATGTGAAAGATCAAACGGTAGAGGTGTTTGAAAGTAAGCATCTTGTTTTAGGTATCGGTACACAGCCTGCGGTACCAGCATCTCTTCAGCCAGCTTTAGGGGATCGGGTGTTTCATTCTGCTGATTACTTGAAACGAAAGAAAGAAGGCTGTTTTAAAGGAAAATCCGTGACGGTCATCGGTTCTGGTCAAAGTGCGGCAGAAGTATTCTATGACATTTTATCAGACGATGAGGCGAAGGATATTCATTGGTTTACACGCTCTAAAGGGTTTTTCCCAATGGAATATTCAAATTTGGGTCTTGAGTATTTCTCTCCAGACTATATTGATTTCTTTTATGAGCTTCCGCAGCCTAAAAAAGATGCGCTATTAAAGCAGCAAGATTTGTTGTATAAAGGCATCAGCTCAGCGATGATCCGAGATATTTATCACTTGCTTTATGAACGTTCTGCTTGCGGAGAGCAGCTGAACACCGTGCTGCAGGCGATGACGGAAGTCAATTTGATTGAGGAAACGAGGGACGGCTTATCGCTTTCATGCAATCAATGGGTCAAAGAGGACTCCTTTACGCATGAGACAGACATTGTCGTCTTGGCAACGGGCTATCAATCTGTATTACCACCATTTATTGATCCGATTTCCCATCATATTCAGTGGGATCATCAAGGACGCTTCCAGGTTGAACGTGAATATCGATTGAAAACAAACACATTAGGTGAGAATGATATTTTTGTACAAAATGCAGAGCTTCATACACATGGAGTAGGCGCACCAGATTTAGGGCTAGGTGCGTACCGAAACAGTGTCATTATCAATGAACTGGCTTGTCGACCTGTGTATCCACTTTATCAAAAGCATGTTTTCCAGACATTCGGTACACATAAACACGCAAATACATTTGAAGAAATCAAAGGGTAAGGAGGATGAACCGATGAGTGTACAAGATGAATTGAAAAAAGCGGTCAATCCTGCTGCTTGGAAAAAAGCAAACCAGCGAATGGTGGCAAAAATGCTGTCCGAATATATGTATGAGGATATGCTTCATCCCGTTCAGCTAAATCATCAGGATGGCATCGCCCAATATGAATTAATCATTCACGAACAGAAGAAATATCGTTATCTCGCAAAACCTCGTTTGTTTGATAGTTTTGATACGATTGCTGAATCGATCGAGTGCTGTCAAGACGGAACATGGACAAAGGATGTTAGTGCCATTGTGTTTTTACTAGACATTCAGCCAATCATCCCAATGTCTTCTGAAACAACTGGTCATCTGATCAAAGAGCTTCACCATACCTTGTTAGCGGATGTTCATTTGCTGTCGAAAAAAGCACTTCGTGCAGATGAGCTAACAGATACAGATTATGCATGGATTGAGGGCGAGATGACTGGTCATCCGTGGATCGTCTATAACAAAGGGCGTATTGGGTTCAGCTACGATGATTACTTAGCCTATGCACCTGAAAGGCAGGAATGTGTGCAGCTGTCTTGGATTGCTGTTCACCGAGAACTTGCGACTTTCCATGCGGTCGATCATGAGAACTATGAGCACATCATTGCCAAAGAATTAGACGAAGTCACGATTCGTCAATTCCAACGTGTGTTAAAGGATGAAGGGCTGAATGCTGCTGATTATTATATGATGCCTGTTCATAAATGGCAGTGGACGCATATGATCATCCAGCATTTCCCTGAAGATTTAGCCATGCGCCGTATTGTGTATTTAGGAGAAGGGCTGGATCAATATATTCCACAGCAATCGATCAGAACCTTTACAAACATCTCAAATAAAGGCAAGCATCATATTAAACTGCCAATGAGTATTTTAAATACGCTAGTATACCGGGGACTCCCATCAGAACGTACGGTGATTGCACCTCGTATTACAGCACATATTAAAGGAATCGCCGATCAAGACGCCTTTTTATCCGATGTATGCCGCGTGATTTTACCAGGTGAGAATGCGAGTATCAATGTTGATCATCCTTATTACAGCAAGCTACCTGGTGCGCCGTATCAATACCTTGAAATGCTTGGGGTCATTTTTAGAGAAAGCATTTATACGTATTTAGATGAAGGGGAGAGCCCTGTTACGTTGGCGGCACTGACGTATGAAGATCATGAAGGCGAGCCTTATCTGAAGCAGCTCATTGAAAAATCGGGTCTGTCAGCAAAAGAATGGATGGCGTCATTCTTCCACGTTGTCATGCCGCCGCTTCTGCACTTTATGTATCAATATGGCACGGTGTTTTCACCGCACGGACAAAATACAATTCTTGTATTAAAAGATCACAAGCCGCATCGTTTGGCGATCAAAGATTTTGTTGATGATGTGAACATTAGTGATCAGCCGCTGCCTGAATTGGCTTCATTAGAAGAAGATCTAAAGGAAGTGCTGCGTAGTGAGCCGCCTGAGGGTCTTGTACAATTTATTTTTACGGGCCTGTTTATTTGCAATCTTCGTTACGTGTCAAACGTGTTAGACAATCACAATCTGTTAGATGAAACGACGCTTTGGCGCTTGCTTGCAGAAGAAATTCAGCAGTATCAAAAGCAATTTCCACAGCTAAAAGATCGTTTTGCTTTATTTGATCTATTCCAGCCTCAGCTGACAAAGCTTTGCTTAAACCGTAATCGCATGATTGATTATGGCTATGGAGATGGAGATGACCGGCCGCATGCATCAGAGCATGGCAAGGTCACAAATGCACTCGCTCAAGTTCTCTCATCCGTAGGCGAAAAATAAAAAAGAAAAGCTGTAGACAACTTCTGTCTACAGCTTTTTGATTTTTTAAGAAAATGCTTGTGAGGCCAGGAAATAGAGAAGCGCCGAATCGTTCTGCTTTTCGTTCCCGCGAATCATCATAAAATGTGCGACGTTTGTTTTCGTAAATCCTGCTTCTACAAGTGATGCATGCAGGCGTTCAGCTGTTTCTTCCTGCATATCTAAACGAAAGGCGCCAGAATAAGACGTGAGAAGTGATTGAATGAGTGATAGCGCCGTTTGTTCATCGTTTGCTGCAAGCGGGCCAATCATCAGATTAGCTGGTGTTTCCACACCAAACGCGAAGCCGGTGATTTCGTGGTGTTCATCCTTTGCGATCAGTTTAAATGCTGCTCGCTCCATTCGCTTTATTAAGAAGTTTGATCGATTGGTCCCTGCGCCTTTTTCATCCAGCCTTTCAATAGACGGGAGGTGCGTTTGATCAGCGGGAAAAAGATGAATCTGATGTGACGGGTGAAGGGCACTAGGATTTGTTTTTTGTGCTTTGTATGTATGAATATAACCGGCTGTCTGAAAGCCGATTTTTTCATAAACTGGCTGTCCTTGTACAGTAGCCGTTAAAACGACAGGGACACTTGGATCACTATGACGAAGCAGTGTGTCAATCATTTGACGGGCAAGACCGAGTCCTCGATGTGTCTCAGATACAATGACCGCCCCAATTGATGCCACTCTGTCATACTGAAAAAGTCCAGCGCATGAAATGACTTGTCCGTCAGTTGTTGTAAAACCGGTAAAATGTCCATTTGTTAAAAGAGATGTGAGCTCTTCCGAATTGTAATCAGGCCAGTCGACCTCTTTTGACAATGCGACAAGGTCTGGTATGTCATCAAGGGTTAAAGTTCGTTGTATAACGTTTGCCAATACACGCAACTCCTTCTTAGCTGATTTCTCTATATGTATCGTACCATAAGAACGCATAAGAAAAAGGAAAAGGGGATACCTTTTCCTTCAGCGTGTAGACAAACCCTCGCATTCGGTGTCAGTCCTGCGCTTCGGTGCTCCCTTTTCCTTTTGTATGGTTTAATAATTGAGGTCACGGTTGTATTCATATTCAAAGGTGAGCTGTAAGTTTTTAATTGAGACAACGCCTACTTTGATTAACCGTCCACCGATCAATTGAGGAACCTCGGTTGCATTAAAAGAAACAAAAAAGCGGTCTTTTGCTGGCACTTGACTTGTTTTATAAGAAGAGATGTCAACTTTTTGACCGTTCCAAGGTACGTTCACTGTTCCGCCTTTTAAGGAAGAGACGGTGAATACATAATTATATGCATTTGTACTGCCTTTTTCAGCTTCTAATGACAGGCCAGTGACAACGGCATCCTGCGGCAATCTGCTTAAATCAAAAGAAGAATTGGGAGATCCGGCTTCATTGAAACTATTCAATGTGGCAGGTGATCCATATCGTTTGGTTGTGCCTTTTTCAATACTTTTATCAAAGACAATACGATACATGTTGTCCTCTTCATTTAATAATTGCTTTGGTTTGACGGCTAAATAGTAGTCAGTGCTTGCGGCAATTTTCGGCATATGGATGATTTCATTTTGGTTGTTTGTCCGCACAGAGGAAGACACGAGTGACCCGCTCTGATTGTAAAGATAAAGATCGAAATCATTTCCAGCTTTCACATTGACGAGTTTGATAGAAAAGCGGCCATCTGCTCCATCAAATTTAGAGCTGGTGAACCGGTAAAAATCAATGTCATTCATAGAAGAGATACTGCCTTCGTGATATAAATAGGTCTTGTTTAGATGAAGAGAGTGCTGTAAGAATTGAGCTTTTTCCATCGTATCATTGTTTGCATAATCACTATCTGGATACAAATGCTCCAATTCTTCTGTATAATATTTTGTTTGTTTCGTAGACGTTTCACTTGCTTGAGCAGGTGATTGGAAAAGAGGGCTAGCGATAAAGAGGCCTGTAAGCAATAAAACCCCGATCTTCTTTTTGAACATGACAAACATCTCCTTTTAAGTAAATGACTTTCATTTATAATATCGGTAAATAAACGTAATTCTTCATATTTATTCCATTTTTATTTATAAAAAGAACCTCCAATTCAGGAGGTTCTTTTTAGTGAACGTTAAAATATCGAGCTTCAGGATGAGAAACGACAATGGCTGAAACGGATGCTTCGGGCTCCATCATAAACCCTTCTGTGAGATGAATCCCGATTTTTTCTGGCTGCAGCAGGTGGAATAGTTTTTCTTGGTCTTCTAGATTAGGGCACGCTGGATAGCCAAAGGAATAGCGCTGACCTTGATATTTGGCTTGGAACCGTTTCTCCATCGTGAAATCGACTGGGTCTGGGAATCCCCATTTATCACGAATTACTTGGTGCGTTCGTTCAGCCAATCCTTCTGCAAGCTCAAGTGCTAAAGCTTGGACCGCATGCATTTTTAAATAGTCACCCTCTTGTTTAAATTGCTGCGCAACCTCTCGTATGCGGGCGCCAGCCGTCACTGCAAATAAGGCGATATAATCTTTCTCGTTCTCTCCGCTTTTCCGCACATAATCAGAAATAGACCGGTACGGAAGTTTTTCCTGTCTTGGAAATTGGAATGTCTCAATGACGCGGTCAGGCGCTTCTGGATCATAGATATGCAGGTCATTCCCATTTGAACTGGCAGGGAAGAATTGATAGACGAATGCAGGTGCAAACCAGTTTTTCTCTCTGCCTTCTTGAAGAAGATCTGTGATCAGTTGTTTTAACTCCAATGCTTTTGGATGCTGTTCAGCCAAGAGCTTTTTGACCTTTCCTTTTAAGCCGAGATGATGGCCGATCAGCATTTGCTCATTGACATAGGGCATTATGTGGTGCAAATCAATATCCCGTACATAATGGCGTTTCGTATTTTCTGGCGTGAAAATGGCTGCCTCGGGAAGTGTCGCGCGTTTTTCTAGTAATTCAATCACAGCTTTTGGCTGCGTTGTTTCTTTTTCCTTATGGAGTGTTACTTGATCCTCTAAGGGTTTTGTTTGAAATTGAAGAGGGTTCGCTCTTAATTCATTCGCTAAAGACAGGCCGTCCATTGCATCTTTGGCGTAAAGGACGGGGCCATCATATTGAGGCGAAATTTTCATCTTCGTAAACTTCCGGGAAAGCGCCGCGCCGCCCACCAAAATGGGAACAGAGATGTTTGCTTTTTGTAAATCTTGAGCGGTCAAGACCATTTGCTGTGCTGATTTGACAAGTAAACCTGATAATCCTATCATATCTGGCTTTTCTTTTTGCACCGCTTCAATCAATGTTTGTGGGGTTACTTTGATTCCAAGATCGACGACGTGAAAGCCATTATTGCTCAAAATGATGTCGACCAGGTTTTTCCCTATATCATGGACATCGCCTTTGACGGTGGCGAGGAGAATCTTCCCTTTGCCGCTTGCGTCCTTTTTCTCCATAAATTGCTCAAGGTATGAAACAGATGCTTTCATGACCTCAGCGGATTGGAGGACTTCAGCTACAATCAATTCGTTTTGATTAAAAAGGCGCCCAACCTCTGACATTCCCTGCATTAATGGTCCATTGATGACATGAAGAGGTGATTCAAATTTCTCCAAAGCAAGGGCCAAATCATCAATCAGGCCTTCTTTCGTCCCTTCGACGACATAGAGTGCCAGCCTTTCATCAAGTGATAAGGAGATCTTTGGTTTCTTCTCTGTTTTCTTTTTCCCGCGATAAAATTGGGTGAACTCAGCAAGGGTTTGATCATTTGTTTCATAAAGTAAAGTTTCAGCCAGCTTGATTTCTTCCTTTGGAATTGAAGCGAAGCGTTCAAGCTTTTCAGTATTCACGATCGCATAATCAAGCCCTGCTTTTACGCAGTGATACAAATAAACGGCATTCAATATTTCTCTGCCAACTGGCGGGAGTCCGAAAGACACGTTACTAATGCCTAAAATGGTGAGACATTCAGGCAGTGCTGCTTTGATTCGCTCAATGCCTTTAATCGTCTCTTCAGCAGCACCAATATACTGTTCGTCTCCAGTACCTACTGGAAAGACAAGCGGGTCAAAAATGATATCACTCGCAGGGATTCCATATTTTTTCGTGAGCAGGTCATGGGATCTTACGGCAATCTCAAGTTTTCGATCTGCAGTGACGGCCATCCCTGTTTCATCGATTGTTCCCACAACAAGTGCGCCGCCATATAGCTTGACAAGCGGAAGAATCTCTTCAAAGCGCTCTTCTCCATCCTCTAAATTAATAGAATTGATAATCGCTTTTCCTTGAGAATACATGAGTGCTTTTTCGATGACATGTTTATCGGTTGAATCAATGACAAAAGGAGCTTTCACTTTTTTCATGGCTTCTTTTAAAAAGCCTTCCATGTCTGCTATCTCATCACGATCAGGGTCTGCTAGGCACACATCAATGACGTGAGCGCCATTTTTCACTTGAGCACGGGCAATTTCTGCCGCCTCTTCAAACTTTTGTTCTGCGATGAGCCGTTTGAATTTGCGTGAACCAATGACATTTGTGCGCTCACCAACAAAGAGGGGGCGCATCGCTTCTTCATAAATGAGGGGCTCGATTCCTGATACGGTATGCGGTGATGACTCATGCGACATGCTGCGGGGCTGAAGCGAACGTACTTCATCTGACAATGCCTGAATATGTGCAGGCGTTGTACCGCAGCAGCCACCGACGATATTTAACCAGCCTTCTTTTGCAAAAGCGGCAATTTTTTTAGCAAGCGAAGCAGGGGATTCGTGATATTGCCCTTCTTCATCAGGGAGACCAGCGTTTGGATAGCAACTGACAGCCGACTTTGAGATGGAGGAGAGTGTACGGATATGGTCTGTCATAAATTCTGGACCAGTTGCACAGTTTAAACCGACGCTGATTGGTTTCATATGCTCAAGTGAGATATAAAAGGCTTCAATATCTTGACCAGCAAGGGTGGTGCCCATTGGTTCAATCGTCCCTGACACCATCAGTGGTAGCTCAATACCGGTCGCGTGAAAGGCTTCTTGAATGCCTTTAAATCCAGCTTTGACATTCAGCATGTCTTGACTTGTTTCTAAAAGAAGAGCATCACATTTCCCATCAATCAGGGCGCGGGCTTGTTCTTCATAATTTGCAACGAGCTCTTCAAACGTTGTGCCGCCTGTCACGGATAATGTTTTTGTAGTGGGCCCCATTGCGCCTACAACAAAGCGGGGCCAGTCTGGTGTCGACAAACGGTCTGCTTCACGCTTTGCCAGCTGAGCTGCTTTTACGTTCAATTCATAGGCGAGATGGCCAAGTCCATATTCATCGAGAACGAGCTTCGTCGCGCCGAATGTATTTGTTTCGATTAAATCTGCACTTGCTTCAAGATATTGCCGGTGAATCGTGGAGATAATATGAGGGGCTGTGACATTCAAATATTCGTTACAGCCCTCATACTCTTCTCCGCCGAAATCCTCTGCTGTGAGATCGGCGTTTTGAATCATTGTGCCCATTGCACCGTCAAGGACGAGGATGCGTTTTTTGAGCTGTTCAGTGATAGTTGGCATGGATGTTTGGCTCCTTTTCTTTCTGATGGATGTAAGTTGTCAGTTCTGCTGTTAAATCTGATCGAAGGAAAGGGGTAATTAAATAGATACCATTAAACAATTCGCAGGCTGTATCTAATAAAGAACGGGCAATCGCTAACCCTTCTGTCCGCTGCTTTTCTTTATCTTCGCCTGCCTTGGCCATAATCTCACGAATCGAGTCAGACAATTTAATGCCGGGAATTTCATGATGAATAAACTCAGCATTTCGGCTGCTTGTTAGCGGCATAATACCGATGTAAATCGGTTTATCCAAATGTCGGCTTTCTTCATGAATCTTCACAAGCTGTTCTTCAGAATAAACAGGCTGTGAGATAAAGTAATCGGCACCGTATTCGATTTTCTTCTCGAGGCGTTTGACCGCTTTATCAATATGACGGACATTTGGATTAAACGCACCAGCCACAGAAAAATTAGTCTTTTTCCCGAGCGGCTTCCCGGAGAAAGATAGTCCCTCGTTAAATTGTTTGATCAGACGGATCAAATCAAAGGAGGTTAAATCATACACAGATGTCGCACCTGGGAAGTCTCCAATTTTAGACGGATCGCCTGTGATGGCTAAAATATCGGTTAGTCCAAGCGTGTCCAGCCCCATTAAGTGGGATTGGAGTCCAATCAAATTGCGATCACGACATGTGATATGGACAAGTGAACGCATATCAAGCTGCTGTTTTAATAAAGCGCCGCATGCCACATTGCTAATACGCGGGGTAGCTAGAGAGTTATCGGCCAGTGTGAGGGCATCAATGCCCGCACTTTTTAATTCGTTCGCTGCGACGAGGAATTTTTCAAAGTTCAGCTTCTTCGGAGGGTCCAGCTCGACGATAATCGAACGTTTTTTCACAGCCAGCTCGTCAAGACCTGGTTCTGTTCGTTGATCTTGGATGGAAATGATTTCTTCTTTTAATACTTTCACTTCTTTTTCGGTGATAGGTGCTAAATCTTTGACCGCCTCAGCCATGGCGCTAATATGCTGAGGGGTTGTTCCGCAGCAGCCTCCAATGATTCGTGCGCCCTGATTTCTAAACTCAAGTGCACTTTTTCGGAAATAATCATTATCTGTATCATAGACGAGTCTGCCTTCTTCAAGGGAGGGGAGACTGCTGTTTGGATAGACAGATAAATGCGAATTTTCCAAAAGTGGAACGCCTTCAAGTGCCTGAATCATATGATAAGGGCCTAATCGGCAGTTAATGCCGACGACATCAGCGCCAAGTGAGGATAATTCAGATAAACCGTCTTTTAGCGGTGTACCGTCCTGCAATACACCTTGCTCATGCATGGAGACGTTCATGACAATCGGAAGCGCTGTTTCTTTGCGAGCAATCTCAAGAACGGCTTTTGCTTCTTCAATATCGTAATATGTTTCAAGCAGTAACCCATCAGGCTCTTCATTTAAAAGGATATAGAGCTGTTCTCTAAAGCTCCGTTTAATCTCGTCTAAAGAGTAGGCATTTTTGTTAAATGTTCGAATGCCGCCGATCGTTCCGAGGACATAAGCTGAGCCAGCGGCTGCTTTGGCAATTTGTACAGCTTTTGTGTTAATGCGTTTTGTTTCTTCCTCTAAGCCATAGCGGGATAGTTTAATATAATTCGCACCGTATGTGTTCGTTTGAATAATGTCCGCTCCAGCTTGCACATATGCTTCGTGCACTCTTTTGACTTCATCTTCTTTCGATAAATTTAATTCTTCAAAGCAGCGGTCAATGCCATAAGAGTATAAAAGTGTTCCCATTGCTCCATCAGCAATCAGTACGCGATTTTGTAAGTCTTGTAATAGGCCCATTGGTTTCCTCCTTATTTCTATGTAACAAAAAAAGCCTTCTGATAAGAAGAAGACTTTTTGGCTGTATTGAAATTCTTCTCCTTATCTTCCAAGCAGTTGCTTGCTGGATTTAGCACCTTGGTCATAGAAAATAGATTTCTACTACACCGGTTGCTGAGGCTTCACAGGGCCAGTCCCTCTGCCTCTCTTGATAAGAAAGCGATATGAACATGTCAATGAATTGAACTTCCATCAACTGTATCGAAAAAATCGGAAATAATCAATGGAAAATTTGAAATTTATCGAAAATTTATAAATTGGACGTCAATCGGTAAATCTACCTTGCGCATGAGCGCCATCACTTCTTGTAAATCATCTTTATTTTTTCCTGTCACACGCACTTGGTCATCCTGAAATTGCGACTTTACTTTTAAACCAGATTGTTTGATCAAGGCATTGATCTTTTTGGCATTGTCCTTATCAATCCCGCTAATCAGCTTTGCACGCTGGCGAACGGTTCCACCTAGGGCATGTTCTGTTTTTCCATAGTCAATGTTTTTAGTCGGTACGTTTCGTTTAATCAGTTTTGTCACAAGGACATCCTTTAGCTGCTCCAGCTTGAAGTCATCATCAGAAATGAGAACGAGTTCTTCTTTTTCTAGTGAAATATCACTTTTACTTCCTTTAAAATCATAACGGTTTTTAATTTCTTTCAGTGCTGCTTGAATGGCGTTTTGCACTTCTGGCAGCTCCACCTTCGATACAATATCAAATGAACTTTCTTTTGCCATCACATATGACCTCCAACTATAGATATTGCGTCTATTTTATCATGCCCATAGGGGAAGAAGAAACTTTATCGAAGCGAGTTCAGATGCATGCGGTATAATTCAAGTACAGTTTGTCCACTTTAGCTAACAGAACTAGAGATGTTCATGATGACAGAAGTATAGTAGAATAAAGTGAATCAAAAGATGAACGAACGCTCTTTTAAGGGCAGATAGGAAGGAAGAGAACATGAGACCAGGTGAGCAACTGACCTTGCAAATAGATAACGAGATGGAATACGGCTACTTTTTAACAGATGGCGAAGATTCTGTTCTCCTACATCGCAGTGAGATGACAGAGGATATTGGAGATCGTGATGAAGTAGAGGTCTACTTATATGTAGATCATGAGGAAAGACTGGCAGCGACGATGAAAATTCCTAAAATCAATGCACATACATACGATTGGGTAGAAGTCGTAGACGTTGTAGAAGATATGGGTGCTTTTGTCGATATAGGTTTGTCAAAGGATGCACTTGTTGCAACTGAACACCTCCCGCCTTTTGAGGAAGCGTGGCCGAAAAAAGGCGACAAACTATACTGTATGCTCAAAGTGACAAGTTACGGGAGAATGTTCGCAAAACCAGCCACTGAAGATGTGATCAGTGAATTATTTACTGAGGCGCCAGAAACGTTAATGAACAAAGAAATTACGGGAACGATTTATCGCTTAATTGCGACAGGTTCTTTTATGCTGACAGATACAGGCGTGCGTGGGTTTATCCACCGCACGGAACGAAAGGAAGAGCCTAGATTAGGATCGACCGTGACAGGACGCGTCATTGCAGTGAAAGAGGACGGAACCGTGAACGTTTCTCTGCTGCCTAGAAAACAGGATGCATTATCTGTCGATGCAGAAGAAATTTTAACTTACATGAGAACGAGAAACGGTGCAATGCCTTACGGGGATAAAAGTGATCCAGAAGATATCCGGGAAAGATTTCAAATGAGCAAAGCAGCCTTCAAACGAGCATTAGGTCATCTGATGAAAAATGATCTTGTTTACCAAAAAGAAGGATGGACATACGAGAAAAAGTGAGCATTTGCTCACTTTTTTTATTTTTATCATAAATAATGGTTTTTTTCAGTGAAAAAAGTCATGAAAAAAGCTGAAAATCCTTCACTTTATCATTGAAACAATGCCTCTCAAATCCGATAAATAAGGGGTAAGGATGATAAAAGGAGTGTGTTTTTGGATGAAAGTGAAGATTTCATTACTTCTGATGGCAGCTATGATCATGGTACTCGCCTCATGCAGCAATCAGCAGGGAGGACCACCGGTATCAAATACGAAGCATATTGGTGTCATGCTGACGGATGATGGTCTTGGTGATCAATCATTTAACGATTCATCATTTAAAGGATTAGAAAAAGCACGTGATGAGCTTGGCATTGAATTCGATTATAGAGAAATTGCAGAAACCGATACATATGAAAAAGGGCTGACCGAGCTTGTGAAAGATGGAAATGACCTGATCATCGGTGTAGGTTTCAGTATGCAAGAAGACTTAGAAAAGGTAGCGAAAAAATATCCGAAAAAGCAATTTTTACTCATTGATGCTGTGTCTGAATTGAAAAATGTCACATCAGTGACTTTTAAAGAAGAGCAGGGCAGCTATTTAGCGGGAGCTCTTGCTGCCATGACAACAAAAAGTGATGTTATTGGTTTTGTGGGCGGAGTCGATGCAGAGGTGATCCATCGATTTGAACAAGGCTATCAAAAAGGCGCAAAATCAGTGAATCCGAAAATCAAGGTCGTATCCACGTATGCTGGCACATTTAGTGATGCAGGTAAAGGCAGTAAAATAGCGAAAGACATGATCAAAAAGAAAGCAGATGTTTTATATGCCGCAGCCGGTTATACGGGTGTTGGTGTATTAAAAGAAGCGCAAACGCAAGGCAAATATGCAATCGGCGTGGACAGCGATCAGTATTATACAGCTGAAAAAGCCGTTATTTCGTCTATGGTCAAAAAAGTCGATGAAGTCGTCTATCAATTCAGCGAACAGCTCGTCAAAAGCAGCAAAATCAAAAGTGGACATATCGTTTATGACTTAAGTAATGACGGAATCGATATGGCAAGAATCCGGGTGCTCAAAGATGCTGAGAATTTGACCAAAAAATTAAATGGACTGAAGCAAACACTTCTGAAAGAAGAGGGGGCAGCATCATGAGCTTACGCATCAAAATTTTGCTCAACTCACTCATTTCACTTCTTTTAGCGGTTGGCGTAATTGCCTTTATTATTGTGAGTATGACAAAGATTCAGTCATCAAGCGAAACAGAAGTTCAAACCTTACTGAACGTACAAAAAACGAAGGCAAGCTTTGAAAGTGTCGAACAAGCCATGACCAATTATTCCATGACCCTTTCAGATGAACAGCTAGAGGTCGTTCAAAACGATATATCGACAGCGAAAAAACAGCTGCAAACGTTAAACAAAAACGCAGGAAATATGAACAAAGAAGCCCTAACACGGTTGAATTCAAAGTTTGACACATGGACGCAAGAAGCAAACAATGCCATTGGTGAAAAAAATGCGTCTGATGCCAGACGAGTGGCTGCCAGAATTGACGGTGTTTTAAACGACGTGCATACGATGAATAAAAGAGCACAAGAAGCGTATGAATACCATTTAGAGGAGGCGGCAGATAATGTGCAATGGATCATCACAAGCGCATCTGTCGCAGCCCTCACACTGATTGTCATCACCGTCTTTTTAAATATTGGTTTAACGAGATCCATTGTGACACCAATCAAATCCCTTTCTTACCGGGCAAAACAGATTGCCGAAGGAAACCTCGCTGTGGAGCGGATGAACATCAAGCGTAAAGATGAAATCGGCGGATTAAATGAGTCGTTCAATCAAATGACGGATCAGCTGATTAGCTTGATTCAAGAAATCAGCCATGTCTCAAGCCAAGTAGAATCATTTTCGATTCAGTTAGATGATGAAAACAAAAAGCTTATGGAATCAGCCAATCAAGTGTCTGTATCGACAGACGAAATGGCAAATGGTTCACAAGCGATTTCAGAAGACCTTCAGCATGGCGTTAGTTTGATTGAGAAAATGGATTCACATGGCCGTAAGAATTCCGAAAGATCACATACAGTCATTCGTAGTACAGAGGATGCCATTGAAGCGGTAGAAAGCGGAAAGCACACGTTAACAGAAACAAAAGCAGCCATTGAAAAAAATACACGTGCGACGAGACAAATTGAAGAGTCTGCAGGAGAATTCACTCAGTACGCAAGCGGAATCTCCGCAATGGCCAAAACGGTTTCTGATATTGCGGACCAGACAAACCTCCTCTCGCTCAATGCGGCGATTGAAGCGGCAAGAGCAGGAGAAGCAGGCAAAGGGTTTGCCGTCGTAGCGGACGAAATTCGTAAGCTGGCAGATGAATCGTCTCGTGCAACAAGACAAATTTTTGACATGGTGAGTCATATTGAAAAAGGCATTCAATCCATTAGCCAAACTGTACAAGAAGGGGTCAAGCTATCACTTCAGCAGCAAGATGCAATGGACAAAACCTCACACTCCTTTGAAGATATAGAAACAAAAGCACAACATATTAAGCAAGAAATGGCGATCTTAAATGATCAAATTATTCAATCAACAGAGCTTGGCGGACAAGTGCTGCACTCGATTGAAAATATTAGTGCCGTTGTAGAAGAAACGGCAGCGGGCAGCGAAGAAATTTCTGCCTCGGCAAACGAACAACTGCAATCTTTCCATCAAATGAACAAACAAGTAGAAGAACTGATGAGTATGACGGCAAGGTTAAACGAAACCGTTCACCGATTTAAGCTATCATAAGAAAAGCACCCTTCCCGTGATGATTCAGGGAAGGGTGCTTTTTATGATGGGCTGCCTGTAAAGAAAATGGCAAGTGTGCTAGGGCCTGAGTGGGACCCGACAGCTGCGCCGATGACCTGGATGTCGATTTCTTTTGGATGAAATTCGGCTTCGATTAATTGTCTCATTTCTTCTGCAAGTGCAGGGTCATCTCCATGACTAATGCCAACAGTTTGGCTGGACCAGTCAGATCCGCGTTCTTTCATCAGCTCGATTATGCGTTTCAATAATTTTTTACGGCCACGAATTTTTTCAAGGGGTATCAGTTTTCCATCCTCAACGTGTAAAATGGGTTTAATACTTAACAATCCGCCAACAAATGCGGACGCTTTACTGATTCTTCCGCCTCTTGCTAAATACGATAAATCGTCTACAGTAAAAATATGTTGTAAAGATTCACAAAAATGCTTTACAGACGTTTCAATTTCTTGTATTGTATTTCCGTCAATGGCAAGTGATTGAGCGTGTTTGACAGCTAGTCCATAACCAAGTGAAGCACATTTAGAATCAATGATTCGTAAATCGAAATCAGGGTATTCTTCCTTCACTTCGTTTGCCATCATCACAGCGGTTTGGTATGTACCTGAAAGCTCTGATGAAAAGGCAACATAAATAGCCGATGTATGGGTTTGTGCTGCAGAAACAAAGGCTTCCTTTATCCGGTTCGGTGAAGCTTGTGATGTTTTTGGACTTGCACCTTGTCTCATCGCATCAAATACTTGTTTTGGTTCAATGGTAATCAAATCCTCAAATTCCTGCTCGCCGAGTAACACACGCAGCGGAATGAGTGTCATGTTTTGTTCATCATAATAAGAAAGAGGCAGATCAGCAGCACTGTCTGCTATGATATGAACGGTCATCAAAATCCCTTCTTTCTAAAAAAATCAACCATATTTTACATCTTTTTAGCCTAACTATATCATAGAAAATCATCTTTTCGTGTTCAAATTCTAAATTTTAGGGAAAACCATAGAGAGAATGGTAAGTGGAGGAATGACAACATGTTCATTGGAGAAGCAAAAAAATTCATCGTCGTCGTCATTGGTGCCTTACTCAATGCGATTGGACTGAATTTATTTTTAATCCCTGCTGACGTATATGCAAGTGGTTTTACAGGGGTTGCCCAGCTGTTATCTAGTTTAATCGATCAATATGCACCGTTTTATTTATCAACAGGGATCCTATTATTTATATTAAACATCCCGGTCGGCATTTTAGGCTGGATGAAGGTTGGTCGTTCCTTTACTTTGTATAGCATTATTAGTGTGGCGCTGACAACGATTTTCCTCGGCATTTTACCAGAGACAAGTGTTTCTGAAGATATTTTATTAAATGCTGTATTTGGCGGAGTCATTTCTGCACTTGGCATTGGGATTACACTGAAATATGGGGCATCTACAGGCGGCCTTGACATTATTGCGATGATTTTAGCGAAATGGAAAGACAAACCAGTGGGCACGTATTTCTTCATTTTAAACGGAATTATCATTTTTACAGCAGGATTGTTACAAGGTTGGGAGAAAGCTTTATATACCCTTGTCACATTATATGTGACGACTAGGGTAATTGATGCCATCCATACGAGACATGAAAAGCTGACCGCCATGATTGTGACAAAGAAAGCAGATGAAATCAAAGAAGCCATTTATGGAAAAATGGTCAGAGGGATTACGACTGTTCCGGCAAAAGGGGCATTTACCAATGAACAAAAAGAAATGATGGTCATTGTCATTACAAGGTATGAGCTGTATGAACTTGAACAAATTATAAAGGAAGTCGATCCAAAAGCCTTTACAAATATTGTTCAAACAACCAATATTCTTGGATTTTTCAGACGAGATTAAAAGGTGGGTAGAAGATGAAAAAAGGGTTAGTGCTTTTTCTCGTTCTATTGGTTTTAACAGCTTGTGGACAACAAAAAAAGGATGAACCAGACAAGGAGGTATCCGGTCAAATGGGAGAAAAAACCGTTGTACTCACAGTAGACCCCGTCCAAAAAGGTTCTTCGGTTCAATTTCATATGTCACTAAAAAATGAATCAGATCGAGATATTGAATTCACGTTTAACACAAGCCAAAAATTCGAATTGAGTGTGTACGATGAAGACGGAAATGAAAAATACCGTTACTCGAAAGACCGTATGTTCACACAAGCCATCCAATCCTTTGTGCTGAAAGCAGATGAAACATATGACTTCCAAGATACGTGGTCAAACGGTGTGGAGCCGGGAACGTATGAAGCGGTCGTCACATTTAAAGGAAAAGCAGAAGGGCTAAAGCAAATCACTGAGAAAAAAACGTTCCAAGTGAAATAAGCATAAGAAAAGCTGTCCGCAAAGCGGACAGCTTTTTTCGTTAAAGATCATCAAGCAGGTCTTGGAACGTATGCAGCTGGTTTCTTTCTGCATCTGTCGAATTAGCAAATGCAGATGATACGGCGTTTTTAGCTCGCTGAACTGCTTGTTGACGCTCTAAACCAGATGGAAATGAAGAAGTAAGGGCTTCTTCAGTAAATGATTTGGCTTGATCAAAAAGTTCGTTTCTCACAATGAACCTCCAGAAGCATCAGTCTTCATATTTCCCCTGTCCTCCGCAGCTTCTTCAAGTGTGGAACGATACGGAAAACGTGCGTCATGCAGACTGACTGAATCTTTACCTTGTTGTATAAAGCGTTTCGATTTGCTTCTTTTACCCATTCGGAATCCGCCCCTTTACACAAGCTGACAGGACAACCTGTCTAACGGTAGTATGCCCGCTTCGACCTGCTATGTATGAATGGAAAAATTAAAGCGAGAAGTAATTCGTTAGGAATTTTGCAATCCCATCTTGTTCATTCGTATCTGTCACTTCATTAGAGACACGTTTCACTGCATCAATCCCGTTGCCCATTGCAACCCCGCATCCAGCAAATTCAAGCATCTCTAAATCATTGTCTTCATCTCCGAATGCCACAATCCGTTCCTGAGGCACACCGTAATAATCACTAATTTTTTGCAGTCCAACGGCTTTGTTCATGCCTGTTTTAATGATTTCAATGACGTGCCACGGAGCAGCCCAGCGTCTGTGGTCAATCACTTCTGCATGAACATCTGTCAAATAGCTCCGAATCGCTCCGACGTCTTCTTCTTTTGCGTGAATTAAGACGCTTGTGACATTCTCTCCAAGATTGTTCCGAAGGTCTCCAACGGTCACTTTGTTTGCATTCATATTAAATATATCAATGAGCTTTTCATCATGATAATGGAAATACAAATCGTCTAGCACTTCAGCTAACACATTGTGTACTTTATATTCCTCACTAATATCCACAAGCTGTTTTACGACTTGAAGATCAAGTGATGTGTGAAATCTGCCCCATTTTTCATCAAGAGGATGATGGACAAACGCTCCATTAAAGTTCACAATCGGAGAATCGAGCTGCAATTGCTGATAATAAGGAGAGCTGGAACGAAATGGCCGGCCAGTTGAAATACAGACATGATGCCCGCTGTCTTTCACTTTTTGAATGACATCAAGTGTGTGTGCTGAAATCGTTTTATCGTCTTTTAATAACGTGCCATCCAGGTCAAGTGCGATTAGATAAGGTTTAGTCTCCATAAAATCTCCTTTGATCTGTAAGTAATAGGAGGCAGCTGGTGCGGGTGCCTCCACCTATAGTGTATCTTTATCACATCTTCGTTGTCTACATGTTAAAATAAACAAAGACGGGAATGATAAAGGAGGATTCATAGGCTGTGATCACCATTGATGAGCAAATGACGCACGATATTCCATTTTTACATATCGTAAAAGCTGAAAATAAAGATAAACCACTGCCACTTGTATTTTTTATACATGGATTTACAAGTGCACGCGAGCACAACTTACACTTCGCCTTTCATTTGGCGGAAAAAGGCATGAGAGTCATTTTGCCTGACTGTGCTTATCATGGTGTAAGATCAGAAAACCTCAGCTTAGAGGAACTGGCATCAAAGTTTTGGGAAATCGTCCTGAACGAAATCCGTGAAATCGATATACTTAAGACACATTTTCAAGAAAAACAATTGATTGAAGCCGACCTAATAGGCGTTGCAGGTACTTCCATGGGAGGCATCACGACCTTTGGTGCACTCGCAAAACATGATTGGATTAAAGCGGCAGTCAGCTTGATGGGCAGTCCGAAATATACGACATTCCTACAAGCACAAATTATGGACATGCGGCACAAAGGGTTGATGAAAGAGATTACAGATGAAAAGGTTCATCAGCAATTAGACGCGCTGCGCCCTTATGATTTAACGCTGCAAACAGATCGATTAAACAAAAGACCATTGTTATTCTGGCATGCAGAAAACGATCCGGTTGTCCCTTACAGACATGCAAAAGCTCTTTATGACGAGTTAGCAGAAACCCAATATAAAGAAGATCCTCACCTGATTCGTTTTATCACAGATGGACAGGCTGGCCATAAGGTCTCAAGACAAGCGATGTTTGAAACCATTGACTGGTTTGTGACACACCTGAAAAGCACAAACGTTTAGCCAAAAGGAAAAGTACGTTATACTAGTTGAAAAAGGAGTGGATATCATGGATGAAGCATTGAAAGAAAATATTTTAGGCGCCCTAGAACAGGTGATTGACCCTGAGTTAAACGTAGACATCGTCAACCTTGGACTTGTCTATGATGTCGATCTTGATGAGAATGGAAAAGCGGATATCACGATGACTTTAACATCAATGGGGTGTCCCCTAGCACCAGTTATCGTGGATGAAGTGAAAAAAGCATTAAGTGACTTGCCTGAAGTGAAAGAAACAGAAGTTCACATCGTATGGAATCCACCTTGGACACGTGACAAAATGTCAAGATACGCTAAAATTGCGCTTGGTATTCAATAAGTAAATACGGAAAATGCCTGGTATGAGTTGAACTCGTACCAGGTTTTTTTATGAAAAATTAAGGTAGAGGAGGAGTATGGCTTGATATAATGGATGTAATTTTATAGAACGGAGTACCTATAATGAAACGAAAGTGGATATGGATCGTTCTTTTGATGGGATATGGCGCTGCCTTTTTTGCATCAGTCTCTATACGTGAAGGTCAAGCACACAAAAGACAAGGACTTGATGCGTTTACAGATGTGAGTCACCTCATGCCGGTCAAAATAAAAAAAGTCGTGCAAGGAAAAGAAATAGAATCTTTAAAAAAAGTATTAGAAGAAGCAAAAGAGAAAAATCTGCCCATTTCAATCGCCGGAAAGCAGCATAGTATGGGCGGCCACACGTATTATGAAAATGGCATTGTACTAGACATGACAAAATTTCGTCGAATCGTATCATTTAATGAAAAAAAGAAGACCATTCGGGTCCAAAGCGGCGCCACATGGGATGATATTCAAAAATATGTGAACCCATATGGTCTTGCAGTAAAGGTGATGCAATCTCAAAACATCTTTACAATTGGTGGCTCGTTAAGTGCAAATGCACATGGACGGGACATTCGCTACGGCTCACTCATTGACACTGTGCGCTCTTTCACACTGTTAAAAGCAGATGGAGAAATCATCACAGTAAAGCCTAGCGATGATTTATTTACTGCCGTGATTGGAGGATACGGCTTATTCGGTGTCATTTTAGATGTTGAGCTTTCCTTAACAAAGGATGAATTATATAAAATGGAGACAACCTCTCTACATTTCGATGAATACACTGATTATTTTCAAAAGCATGTAAAGAACAATAAAGAAGTGCGCATGCATCTCGCAAGAATCTCTACAGCGAAAACAAATTTTTTGAAAGAGATGTATGTGACGAATTATTCGCTTACTTCTGATCAACAGATCGATCCATACCGCGAGCTCAAAGAAGACCAGCTCGTCATCCCTTTAAAATTTATGCTCGGCCTTTCGAGAAGATTTGATATGGGGAAAGATTTGCTATGGAACTTGCAAAAGAAGTATTTTCAAAGTCAAAATGACCAGTCGATCACAAGAAATAACGTGATGCGGTCCGATTCTGCTTTTTTAGAATATGAAAATGAGTCAGACACCGATGTGCTTCAAGAATACTTTGTCCCAGTTGATCGTTTTCGTGCTTATATCGATGACATGAGAGGCTTTTTACAACAGGAAGAATTGAATTTAATGAACATCACGATCCGCTACGTACAAAAAAATGAAAAAGCGGATCTCTCATATGCGAAAGAAGATATGTTTGCACTTGTTTTGTTAGTGAATTATGGTTTTGAGAAAGAAGAGAAGGCAGAAGCGGAGCGGGTCATCCGGCAAATGACAGATATCACCTTGCGGCACCATGGAAGCTATTACTTACCATACATGCCTTATCAAACGAAAGCACAAATGAAACAAGCGTATCCAAAAACCGATCTATTCTTTCAAAAGAAAAAGCAAGCAGATCCAGATGGCAGATTTATCAACTACTTTTATGAAAGGTACAATACACAATGAATGCTAAAGCAATGAAATGGTTCGTCTATTCACAAAGTCTACTGTTTTTCGCCAGTAGTCTCATTTTCCCTTTTTATATTCTTTTTATTAAAAATGTTGGGTCGAGCTACTCTCAATTTGGTCTTGCTTATGGTCTGTTTGGTTTGAGCGGTGCGTTCATTCATTTATTATTAGGAAAACTTCCTGAAACGACCGACAGGCGTCTCTTTTTAATCATTCATTCGTTTGGTATGGCGTTTCTTCTTCTACTTTTTCCACATATCACAGAAGTAGAGCAAGTTTATATGATTCAGCTTGCCTTAGGTGTGCTAGGTGGTGTTCAGAAGCACGGAGAGAAACTACTCGTCACCGAACTCACAAATGAGAAAAAGCGAATGAAAGAAGTTGGGCACTATCATTTTTGGACAGCGCTTTTTTCATCCATCGCCATTATGCTTGGCGGCCTTTTTGCTGATTTCTTCACCATTCATTTGATTTTTTATGCAAGTTCCCTATTATATTTATGCAGTGCGCTTCTGGTCCTCAATATGAAGAACAATAGATAAAATCCGCATGTCTCACGAAGATATGTGGATTTTTTTATGAAAAAAAATGAAAACAAATATTAAATATACAATTGAATTAATTTTTATACATGTTATAATGTTAAATAATTTCACAAAGATCAAGAGGGTGTATTGACGTTGAAAATAGGTATTATAGGTGCTACAGGGTACGGTGGTGCGGAATTAGTTCGTATCTTTAAGCAGCATCCACATGTGGAGGAATGTATATTGTATTCATCAAGTGGTGATGGGCAATTATACAGTCAATCTTATCCGCATCTGACAACGATTACTGACCAAACATTAAAAGCCATTGATCCGGCTGCCATTGTGCGAGAAACAGATGCTGTGTTTTTAGCGACACCAGCAGGCGTTTCAAGTGAACTCACACCGAAGCTCATGAATCAAGGGGTGCCAATTATTGATTTATCAGGTGACTTGCGCATTCAAGATGGAACTGTTTATGAAGCGTGGTATAAACGAAGGGCAGCGGATGATGCATCGGTTCAACAAGCTGTATACGGATTATCTGAATTGAATCGTGAAACCATTAAGCAAGCGGAAGTCATTGCAAACCCAGGCTGCTTTCCTACTGCAGTTCTTCTAGGTTTAGCACCGCTGATGAAACAGAATTTAATCGATGAATCTATGATCATAATAGATGCAAAAACCGGGGTGTCCGGTGCAGGACGATCAGCCTCACTTGGCACACATTTTTCAGAGCTGAACGATAACTTTAAAATTTATAAGGTGAATGAACATCAGCACACACCTGAAATAGAACAAGTACTTAGAGAATGGAACCCGCAAACGGCGAACATCACATTTTCAACACACCTTGTCCCGATGACAAGAGGGATTATGGCGACGATGTATACACAATTGAAATCAGATGTCACAAAAGAAGAATTAATGAAACGGATGAAGGACTTTTATGAAGATTCCTATTTTGTAAGAGTGAGAGATCATGGGATATATCCGCAAACAAAAGAAGTATACGGCAGTAACTTCTGTGACATTGGTTTTCATTTAGATGAGCGAACAGGCAGACTGACGATTGTATCTGTCATAGATAATCTCATGAAAGGCGCAGCCGGCCAAGCGGTTCAAAACTTCAACATCATCAAAGGCTTACATGAAGAGGCGGGCCTCACAATGACACCTCTCTATCCATAAGAACAGGGGAGACAACAAACATGATCGAATTGAATGAAAAAAGTATTGTCAAAATAGACGGGGACGTATCATCACCAAAAGGTTTTGAAGCAAAGGGGATTCATATAGGATTACGCTATTCAAAAAAAGACCTTGGCTTGATCATCAGTGAAGTACCAGCAGCGAGTGCAGCGGTATACACTCAAAGTCACTTTCAAGCTGCGCCTCTTCAAGTCACACAAAAAAGCTTGAAAAAGACGGGCAAACTAAAAGGTGTCATTGTCAATAGTGCCATCGCCAACGCATGCACAGGTGAGCAGGGATTAAAAGATGCATACGACATGCAGGCAGCCTGTGCAGACATGTTAGGCACAGAGCCTGATTACATTGCCGTTTCTTCTACTGGTGTCATTGGAGAGTGTCTGGATATGGATAAAATCAAAACAGGCATCGCTCAGCTAAAAGAAGCAAAAGCAGGAAATGGCCACTTTGAAGAAGCGATTTTAACAACAGATACAGTCATTAAAAATACGACATACTCCTTGACGATAGACGGGAAAGAGATTCTCATTTCAGGTGCAGCAAAGGGCTCTGGTATGATTCATCCGAACATGGCAACAATGCTCGGGTTTGTCACAACCGATGCAAATGTCGAACAAGAAGCTTTGCAAAATGCTCTTCGTGACATTACAGATGTGACGTTTAATCAAATTACCGTCGATGGAGAAACATCAACTAACGATATGGTGCTTGTGATGGCAAATGGAATGGCAGAAAACCAGGCACTGAATGAAGAACATCCAGAATGGCCATTGTTTAAAGAAGGATTAAAACTAGCCTGTGAAGATCTAGCAAAAGAGATTGCAAGAGACGGAGAAGGCGCAACCAAATTAATCGAAGCGAAAGTTGTTGGTGCAAAAAACAACTTAGAAGCGGGTATTATTGCAAAAAAAATCGTAGGTTCAAGTCTTGTGAAAACAGCCGTATATGGTACGGACGCCAACTGGGGACGGATTATCGGAGCAATCGGTCATAGCGCAGCTTCTGTCACGCCAGAAGAGGTTGAAGTTTACTTAGGCGGGCAATGTCTGTTTAAACATAATGAACCTCAGTCTTTCTCAGAAGAGGAAGCAAAAGCGTATCTAGAGCAGGATGAGATTACGATTTTCATTCAAATGAATGAAGGAAATGGTGAAGCGGCAGCATGGGGCTGTGACCTTACCTATGATTATGTGAAAATTAACGCGAGCTATCGCACATAATGAAGGAGATAGACATGGATAAAACGATCGTGTTCAAGTGTGGAGGCAGTGTCATTCGAGAACTTTCCGATACCTTTTATGAAAATGTCCGCTCACTTCAAGCTGCTGGATTTAAACTGGCTATCGTACATGGCGGGGGTCCTGAAATCACGAGCATGCTGCAAAAATTAGAAGTGAAAACGGAATTTGTAGATGGACAGCGCAAAACAACAAAGCCGGTGTTAGAGGTAGCCGAAATGGTCCTTTCAGGAACGGTGAATAAATACTTTGTTTCAGAGTTGGCAAAGCATGATATATCATCTGTCGGTGTATCTGGTAAAGATGGGCAGATGCTTGTCGCCGATTTTCTCGATCAAGATGTATATGGGTACGTTGGCGAAATCAAAGAAGTCAATCCAGAGATGGCAGAAGCACTAATGGAGAAACAATTCATTCCCGTCATTGCGCCGCTATCTATGACCGAAGAATGCCAAACGTTAAATGTAAATGCTGATCTTGCAGCATCAGCAGTCGCAGGAGCTATGAAAGCTGATAAGCTCATGTTTGTCACAGATGTGGAAGGAATTTTAAAAAATGGTGAGCTGTTAGACGTTGTCACCGAACAAGAAGCTCTCAAGCTCATCGATGAAGGTATTATTTCCGGGGGAATGATTCCAAAAGTGCAATCTGCGCTAAGTGCTTTATCAGGAGATGTGGATGAAGTCATGATTGTGAATGGAAAAGGTAGTATTTTTACAGGAGATACCTTTAAAGGAACTCGAATTGTAAAACAAAAGGAGGCGGTCCTGTGAGTCATCTCTTTCAAACGTACGGACGGTGGAATGTTGAAATTAAAGAGGCAGAAGGTTCTTGGGCAGTTGATACAACTGGGAAAAAATATTTAGACTTTATACAAGGCATTGCGGTCACGAATTTAGGTCACAATCATCCAAAGGTTAATCAAGCCATCAAGAAGCAGCTTGACGAGGTCTGGCACGTATCAAATTTATTTGAAAATGGACTGCAAGAAAAAGCAGCGGAAAAGCTGGCAGCCAACAGTTCAGGAGATCTCGTATTTTTCTGCAACAGCGGGGCTGAAGCGAATGAAGGGGCTATCAAATTGGCCCGAAAAGCAACAGGTAAAACAAATATTGTGACGTTTTTGCACTCTTTCCATGGGCGTACGTATGCTGGTATGGCTGCCACAGGTCAAGATAAAATCAAAACTGGTTTTGGACCGATGCTGGAAGGCTTTCATTATGTACCGTTTAATGACCCTGAAGCGATCACAGCGTGTGAAATCGATGATGTCGCAGCGGTCATGCTGGAAGTGGTGCAAGGTGAAGGTGGAGTGAATCCAGCTACAGCTGAATTTCTAGAAGCCGTTCAAACGTTTTGCAAAAAACATCAAGCACTGCTGATTGTAGATGAAATCCAAACGGGTATTGGGCGAACAGGGACAGCATTTGCCTATGAGCAATCGGGACTTGATCCTGATATTATTTCAGCCGCAAAAGGTTTAGGAAATGGATTTCCAGTCGGTGCAGTGATAGGGAAAAAAACTTTAGGGGATGCATTTTCTCCAGGCTCTCATGGCACAACATTTGGTGGGAATATGCTCGCTATGTCAGCTGTGAACGCAACTCTTGATGTAATATTCAAAGAAGACTTTCTTTCAGAAGTGAAAGAAAAGGGTGCGTACCTTTTAAAGAGACTGCAAGAAGTCAAACAGCTGAACATCGTGAAAGAAGTACGGGGCAAAGGATTAATGGCAGGAATTGAGTGTCATCAGCCAGTAGGTGATTACATCACAGCCCTTCGAGCGCAAGGTTTGCTGGTGCTTCCAGCTGGTCCGAATGTCATTCGTTTATTACCTCCGCTGAATGTCAAAAAAGTTGAATTGGATCAAGCCATTGAAGCAATCATTCAAGTGTTAGCAAATGAAGCAGTAACGGTCTAAATTTTTTTACACCAGAACGCATAAACATGCATTTATATTATTAATTATTCAATATGGGGTGACACAAGCATGAAAGGTTATTTAAATTTAGAAGATGGAGCCTCTTTTGAAGGAGATCTGACAGGAGAAGCTGGCATGACAGGTGAAGTGGTCTTTTTTACAGGGATGACAGGTTATCAAGAGGTGCTCACAGATCCTTCTTATAAAGGACAAATCATTGTCTTCACATATCCGCTCATCGGAAATTACGGCATCAATCATGAAGACTTTGAGAGCAAAAAACCACAAGTAAAAGCGGTCGTTGTCTATGAGGCAGCTGATCATTTTTCTCATCACCTTGCAGCCGTAAGCTTAAAAGATTATTTACAGAAGTGGAACATTCCGCTT
The DNA here is from genome assembly GCF_052044955.1 of Bacillus sp. 22446. Lineage (NCBI taxonomy): Bacteria > Bacillati > Bacillota > Bacilli > Caryophanales > Bacillaceae > Bacillus > Bacillus sp. 22446. The sequence continues at coordinate 222,823 of NZ_JBQEOD010000004.1, forward strand.
CTTACACATACAGATACTCGTGCAGTCGTGCAGAACATTCGAGCAAATGGAACGATGAATGCAGTGCTTAGTTTAGACGAAAATGAAACGCCACCTGCAATGAAGCAAGACAATGTGGTTGAGCAGGTCACAGAAGATGAAGTATACACACAAGGCAGCGGCGAGGATCATGTAGCGCTCATTGATTTTGGCTTTAAAAAATCAATTGCGGACTCACTCGAAGCGCGCGGCTGTAAAGTCACAGTGATTCCGTACAAACAAATGGAAAAGGTATTTGATATCAAGCCAGATGCGATCCTTTTGTCAAATGGACCTGGAGATCCAAAAACAATGAAGCCATATTTAAAAACCATTCATGACATCATGATGACCTTCCCGACACTAGGCATTTGCTTAGGTCATCAATTAATTGCTCTTGCGCTTGGCGGGGATACGTATAAGCTTCCTTTTGGCCACCGCGGGGCGAATCATCCTGTACAAGATACAGAATCAAAACGTGTCTTTATGACAAGCCAAAATCATAGCTATGTGGTCAATGAAAAAAGCATGAATGACAAAGAAGTGGACGTCAAATTCCTCCACGTAAATGACGGATCTGTTGAAGGATTCATTCATAAAGAGAAGCTGATTATGTCCGTTCAATTTCATCCAGAAGCACATCCAGGCCCTGCAGAAAGTGAATGGGTATTCGATGATTTTATTGAGAAAGTGAAACAAGCAAGGAGAGAAGTCGCACATGCCTAAAGATCAAAGCATACAAACCATTCTAGTCATCGGGTCCGGTCCAATCATCATTGGTCAGGCAGCAGAATTTGATTACTCAGGAACACAAGGTTGTATGGCCTTAAAAGAAGAAGGCTACAACGTCATCTTAGTGAATAACAACCCAGCAACCATTATGACAGACGAGTCATTTGCTGATGAAATTTATTTTGAACCGCTTTCAGTTGATTCAGTGACAAGAATCATTGAAAAAGAGAAACCAGATGGTCTTTTAGCCAATCTTGGCGGACAGACGGCTTTAAACCTTGCTGTCGAGCTGGAAAAAGCCGGTGTGCTGAAAAAGCATGGGGTAAAACTGCTCGGAACGTCAGTTGAAACAATTGAAAACGGTGAAGATCGTGAGAAATTCCGTGCTCTCATGAAGCATTTGAATGAACCTGTACCAGAAAGTGAAATTGTGGATAATGCGAAAGACGCCCTTCAATTTGCAAAAGAAGTGGGTTTTCCCGTCATTCTTCGACCAGCCTACACACTTGGTGGTAAAGGGGGAGGCATCGCTTTAACTGAAGAGGCTTTTAAACCGCTGATTGAAGGTGCTCTTCTAGCGAGTCCGATTCATCAGTGCTTAGTTGAAAAAAGCATTGCTGGCTTTAAAGAAGTCGAGTATGAGGTCATGAGAGATCGTCAAAATACGTGTATCACTGTATGTAACATGGAAAATATCGATCCAGTTGGTGTGCATACAGGCGACTCGATTGTCGTTGCACCGTCACAGACATTAACGGATCAGGATTATCAAATGCTCCGTTCAGCGAGCTTAAAAATCATTTCAGCGCTTGATGTCGTTGGCGGCTGTAATATCCAGTTCGCTCTTGATCCACTTAGCAAAGAATATTTTGTCATTGAGGTCAATCCTCGGGTCAGCCGATCTTCTGCTCTTGCATCGAAAGCAACAGGCTATCCGATTGCCAAAATGGCGGCAAAACTTGCGGTCGGTTATACACTAGATGAATTGAAAAATCCGCTTACAGGAACAACGTATGCTAGCTTTGAGCCGGCACTCGATTATGTCGTGGTGAAATTCCCGCGTTGGCCGTTCGATAAATTTAAACAGGCAGACCGGAAATTAGGCACAAAAATGAAGGCGACTGGTGAAGTCATGGCGATTGACCGTAATTTAGAATCTGCCATTCAAAAAGCCGTCGCATCACTTGAAATCAAAACAAAGGGCTTCCACTTGCCTGAACTGAAAGAACATTCGACTGAACAGTTATTTGAATTAATCAAAACACCGGACGATCGCCGTTTCTTCGCTGTCATGGAGCTGCTTTCCAGACAAGAAACCGTTGAAACGATTCATGAAACGACGAAGATTGATCTGTTTTTCTTACATGTTTTCAAGAATATGATCACACTCGAACAAGAATTGAAGAATCATCAGGGGACGCTATCCAAAGACACCTTAAAAAAGGTGAAAGAAAAAGGTTTCCTTGATGAAACAATCGCTTCTCTGACGGATCGCAGTGAACAAGATATCAGACAGCTTCGTCAAGAGTATGGCATTGCCGCTTCATTTAAAATTGTCGATACATGTGCGGCTGAATTCGATGCAAAAACGAATTACTTCTATTCTACGTACTTTGGCAAAAGTGATGGAGAGCATCAAGAGAAAACAAAGGAGCGTGCACTCATCATTGGCTCTGGTCCGATTCGAATTGGGCAAGGGGTCGAGTTTGATTATAGTGCCGTTCACGGCGTCCTTACTTTACAAAAGCTTGGATTTGAAACCATCATGATGAACAATAATCCAGAAACGGTTAGTACCGATTATGAGATTGCAGATCGTTTATACTTTGAGCCGATCACGTTAGAACATATTTTAAACGTAGTTGAAGCGGAGCAAATTGATTTTGTCATCGTTCAATTTGGCGGGCAGACAGCAATCAATGTGGCGGAAGGTTTAGAAAAAGCCGGCGTTACCTTGTTAGGCACGTCCTTTGACACACTAGATGCATTAGAAGATCGCGATTTATTCTATCAGCTTCTTGATGAACTGAATCTTCCTCATGCAAAAGGAGATACAGCACATTCAAAAGAAGAAGCACTGGGGCATGCTGCAAGCATCGGGTACCCTGTTCTTATTCGTCCATCATATGTCATTGGTGGAATGGGCATGATCGTTGTTCATACAGAAGCTCAATTGGCAGAACTACTTGATCAGCCAGATCATTTACCTTATCCGATCTTAATTGATGAGTATGTCACTGGAAAAGAAGTGGAAGTGGATCTCATTTCAGACGGACAAACGACATTCATTCCAACAATTGTTGAGCATATTGAAAAAGCGGGCGTACACTCAGGTGACAGCTTTGCCATCTTACCAAGTGTCTCTATTAGTGAAGACATCAAACAACAGGTGTATAACGCTTCTGAACAAATCGCAAAGAAATTAGCTTTTAAAGGCATTATGAATATTCAATTTGTGATAAAAGGGAACCAGGCGCTCGTATTAGAGGTGAATCCTCGGGCAAGCCGGACTGTCCCAGTTGTAAGTAAAGTCATGGGTGTAGACATGATCCCAATGGCGACTCAGCTGTTAGCTGGTGCAACGCTTGAAGAATTGAAACCGGCAACGAAGAATAAGGGGGGCACAGCTGTTAAATTCCCGGTCTTCTCCTCACATGCCATTCAAGATATCGATTTAAAGCTCACACCTGAAATGAAGGCGACGGGTGAAGGTATGTGTGTAGGAAAGAACGTCGAAAGCGCGTTGAAAAAAGTGTTTGCACCGATCTGGAAACAGAAAGGAAGCCTCTTTATACAAGGCAGTGAATTATTCGTAGATGAAGCAAAACGAGCAGGCTTTGACGTCTGGACTGGCAGCTTTGAATCGTGGCTACAACAAGACGATAAATCGCTTCACATTCATTTAGGTGATGATGAAGAGGCAAAAGAACAGCGTGTAAAAGCACTCACACATGGTGTTCAAGTTCTAACCGAATATGAAACGGCGCAAGCGTTCCTGCAAGGAAAAGATGGAGATGTATCACCAGTATCTCTCCACGAATTATATAAAAAGGAAGTGACGGCATGAGCCAAGTCGACGTGCAACCGGCATTATACGGAAAAGACTTTTTATCGTTAAAAGACTTTTCGATCAATGACATTGCGTACTTAATTGAAAAAGCAGAAGAAATGAAACAACATCCATATCAAGATTTATTCAAAGGAAAAACATTAGCGATGATCTTTGAAAAATCTTCAACTAGAACCCGTGTCTCGTTTGAAGCGGGCATGACGCAGCTAGGCGGACATGCGCTCTTCCTCAGCTCAAATGATCTGCAAATTGGCAGAGGAGAAACGATTGGTGATACAGCGCAGGTGCTGTCTGGGTATGTAGATGGCATTATGATTCGAACCTTTGAACATGAGAAGGTAGAAGAACTTGCAAAATACGCCTCTATTCCAGTGATCAACGGACTAACGGACTACTCTCATCCATGTCAGGCACTGGCTGATTTACTGACGATTAAAGAAGCAAAAGGCACACTAAAAGGTGTGAAAGTGGCGTACATCGGTGATGGGAATAATGTGGCTCATTCCTTAATGGTCGGCTGCGCGCAGTTAGGCTGTGACATTGCCGTTGCATCACCAAAAGGCTATGAACCTCTTCAAGAGGTGACAGACACTGCCCGGGAGTTTGCAAAACAATCAGGCGCAGAAGTCATCGTCACAACAGATGCAGTAGCTGCTGTTCAGGGTGCAGATGTCATTTATTCAGACGTATTTACAAGCATGGGGCAGGAAGCTGAAACAGAGAAACGTCTAGCTGAATTTAAAGAATATCAAGTCAATGAGGAACTCATGCAACATGCAGCAGCAGATTATATCTTCCTTCATTGTCTGCCGGCACACCGCGGAGAAGAAGTGACGGCTGATATCATTGATGGACCACACTCTAAAGTATTCCAGCAGGCAGAAAATCGCCTGCATGTGCAAAAAGCGTTAATCAAAGAGCTCATGTATCAACAACCTAAATAAATCACAAGTGTCCCTGTCTCGACTGAGCAGGGACTTTTTACATATTGGATTGGAGAGGCAATGGACGGGACATAATAACATCAATCGAGAAAGGAGGATGGAAATGGGTCAACAGCATCAGTTTAAATCTGGTAATAAGGCACCTAATAATGGTGTTTATATCGAAATCGGTGAGACCGGTAGTATGGTGAAAGATCCTTTAAAGATAAAGCTTAAAGCAGGAGACGTCTTTCCGGATAACTCGAACCATAACCGCGTTTGGACTTACCAAAGAAAGCCGTAAGCAATTGACTAAGAGTCCATATGAATAAGTCTTTAGAGGCATGTGTCATGCCTCTTTTTTCTTTATAATAAAAAACAATTAAGTTCCAATTTTCAAATAAATAGTATGAAAAAAAGAAAGATTAAGGTAAAATATGTAAAAATAGTATAAGGTTGAAAGGATTTGTGTGATGGAAAAGATGAATCTCAGTGAAAGTGTTTGGAATAAACGCTTCACCTCATTGTTCATATCAAGACTCATAAAAAATACAGGAGAAAGTTTTGCTTTTACATCCGTTCTTTGGTTATTGATTTTAAGAGGGGATGGAGCGCTCGGTACCGGACTTCTTCTAGCAGTGACAGTTCTTCCTTCATCATTGTTGGCCCCAATACTAGGACCTCTTATGAAAAGACATCATTTATCTAAATGGATGTTTGCTTCAGATGTCATTCGAGCAACCATTGTACTCATTATTCCACTACTGCATTTTTCGCACATATTGCCTCTATGGTTATTGATCTCATTAATGGTTATTCAATCGGCAACAGGTGCAGCCTATAACCCGGCTTCTGTGGCTATCCTTCCGCAGATTGTTCCAAAGCATCTCATTCAAAAAGCAAATGCGATCCTGCAATCATCTTTTGAAATTGTCGCACTTGCTGCGGTGATGGTCGCTGGTCTTTTGGTCAAATTAATTGGCCCTGCAGATACGCTCCTGATCACCACTGCTTTATTTATCATATCGGGCTTGTTCATTATTGGCGTTAAACTCCAAAAGTCAGATGCAGAAAAAGCAGCAGACATTAAACAAGCAAAGAATACATATCTGTATAACTTAAAAAGAGGCTTTCTAGTCGTTAAAAATCATCATATTTTATTTGCACTAACCCTTTATTGTATTTTAATGAATGTCGCCGCAGCTCCGTGGCAGGCATTATCCGCTGTATATGTAGCAGAAGCGCTGCAAAGTGATTCAATGGTTTATTCCATTTTAAGAGGTGTCGCTGCAGTCGGTGCGTTTATGATGGGCTTTGCACTGGCGAAGGTGAAAATCAAAAGATTCGGCTTGTTCTTTATTGTCGCAGGCATGATTGAAGGTGCTGCATTCTTTATCACTGGAATGAGTACATGGCTTCCAGTCGTTCTTCTAGCTTCCTTTATTTTTGGTGCAGCCGTCAGTGCGATCAATGTCCCAGAGATGGTCATTATTCAAACGTCTGTTGACCAAGAAGATCAGCCGCAAGTATATGCCGTGATCAATGCGTCATCAAATGTCTTTCTCCCGCTTGCAGCCGTCATATCGGGCGTCCTGGCAGAACGCTTTGGAGCAGGACCTGTCATTGCGGGGGGTGGTGTGCTTGAAATTTTATCGGGCATCGCGATCTTCCTGTTCACAGGGCTTGCGAAAAGCCATTTGTCAGCAGACAAACAGAAGTCCGAAACGGTTGAGGTGTAACTCAAAAACCCCCTGTAATTGACGGCAGGGGGTTTTAGCGTGCGCTCTCAACTTCTGGTCATCATTCTGAAAAAAAGAAAAAGAGCTAATCTCAAATCATTAGCTCTTTTCCAGCAATATTAAGAATGTTCTGTTGAACTTTCTGTTTCTTTCATTGGACTTACTTCAGCAAAGATGAATAAAATAACCGTAAACACTATGGCAAGAATGGAAGTTAACGTAAAATCATAAGCAGCTCCATTCATAGATGAAACGATGTAACCAGCCATATGTGTCAGCAGAAAAGTCCAAATGAGGGTGATAATGTAATGCATTATTCCACCGTCCTTTATGTAACAATCTATTGACTATCATACCATAGATACGAGTTCAGAGAAAAGACTGTTTTCCGCCTTTATGTGATCATTTTGAGACCTTCTACTATAAAAATAAAAAGAATTCTTCTGTCTTTAGGGGATTTCCTTATTCCTACAAGAGTTGTTGTTCATATCATAGAAAGCAGAATCACTGAAAGGAGGCTGGCCATATGGGTGTAAGCGAACGTTTTTTCCAGCTTGGTTCCCAGTGGAACGTCATTCACCTTCCTCAAAAACCAAATGGCTTTGGCATTCTAACCCTCGGTGACCGAAATCACTTTGTGCAGGAAAATACATCATTCTGGCTTCAGCATTACGGAAGAAACCAGCTATTAACTGCTTTAAAGGATGAAGGATATACATTGTTTAATAGTCATCTTCATGGGAATCACTGGGGATGTGAAGATGCTGTTTTTAGTGCGAAACAGCTTGTTCATCACACATTAAAACAAGAAATATTAAACCGGGAAATTCATGTGCTGGCAGAGGGAATGGGCGCACTTGTCGCCATGAGTCTTGCCGAAGAAATGCCAGAAGTGCTAAGGTCTATAGCCATGATGAATCCATGTTTACACCTGCAAGCACAAAGAGAAAGAGAAAAGGAACACAAATTCTTCTACAAACAGTTCATGAAAGAACTCGCACAGAGCTATGGGTGCTCTGCAAAGGAAGCAGAAACGTATCCACTTCCTTCTTGCCCCGTTCATTCAGCTCATGTACCGATTCATATATGGCAGAGACTAAACGGCGCACCGTATGCCTATGAACTACATGCAAAGCCTTTTATTGATCAACATATGATGAATCCAGACCATTGTCAGATGGACCTTACCTTGCATATGTTTGATCATCCAAGAAGAATCTTTCAGTCCATTCACAAGTTTTATAAATCGCATGAAAGAGAATTGTAATGAATAGGATGATAACAGCCCTTCATGGAAAGGGCTCTTCTTTTTATTCGATATGCTAAAAAAGGGGACATGAACATGGAAACAGGACTGATCATAGGTGCAGATGAATTTTTTGGACTGACACTTTGTGAATATATGATAAAAGAGGGCATACAAGTGGATATCACATATCCTAAGGAGCAGTCAGAGGAGCAAAAAATGTTATTAGAAGAGCGGATGATGTGGCTCGGCCGTAATGACCTTGTCCGTGTCATTGATCGTCAAGATAGGAAAGAGGCATATGACCTGATCTTTTTTCAATCAGATGATTCAATGAACAGAGAGACAGACCTCGAAGCGAAGCATGGCATATACCGCTTGTTTTACGAAGAACCCGAAAGCCATTCGCATGAACAAAGCGTTTCGGCTGTTATCCTTCCACGCATGTTTGGTCCGTGGACACTCCATGAAGAGAGACGAATAAAGGATGATCACGCTTTTTTTGTAGAAGATGTCGCAAAGGAGCTTTTAAAGTGGGCACGGACTGATCAAAGGCAGGAAATGATCCATCAATTGAAGGTAGAAAGACAAACAGGTGACAAACAAGCAGAAGAAATCATGGCAGAGTGGAAAAGACAAAACTCAACATTTTTCGACAAAAAGCAAGAATGATCTTCCATCTTATCTTTTTTCAGTATAAAATAAACCTATATTTAACATACAGGTTCATGCCTGCGTGTTGCAAAGGGAGTTGAACATGGCATGAAGTACCAGCGGCTTGTCATGATCTTTTCGTTCCTTCTTCTTATGCTATCTGCCTGCTCGCAGGCGCCGTTAAAAGGACATATTGAGAAGGTGGGTTTACTCGTCCCCGATACGATTAATGATCAAGTTTGGGGAACGAAAGGTTATAAAGGCTTATTAAATATCCAATCAACATTTGGTGTAGATGTTTATTATAAGGAAGGGATGGTCGACAAGGAGAAAATCGTTGATGCCATTGAAGAATTTCATAAAAAAGGAGTCAATTTAATTATTGGCCATGGCAATGAATACAGCGAAATTTTCAACTTGATCAGTGAAGATTATCCGAAAACACAATTTATCACGGTCAATGGAGGCAAGCCTCAAGCTGATAATGTCACAAACGTCACGTTTAAAGGAGAAGCAATGGGCTTTTTCGGAGGCATGACAGCAGCACATATGTCCAAAACAAAAAAGATTGGTATTCTGGCTACATATGATTGGCAAAGTGAAGTAGACGGTTTTATCAAAGGTGCAAAATATCAGGACGAACATGTGCAAGTCCTAGCGGAATTTGTCGAAAACTGGGATGATGCTGACAAAGCGGTGAACCTCTATCAAAAATTGAAAAAACAAGGTGTAGATGTTGTGTATCCAGCAGGTGATGGTTATAATATCCCTGTCATTGAACAAATCAAAACCGACAATTTATCTGCGATCGGATATGTCACTGATCAATCCAACCTTGGAAGCCATACGGTGTTAACTAGCACTGTACAGCATGTCGATAAAGCGTACAGTATCATTGCGAAGAAGTTTAATGAAGGCAAGCTAAACGAACAAGGTGAGTACTCCTTTGACTTTAAAGAAGGAGTGATCGAAATGGGGAAATTTAGCTCAACCATAGACCGCGCTTTTGTGAAAGACATTGAGAAGGATATTGCGAATTACAAAAAAACAGGCAAATTGCCAAATGAAAAGTGAGGACGTTGAACATGCAACACGAAAAATCGATGGAGTTTTTACAAATTGCGATGAAGTATTTTCCACAAGCAAAAGAAGAATTAGATAAAGCAGGGATTCAGCTTGATCCACAAGCACTTCAGCCGCTTCTCTCTTTGTTTACATCTGTCATGCAAGAGGCATATGAGCTTGGAAAAGCAGATGCAGCATCAGAAAAAGCCACAGAATAGTGGCTTTTTTTTTATGATAATTTTTTCTTGAAGGCACTAATCATAGGGCCGACATCTTTAAACACAGGCTTCAGCTCATCGATGGAGTTCATAATGTTTCCAATTTGATTCATGACATGCATGTAGTCAATGGAGTCATCACTTGAAGAAGTCTCTGCACGCTCCTCCTTTTTTTCTGTCTTGCTTTTCTCCTTTTCAAGTGGCTGACCAAACATCATTGCTGAGAAAATATCCTTTTGCGCCATATCACATGTTCCTTTCTACTATTGGTATATCATTAATCTATGAAAAAAGTGAGAGGAAAGGTTAGACGTTTGTATTGCCAAGGAGAAAAAAATAAGGTAAAATTAGTACCAGATACTAATATAAGATCACAATATCACATGCTCGTATGAGTAAAAGGAGTCTTATTCAATGAATGCTGGAATTATTGGCCTTGGCCGCTATATACCTGAAAAAGTATTAACAAATCGTGATTTAGAAAAAATGGTTGAAACTTCTGACGAGTGGATTCGTACTAGAACAGGTATAGAAGAAAGAAGAATTGCATCTGATGATGTCAATACATCTCATATGGCGCTTGCTGCTGCAAAAAAAGCATTAGCTGACGCAGATGTGGCTGCAGAAGATATTGATATGATTCTTGTAGCGACAGTTACGCCAGATCAAGCATTTCCGACAGTCGCTTGTATGATTCAAGAGCAGCTCGGTGCACATAAAGCATGTGCAATGGATATTAGCGCTGCCTGCGCTGGCTTTATGTATGGGCTTGTTACTGGAAAACAATTTATCGAATCTGGCACTTACAAACATGTGCTTGTCGTTGGTGTAGAAAAGCTTTCTCGCATTACCGACTGGGATGACCGCAACACAGCTGTTTTGTTTGGAGATGGAGCAGGTGCTGCTGTACTAGGAACAGTCAGCGAAGGCAAGGGAATTCTATCATTTGAGCTTGGAGCCGATGGAAGAGGCGGGAAGCACTTGTACTTAGATGAAAAAGATCATACAATCATGAATGGAAGAGAAGTATTTAAATTTGCTGTGAGACAAATGGGCGAGTCAAGTGTAAACGTGATTGAAAAAGCTGGACTATCAAAAGAAGACGTAGACTTCTTGATTCCGCATCAAGCAAACATTCGCATTATGGAAGCGGCACGCGAACGCTTAGAGCTGCCAGTTGAAAAAATGTCGAAAACAGTCCATAAATATGGAAACACATCAGCAGCATCCATTCCAATTTCACTATGTGAAGAAATCGAAGCCGGAAAAATTCATGACGGCGATGTGATTGTAATGGTTGGTTTTGGTGGCGGATTAACGTGGGGCGCAATCGCTATGCGATGGGGCCGATAAAAGAGTGGGGTGCACAAATTAATGGATAAGAAACGAGTAGTTGTTACAGGATTAGGTGCTTTGACACCTCTTGGCAACGATGTAGAGACAACATGGAAAAATGCTGTAGCAGGTGTATCAGGTGTTGGCCCGATCACACGTGTTGATTCAAGTGAATATACAGCAAAAGTAGCAGCAGAACTAAAAGATTTTAACATCGAAGATTACATGGAGAAAAAAGAAGCGAGAAAGATGGCACGCTTCACACAATATGCAGTCGTTGCTGCTCAAAAGGCTTTAGAAGATTCACGCCTCGAAATTACAGATGAAAACGCACCTCGTGTTGGGGTATGGGTTGGATCTGGTATTGGCGGACTTGAAACATTCGAAGAGCAATTCGAAGTGTATTCAAATAAAGGAGCAAGACGCGTAAGCCCGTTCTTCGTTCCAATGATGATTCCAGATATGGCGACAGGTCAAATTTCGATTGCACTTGGCGCAAAAGGGGTTAACTCTTGTACAGTGACAGCATGTGCGACAGGAACAAACTCCATTGGTGATGCCTTTAAAGTCATTCAGCGCGGAGATGCAGATGCGATGATTACAGGTGGAACAGAAGCACCATTAACGAAAATGTCGTTTGCTGGTTTCTGTGCAAACAAAGCCCTTTCGACAAATCCTGATCCAGATACAGCAAGTCGTCCATTTGATAAAAACCGTGACGGATTTGTTATGGGTGAGGGAGCGGGAATTGTTGTTCTTGAAGAATTAGAGCATGCGTTAAAACGTGGTGCGACCATTTATGCAGAAATCGTTGGCTACGGTTCAACTGGAGATGCATACCATATCACAGCACCTGCTCCAAACGGAGAAGGCGGCGTACGTGCAATGAAAGAAGCAATTCGTGATGCAGGTTTAACAGTGGAAGAAATTGATTATATCAATGCCCACGGAACAAGCACACCGTATAATGATAAGTTTGAAACAATGGCGATTAAAGAAGTGTTCGGAGAGCATGCGAATCAGCTTGCGATCAGTTCGACAAAATCAATGACAGGTCATTTACTTGGCGCAGCAGGCGGAGTAGAAGCGATTTTCTCTGTGCTGGCGATTAAAGACAGTGTCATTCCGCCAACGATTAACCTTGAAACACCAGATGAAGAATGTGATCTTGATTATGTAGCAAATGAAGCACGTTCAAAAGAAGTACAAGTTGCTTTGAGCAACTCACTTGGTTTTGGCGGGCACAATGCGACAATTATCTTCAAAAAATACGAAGCGTAATATGTCTTAAGAAGGCGGTGATCTATAAACAGATCGCCGCCTTTTTGCATATGATGAAAATGGAGGTGTTCAGCGGTATGGGTCTGATCAATACACAATATCTCATCCAACAATCATCATCATTTCAGGAGCTGGCGGCACGTTTTGTCCCTTATTTTAAAGGAGCGGAGAAAAAAGAAGGATCATCTATTCTCGCCCATTTACAACATCACGGAATGGTGCGATCATGGAACGCCTGCCAGGAAATGATCGACAAGCTCAAAGAAAAAGGGTATTTCAAGCTTGTGATGAAAGAATACAAAGCGCTGCAAAAAAAGTGGGGAGGTCCTGATGTCCCCGTCTTTATTTTGCCTGTTAATGAGAGCAGCAAAGAGATCAGAGAACAATTTTACTTTCAATCCGGCATGGCATTTGATGACAAAATCTTTCTTTTTTTATCCCCGCATACACCGAAGGAACGAATCGGTACGTTGCTGACGCATGAATATCATCATGTATGCAGGTTGCATTTTCTCACGAAAGAAGAAAAAGATTTTACATTCCTTGATACAATCATGATGGAGGGGCTCGCTGAATATGCTGTGTATCATAGATATGGAGAAAGCTATACAGCAAAGTGGACGACTTTATATGACGAATCGCAGCTGCAGCGCATGTACAAGAAATGGGTATCGAGTCACCTTTATCAGAAAGTGCAGGACGACGAAAGGCTGATACAGAATCTCCTTTATGGAAAAGGGAACTACCCCAAAATGCTTGGCTATGCCACTGGATTTTATATCGTGAAAAAGTATTTCGATGAGCACCGAATCAGCGAGGAGTCTATGATTGCGGAGCCAGCGGAAACGTTTTTAAAGGCGATAGAATCATAAAGGAAATCATTCACAAAAAAAGTGACATGTTACAATTTTACTAAATACTTCTTGATTTCGTCATGCTGATGTAATAATATACAAATATAAATTTTGATAATTCTTTTTATTCTAAAAAGACGGAATTTTTAGATTCGGTTTATTTGATCTACGGAGAAAGGGGCGAATGCATGAGCACACTGCTTGAAGTGCAAAACTTAAAAACCTATTTTTTTCGAAAAAAGGAACCAATACCTGCTGTTGATGGCGTTGATTTTAGTATCAAAAAAGGGGAAACAGTCGCATTAGTCGGTGAGTCTGGGTCTGGTAAAAGTATTACGTCTTTATCCATCATGGGTCTGATTAATGGGACTGGTGGGAAGATTATGGATGGTTCCATTAAGCTTGATGGAAAAGACCTTGTTACATATAGTGAAAAGGAATTGTGCAATATTCGCGGTAATGATGTATCCATGATCTTTCAGGAACCCATGACCTCACTTAATCCCGTCTTAACCATCGGGGAACAAATAACAGAAATCCTCATTTACCACAAAAAACTTTCAAAAAAAGAAGCGACCAAAAAAGCGATTGATTTGCTAAAGCTTGTAGGCTTTTCAAGGCCAGAACAAATCATCAAAGATTACCCGCACCGTTTATCCGGCGGTATGCGTCAACGAGTCATGATCGCCATTGCGCTAAGCTGTGATCCGAAGCTCCTCATTGCGGATGAGCCGACTACTGCTCTCGATGTGACCATACAAGCCCAGGTGCTGACCTTAATGAAAGATTTATGTTCGACCTTTGGTACATCTATACTTCTCATTACGCATGATTTAGGTGTTGTGTCGGAAGTAGCAGACCGCGTCATTGTCATGTACTGCGGACAGGTTGTTGAAAATGGAACCGTTGAAGAGTTGTTTGATGAGCCGCTTCACCCATACACAGAAGGACTGCTTGAATCCATTCCAGTCATTGACGGAGACATTCAGCCATTAACGGCGATAAAAGGAAATGTCCCTGCGCCAGATCAGCTTCCGGCAGGATGCCGTTTTGCGCCTAGATGCCCGAAAGTAATGGAACGCTGCATAGGTGAATTGCCCAAACTGACAACCTTTGAAAATGGTAGAAGCGTCAGGTGTTTCTTATATGAGGAGGCAAGCCAAACATGACACTTGCTGAAAATCAACCATACATGACAGATCGATCTGAGAAAGAAACCATCTTGGAATTAAAAAATATACGAAAACACTTTCCGATTAAAGCTGGGGTGCTGCAAAAGAAAGTAGGAGCAGTCAAAGCGGTTGACGGCATCGACTTAAACATTTATAAAGGCGAAACGTTAGGCATCGTTGGAGAGTCTGGATGCGGTAAATCCACATTAGGACGGACGATGATTCGTTTATATGAACCAACAGAAGGACAAATTCTATTTAAAGGGCAAGATATCTCTCATGTATCTGAATCAAAACTAAGACAATCAACAAGGAAAAACATCCAAATGGTTTTTCAAGATCCCTTTGCATCACTCAACCCTAGAAAAACACTTCGAAGTATCATCAAAGAACCCTACAAAACACATCACTTATATTCCTTAAAAGAAAGAAATGAAAAAGTAGAACAGCTTTTATCCAAAGTCGGCCTTCACCCAAGTTTTGCGAATCGATACCCGCACGAATTCTCCGGCGGACAAAGGCAGCGGATCGGTATCGCTCGTGCACTTGCCATGAATCCTGAAATGATCATAGCAGATGAGCCTGTTTCAGCGCTTGACGTCTCCATTCAGGCACAGGTCATCAATTTGATGGAAGAGCTTCAAGAAGAGTTTGACCTCACCTATCTCTTTATCTCTCACGATCTCAGTGTGGTCCGCCACATTAGTGATCGAGTGGGCGTCATGTATCTTGGGAAAATGATGGAACTGGCAGATAAGCATAGCCTGTACGATGATCCGCTTCATCCGTATACACAGGCGCTTTTATCTTCCGTTCCAGTCACCCGTAAAAAAGGTCAGGTGAAAAGGGAACGGATTATGCTGCAAGGGGATTTACCAAGCCCTGCAAATCCACCAAAAGGCTGTGTGTTTCATACAAGATGCCCGCAAGCGAAAGAAGTCTGTAAAGAAAAAGTACCACAATTTCAAGAATTAAAAACGAACCACTTTGTGGCCTGCCACCTCTACGACACTTGATCACGCTTGTATGATCTCATCTTTGAGAGGGGGGATAAAACGGGCTTCTGTCATCATTTTTTAAAAAAGATAGGGGGAATTGTCTATGAAAGATAAAAAGAGAAAGTCCATTTTGGTCAGTTTGCTGCTGATCTTTACATTGATCCTTGCTGCTTGTTCTGGTGGAAATAAAACGTCTGGAGACAGTGAAAAGAAATCCACAGGTAAACCTGTACAAGGCGGCGATCTTGTCATTGGTTCGATTGCAGAGCCTACATTATTTAACTCACTTTACTCAACAGACGTGGCAAGTTCTGATATTGAAGAAAGAATCTATAGCTTTTTACTGCAAACAGATGGAAAGCTAAACCCACAGCTGGCGTTGGCAGAAGATATTAAAGAATCCGATGACGGCAAACAGTTTGATGTGACCATTAGAAAAGGCGTGAAGTTTCATGATGGAGAAGAACTGACTGCTGATGATGTTGTGTTTACATACAGCATTCCGATCAATAAGGATTATAATGGTGAGCGTGGATCAGGCTTTGAAGTATTAGAGTCTGTCAAAAAAACAGGGGACTATTCGGTCGAATTTAAGCTGAATAAAAAAGATCCATATTTTTATAATGTCACGCTAGGAAGCTATGGGATTTTACCAAAGCATATTTTAGGTGATGTCCCTATAAAGGATCTTGGCGAAAATGAATTTAACCGGAAAAATCCAATCGGCTCCGGTCCATTTAAATTTGCCGAGTGGAAAGAAGGAGACTATGTCAAACTTGAAGCATTTGATGACTATTGGGATGGACGGCCATACCTTGATACAGTCACCATTAAAACGATTCCTGATCAAAATGCAGCCATGGCTCAGCTATCCGCAGGTGATATTGATTTCTTTGCAGTGCCTGGAGCAGAACTGCAAACAGCTGAAAAAGTTAGTAACATCAAAATTGAATCTGATCTAGGGCTAAATTATTCATATATTGGCTGGAATCAGAAAAACGAACTGTTCAAAAGTAAAAAAGTCCGTCAAGCTCTTACCCATGCCATTGATCGTCAAACGATTGTCGATCAAGTGTTAAATGGAGACGGGAAAGTAGCCAACATCCCAGAAAGCCCGCTGTCATGGAACTACCCTAAAAATGAAAATGTCCCAGTATTTGAATTTGATCAAGAAAAAGCGAAAAAGATGCTGAAAGAAGAAGGCTGGGAGGATACAGACGGAGATGGTTATCTTGATAAGGACGGCAAGAAGTTCTCCTTCGTCTTGAAGACGAACCAAGGAAACAAAGTCCGTGAAGATATTGCTGTCGTTGTCCAGCAGCAGCTCAAAGAAATTGGCATTGAAGCAAAACCGCAAATTGTAGAATTTAGTGCATTAATCGAACAAACAACCCCGCCAAAATGGGATTATGATGCGTTATTACTCGGCTGGAGCTTAGCGACATTCCCTGATCAATACAGCATTTTCCATTCAAGTCAGTCTGAAAAAGGCTTAAATAACATTTGGTATAAAAATGAAGAAGTCGATAAACTGCTAGTTGATGCCAAAAACTTGAGTGATCGAAAAGAGTATTCAAAGGCGTATGAAAAAATTTATGAGCTGATTGCAGAAGACCAGCCGTATACGTTCCTTTATTATGCCAACTCACATCGCGCGATGCCATCTAATCTACAAGGCTACTCTTACCACCCGAAAGATGAATATTACAAAATCGAAAAATGGTGGATTGAACAGTAGTCTGCTAGTGAAGAAGGGGAGGGGTCTCCCCTTTTTTCATCATAGTATGGCCATCCGATGAAAAAGGAGTTGTGCATATGGTTACATATATCATTAGAAGGACACTTCTTTCCATCCCAATTTTGTTTGGTATTACGATTTTGTCCTTTGCGATTATGAAAGCAGCACCAGGCGATCCGATGTCACTCATGATGGACCCGACCATTAGTGCCGCAGACCGGGAAGCCTTTATTGATAAGTACGGCTTGAACGATCCTGAATATGTGCAATATATGAAATGGCTCGGCAATATGCTTCAAGGTGACTTTGGCACATCCATTGTAAAAAAAGGAACGCCCGTGTCGGATTTGATTTTTGCCCGGCTGCCAAATACCCTCATCCTCATGATCTTTTCTACATTAGTTGCCCTGATCATTGCCATCCCATTTGGTGTTCTTTCAGCAAAACGTCCGTATACAAAACTTGACTATGGTATTACGGTTACATCATTTATCGGACTGGCTATTCCGAATTTCTGGTTTGGTTTGATCCTGATTATGGTGTTATCAGTGAATTTAGGATGGTTTCCGACCGGGGGTGTCTCTACCTTAAATGCAGATTTTAATCTATTTGACCGGCTTCATCATATTATTTTACCGGCCTTTGTTTTAGCAACGGCTGATATGGCCGGCCTTACACGTTATACAAGGTCAAGTATGCTCGATGTGATGCGGCAGGATTACATTCGCACGGCGCGAGCGAAAGGTTTTAGAGAGAACAAAGTCATCTTCAAACATGGATTGAGAAACGGTCTGATGCCTGTTATTACGATCTTTGGACTCATGATTCCATCCTTTATTGGCGGCGCAGTCGTGGTGGAACAAATCTTCACATGGCCAGGGCTTGGGAAACTGTTTATCGATTCTGCTTTTTCAAGAGATTATCCCGTCATTATGGCGATGACTGTTATCTCTGCTGTGCTCGTGGTCGTTGGAAACTTAATAGCGGATATTCTCTATGCGATCGTTGATCCGCGTATTGAATATTAGAAGGGAGCTGAAGCACAATTGGCACAACCTAATATGGGAACACCTCCAGTTGATCTCAAATTAAAAGAAGGCCTTCCGCCAAAACCAGAGACGATGCTTCGTTTATTTTGCGAGAAATTTTTCAAAAATAAATTGGCGGTTGCCGGCTCCGCTATTTTATTGGTCATTATCTTTTCCGCTATTTTCGCACCGGTGATCGCACCTTACGCACCGGAACAGCAAGACTTGTTGAAACGGCTACAGCCTCCAAGTGCAGAGCATTTTATGGGAACCGACAAGTTTGGTCGAGATATTTTTTCAAGGGTGCTATACGGAGCGAGGGTGTCTCTATTGGTTGGCTTTGTCTCAGTAGTCGGAGCCATCACCATTGGTACCGTCATTGGGGCGGTAGCGGGATACTTTAAAGGCTTTGTTGATTCTGTGCTCATGAGAATGGTGGATGTCGTATTGTCTATTCCAGATATTTTTCTCTTGATCACGCTAGTGACAATTTTTAAACCGGGTATTGATAAATTGATTTTAATCTTTGCGCTGACTGGCTGGACAACAACCGCCAGGCTGATCCGCAGTGAATTCTTGTCACTTCGCACCAGAGAATTCGTACTCGCAGCAAGAACGATCGGAACGAAAAACCATGTCATCATCTTTTCGCATATTTTACCGAACTGTATCGGCCCTATCATTGTGTCTGCTACATTGAAAGTCGGTTCTGTTATTCTAGCTGAGTCGACACTTAGCTATCTAGGGTTCGGCATCCAGCCTCCAACGGCGAGCTGGGGAAACATGCTTCAAGATGCACAAAATTTCTCCATAATGGTGCAAGCATGGTGGTATCCACTGTTCCCAGGTTTACTGATTCTACTTACCGTTTTATGCTTTAACTTCTTAGGTGATGGACTGAGAGATGCTCTTGATCCTAAAAAGCTAAAATAAGGTTCTGCTTATAGAAGATCGTGAAAGGACTCTGCGAGACGTTCTCCTTTTCCCAGGAAATAAAGCCGTCCTTCCGTCAGGGCGAAGTTTTAATAAAGTTGGAATAATTTCTCTATCCCTTGCCCATACTGTGGACAACAGTTTTTAAAAAGTGAGGGATTGGTTATGTTATTTCTTCATGACGTATGGGTGAATTGGTTTGAAGGGGAAGAGAATGGCTATAATGTGTGCCATTTTCATGAGTGGCGCAAGGAGGACAGCGTGGAGCTGTTAGATCAAGTACCTTTACTCAAGGTGCAGAGTCCTTTGTTTGATTACATAGAGAATGATCTATCAGAGCTGCCAAAGACGCTGCTAGAGACTGTATTTGAGAAATCATATATTCGAAAAAATCATGAACGCCGTAAATTAGAGTATTGCTTTGTGGTCACGGACGGGATTAGAATCATCGCTGTGGATACGATTGGTTATTCCATCCCTGTGAGAAAGAGCCGATTGATTCCAAGACAGGAGCAATTGGTGTATGAAATGGTGAAAGATGTGAAGGCAGAGGAGTATGAATTCACGACGGACAGTCTTGAATCGACGAAAGAATATCACATCCTATCATTACCACCGCAGCATATCAGCGGATTAACGAGAAAAGAAAGACAGCTGAAGCAGCTGATGTTTATGGCGCTAGATCAACTAAAGGGGCTTCAAAACCGAGCAGAAATTGCCTATTGGTATACAGAATGGAATCCGCGCATGTACAACCAGATCAAACGAATGTCTTTCGAGGAAATTTGGAACATGCTTTATAACGAAACCATTGATGGATGGTCAGAAAACCATTTAGCCTTTTGTGAAAAAATGATTAAAGGACAGCCATTTTTTGAAAAACTTTGGGAAATGGAAAACGAATCAAAAGTGAATTAGAAAAAGCTTGCAGCTGAATATGCTGCAAGCTTGTTTTATTTGCGTTTCCGGCCAAGACCCATTGCATTCTCCATTTTTTTCAGCATTTTGTTTGCCGCACGGTTTGCCTTTTCAGCACCCTCATCTAAAATGCGATCAAGCTCATCTGACTCAATGAGTTCATAATAGCGATCTTGAATTGGTTTTAACGCATCCACGACCACGTTCGCAAGATCTCCCTTAAATTCACCATAACCTTTGCCTTCGTATTTTTGTTCAAGCTCTGCAATCGATACGTTCCCTAATACAGAATAAATCGTCAGCAAGTTGGCAATTCCAGGTTTGTTTTCTTTGTCATATTTGACGATGCCTTCTGAATCAGTCACAGCACTTTTGATTTTCTTTTCAAGCTGTTTTGGCTCATCTAATAAGGTAATGAAAGATTTTTGGTTCGGATCAGATTTGCTCATCTTTTTCGTTGGGTCTGTTAAAGACATAATCCGAGCGCCTTCTTTTGGAATTTTGACTTCAGGTACAGTAAAGATGTCGTTATACTTTCGGTTAAAGCGTTCAGCAAGCGTTCTCGTTAATTCAAGATGCTGCTTTTGATCTTCTCCTACAGGAACTAAGTCCGTACCGTATAACAAAATATCGCCAGCCATTAATGGCGGATACGTTAATAGTCCTGAAACGACTGCTTCCTTACCAGCAGATTTGTCCTTAAATTGAGTCATTCTTTCTAATTCCCCAATATAAGCGACACATTGCAGCATCCATCCTGCCTGGGCGTGGGCAGGTACCTCTGATTGGATAAACAATGTTGCCTTCTCTGGATCAAGTCCCACTGCCAAATAAAGAGCGGCTAAGCTTCTAATATTTTGTCGAAGGGCTAAACGATCCTGACTCACCGTAATGGCATGCTGATCGACCACACAAAAGTAGCCGTTGTAATCATGCTGAAGATCGACAAATTGCTTCATCGCTCCAATGTAGTTCCCCAATGTCACAGAACCGCTAGGCTGAATGCCTGAGAAAATCGTCTTTTTTGTCATACTAAAACCTCTTTTCTTCAATATAAAAAGGCCCACCCATCACTTTTCAACAGAAAAGGGACGAATGAACCGTGGTACCACCCTTGTTATTTCAAATCAGAAATCACTCAAGACGTTGATATCGGAGACTGCTCCGTCTAAGCCTACTCACTCTATCAAGTGTTCGGTTAGCTGCTCCAAAGCCCATTCCATACATGCCATTATCTGCTTGCACCAACCGCAGACTCTCTGTAAATGGTGAATATATGTACTCTTCTTTTTCATCGCAAAAATGTAATTTCATTCATTATAAATAAGCAAAAATCAAAAGTCAAAACCTACATATAATAAATCAAGAGCAATATTAACATTTCAATGAGTAAACTCAAACCTAATGTTCTTAAGGTTGAAAAGTTACTTTGAAAAGATGATGATAAATGTTTGTTTAAACTGTCATCAACATGGTCCTTTTGCTTATTTAAAGAATCAAACACCTTTCGGAAGCTGTAAGATATTTGATCAAAAAATCCACTTTTTAAAGTGATGAACGATAACCACACTAGCAAAGTGCCAGAAGCTAAATAAAATGTGATGTTAATCATGCTTAAGAAAGATATGTG
This sequence comes from Bacillus sp. 22446, assembly GCF_052044955.1. Lineage (NCBI taxonomy): Bacteria > Bacillati > Bacillota > Bacilli > Caryophanales > Bacillaceae > Bacillus > Bacillus sp. 22446. The sequence continues at coordinate 244,375 of NZ_JBQEOD010000004.1, forward strand.
TCCATAAAAGAGAAAACTTAAAATGAAAACAAGGACATTAGAACTAAGTAAAAGAATAAAAAATCTAATAACAATCACTCCTGCGCATTAAAACTTTACTGTACTAAAATAGCAATAAAAACATTTAATTCAAGACTTTCACTATATAAGAAAAACGAAACAAGGAACGAAGCTGTTGTTTTAATCAATTTCTTGATATCAGTTTACAATGAATCATGAATATTGCCAATTGTATAGACAGGATTACCTCTGATTAGGTATTTAAGATCACAAAATCTCAGAAAAATAACCAAATTATTTCAATTTTTTAATAAAAATATTAAAAAACAGTGGAAATATGAAAATTTTCTTAAAAAAATGAATGCACAATTACTTATTTGCTAGTATAATAGTTCCTGTAGTTCATTTATGAAGGGGAGGTCAACAACTAGATGAAAAAGTCTAAATTTTCACTGCTTTTAGTTTTTTTATTGGTGCTGACTATTTTTGTATCTGCATGTTCAGGTAAACAAAGTAGCGACAAGGGCACTGCATCCAAAGATTCAAAACAAGAGGCTACAATTTTAGAATCACAGGAAATGCCTGCAATGGATACAATCCAAGCGAGTGATACAATCAGTTTTACGACTATGAATAACGTGTTTGAAGGTTTGTATCGTTTCAACGATAAAGAAGAATTAGTGCCTGGTATGGCTGATGGGGAACCAGTTGCTAACAAAGATAAAACAGTTTACAACATCAAAATTAAAGATGCAAAATGGTCTAATGGTGACCCAGTTAAAGCTCAAGACTTCGTATATGCATGGCAACGTGCTTTAGATCCAGAACAAAAGTCTGAGTATGGCCCATATATGATGGTTGGTAAAATTAAGAATGCTGATAAGGTTTACAACAAAAAAGCAAAGCCTGAGGAACTAGGAATTAAAGCTGTAAGTGATAAAGAACTGCAAATTACACTTGAAAAACCAATTCCTTACTTCCAATCTCTGCTTTCATTCCCAACATTCTATCCAGTGAATGAAAAATTCGTTAAAGAACAAGGTGACAAATATGCGAAGACTGCAAAGAACCTTGTATACAACGGACCATTTGAACTTTCTTCTTGGGATGGCCCACAAGCAACTACTTGGGAATACAAAAAGAATGAAGAATATTGGGACAAAAAGAACGTCTCTATGACAAAACTTACTTTTAAAGTATCTAAAGATCCACAAGCAGCTGTTAACGCATTTGAAGCGGGAGAAGCTGATATTACACCTAAATTATCAACACCTGCCATCATCTCTCAATACGAAGGTGATAAGCGGATGAAAAGATTACTAGAACCTACTGTGTTCTGGTTGAAAATGAACCAAGGAAATAAATCTTTAAAGAATGAAAACGTTCGTCGTGCAATTGCAACGGCAATTGATAAAGAAGCGTTTGTAAATGATGTGTTGCAGAATGGTTCAGTTGCTGCATACTATCAAATTCCAAAAGATTTCGTACATGATGAAAGCGGAAAAGACTTCCGTGATGGAATGCCTAAATACTTAGAAACTAATAAAGATGAAGCGAAAAAGCTTTTTGAAAAAGGGTTAAAAGAATTAGGAACGTCTAAAGTAACGCTTAATTACTTAGGTGATGATTCTGAGACAGCTAAAACAATCGGTGCTTTCATTAAAGATCAGCTCGAGAAAACTTTACCTGGCTTAGATATCAATATTCAAAGTGTTCCTTTCGCTACTCGTATTGATCGTGATAAGAAAGAAGATTACGATCTTCAGATGGCTGGATGGGGTCCAGATTACCTTGATCCGATCACGTTCTCTGACTTGTTCATCACAGGTGGCGGAAACAACCACATGGGTTACTCAGATAAAAAATATGATCAGTTGTTAAAAGATGCATCTGGCAAATTAGCTGCAAAACCTGAAGAACGCTGGAAAGCTTTACAAGAAGCTGAAAAAGTATTATTACAAGATGACGCAGCACTTTCACCAATTTATCAGAGAGCAACTAACTATCTGATTAATAACAAAGTAAAAGGATTTGTCATTCACAAAGTTGGACCTGAATTCAGCTACAAATGGATGAAAATTGAAGGATAATTAACAATCTTATAGAAAAGAGAGTGTATTCTCTGAATATACTCTCTTTTTCACTGAGAGAAATATGTCGAAATATACAGAAAAGTCAGTTTTATCAGGAGGTGCAAGTATGCTGAAATACTTAATTAGACGGGTTGCCTACATGGTTGTTACCCTCTTCATCATTGTTTCAATCACTTTTTTCTTAATGAAACTTATTCCGGGTTCTCCTTTTGTTAATGCGCAAAAGTTGTCAGAAGCTCAACAAGCTGTACTTAATGCAAAATATGGACTAGATCAGCCAATTCCTGTTCAATATTTTCATTACATGATTAATACATTCACTGGGGATTTAGGTGTTTCATTCCAATTCAACAATACCTCCGTAACAGAACTTCTTTCATATCGAGTAGGACCATCTGCTGTCCTAGGCCTTCAAGCGATTATTTTAGGAACGATTGTTGGTATCTTTTTGGGAGTAGTTGGAGCTTTAAGACAGAACACATGGGTGGATTACTCTGCTACTTTCTTGGCAGTTATCGGTAAATCAATTCCGAGTTTTGTATTCGCTGGATTACTTCAGTACTATATTGCGGTGAAATTGGGGTTATTACCAACTCAATTTTGGAATGGGTTTGAATATACAATTTTACCTACTATAGCGTTAGCAATGTTCCCTATCTCCATTTGTGCTCGTTTTATGAGAACAGAAATGGTTGAAGTACTTGAGACAGATTACATTTTACTTGCAAAAGCAAAAGGAGCAGGCTATTTTGAGATCGCATTTAAACATGCAATGAGAAATGCTTTAATACCTGTTGTCACAGTACTTGGTCCATTGACTGTTAGTTTAATGACGGGATCACTAGTAATAGAAAAAATCTTCTCAATTCCTGGAATTGGTGAGCAGTTTGTTAAAGCCATTACAGTAAATGACTACCCAGTCATCATGGGTACAACTATCTTATTTGCCGTTCTTTTTGTAGTGGTTGTATTTATTGTCGATATTCTATATGGAATTATCGATCCTAGAATTCGTGTAGCGGGAGGTAACAAATAATGAAACAGCAAGAAGAAAATATTGATAAAAGTCTGTTTGAACCCGCTGGTGTTGATACATTATCTGCTGAAAAAATTGAAAAGCCAAGTCTAAATTATTGGCAAGATGCATGGCTTAGAATTAAAAAGAATAAAGCCGCTGTTGTTAGTATGGTGATTTTATTTTTAATTGTATTCATGGCGCTCGTTGGACCATTAATTAGTGGCAAAGACTTTAGTACTCAAACAACGTCTGAAGCGAACTTACCGCCGCGAATCCAAGGATTAGAGCATGTTAGTTTCTTACCTTTTACTGGTGAAAGAACATTAAAAAATGGTGATGTGGTCAATCCATATGAACAAAAAGGGATTGAACATTACTACTGGTTCGGTACCGATAATCTTGGGAGAGATCTATTTACACGTGTGTGGAAAGGAACTCAAATCTCACTGCTTATTGCTGTTGTTGCAGCTGTGATCGATTTAATTATTGGTGTTGCCTACGGCGCTATTTCTGGTTATTTCGGTGGGAAAATTGATAATGCGATGCAGCGTATTTTGGAAGTTCTAATGGGGATTCCAAACTTAATCGTTGTCATATTAATGATTCTCGTCTTAAAACCAGGGATTATTCCAATTATTATTGCACTAAGTATTACCGGGTGGATCAGTATGGCTAGGGTCGTGCGTGCTCAAGTCATGAAGCTGAAAGAACAGGAATATGTACTAGCCGCTAGAACTTTGGGATTAAGTAACTTTAAAATTATCTTTAAGCACATGTTGCCAAACTTAACAGGTGTGATGATTATTAATACAATGTTCACTATTCCTAGTGCGATCTTCTTTGAAGCTTTCTTAAGCTTTATTGGATTAGGTCTGCAAGAGCCGCAAGCTTCACTAGGGACATTAATTGAAGATGGGTTTAAATCAATGATCGCTTTCCCATATCAGATGGTTTATCCAGCAATTATCATTAGTGTTATCATGATCGTCTTTAACCTTGTTGCCGACGGTGTGAGAGATGCACTTGATCCAAAAATGAAAGATTAGTACGGGGCGGTGATGTTGATGAATAAACAAGAAACGATTTTAAAAGTAAATGACTTAAATATTTCATTCCACACATTTGCTGGCGAAGTTAAGGCAATTCGAGGTGTGAATTTTGAATTGAAAAAAGGTGAGACGCTTGCCATTGTTGGAGAATCAGGCTCTGGTAAATCGGTAACTTCTAAATCAATCATGGGTCTGCTTCCTAAATCTAACTCCGAAGTGAAAAAAGGAGAGATTTTGTTTCAAGGTAAAAACCTAACAAAACTTTCTGACAAACAGATGCAGAAAATAAGAGGGAAAGATATTGCCATGGTCTTTCAAGATCCAATGACATCTTTGAATCCGACTATGACAATTGGTAAGCAAATTATAGAACCCATCTTAAAACATCAAAATGCAAGTAAAGAAGAAGCTAAAAAAAGAGCACTTGAGCTTTTGAGTCTTGTAGGTATTCCGAAACCGGAACAGAGGTTCAAGCAATACCCTCATCAATTTTCTGGTGGGATGCGACAAAGGGTTGTCGTTGCAATAGCTCTTGCTTGTAATCCGAAAATTTTAATTGCAGATGAGCCAACTACTGCTTTAGATGTAACCATTCAAGCTCAAATCTTAGAACTGATGAAAGATCTTCAAAAGAAGATTGAAACATCTATCATCTTTATCACACATGATTTAGGGGTCGTTGCGAATGTAGCAGATCGTGTAGCGGTTATGTATGGTGGTCAAATTGTTGAAATTGGCACCGTAGATGAGATCTTCTATAACCCAAAACATCCATATACTTGGGGATTACTGAGCTCTATGCCAAGTCTTGATGCAAAAGAGGAGAAATTGTTTGCCATTCCAGGCACGCCGCCTGATTTGTTGAATCCTCCAAAAGGAGACCCATTTGCGGCTAGAAATCAATTTGCAATGAAAATTGATTTTGAACAGCAGCCGCCTTTATATCAAGTATCAGAAACTCATTTTGCTGCTACATGGCTTTTACATCCTAACGCGCCAAAAGTAGAACCTCCTGAATCAATTAAGCAAAGAATGCGACAATTTAATGCGCAAAAAGGGGGGGATCACATTGAGTGAAAAAGATGTTATTTTACAAGTGAAAAATCTTAAGCAATATTTTAATGTGGGTAAACCTAATGAAGTAAAAGCTGTTGATGATGTCAGCTTTGACATTTATAGAGGTGAAACATTGGGCCTTGTAGGTGAATCTGGTTGCGGGAAATCCACTACTGGTAGAACCATCATTCGTCTATACAATGCAACAGGTGGCGAAGTTATTTTTAACGGGCAGAATGTGCATGATAAAAAATCAACAACAGATCTTAAACAATTTAACCGAAAAATGCAAATGATCTTTCAGGATCCATATGCCTCCCTCAATCCACGAATGAAAGTTGTGGATATTATTGCAGAGGGTATCGATATTCATGGTCTTGCAAAATCAGCACAAGCACGTAAAGAGCGTGTATATCAATTGCTTGAAACGGTTGGTTTGAATAAAGAGCATGCGAATAGATACCCGCATGAATTTTCAGGCGGTCAAAGGCAGCGTATTGGGATTGCTCGTGCGTTAGCTGTTGAGCCGGATTTCATCATTGCCGATGAGCCAATCTCTGCACTAGATGTGTCGATCCAAGCGCAGGTCGTCAACTTAATGAAAGAGCTGCAAGAAGAAAAGGGCTTAACGTATTTATTCATTGCCCATGACCTTTCCATGGTGAAATATATCAGCGATCGTATCGGCGTGATGTATTTTGGGAAATTGGTTGAGCTGGCACCAGCGAATGAATTATATGAAAACCCGCTTCATCCATATACAAAATCATTACTATCTGCGATTCCGCTTCCAGATCCTGATTATGAGCGTAACCGCAAACGGATTAAATACGATCCATCTGTTCATAAAGGAACAAATACGGAATTTCGTGAAGTGAAGCCAGGTCACTTTGTCAGCTGTACTGAGGAAGAATTCAAAGAGATCAAAGCAAAACAATAAGAACAGAGAAGAAGCACTGCGATATCAGTGCTTCTTTTTTTTATTTTACAAAAAAACAAGTTGATGGTAATTTTTATGTAAAATGAGTAAACCAGGAGGAAATCAAATGTTGTTATGGAAGACGTTTCGCTATTCATGTCTTCACCTTTTTATCGTCACGATGCTTTTTTCAATATCTTTTTTAATGGAACCAAATGGAGGAAAGTGGATGATCGCATTTTTAGTGCTCATTTGCATCATTTCGTTTTCAGTTGAATTTGCTCTGTATCGGCGCATGAATAAACAGAAGGAAGAAGTCCGGCGTATGAAGTACCTTTATTTCATCATGTTTCAGATCGCCATGACACTTCTTTTGTTTGCTTGCTTTCAAATGCTCATGAATCGTTCGATATAAAACTTTTTTGCTTTCTCTTGAAAAAAAGTGAAACCACTAATGGCATTGATGCGTCTTACTAGTACAGGCGTTTAAATAGCAGGAAATCGGGAATAGATAAGGAAGTGGTTCTTAACTACATCATAAGGAGCGGATCCATGAATTGGTATGAAAAGCTCAGTGAATACTTCCCGATAGAAGAAATGAAGTCAAAAGAGCATATGGAAGCTTTATTAAAGGAAAGAAGTGATATTTATCATAAAGAAGAAGGGCCTCATCATGTAATGATGTACGCTGAATTTGATTCTTTCATCTTTATTGATTATTTATTTGTTTCCAAGGATGCAAGAGGTGAAGGCCTCGGCTCAAAGCTCATTCATAAGCTGAAGGAAAAAAGAAAACCGATCTTGCTTGAGGTCGAGCCTGTAGATGAAGATGATGCAGATACTGCAAAACGCCTAAAGTTTTATCAGAGAGAGCACTTCAAGCATGCTGAATCAATTGGTTATAAACGCAGGTCACTTGCAACGAATGAAGTGAACCGCATGGAAATTCTTTATTGGTCGCCTCGTACAGATAATGAGGAAGAAATGATGGAGGCCATGAGAAAGACGTACGAAGGAATCCATACGTATAAAGACGAAGAATGGTATGGACAATCGTATGAGGATGTTGATGATGTGCTGAAGCTCGTTAAAAATAGAAAACAAAAAAATATTTTCGATCATCTCGACTAAATGAGAATGTTCAGACTTCAAACATCAGCACAAAAAGAATGAAATTGTCTAGTTTTTGTCACAAAAATTGCAAGAAAATCTGTTCACACTTACTTTTTTATAGTATAATCACTATAAAGATTACTTATTTAGAACAATTTTAATTTAAGAATACAGATCAATATTCATTCTACAAATTGAGGAGTGAAGATTTATGGTAACATTATACACATCACCAAGCTGTACATCATGTAGAAAAGCAAGAGCGTGGTTAGAAGAGCACAATATTCCATACCAAGAGAGAAATATCTTTTCTGAGCCTCTTTCAATCGATGAAATCAAAGAGATTCTTCGTATGACGGAAGATGGTACAGATGAAATTATCTCAACACGTTCTAAAGTATTCCAAAAACTAAATGTAAATGTTGAGACAATGCCGCTTCAACAATTGTATAAACTAATCAATGAGCACCCTGGTCTTCTAAGACGTCCAATTATTTTGGATGAAAAAAGACTGCAAGTTGGGTACAACGAAGATGAAATTAGACGTTTCCTTCCTAGAACGGTTCGTACATTCCAACTTCGAGAAGCTCAGCGACTTGCTAACTAATAGAGAACAAGAAAAGCTGCCGATCATTTGGCAGCTTTTTTTATTTATTTTCAGCCGTTTGTTCGTAAAAGAGACTGGCTAAAATAACGGTTGCGACGGTTAAAAAGGGAAGCAACAATTCAAGTGTTGTATGCTGCGCCATAAATTCATTCAGTTTTACCTCACGGACAATCATTTCTCCGCCAGTAAAAGCTAAAAGGGCACTCCCTCCGTATAAAAGAATCGGAAACTTGGTTAGTGCTGCATGAATCAGCTTACTCCCCCAAATAATAATCGGGACTGAAATCATTAAGCCAAAGGCAGTGAGCACCATGTTCCCTTTAGCTGCCCCTGCAACAGCGATCGCATTATCAAGTGACATAAAAAGATCTGCAATCACGATGGTCTGAACAGCACGCCAAAGGGAGCCGCTGCTTTTAATCCGAATGGATTCTTTCTTTTGTTCAATTAACAAATTGTATCCTATATAAAGGAGAAAGAGACCGCCGATAAATTGCAAATAGGGGATGGTCAATAAATAAACGGCAGCACCAGTCATGGTGATTCTCATCAGCACTGCCAAAAGTGTGCCGATCCATATGGCTTTGTTTCGTTTTTCATTTGATAAGCTTCGACTGGCCATCGCAATGATTAATGCATTATCTCCGCCTAATATGAGGTCTATGCCAATAATCATCAGTAAGGATACGATCCACTCTGTTTCCATCCAGTTCACCTCATTTCACTAAAATAGCTCGTACAACCAATATATGAAGACAATTCAAATATATGTTTCTGCAAGTTTTCTCTGCAAAAAATGCGTTTTTATTTCTTTTATTCATGTTTTATCATAAAATAGACAGTACACAGCAATACCTCATTTCTTTAAATGGTTAACATGTAGACGGAACGGGTAAAGTGTAGTAAAGTACTATTAATTGGGAGCTTGTATGTCCCTTCAACATCTTATATAGAAGGGAAGGTTGGCAAAATGGAAATCGAAAGAATAAATGAACATACAGTCAAATTTTATATTTCCTACGGTGATATTGAAGATCGCGGTTTTGACCGTGAAGAGATATGGTATAATCGTGAGCGCAGTGAAGAGCTGTTCTGGGAAGTGATGGACGAAGTGCACGAAGAAGAAGAATTTGCAGTAGAGGGACCACTTTGGATTCAAGTACAGGCACTTGATAAAGGTCTTGAAATTGTCGTGACAAAAGCCCAACTTTCTAAAGATGGACAAAAGCTCGAATTGCCGATTCCAGAAGATAAAAAAGATCAAACAGATGAAGAAAGTTTAGATGCTCTGCTTGATGATTTTCATAAAGAAGAGCAAGATCAAGAAGATCATAATGAGAAGGACAAAAAACTTCAACTTCAGTTCGTATTAAAAATGGATGACTTTGAAGATTTGATTGCACTTTCTCAATTAAATATGCAGGATTTTACGACAAGTTTATATTCGTTTGAAAACCGTTATTATCTATATGTTGACTTCCACGAGGATTTGTCAGATGAGCAGGTGGAGAATAAGCTTAGTATTCTGCTTGAATATGCTCATGAATCAGTGGTCAGCATCTACAGACTGCAAGAATACGGTCAGCTGATTGTCAAAGAGAATGCGCTTGAAACGATTCAACAGCACTTCTCGTAACAACCAAAAGTCGATTTCTATAGAGGAATCGACTTTTTTATCTGAATGAAAAAGTAAACAAAGTGATCGGCAAGGAGAAAATGAAATGAGAAATGTAGTCAAAGTTCTATTTTTTCTTATCATTACAATAGGTGCTTATTTGATTATCCAAATTTTTGCCGGTGATCTAGCGGTAAGTGTATTAAGTTCCGTCAGTGTTCTATTCACTTTATCGATTATCTTCATCGGGTTTGTCATTTTCTTAGAAAACAGAAACCCCTCTCAAACGATTACGTGGCTTGTGCTGCTTGGGAGCTTTCCGCTTTTCGGGTTTTTGTTTTATATTTTCTTTGGACGCAATATTAAAAAGCGCAGACTTTTTGAAAAGAAAGCGGTACTAGACGAACAGCTTGTCCAGGAAGATGAACGTATCCACAGAGAAGCGATTGAAAAAATGACTCATATGGGTGACCATCAGCAGCTCTTATTTAAACTGGCCCACAGACTTGGACATACCCCTATTACGTATCGCACATCCTCTAAAGTTCTGACCAATGGAGAAGAAACGTTCTCTCATATTTTTGAAGAAATCAAAAAAGCAACACATCACATTCACCTAGAATATTATATTCTCCGTCATGATGATCTGGGACAAGAATTAAAGGACATTTTAATCGAGAAAGCAAAAAGTGGTGTGATTGTCCGCTTTTTATATGACGATGTAGGCAGCCTAAAACTTTCCCGTCAATATATTGCTGACTTAGAAAAGGCTGGCGTGCAGATCGTTCCGTTTTTACCAGTGAGACTGCCCTTATTAAATAATAAAATCAATTTCCGAAATCACCGGAAAATCGTGGTGATTGATGGAGAAGTAGGATTTGTCGGCGGACTTAACATTGGGGACGAATATATGGGCAGAAGCAGACAATATGGATTTTGGCGTGATACGCACCTGATGATTAAAGGTGAGGCCGTTCGTGATTTGCAGCAGATTTTTATGCAGGATTGGTATTACATGACCAATGAAAGATGCTCGGGTGTGGATTATTTTAAAGATTTCAGTCATATGGAGAGTCGAGCAGAAGGCGTACAAATGATTGCTGGTGGTCCTGATAAACAGTGGGAAGTCATTAAAAATCTCTTTTTCTCCATGATTATCTCCGCCAAAAAATCAATTTGGATTGCTTCACCTTATTTTGTACCTGATGATGATATTTTGTCCGCACTGAAAATTGCAGCTTTGAGCGGAGTCGATGTACGAATCATTGCACCGAAAAATCCAGATAAACGCATTGTATTTCATGCGTCCCGTTCATACTTCCCCGAACTTTTAGAAGCAGGTGCGAAGGTATATGAATACGATCAAGGCTTTATGCATAGTAAGTTTATCATTGTGGATAGTGAGCTAGCATCAATTGGTACAGCAAATATGGATATGAGAAGTTTTCATCTGAACTTTGAAGTGAATGCTTTCCTCTATAAAACAAAAAGCACAGAGAAGCTGGTCAACGACTTCTTAGGTGATTTAGAGCAGTCGCATGAAATTGTTCCAGAAGAATTTGCGAAGAGACCTTTGAGGGTGAGGCTGTTTGAATCAACAGCAAGATTATTATCACCGCTTTTATAAAAATTGTCTTTTCCCCCTTTTTAAAAGGGGGATTTTTTATTTTACTAAGGGAAAGTAGGTTGAAATCGTGTTTTGATACGATAAAAATTCATTTTCGATATTCGCTTCCTGATGAGAGAAAAAGCTATAATACGGTCATCAAAGAGCAAGGGGCGAAATATATGAATGCAGCGATCATGGAGAATGGCAAGCTGATTCGCATCACACAACATCTGACTAAAAGGCGGCTAGAGCATGTAAGAGCTACGTGCAAGTTTTACTGTCCTGAATGTAGGCAGGAGGTTCTATTAAAGCTAGGTGAGCATCGTGTTCATCATTTTGCACATAAACAGCTCTCGGCATGTCCATTAGCGTCCACCGGTGAAACAGCTTATCATCAGGCAGGGAAAATGGCTCTTAAGGATTGGCTCACGCAGCTTGGATATGAGCCGTTACTAGAGAAATATGTCTCAAACATTCAGCAGCGCCCTGATGTGACCGTTGCTATAGAAAATAAAAGCTATGCCATCGAATTTCAATGTGCAAATATTTCGTGGAAAGAGCTACATAAACGAACGGAAGGTCTCCGTGCTGCGGGTCTCTATCCTATATGGATCATAGGGGCGAATCGTTTAAAACGAATGGCTGGACAGCTCTTTTCATTCTCCTCCATTCATTGGGGCATTTTAAGGCAGTCAAAGAATAGGAGACTCATTTTTTATTGTCCGATCCAAAATAGATTCATCCACCTGGATCAACTTCTCGTGTTTCAGCCAACGAAAATATGTGCCTCAATGACCGTTAGACCGCCTTCAGCTTATCGCCAACTATCAGCACTCTTATCTGTTTCCTCGAGTAATCATCAATTGTATAAAGAGTGGCTCAAGTGTATTCGGCAATTTAGGGAGCGGCCACCCCGCATTTTAGCAAATGAAAGCAAGCGTTTAAGAACCATTTTTTATGAGCATCATCAAACAGCATGGCCATTTCTACCGACAGAATTATTTATCCCCCTGACAGAAGCATATATCTTTTCAAGCCCTGTTTATGTATGGCAAGGATGTCTTTATGATTGGATGGTTAGAAAGGAAAAAGAACAAGTGACCATTCATCTTCTTTTAAAAGAAATTGAGCGATGTGTCCAGCATAAAGAAGTGAAGCTCCGATATGCCAATGTCACAATAGAAGAAATCAAAGAGGTGATCATTTCATATGTACGGGCGCTTGTTAAACTAGGGTTTTTATACATGACGAAAGAGGGTAATTATCAAGTAACGTCGAATCAAAAGCCTATACGAACAGCAGATGAAGCGATAAAACGAGATACTTTCTTATTTCATTAGCATGTTTCATGCCCACTTTGATCATGATAAGAAAAAGGTGGTGCTGCTATTGAATAGAAAGAAACGCTTTTTTCTCATTTTTTTAGTTTGTTTGGTATTTATTTCTGCATATGATTTGACAAACATAGTTCAAAACAAAGAAGATAAATACAACACCAATTTCTTTCACTTTCCGAAAGGTTGGTTCAACACAACTCATGCAAGGGGGATTCATATGACTTCACAAAATAACAACAATCATTTACCAGACAGAAGCGAAGTAAAAGAAGAAAACAAATGGCGCCTTGAAGATATTTTTGAAAGTGTCGATTCTTGGAATAAGGAATTCGAAGCTGTAAAAAAAGAAATTCCGAAGCTCGCCCAATTTAAAGGCAAGCTGGCCCATTCTGCTGATGTCTTGTATGAAGCCCTAACATTTCAGGATCAACTTTCTGAAAAGCTTGGCAAGCTTTATACATATGCGCATATGAAATATGATGAAGATACAACAAATTCATCATTTCAGGCTTTAAATGATAAAGCATCCAATTTATTTACACAGCTGTCTAGTACATCTGCCTATATTGTTCCGGAAATTTTATCTATTCAAGAAGATAAGCTGCAGCAATTCATTTTGGAAAAAGAAGAATTAAAACTTTATTCTCACGCTCTCGAAGAAATTAACAAGGAGCGTCCGCATATTTTAAGTGAAGAGCAAGAAGCTTTATTAGCTGAAGCCTCTGAACCTTTATCAACATCATCCACTACGTTTAGTATGTTTAATAATGCAGATATTTCGTTCCCTTCTGTTAAGGATGAAAATGGAGAAGAAAAGAAAATTACTCATGGCAACTTCATTACCTTTTTAAACAGTGATGATCGTGAAGTGAGAAAGAATGCTTTTAAAGCCGTTTATAAAACGTATGATCAATATAAGAATACTTTGGCGTCTACACTCAGCGGCTCGATTAAAAAGGATAATTTTTATGCGAAAGTACGTCATTACAAATCTGCAAGAGAAGCAGCGTTATCACGCAACAGTATTCCTGAAGAAGTGTATGACAATCTAATTGATACAGTTCATCAATATTTACCGTTATTACACCGCTACATTGAATTGCGTAAAAAGGTATTAAAGCTTGATGAAGTGCACAATTATGACTTGTATACACCATTAGTAAAAGATGCTGGCATGAAGCTGACCTATGATGAAGCAAAGGATTATATGCTGAAAGGGTTAGCGCCATTAGGAGAAGAATATGTTTCGGTATTAAAAGAGGGACTCGAAAATCGCTGGGTAGACGTTTATGAGAATAAAGGGAAACGAAGCGGCGCGTATTCTTCTGGAAGCTATGGTACGAATCCTTATATCTTAATGAACTGGCAAAATAATATTGATAATTTATTTACGCTGGCTCATGAATTTGGTCACTCTGTTCATAGCTACTATACAAGAAAGCATCAGCCATATCCGTACGGAAACTACAGTATTTTTGTAGCGGAAGTAGCTTCTACAACAAATGAAGCATTACTAGGTGAATATTTACTGAATCATTTAGAGGACAAAAAGCAGCGCTTGTATGTGCTCAATCATTTGTTAGAAGGATTTAGAGGGACGGTATTCAGACAAACGATGTTTGCAGAGTTCGAGCACCTGATTCATGTGAAAGCGCAAGAAGGGGAGGCATTAACGCCAGAGTTTATGACGAACCTGTATTACGACCTGAATAAGAAGTATTTTGGCGAAGGTATGGTTGTGGATAAGGAAATCGGATTAGAATGGACGCGAATTCCGCATTTCTATTACAACTATTATGTGTATCAATATGCGACAGGCTATAGTGCGGCTCAGGCATTAAGTAAACAAATTTTAGAAGAAGGGAAACCTGCAGTGGAGCGCTATACAGACTTCCTTAAAGCAGGAAGCTCTGACTATCCAATTAACGTGCTGAAAAAAGCTGGTGTAGATATGGCATCAAAAGAACCAATTGAGGCAGCATGTCAATTGTTTGAAGAAAAATTAAAGGAAATGGAAGAGCTCATCTCAAAGACTGGTGAGTAACGAGAAGACTTCTGTCAGATGTGTGAGTGCAAACTCACCTTTTGGCAGGAGTTTTTTCTTGAAATAAAAAAGACCAGATTGTTGACAAAGGGCTAAAATGAACTTGATTTTAGCCCTTTGACTTCTTTTTAGCGTGATAGAAAACCTTTGCAGGCTAGGAAGGCCGAGTTACTCGCGCGGAGCGAATTTGACTTTCGTGAGCACTAGCACGCAGGACTGACACCGAATGCGAGGGTTTGCCTACACGCTAGACCTCGTCTATATGAACGAGGTTTGTACATTCAATGATTACGATTTAAAACCTTTGAAGGTTTTTCGGTAATTCATTCGATAGAGTGTAAAGAGAATGGAAGCGAATAGGAGTGGAGATGTCAGGTAAAGAGACAGCATCTTCATTAAGCCTAATATATTTAAACAGAAACATAAGCCAATGGCAACAAGTCCAATGGTTGTGCTGCGCATGCAGATCCCCCCATTTTTTTGTTACTTTCACTATATGAAAGTGACAGTCCTCTTATGTTTTGTGACAAAAATATGAACATATAGTATATCGGTTGTCATAAGTCGACAAAATTTGATATACTACAGATGTGAAATTAATCACATACAAACATTACCCCTTTGTTTGACCGTGAAAAATTTCTCCCATCCCCTTTGTTGTCGTTAAGACATAGTGAAACCGCGCTTATCCCGGCGCGGTTTCTTCGTACTTATAAATAGAACAAGTGTTCTTTTTAGAGTTAAGAAAAAACATGGGTCAGCACCCATGTTCATTCTCACAGCGGTAGACATCAAGATCTGAATGATTGTCTCCTTCTGTATAACGCCAAAACATTTCCTGATGTACTTGTACACGTTCTACCTTTTTAGCAAATGCGAGCTTTTTCATCTCGCGTTCAACTTCTTCAAGTGTCAGGTCATATACAACGGCAATTTCTTTTGCTGATGCAAATTGAAAGTAAGCGATAAACCATTCAATTGGCGGTCGTTCTGAAGGTGTTGGTTTTTCGCCAATCATTTCAAAGAGAATTTCCTCGTAAATATCGTAAGAATATGCACCTGAAATCTTTAATCCTTCTTCACCATTGATCGTATTAAAAAAGGCGAAAGTGGGAAGCTCAGACACATCCATTTCAGCTGCGATTTTCATATCACATTGGAGCGCTTTGACAGCACTTTGAGAATGGATATCTCGCTGGAACTCTTCAATGTCCAGTCCAGCCGTTTTTGCATTTTCTAGCAAGACTTGTTCACTGGTGACGTCCTGCTGATGGCAAAAAAGCGATTCTTGAATGAGTCGTAAAAATTTCATTCCGCATTTTCTGCCCTGAAGTTCAGCTGCTTTTAATGCAAGAGAGGCGAGATAAGGTGATGTCACAATTTGTTCAGACAGCATTTGTTCTTTTTTGGTCTGAGTTTTCGTGGCAAATTTCCCCCACGCTTCGGTTAGCAAATGTTTTTTTCGTTTCCGGTTTAAAGCATTAATACTAGAACTTGTAACCGTTCGTAAAGTGAAGAAACGGCCATATTTCATTTTCAACTTTTTAATTGATGGCTCTAATAACCAGCAGTCCGGGCTAAGAGGATCAATGAATACATAGATTTCAATCGGCTTTTGAGGATGTCCGTGACAATGTGAGAAATATTGCTCATGCGGATTGCAGCTCAAGATCGTCCGTCCTTTTCAGGTATTTGGTTGACCATGTGACGAGCCGTCAAAGACAGTCGCTCAAATAAAAAGTCACGAATATCGCCGGTTAGTCCTACTTGATCCATTGCATCCTCCATGCATTCAAGCCATGCGTCCGCTCGCTCCTCAGTAATCGGAAAAGGGAGATGTCTCGCCCGTAGCATTGGGTGACCATGCTCCTCAGTATAAAGCGGCGGTCCGCCTAAATATTGAGTTAAGAACTGTTTTTGTTTTCTTGCTGTTTCTTTTAAGTCATCCGGGAAAATAGGATGAAGCAAAGGATGACACTTTACATTTTCATAAAAAGTATCAACAAGTTGCGATAGAAGTTCCTCTCCAACCGCTTCGTAAGGTGCGTTAAACGATTGTACCATGTTGACTACTCCTTTAACTCGTAGCTAATAGGATGGCTCACCCTATTGCGAATTTCATGTATTTCAAAAGTGATATTCAGTTTGTTCTATTTTGTTGTTTCTATTCTTGTATACTTATTTTAACAACCTCTACTCAATTCCACAAACAAACCGCTTTGGTCCTTTGGGAATAGTGAGGGAGACAGGTTCCGTGTTCAATTGACCATATCATAACACATTCAGTCAAAAAAGGGTGAAAAGCGACATACAAAAAACCGAAGAGGTTATTCTCTTCGGTTTAGGCGAAATATTGAGCTGTGATTTTCTTTACATAATTTTGTGTTTCTTTAAATGGAGGAATGCCTCCGTACTTATCTACATTCCCTGAGCCTGCGTTATAAGCGGCTAAGGCAAGTGAGACATTTCCATTATATTTTTGCAGCATTTGTTTTAAATACTTCGTTCCGCCTTCAATGTTTTGGGCTGCATCAAAGGCATTGTTCACGCCAAGTGATTTAGCAGTAGACGGCATAAGCTGCATCAGTCCAAGTGCACCAGCATGGCTGACAGCATTCGTGCGATAACCGGATTCTTGCTTGATCACTGCGTGGATCAGCTTTTCTGGAACTCCGTGCTTTTGAGCCATTTGTGAGACGATCTGATTAATCTCTTTTGATGAAGAGCCTGAAACAGCTTTTTGAAGCGGTGGTGTGTAGCTGTTATTTAAGACGTTTCCAATACCATTTGCGGTATTCAATTGGCTGTCATTTGCATAAAGAGACTGAGATTGAAGCTGTTCACTGCCCGCTATCGCAGATAAATATGGGTTCATTCGTGCATATTGCGTGTTCGGAGACGTTGATGGGTCCGATCCCATGAAAGCAGAAATGGAAAGCGGGAGACGAGATAATTCTGATCCGCCTAAAAAATCTTGCAACAGCGACTGGAATGAAGTCTCAGCGCTTGATTCTTGTCCAGCTGTGAGTTGTGTTTGTCCATTATCAGATTGTAACGTTTTGAGTGCTTGAAGCTGCATAAAGGATTGAAGTTGATTGACGTTCATCATGTTCCTCCTTCAAGGAATTCATCTATTCTTTTGTTTTCATTTTTTCTTCATAAAAGCGTACGACTTTGTTTTTCGTGTGTCTTGGTGGGATCTGAAATTGCTGAAGCAATGCTGTGAAAGCGGCTTGTCCAATGTCTAAATCGCTCACTTCAAATTCAAGTTCATAGTCCTCTACTGTTAAATATCGGCTGTGATCCAAAACAATTAAGCCTTCTTTGATCATTTTTTCTGCTCTTGACGTTTCCAGTGAACCAAAATACACGATTTGATCCTTTTGAATGTGAAGGTGTACTAATCTGTCTGCCACTTCACCTTCTGGCAGGTGGAAATGTTCAAGACTTGCGGGAGGATCGATCGTTTGGTGAGTTTCCAAAAGGCCGATCTCATGCGGTTCCTTTAATGTGAGGACCCACTGCCCGCCTTTTTCTCTCATTCGTAATGCAGCGAATTTGGATTTTATATCAAATTGAGGTGTATCAAAATAATAGTTGGTTTGAGTGTGGAAGTCCTCGTCCTTTAATTGAAAATATTCTTTTAACTGTTCAAATTCTTCTTTCATTAATAATTGTTTTAGTTCTATCTCAATTTCCTGTGCCATTTTGACATCAACCTTTCATTTAGAGGAAATATGATTATTGTACATGAAAAGTTTCATTTTTTCTTATTTATTCCTTAAAAAGAGACGTATATAGATGCTAAATGAGGCAAAATGAACAACGAAATGGAGAAATCAAATTTTCTCAAAAAGTTCGGTTTATCAATATTGAACTTGATATGATAAAATAAAGCTGTACTTTGTTGTAAAGGAGATCATGATGCAAAACAGAATTGAAATCACAGAAGCAACTTTAAAAGAAGACAGGCTGATCTTGACGGTCCAGTCAGATGAGCAAATTCAAAAAGCAAAAGCATCAGGACAAATGCTTGTTGATTCTGATCACTTTGCGTTCGTTTACATACTTGAGACTGAGGAGTCTTTTACGTATCTTATTTTAGGAGAACATACATGGGCTCCATTAAAAGAAGCAATGAATCGTGAAATCCCTGTCTATTTGGCGGCGGAAGAGCAAACGCTAGAACTCATTCAACTTCATCAGGAATTAAACTATTTAATCGACAATATTAAAGACAATGCCAATTACGGAGATATGGAAGAGAAAGTGAAGAGCACATTCCTCTGAAATAATTAGGTATTTGGAATTGGGGGAAGTTTCATGGACAAAAAACAATGGGATCAATTCCTCGCACCATATAAGCAAGCAGTCGAAGAATTAAAAGTGAAACTAAAAGGCATTCGAAAACTGTATGAATTTGAGGATGACCATTCACCAGTAGAATTTGTCACTGGCCGAGTGAAACCCGTTGCCAGCATATTGGAAAAGGCAAAGCGTAAAAACATCCCGATGCATGAGATTGAAACAATGCAAGATATTGCAGGGCTTCGCATTATGTGCCAATTTGTAGAAGATATACAAGTCGTCAAGAAAATGCTTCAGTCACGAAAAGATTTCGTGGTTGTAGATAAACGCGACTACATTGCAGAACATAAAGAAAGCGGATACCGCTCGTACCACCTTGTTGTGTTATATCCGCTGCAAACGATCAATGGAGAGAAGCAGCTCCTCGTCGAAATCCAAATCCGTACATTAGCCATGAACTTTTGGGCGACCATCGAGCATTCTCTGAATTATAAATATAGCGGGAATATCCCGGAGAAGGTCAAGCAGCGCCTTCAAAGAGCTTCTGAAGCAGCATCTCTTCTTGATGATGAGATGTCTGAAATCAGAGGGGAAATTCAAGAAGCGCAAGTGGCATTTTCCCGGAAAAAGAAAAACGATAGCTAAGCCTAAGCTTGATCAAATATGATGCTGCTTTCTCGTCGCAGCAAGGTGGAAAAGGAGAAGAATTCATGAAATTTGCAGTTTCTTCGAAAGGGAATTCTGTATCTGACACACTTAAAAATAAAATACAGACCTACTTATTGGATTTTGGAATGGAATTAAATGAAGAGGAACCCGATCTCGTCATTACAGTTGGCGGAGACGGAACCCTTTTATACGCTTTTCACCGGTATAGCAACCGTCTGAACGAAACCGCTTTTGTCGGCGTACATACAGGCCATCTTGGTTTTTATGCGGACTGGGTCCCGAGTGAAATTGAAAAGCTTGTGTTAGCCATTGCCAAAACGCCTTATCATATTGTGGAATATCCGATTCTTGAAGTCATCGTCAGGTACAACGATGGGGGCAGGGAAGAAAAATATTTAGCAATGAATGAATGTACGATTAAAAGTATGGAAGGTACGCTTGTGGCAGATGTTGAGATTAGGGGTCAGCTTTTTGAAACATTCAGAGGAGATGGTCTTTGTTTGTCTACACCATCTGGTAGTACAGCCTATAATAAGGCACTTGGCGGGGCTATTATTCACCCATCCATTAGGGCGATCCAGCTGGCAGAAATGGCTTCAATCAACAACAGAGTGTTTAGAACGGTCGGTTCGCCGCTCATTTTGCCGGACCACCATACGTGTGTGATCAAACCGATTAATGATGTGGATTTTCAGGTGACGATAGATCATTTGTCGCTGCTGCATAAAGATGTGAAATCCATTCAATGCCGAGTGGCAGACGAGAATGTCCGGTTTGCCCGATTTAGACCATTTCCGTTTTGGAAAAGGGTGCAAGATTCCTTTATCGGCAAAGGAGAATAAGAAAGAGGTTGTTCTCGCTGGAATACTTTAAGATAAACAAAACCATATCAGCCAACGAAGAAGGCAGGCTGCTGAAGGACTACTTAATCTATCTTGGCATTTCAAAACGAATGCTGACAGATATTAAATTTGATGGCGGTGACCTTCTGATTAATGGAGAGCATGTGACCGTGAGATATGAGCTGCGCGAGGGAGACAGGCTCACCATTTTATTTCCCGAGGAAAAAGTGAGTGAAGGGCTAAAACCTACGGCCATTCCGCTTGATATTTTATTTGAGGACGAGCACGTGCTTGTGCTGAATAAAAAGCCGTATATCCCATCGATTCCTTCTCGAGAGCACCCTGAGCATAGTATTGCAAATGGGGTGCTTCACCATTATGCTGAGCAGTCCGTCCGGCTGACTGTCCACTTGGTGAACCGTCTTGATCGTGATACTTCTGGTGTCATGTTAGTCGCTAAACATCGCTTTGCACACAGCCTTTTATCAAAGGCGCAGAAAAAAGGGGAAGTCAAGCGAACGTATAGAGCCATGACACATGGCATGATCACGCAAAAGGAAGGAACAATTAGAGCAAAAATTGCTCGAAAAGGGGACAGCATTATTGAACGAATGGTAGATGAGTCTGGTCAGGAAGCCGTAACACATTATACAGTGCGGTCGGTACATACTCATTTAGACATGTCTGATGTGTCCCTCACCCTTGAAACGGGAAGAACTCATCAAATTCGTGTTCACATGCAATTCCTTGGTCATCCGCTTGTTGGAGATACGCTATATGGTGGAACAAGCGAGAGAATAGGCAGGCAGGCACTTCATAGTGAAACCCTTGTTTTTCCGCATCCGATAACAGGGGAGTCCATGACCTTTTCGGCTCCTTTGCCGGATGATATGACATTATTGCTTCAGTAAACAAGTAAACCCGGTCACCTGTCATGGTGGACCGGGTTTTTTATTGCGTGAAATGCTGAAATCTTGAATCATCATATGGCATAGATGAAGGAACAGATACGGTCTCAAGCTCTGGATATCTAAGAGCAGAGAGCTGGTGGCCAAAGACGCAGCCTGTATCAATGTTAACCGTTCTACCGATAAATCTTGGTTCTTTTACGGGTGTATGCCCGTACACAATCCATGGTTTTCCGTGATATTCCTTTGCCCAGTCCTTCCTGACAGGTCGACCATCCGGCCATGTTTCTCCGGTGACTGCTCCAAATAATAGATAAGACCTCATCTGTTTGTTCGGTTTTTTGCCAATATCCTTTTCCTTCATCGCTGCGTGTGCAATGATCAGTTCATTCGGAATGAGTACATCATAAAGCGGTGCCTTTTCAAATAATTGTTTAAATTCACGTGATAAAATGGTTTGTTCATCATGCGGCAGTTTTTTGATTTCGTTTACCGTTGTTTCAATGCCGTGCAGTAATTTTACGGGATTTCCTTTCAAATAGCGATACAGCTTAAAACAGTGGTTGCCAGGCACATAGCGGATGGCGCCCTTAGAATAGGCGTGTATGACAAATTGCATCACGGCAACTGATCGAGGGCCGCGGTCTGTTAAATCACCAACAAGGGCCAGTGTTCTCTTATCAGGGTGGACAGGTAGTCCGTGTTTGAGTTCGTATCCTAGTTTGCGTATGAGGGTAAGCAGCTCTTCGTAGCAGCCGTGGATATCGCCGATGATATCGAATTTCATAAAGGTTCCTCCTGATTTTTTCATCCATTTATCGGATATAAAGAAGTTTGAATTTTAGAAAATATAACGAATGGCTTTCATTTCATTTGGGCAATTGTTAGAATCAATGCTTTAACGTAAAACTTAAAAATTAAACATGAATGTTAGGAGGCTTTAGCCAATGGAGCATACATCTGTTTCATCACTCGTTGTCGTTATTATTGTAGCCTTTTTCACCCCCATTTTATTGCACCGATTTAAGCTGACCATCCCGGTCGTTGTCGCTGAAATCATCATGGGGCTCATCATTGGAAAAAGCGGTCTTCAACTAGTTGTTGAACACGACGCATGGCTAGATACGTTATCCATGCTAGGTTTTATTTTTCTTATGTTTTTAAGTGGACTTGAAATAGATTTTTCTTCTTTTGAATCAAAGAAGAAAGCGCGAGAACTACCAAATGGATTAAAAGAACCGAATACATTTAAAACAGCGACCATTATTTTTGTTGGCGTATTTTGTATGTCCTTTATCCTGTCTTATGCGTTTGTCCTTGCAGGATTTATTCAAAATGCCTTTTTAATGACGCTTATTATTTCCACCATCTCATTGGGTGTGGTAGTTCCTACCTTAAAAGAGGAAAAGTTGATGCAAACGAATATTGGTCAAATCATTTTGCTTGTAGCCGTTATTGCTGATTTGGTGACAATGATTTTACTTGCTGTGTTTTCCTCCATTTATGGCGATGGAACAGGGAACATGTGGTTGCTCTTATTATTATTTGCGGCAGGTATTCTTCTTTATTTATTTGGCCGGGTATTTAAGACAAAGTCCATTTTTCAGTCCATGTCAAAAGGAACGGTACAAATTGGGACAAGAGCCATCTTTACTCTCATTATAGTCTTAGTTGCCTTATCTGAATCACTCGGTGCTGAAAATATTCTTGGGGCTTTTTTAGCAGGTGTGCTTGTGTCTCTTCTTTCGCCTAATAAAGAGCTCGTACAGCAGCTGGACTCGTTTGGCTATGGCTTTTTAATTCCGATCTTTTTTGTGATGGTCGGTGTGGACCTGAATATATGGTCACTCTTTAAAGATCCAACCATCATGATCATGATTCCGCTGCTGTTTATTGCATTATTGCTTAGTAAACTCGTTCCGATTCTTTATTTAAAAAAATGGTATGACATGAAGAAAGTCATCGGTTCGGGTTTTTTATTAACCTCGACGTTATCCCTTGTCATTGCTGCTGCAACGATTGGTGAGCGGCTTGGTGTCATTGATCATAAAATGTCAGGAGCCCTTATTCTAGTCGCTGTGCTCACGAGTATTTTAACGCCTGTTTGGTTTAAGGCTTTATTTAAACAAGAACGTGAAACCAATCATAAAAAGCGTGTGACGTTTATAGGGGCGAATCAGCTGACGTTACCTGTGACGCTTGATTTGCATCAGGATGAATATGACATCCGTATTTTACACGTCTTTCAGGAAAATAAAGAAGCCTTGCTTGCTGACTCCATCTTTGAAGTTGAAGCGATTGAACAATATGACGATGATACGCTCAGGCAGGCTGGCATCGGGCAAGAGGATGTGCTTGTTGTGGCTACAGGCAGTGAAACGAAAAATAAGGAAATTGCTTTATTTGCAAAAGAAGAAGGGTCTAAACAAGTCATTGCAAGTGTCAACAAAGCGGAAGCCGAGCTGACATTAAAGGAAGCAGGGATCGATACCTTTTCTAACTTCTTATCATCTAAAACGGTGCTGAGGGCATTGATTGAAGCACCTGATGCGATTCGCTTGTTAACAAATGAGGATTCTTCTTTGTATCAAATTCAAATGAACAATCATCGGTATCATAATGTCATGCTGCGGGAATTTCCTTTTACCGGCGATTTGGTGTTTGTCCGTATTTTTAGAGGAATTGACAGCTTAGTGCCGCATGGGGATACGACGCTTAGAAGCGGTGACCGCGTGCTTGTGTCTGGCTCCCGGGAGTATGTGGCAGGACTTAGAGCCCAATTAGAGTTGCAATGAACCCTTGACCGATGAACAATTCCTGATTAAGATAGAGGTACAACAATATATGTTTGATCCACTAGGGGAGTCCTTTAAAAGGGCTGAGATAAAAGTATAGACTTTTAGACCCTCATTACCTGAACAGGTTCATACCTGCGTAGGGAAGTGGTGCGGTGTTTGACTATGCTTTTTACAAATTCCAAACCACTTTCCACGCGGAAAGTGGTTTTTTTATATGGAAAAACAGGAGGAGAGGAACATGACATTTTCGAACGAATGTAAAGAAGCAGCAGCTAGATGGTGGAATGGGAGCTTTACACACCCTTTTGTGAAAGGGATTGGTGATGGCACACTTTCACTCGATCGTTTCACTTATTATGTGATGCAGGATTCGTACTATTTAACTCATTTTGCAAAAGTACAGTCGTATGGAGCCGCCATTAGTGAGGACTTACATACGACAGGCAGAATGGCATATCATGCGCAGGGTACGTATGAAGCAGAGCTATCACTGCATAGAAAGTTCACAGAACTGCTCCAGATCTCTGATGAAGCGCTGGCAAAGTTTAAACCTTCTCCAACTGCTTATGCATATACCTCGCATATGTACCGATCTGTGAAAAGCGGTCGTTTTGAAGAAATTTTAGCCGCATTATTGCCGTGCTACTGGCTTTATTATGAGGTAGGAGAAAAACTGAAACAAACAACTCCTGACCATCCGATTTATCAAGAATGGATTTTGACATATGGCGGGGATTGGTTTAAAGAGCTTGTTTTTGAACAGGTGAACCGTTTTGATGAACTTGCAGAAAAAGCGCCAGAACATGTGCGGGCTAATATGAAAGAAAATTTCGTGATTTCGAGCTATTACGAATACCATTTCTGGGAGATGGCGTATGAAAAAGAAATGTGGCAGACAGCATGCTTAGATGGGGTTGGTGCAAATGGAACTCCACGCAGTGACAAATGATACGCTTCCTGTCAGGGAGCTCATCAAGCAAATAAAAGACATTGCGTCTGAAGTAGACTTTATTCATATTCGTGAACGATCGAAGGCAGCAGGTGAGCTGGTTCACCTCGTGAAACAACTTCTAGCAGAAGGTGTTCCGAAAGAAAAGCTGATTATCAATGACCGAGTTGACGTTGCGCTGCTGACCAATATTCACCGGGTTCATCTTCCTGGACACAGCTTTTCGCCAAAGGAATTAAGACAAAAATTTCCTCACCTCTATGCGGGGGTATCGGTTCATTCGATAGAAGAAGCCAAAGCAGCAGAGAAGAACGGGGCAGAGTATGTCATGTTTGGACATGTGTATGATACCGCATGCAAACCCGGACTTCAGGCGAGAGGCATAAAGATTGTGGAAGACATGACTTCTGCGCTGTCCATTCCAGTCGTTGTCATTGGTGGAATCACACCAGAACGACTGCCAGAATTGATGCATGTTGATTTAAAGGGAATAGCCGTCATGTCGGGGATTTTTGCTCATCCTCAGCCGCGCAAAATGGCGCAAACATTTTCTAAAAAGCGAAAGGAGAATCCTTATGAACAAGCATTATGATGTTGCAATCATTGGTGGTGGAATCATAGGGATGTCGATCGCTTATCACCTTGCAAAAGCAGGAAAGCAGATTGTCTTATTTGAGGCAAATGAGATCGGGAAGCAAACGACGAGTGCGGCTGCTGGCATGCTGGGTGCACATGCTGAAGGAGAAGGTGATGAAGATGTTTTCTTTCAAGTAGGCAGACAAAGTCAGGCTTTATATGAAAAATTAACAGTCGACCTTCAGCATGAATCGGGCATTGATATTCGGACATCAGTGGGCGGAATTATGAAGGTGGCTTTTACAGAACAAGAAAAGCGTGCGCTTTGCCGGATGCAGCATTTGCCCACATTTGAATGGCTTGAAGCAAGCAGCGTAAAAGAATGTTTGCCTCAAATTGCAGATGACATCTTAGGAGCAGGATTGATAGAAGATGATGTACATGTCGAGCCATATGCGGTATGCAGGGCTTTTTGGCAGGCGGCTGTTCGGCACGGAGCGGATGTGAAGGAGTTTACCCCTGTTATCGATGTGAAGAGGGGAAAAGAAACATTGACAGTCAGTACAGCTAAAGGCATCTTCACATGTGATCATCTGACTGTAGCAAGTGGTGTATGGTCAGGCCGTTTTTTAGAAGAACTGGGTTTATCACATTCTCTCTATCCCGTAAAAGGAGAATGCGTGTCTGTTTGGAATAACGGTCCAGCGCTTGCACACACCATCTATCATGATCATTGTTATATCGTTCAAAGGGATAGCGGTAAGCTAGTGATTGGTGCAACGATGAAGCCGAATGACTGGCAGGCCATTCCGACACTTGGCGGTATTGAAGCAGTTATTCACAAAGCATCTCAGCTCATGCCTTCTATTCGAGAGATGCCGATTGATCAATGCTGGGCAGGTCTTCGGCCAGCGACAAGCGACCGGCACCCCTATATCGGAAAACATCCAGAAGACGAGCGTATTCTTTTTGCAACGGGACATTACCGAAATGGCATCTTACTTGCGCCAATTACGGGGGAAATCATTCGCGGCTTAATAGCGGGCGAGTCTGTTCACAAGGAATGGCTTCATGCGTTTCGTATTGGGCGAAAGGAGGCATTGTTCGTATGAAAATTCAATTGAATGGAAGAATGGTTGATTTCGATAAGGAAAATGGCACGATTTTTGATCTGCTATCAGCCTATCAACTTGAAAACCGAGTGGTGATCGTTGAAAAAAATCAAGAAATTATAGATAAAGAAGCCTTTCAACAGGTAAAAATTCAACCAAATGACACGATTGAAATCGTTCACTTTGTAGGAGGAGGATGACACCATGCTGCATATTGGCGGAAAAACATTCACATCTAGATTATTACTTGGTACAGGGAAGTACCCATCATTTGAAATTCAAAAAGAAGCTGTGAACGTATCAGAAGCAGAAATATTAACCTTTGCTGTGAGAAGAATGAACATTTTCGAAGCAACTCAGCCTAATTTTTTGGAACAGCTGGATTTATCTAAATATACGCTGCTTCCGAATACAGCTGGTGCAAGTACAGCAGAAGAGGCAGTTCGTATTGCTCGCTTAGCGAAGGCTTCTGGACTGTGTGACATGATCAAAGTAGAAGTCATTGGCTGTTCAAGGTCTCTTCTGCCAGATCCAGTCGAAACGTTAAAAGCATCTGAAATGTTATTAGAAGAAGGTTTTATCGTGCTGCCATATACGTCAGATGATGTGGTGTTGGCAAGGAAATTAGAAGAACTTGGTGTCCATGCCATTATGCCAGGTGCTTCTCCAATCGGTTCAGGTCAAGGGCTTTTAAACCCTCTGAATCTATCGTTTATTATCGAACAGGCAAAGGTGCCAGTTATTATTGATGCGGGTGTAGGTTCTCCGAAGGATGCTGCTTATGCGATGGAATTGGGCGCTGATGCTGTATTACTGAATACAGCCGTGTCTGGCGCAAAGGACCCTGTGAAAATGGCTAAAGCGATGAAGCTGGCGATTGAATCTGGAAGACTCGGGTTCGAGGCAGGCCGTATTCCACTCAAAAACTATGGAACAGCCAGCAGTCCGCAGGAAGGAATGCCAGCATTTTGAGCACACGTTATTCACGCCAAGAGCTTTTTAGGCCGATTGGAACAGAAGGACAAAAACGGCTACATGCCTCAAAGGCCGTCATTATTGGAGCTGGGGCACTTGGAACAGCGAGTGCTGAAATGCTCGTCCGTGCCGGTGTAGGATCTGTCACCATTTTGGATAGAGATTATATTGAATGGAGCAACCTGCAGCGTCAGCAGCTATACACAGAACAAGATGTTCTTGATCGGCTGCCAAAGGCTGTGGCTGCTGAGAAAAGACTCAAGCAGGTGAACAGTGACGTTCATGTGAGAGGAATCGTCATTGACGTGACCGCTCAAAATATTGATGAGTACGTCAGCGGGGCATCCATCATC
Source organism: Bacillus sp. 22446 (assembly GCF_052044955.1). NCBI lineage: Bacteria > Bacillati > Bacillota > Bacilli > Caryophanales > Bacillaceae > Bacillus > Bacillus sp. 22446. The sequence continues at coordinate 272,325 of NZ_JBQEOD010000004.1, forward strand.
GTGGATGCAGCGGATAATTTTGAGGTGAGAATGATTGCGAACGATGCAGCCGTCAAACATCAAATTCCGTTCCTTTATGGAGCCTGTGTAGCAAGCTACGGTATTCAATTCACAGTGATTCCTGGTGAAACACCATGTTTACACTGCCTGCTTGAGCATTTACCTGCACAAGGCATGACATGTGATACAGCAGGAATTATTAGTCCAGTAGTGCAGCAGGTTGCGGCCTATCAAGTGGCGGATGCACTGAAGCTTTTAACAGGACACCACATCACGCCGGTATTAAGATCGTTTGATTTATGGACAAACGAGCGATCTGATATTCGATCCGTTACGTCTTTAAAAAAGAAACAATGTCCAAGCTGCGGTCTTAAGACATATCCATTTCTCTCATATGATCAAAGAGCAAAAGCAGATGTATTATGTGGACGAAATACCGTACAAATTCGCAGTGCACTAGGGGCACCCCCAGCGCTGCATGAAGTAGCCCGTCAGCTAAAGAAAGCAGGAATGGATGTGCTGGAAAATCCTTATTTGCTTTCGTGTCAGAAGGATGAGTACAAGCTCGTTTTATTCAAAGATGGCAGAGCGCTTGTACATGGGACAAATGATATTGCGAAAGCGAGAACGATTTATCATCAATGGATTGGCTAATGAGAGGGTGAGATGACATGACGATTAAAAAAGCATTAACCATCGCAGGTACTGATTCTGGTGGTGGAGCAGGTATTCAAGCAGATTTGAAAACCTTTCAAGAGCTTGGTGTGTACGGAATGTCCGCCATTACGGCCATTACAGCTCAAAACACACTTGGTGTTCACGGTATTTATCCACTGTCTATCGAGGCGCTCGAAAGTCAAATTGATGCAGTAGCAGAAGACTTGTTGCCAGATGCCGCTAAAACAGGGATGCTGTGGAGTGCCGACATGATCAGTGTCGTTGCTGAAAAGACGAAGCAATATGATTTGAAACTAATTGTCGATCCAGTCATGATTGCCAAAGGCGGCGCTTCTTTATTAAATGAAGATGCGGTCTCTGCTATGAAAACACAGTTACTACCTGTCAGTTATGCAGTCACACCGAATCTCCCTGAGGCAGAAGTGCTGACAGGCATGCGCATTCAGACAAAAGACGATCGCCATAGAGCAGCAGAACGACTTTATGAGCTTGGCACGTCCTATGTGGTGATCAAAGGAGGTCATAGCCCTTCAGACGGCCTCATTACAGACCTTTTGTACGATGGAAAAAGCTTTTTTGAACTCAGTAATGAACATATTGATACACCACATACACACGGAACAGGCTGTACATTTGCAGCGGCATTAACGGCAGAAATAGCAAAAGGTCGTTCCATGAAGGAAGCCTTTGAAACGGCAGAAACCTTTGTCCATGAGGCGATCAAATTTCCTCTGAATATTGGCGCTGGGCACGGACCGACTAACCACTTTGCTTATCAGCAAAACAGAGTCAAAGCATAAAAAGAAGACTGTCTTCACTTGTGAAGGCGGTCTTTTTTCTGAAATAAAAACTTTCTTTCAGCGGAAATTGTCAATATCTCATGATTTGTGATAAGATTATGATCAGGTACTAATACTATGTCTTGAAAAAATAGGAGGCTTTAATACATATGAACTTTTCTTTAGAAGGCCGTAATATTGTGGTGATGGGTGTTGCCAATAAACGAAGCATCGCTTGGGGAATTGCTCGTTCACTTCACGAAGCAGGAGCTCGTTTGATTTTTACTTATGTTGGAGATCGTCTGGCAGAATCAGTGAAAGAGCTAGCAAGCACGCTAGAGCGTGATGATTCCATTATTCTTCCTTGTGATGTGACAAGTGATGAAGAAATCGAAAAATGTTTTGCAACGATTAAAGAAAAAGTACAAGTCATCCATGGTGTTGCACATGCGATTGCATTTGCGAACAAAGAAGAGCTTGTCGGTGAATATTTGAACACGAACCGTGAAGGTTTCCTTTTAGCGCACAACATTAGTGCCTATTCACTAACAGCAGTAGCAAAAGCAGCACGTCCGCTCATGACAGAAGGCGGAAGCATTGTCACACTTACTTACCTAGGCGGAGAGCGCGTTGTCTCTAACTACAATGTCATGGGTGTAGCAAAAGCAGCCCTTGAAGCAAGTGTGAAATACTTAGCAGCTGATCTTGGAGCGGAAGGCATCCGTGTGAACAGCATTTCTGCTGGTCCAATTCGTACGTTATCTGCAAAAGGAATCAGCGGCTTTAATACGATCCTGAAGGATATTGAAGAGCGTGCACCGCTTCGCCGTACAACGACTCCTGAAGAAGTTGGCGATACAGCACTATTCTTATTCAGTGATTTATCGCGCGGCATGACAGGTGAGAATCTTCATGTTGATTCTGGCTTCCATATCATTGCCCGCTAAACGAATAAATGATTTGCAGCATACCAATCACTGGTATGCTGTTTTTTATTTTTCTTCTGATTTGGGGTGTCCTCTCATATATATAAGGAATGAATCATTCGGGAGGGATCAGTATGTCAAATAAAGGTGATGAGAATCAAAAGCCGCTTATGTATATTGTTCAGCCGAGCTATGATGAATCAGCGCCGGCCATGCAAAATATTGTGAGAAAGCGCAAGAAGTCAGAAAAACCTTCAGAAACCAAAAAAAGCGCCAAAGAGGATGCAATCGAAGAAAGCGTGCAAGAACCTGTATCACAGGAAGTAAAGCAGAAAAAAGAAGAGCCGCCTGCGCTACAGCAAGAGCGGGAGATCAATCAAGAAAAAGATAATTCACAAAATCGAGAGCCAGTACAAGAACAAGAAAAACAGCCAGAAGGCGTATTTCATGAAACAAAAGAAGAACCAAGAAGAAAACGAGTGAAGAAGCCGTTAAGCCAAATGAATATCGAGGAGAAAGTCGATTTTCTTACAAGTCTGCCGCATAATATGCCGCGAGCGCTTTGCCTCATTGAAGCCGATGGAAAAACATACAGAGGAATCATCATGGAGAGAAAAGACAATATGGTCGTCATCCGCACAGCAGGCGGCGGTAATCCAGTGGAATTAGCGATTGGTGATATTTCTTCTATTCATCCACTTGGTTTTTAATGAACATAAAAAAAGTCCCATAACGGGACTTTTTTTGTTAGCAGCTACGGTTGATGAGTCTTGGATTTAAGCACTCGATTGCGCAGAAGCAGTCAAGGTCTACTTCAATGCAATATTTTGATTTTTCTAAACGGAACACATCACATACGGAATCTTTATCTGTAAAATCTAAAATATGACGATCTTTGTCAAATGCAATAAGCAAGCTGAGTGTTGCGCAGTGATCAGAGATGTGTTCGACTCTGAAAAATGCAGTGCTGAAGCAAGGGCCAGCATCTACTTCTCCGACGTTTCCGAATGCGACGAATGGTTTTGATTTTGAGGTAAATAGAACAAACGGGACAGTGTCACCTAATGAATGTGATGGAGAAAGGAGATTGCTGTAACAGCTGGTTGGGCAATCCTCTTCGACGGCATTTTGTAAGTCGTTTATGTTTTCAACAGCCTCTGCTACACAGTTCCATGAATGTTTGCGGCTCATATTCAACCCTCCTATACAAGGAAATTTGTTTGAGTGTTTGAGCACTGTCATCATCATCTATAAGCTTTATTATGTGTCTCGCCGGTTGATGCATCTAATGTCAATCAATGCGGAAGCGGCCGCCTTTTGCTGACTGCTCCGCATGATTGGTTGTCATTCGTGAGGAAGGGGATGCTTTGACTTATGACAAGATAGATGAGCGGGCGATTGGTTTAGCCGTGGTGATGATGCTTTTTATCTTTTGTTGGCATGACTCTGTCGACAAGTTCTGGATTTAAACATTGGATCGCGCAGAAACAGTTCAAATCAACTTCGATACAAAAGTCCGCTTTTTCTAAACCAAAGAAGTCAGGATCGCAAGGGTGACAAACGCTTAGCGTATGTCCGTGTACATCAACAGGTCTTAATACAGATAATGTGGCACAGCAGTCATGCAATTTTTCAACCCGGAAGAAAATGGATTCGAAGCATTGGCAATCGTCAACAAATCCTCCAATGTTTCCGAAAGTAGAGAACAATCCGCCCTTTTTATCAAAAAGTAAAAACGGAATCGTATCTTTTCCAGAAACTGTCGGGCTTAATAAATTACTGTAGCAGCTCGTAGGACATTTATCTTCTACAGCTTCCTGCTCTGCTAAAATCTTATCAACCGCATCGCATACACAGTTTTCATCATGTCGGCCATGGTGTTTTCCGCAGCTCATGGATTTCAGCTCCTTTAACAAGGTATTTGACTTTAGTCCTTAACAACATATGTATGCGCCCTCTAGTTGGTGTGGGTAAATGACTATTTATCTTTGTTGTATTTTTAGAAAAGGAAAAGCAGAGCTTTTCGCTCTGCTTTTGTACATTAGAGGATACCAATTGCAACGATCGTCGCAACAAGTGTCTGTGTAAGCGTTTGGATGGCAATAGAGATGTCCGCATCGATTGTAGAGACTGTAACGTTTCTAGAGTTTTCGATGACAAGTTTCTGGCGATTTGTTTGTTTGTGGCTAGCTGCTTGCAATAGATCTTGAGTGACGCGGTCAGCTAGGTCACCATCAGCGATTGAGATGTTTGTAATGGTGATGATCGCTGTTTGAACAGCTGCTTGGATAGATGCTGCAACCTGTGCATCAACAGAAGAGACGTTAATGTCACAAGAATCTCTAACGATAATGACTTCCTCAGATGTCTGCTTTGTTACACTCACTTGATCAAAGTCTTGTAAAACATCTTCATCATCATAATAGTGGCCGTCACAAACTGCTTTTCTTTCGTAGTTATGATGGTAATCGCCGTGGTGTGTACAGTTGCGATCTAGAGCGACCCAAGAGTATGGTTTAGAATCCATTTCTTTTCCTCCTTCCGTTTACTTTATTAAATGCTGGAATGATTGGTTTTGTCTCGGGCATTTATCCTAGCAGGCAACCCATTTTTATTTAATCGTTATTTTGCTGTGCTTGACGACGCTGCTGGATACGTTCTCGAAGTGAATTTCGTTTAGGGCGCACTTGTGGTTCAGGCTCGACCTCTTCTGCATGTTTTGCTGCCTCTGCCTGACGCTTTTTCTCCTGCTGCTGCTGTACGAAATCATCTGCTTTCTTTTGTAAATCCTGAACCAGCTTCAAAATCATCCTTCTTTGATCTTCTGAAAGGTTTGCTTTCTGATCATCTGTGACATTATTTTTGTTTAAAATATCACTCACAAGAAGGCTTGTTAATGGATCAACATCAGTGTTGATTTGAAACTCCTTTTTTTCGTTCTCTTCAGCCACGATTATTTCACCTCTTTCATACATGATGTTAGAAAAAGAAAGGGTCAAAGAATGCCGGCTTCAACTAAAAGTACATTCAGTGTTTGAGTGAGAATTTGTACGGAGTTCATAATGGATGCATCAGATAATGTAATCGTGACGTTATAACAATTGATGATTTGAATCACTGTTTTCTTTTGAACTGTCACTTGTTGTGCAGCTAAAAGCTGTTCTGTGATGTCTGCAGCCAATTCATCATCTGGTACAAGAATTTGAATTAAAAGAGTAATGATTGTCGTTACGGTCGCTTGAAGGGAGAGTGCGGCTGTTACATCTGTTTTATGAATCGTGACATTTTCGGAATCCTTGATCTCGATGAAATCATCATAATTGCTGATTAATTCGTTTAACAGTTGTGTGTATAATAAATCAGCACTTTCTTCAATAGACAATACTTTCACTCCTTTCTTATCTATACATTATTTAATGCAGCAGAGGCTCAAGGTGGAATCGGAAAGCATGAAAAAGTACAACCCAATTTTATTTGCACCCGATTCATCATGGCGGTCTTTCTTTTTGCATATATAAAGAAAGGACGGAAAAAGAAGAATGAAGGAGGTGGAGGTTCCATGAGCGGCGCTTTGTCATTTGCTATATTTGCCCTCGCATCCTTTAGGCTGACGAGATTGATCGTGTTTGATACGATTACAGCCCCCTTTCGCCGTCTATTTCATGAAGAGCAAGAAGAGATAAACGAACAAGGTGAAGTCGAGACCTATATCGTCATTAAGGGGAAGGGACTGCGATCTTGGATAGGAGAGCTGTTAAGTTGTTATTGGTGTACGGGTATGTGGTGCACTGCTGCTTTACTTGCGATATACATATTTTTTCCTGTCATCAGCATGTGGCTTAATTTACTATTAGCGATTGCCGCCGCAGCAGGCTTGATTGAAGCAGTCGTGTCGAAGCTTGTGAAATAAACAGGCATTCTGATCAGACACGCTTAAAGAAAATGCATATACTAACATGGAATAGGAAAGGAAGGGTTGCGATGAAACCAACTGAAACACCGTCACATATGCTTCAAGGGTATCCAGCGCAGTCAAATCAACAATCTGTATATACGAAGAAAATCAAGAAGACGGGCTGCGGCTGCGGGAAGAAAAAGAAACCTCAATAGGGAAAAACAAAAGCCGGATTTATCCGGTTTTTTTGTTGCCCTTTTTTTGGGTGATGCATATGTAAGAGAGAAGGGGTGACCAGAATGGATGCATTCGAACAATTAATCGGTTCCTTGTTCACTAAACCCCATGATGGGAAAGAGCAAGCGCACGAAAAAGCTGAAATGGATCTAGCGAATAAAGCGAAGGATCTTGAAGAGCACTTAAAAGTATTTGGCGAGAAAATGGATACTTTTGCGAAAGAAACAGAAGCATTCATGATCCGTCATGGAGAGGCAGATTACGTCTTTAAACAGCAGAAATAAAAATTCCGCACTTTTTTATGTGATCGTCCAAACCATTTCATGTATTTTTCATATTTTGTAAGGGAGAAGAGGAGGTGCTTAAATATGAGTTGTTACGGTTACGGTGGCGGTTATTGCGGAGGTTATGGCGGCGGCTACGGCGGCGGTTATGGTTCAACTTTTGTTCTTGTCGTCGTGCTTTTCATTCTTCTAATCATCGTTGGTGCTTCTTTCTTTAACTAAACAGTAAGAAGGTGAGGGAAGCAATAGGGAAGCCTTTTGCTTTCCTTTCTCTTTGCTAACAAGGCAGCAGGATAGGCACATATCTCGCCTATTTTCATATAGTAAGGTGATTACTCCACAAAGAGGAGGCAAAGGAATGGATAATAAGTTCTTTAAAAGTGTGGAAAATAAAACAGGTGTAAATATGAATGATGTCTTTAAGCTTGCAGGTTCTTTGCAAAACGCGAACTTTAAAGATGAGAATACCGTTCGAGGTGTCATTAAAAAAGTGGCGCAGCTTGCAAACAAACGTGTACCTAAAGAAATGGAAGACAAAATCGTTCAATCGATTACAAGTGGAAAAGAAAAGCTTGATTTTAATACAATCGCTAAAATGATGAACAACAAAAAATAAACAACAGGCTCTCCATTTAAAGGGGGGCCTGTTGTTTTTGTGTGAATAATTCACGATTTTTCTTTAAAAGAGGGTACAAAAAGCGGGAGCGGTGAGCCGTTTTTCCTCTTCTATATGATGGAACGGATAGATAAAGGGATAGTTCTGCTCTCGTCATGGCAACGTATAATAAGCGCCGCTCCTCTTCAATGGCTTCTTCATCACCGCTTCTCAGCTCATCAAGTGCAAAGTCATGAGGGAGCGCCCCATCAACCACGCTCGTGATGTACACTGTTTGGAATTCTAGTCCCTTCGCACGGTGGATCGTCATGAGCTGAACGCCTGGTTCATCTGATTTTTCCTTTTCAGCAGATTTCATATGTTCGGCATGAGCGAGGAAGGCTTCAATTGTTTCAAAACGTTTCGCCGCTGTTTTCACATCTCGTACATCATCTGTTCCTTTTTCAAGCACATTCGTATCATTCACACGTTTTTTTAAATAATCACCAAGTCCCATCCTTTGTTCAATAAACGCTACAGCTTCAGATGGCTTTAACGATTTTAACGTACGAAACAGGGGAACGATCGATTGCAGTTTTTTGCGCTGAAACGGCTGAATGTCTGTTAGCTTTCCAAGTGCCTCTACCATAGAACAATCTTCCGTAATGGTCAGCGCCTTCATGGTATTCAGTGTTTGCTGCTTTAAAAAGAAAACGGGCAGCAGCAGCTTCATTGCGGCGACATCATCTGCATCCTGACTTAGCGAAAGAAAAGCGAGCAGCACCCGAACAATTCTTCTGCTATAAAAGGCTTTTACGCCAGCATCGGTTTGATACGGAATCGCCGATTGATGAAGACGTTCATAAATCGCACGGCCTCCTGTATTCGTTCTAAACAGCACGCAAAAGTCATTCGGTTTTGCACCGTTTTTAATTTTCTCCTGAATATCTGCTACGATCATGGTCGCTTCCTCTTCCTCGTCATATGGATAAAAAAGAGTCGGCGGAATTTTCTCCACGCGAACGGCTTTTAACGTTTTCTCGTAACGATGCTGGTTCTTCTTAATAATGGCGTCTGCACTTGCGACAATCGTATGATGAGAGCGGTAATTTGCATGTAAATGGACGATCTCGGCCGAAGGATAGTCCTGTTTGAAGTCAAGAATAAAAGCAGGATTGCTTCCTCTAAATGCATAGATGGCTTGATCATCATCGCCTACACAAAATAGCTGCTCGGATTCTCCAGCTAAAAGCTGGATTAATTGATATTGTACGGGATTAATATCTTGAAATTCATCTACTAAAATATACTTGAATCGTTCTTGATATTGTTTGAGCAATTCAGGCTGCTTAGTCAGCATGTGTAAGCAGGCAATCGCCATGTCATCAAAGTCAAATTGTTGATTTTCACGCTTTTGCTGTTCGTATGACTGATAGATTGTCCACATTTGCTTTTCTTTTTCATCTTTCAGCTCAGGAAGTTCGTCTGGCAAAAAAGCATTTTTCCAATAGCCGATTGATTGCAGCACTTGATCGGTTGGATAGTCTTTTTCATCAAGTCCTTCATGCATGATTGCTTTTCGAATATACTGCTCTTTTTGCCAGTCGAATTTAATCAAATGCTGTCCGTTCCATTTGCCCCGATCATCGTGAAGCAGCATTTTATAAAATAGACTGTGGAATGTGCCTGTCACAACTTGGCTCGCCTGTGATGGATGAAGCTGATACTGCATACGCAATCTTTCTTTCATTTCACTGCTTGCTTTTGTGGTGAAGGTCACGAGCAGGATATGGTGAGCAGGGATTTGATGGTGCGACATCAGATAAGCAGCTCTTGCTGTCAGTACCCTTGTTTTCCCGCTGCCGGCGCCAGCCAGCACAAGCATCGGACCGTCTTTGTGTGTGACAGCTTGAAGCTGCGGTGCGCTAAAGGTGATGTGTGGAAAGAGGTCAATGGTATGGACTTCTTCATTCTTTTCTAAATGAAAGGTTTCGCCAAATTGAATGGACCGTGGTTCCTGCCAGTCATCCGATTCTTCTGTTTGTGAGATGATCTGTTTGCCGGTTGGAAAGCGAAAGCCGCCAAGTTCTTTGTAGGATGCATGTACCTCTCGTTCAGCCGGTTTCTTTTCCTCTTGTTGTTCTCTTTTTTCGCAAATCTCTTGCTGAGATATTTGCTTATGGATAAAGGCAGGTTCTTCATGTATATTTAATCTAAAAAAGACGGGTTGTCCGCAATATGGGCAAGATAAATGCCCTTTTTTCCCCTCATCATGGAGGAATTGATAGTGTTCTCTCGAATATGTATGTAATGAGATCGTTCGATCATGTCGTCGTGCGCATTTCAAAGCTAGTCCTCCAATAGTCAATCAATGTTAAAAAGAAACACATCTAATCATATCAAATGAGGCGTGTTTCAAACAGTCATAATTAGGGAATAGTAGAGTAGAAGAGAAGCAAAGGAGGCGTTCTTGATGGGATATATAGCCCCGATTCAGCCGGATCTGTATTTTCAATATATCAATCGTCCTGCTCCTCAGGATAAAGAAGACTATGCGAAAGTGACGAAGGTCACCCGCACCTTTCATGACAAGGTATACAGAGAGCTGGAGAAAAAAGAGGACTTAGTGACAGAAGCGGAAACGAAAGTACAGCAAAAAAAGCGGGAACGCTTTGTACGAGATATGTTTATGGAAGAAGGCAAGGGCGTTCATATCAATACTTACGTCTAAATGACTGCGCTTTCTTCCTGAGCGAACGAGATGGAATCAATAAAAAGCCAGAGCATCCATGATGCCCTGGCTTTTTATTTTCGTTAAACGGATAGTGTTTTTGTCATTTTGACATGTGTAATCCCTGCTTCTTCAAACGGTTCTGAAACGGCTTTGTAGCCTTTCTTTTCGTAGAAGGGAAGAGCTTGGACTTGTGCATGCATGACAGCTTCTTTCGCCCCGTTTGCCATCGCTTCAGACTCAAGTGCTTCTAAAAGCTGGTGGCCAAGACCGAAAGAGCGCGCCTCTTTTAATACACAAATTCGTTCAAGCTTTGCCTTATGACCTTCAATTATGCGCAGTCTAGCAGCAGCTTGTGGTTTGTTGTCATCATTATAAATGACAAAGTGAATGGCTTCGTCCTCAAGTTCATCAATTTCGATCTCTAACGGGACTTCTTGTTCTTTTACGAAAACTTCTTTTCGAACATAATAAGCATCTTCTCGTTGTGTTTGTTCTTTTACGATGACTGTATTCAAATGTCTTTAACCCTCTTCTCCTAAGATAAATGTTTCATAAACGGTCCAAGAACCGTTCTCTAATTGATATAAAAGATGGAAGCGGTCAACCGTTTCCTCGTGGTCAATTTTTCTCAGCTTCAATGTGCCTAGAACGTCTGAATGCTCATCGTCTGATAACTTTTGAGCCACTGTCACATGCGGAACAAACGCATATTCAGGTGTACCAGCAAGCGGATCAGTGTACAACCTCTCATTGAGAGCCATTAATTCTTCGTTCGGTTCTACTTTCATATAAATCACGTTGTTTACAGGAGCGAATGAACTGAATTTTTTAATACGTAACGTAATAGGAGAAGCATTTTTTGCGTACTCTCGCAAGGTGGAGACGACCTCAGCTGCTTCTAGATCCGTTAATTCAAAAGGTGTTCTTAATGTTAAATGAGGTGGTATGAGTGCATAGTTCGGATCATAACGTTTCCGATAAGAGTTCGCAATGTCTTGCAATTTTTTTGATGGAAATAAAACAACTCCGTATTTCATCATGTTCCCTCCTGATTAAGAAAGTATTTATTATTTTTTATTATAACAAAATTCAGTTGATTAACGAATATGGGAGCATTCTTTTTAACGAAGGTGAAATGAGCGGCTGCCAAAACGTCCATTTATGATCGCCTTCGAATGTCTCAAATAAATAATCCGCACCGGACTTCTCCAAAAGGACCTTTAATTCTTCGTTCGGCTGAATAAAGTCTAGTACTTGCCCATCTGTCGTTTTCACAGCTGTTTCTTCTAACCCGATTTGATGGATAATGGCATAATGAGCAAGGGATGATGACTGTTTGACTGCTTGCAGAACCGACTCATCCACGTAAGGAGACTGCAAAATCAGTCCGCCAAATAACGAAGGATAATCAAGGGCTGTCATAAGTGAGATCGTAGCACCTAATGAATCACCAATAAATGTACGACCTGATCCAACTTGATACGTTGGATAGTGTTCATCAATATAGGGAACTAGTTCATTTGCCAAAAAGCGTTTATACGCCTCGAACTTTGGTCCGTCTGGATGATACGTATTTCGCCTTTCAGTCACATTTTCATATGGGACACCAATGATAATCGAGCGTTCCATTTCTTTGTTTTGCATTAATTCTTCCGCTTGTCTGCCTATTTTGCCTAAGCGGAAATAATCATGACCATCTTGTGCAATGATGACATGATATGTATAAAGGGGGGAGTAATTGACTGGTAAATAAATTAAAATGGTCATATCTGCCCCAAGTTCTTTTGACTGTAAGGTTTCTTCTTGAATGATGCCTGTTTTCTTCACCATAATCCATTCCTCCAGCTAACCAAATTCATCATAAGTGAAACGTTTCCATTCATTGTAACACGAAAAACAGCGTTGTTCCTATATGCTAACATGCAATCAAATTGGCTGACATCCAATCTGCTGCAAAATACAGAAAATTTTAATTAATCGTTACATTTCCCCTTGAAAAATGAGGTTTAATGCGTTACAGTATTAAGAATTAGAACAGACAGACAACACATTCTTATCGTGAGAGGTGGAGGGACTGGCCCTTTGAAACCTCAGCAACCGGTATGCATCACTTCATGTGATGTACCAAGGTGCTAAATCCAGCAAGCAGCTTTTTTGCTTGGAAGATAAGAGGAAGCGATTAAACCCCTTCTTCTTATGAAGAAGGGGTTTTTCTGTTTTGAAATTAGATTTTTACTTAGGATGGTGTCAAATGACAGAACATGTGGAAACGAAGTTGGCGCAAATTGGAAACCGCAGCGAAGAGGTGACTGGTACTGTCAGTCCTCCCGTTTATCTTTCAACAGCTTACAGACATAGAGGCATTGGGGAATCAACAGGATTTGATTATATTCGGACGAAAAACCCAACAAGGCAGCTTGTAGAAGATGCGATTGCTTCACTCGAAGAAGGAACGGCCGGTTTTGCCTTCAGTTCGGGAATGGCTGCTATCCAAACGATCATGGCGCTGTTTGAGAGCGGGGATGAACTCATTGTTTCATCAGATTTATATGGTGGTACATACCGTCTATTTGAAAACGAATGGAAAAAGTACGGACTGCGCTTTGTTTATGATGATTTTTCAGATGAAGACTGTTTACGCTCTAAAATGACGCCAAATACAAAAGCCGTCTTTATTGAAACGCCAACAAACCCACTCATGCAGGAAGCGGATATTCAAAAGGTTGCGAAAATCGCTAAAGAGTATGGTGCATTGGTCATTGTGGATAACACCTTTTATACGCCCGTCTTGCAAAAACCGATTACACTCGGAGCGGACATTGTCATTCATAGTGCAACCAAATATTTAGGCGGACATAACGATGTTCTTGCCGGACTTGTCGTCACAAAAGGGGAGCAGCTATCGGAAGACATGTTCCAGCATCAAAACGCCATCGGAGCGGTTTTATCTCCATTTGACTCATGGCTTTTAATGAGAGGAATGAAAACATTGGCGCTGAGAATGCGCCAGCACGAAGCTAATGCGAAGGAATTAGCTGACTTTCTAAAGCAGCAGCCGGAAATTCAAGATGTGCTTTACCCAGGAAAGGGAGGCATGCTGTCATTCCGAGTAGCCAAAGAGGACTGGGTCAATCCATTTTTGAAGCAGCTGAAAACGATTTGTTTTGCTGAAAGCCTTGGCGGAGTCGAAAGCTTCATTACGTATCCTGCAACGCAAACCCATATGGACATCCCAGAAGAGATTCGTATTGCAAACGGTGTGTGTAACAAATTGCTCCGTTTCTCAGTCGGGATTGAGCATGTGGAGGACCTAAAAGCAGACCTGAAACAGGCACTATCAAATGTGAAAGAGGAGGTACACACGAAATGACCACACACGATTGGACACTAGAAACACAACTCGTTCATAATGCGTTTAAAACAGACCGTTCAACAGGTGCAGTCAGTGTACCGATTCAACATGCATCGACGTTTCACCAAAGCAGCTTCGATGACTTTGGTCAATATGACTACTCCAGATCAGGCACCCCTACACGTCAGGCATTGGAGGATACCATTGCAGCGCTAGAAGGAGGAACGAGAGGGCTTGCCTTTGCGTCAGGTATGGCAGCCATTTCAACCGCTTTTCTTCTATTATCAAAAGGAGATCATGTCCTTGTCACAAGAGATGTGTACGGCGGGACTTTCCGAATGATCACCCAAGTTCTTTCAAGATTTGGGATTGAGCATACCTTTGTGGACATGACCAATTTGAATGAAGTGAAACAAGGCATTCAATCAAATACAAAAGTCATTTACATGGAAACACCGTCAAACCCTACACTCGGTATTACAGATATTGAAGGTGTCGTACAGATTGCGAAAGAACATGACTGTCTGACTTTCTTAGATAATACGTTTTTAACGCCTGCGCTTCAGCGTCCGCTGGACCTTGGTGTTGACGTTGTTCTGCACAGCGCAACGAAATTTTTAAGCGGCCACAGTGATGTACTGTCAGGCTTAGCCGTGGTGAAAGATGAGAAGCTAGGAGACGAACTTTATTCGCTGCAAAACTCCTTCGGCGCGGTGCTTGGCGTACAGGATTGCTGGCTTGTGCTTAGAGGATTAAAGACCCTTCAAGTCAGATTAGAAAAAGCCAGTCAAACCGCATTAGAACTGGCTACATTCCTAAAAGAACATCCTGCGGTCAAAAAAGTATATTACCCGGGATTAGATGATCACCCAGGGGCAGACATTCAGCGGAAACAGGCGAGCGGTGCAGGTGCTGTTCTTTCATTTGAACTAGAAAACCAAGCGGCTGTCAAAGAATTGGTCGATGGCGTCACATTACCTGTATTCGCCGTCAGCCTCGGAGCAGTCGAATCCATTCTTTCCTATCCGGCCAAAATGTCCCATGCCGCTATGCCAAAAGAAGAAAGAGAAAAAAGAGGCATCACGGATGGTTTACTTCGATTAAGTGTGGGCGTAGAAAACGGAGAAGACCTCAAAAGGGACTTCAAACAAGCACTAGATCAACTAAAGCCAGCTCTTGTGAACCAATCATAAAAGTCAGTGAAAAGCCGGTGCAGATACCGGCTTTGTGCCTTTTTTGAACAAAACCATTGACGTCTGACGATGATGGTTATATAATAGAGACTGTCAGTAACAGAAAGCCCAGAACTGATACATAACCCGATTCCGTAGCTCAGCTGGGAGAGCGCTACCTTGACAGGGTAGAGGTCGCTGGTTCGAGCCCAGTCGGAATCATATGAAAAGACGATGATACAGAGCCATTCTTGAGATAATCGAGAATGGCTTTTGTATTTCCGAAAGGTATAATTAGCAAATAAAAACCACACTGAAAAGTACAGTGTGGTCAATTTAATATGTCGTCAATTTGATTGGCTATCTGTTGGAAAGAGGCTTCAAATGCTCTCGGTTTTGTCGTTAAGGGTAATACTACTGGACAAAAAATCGCTCGTTTTAAGACTGGTGGATCAGTTGGTAAAGTACCAACTCAAGGAGCTTTAGCTGTAGTAGATGATGGAGAAATTGTCCCCAATAAACAAGACTCAGTTAACATGCTTAAAGCTGTAGAGCTGCTTAGAGAAACAAAGATAGAAGATCGAAGTATGGGTGCAATAGCAAAGAGCTACGAGTCAATACGAAGTATGTTTAACAATGTTGCTTCTTCAGTAGCAGTCGATAAACTTTCAGTTCCAGGATTTGAAGTGTCAAAGACTAAGGATGTTACCAACAATTATTCAGTGAATATGCACATTGATAAAATGGTTGCTGATGAAAAAGGGGCTGAAAAAGTTCTAGGGCGAATTGTAAATGGAGTAAAGCAAATGTGTGGAAGTTTTTAGTAGGTGTATAGACTGTATTCTATATGCCTTTTTTTGTTTGTTTTTTTCAAGATTTTGAGAGATAATTGGATAGGAAGGGTAGATAAAAATGGAATTAAAGTTGTTTTTTTGAAATTTTAACCAAATATGAGATATTTTATTAATATTGAAAAAAAGCTTTAAATACGGAAAAGAGGAGAACAGATTGAAAGACGAAATAATTCAAAAAATAGAAGAATTAAGAAGATCAGGTTCTAGTAAATCTTTTGCATTTCAGAACAACGGACATGAAATTGGATTCGATATTATAAAGTTATCTAATTATGAATTCATTATAATGGGTGGAAGCAATGCAATACCTATTCAGGGTTTTGGTAATAATTGTGAAACAGAAGTAATTTTTGAATTTTTATATTCAATTTTGAAAAAACTTAAATTAAATATAAATGATTGTAGGTTTATTTAAAATCATTCTTTTAAATTGAACTGAAAGCAGGTAGTCTTCAATGAAAAATCCTATCATAGAAACAGCTAAATTATTAAAAAAACAAATAGATTATGCGGAAAAATTAGATAGCGAAATAGTTTCTTTAGCTTTTAGTCTTTATTCTAAATTAGATATTAAACCTCAATATAAGAAAGTACCTGATAATAGTGAAGAAGTAGATATACAATTCTTTAATAATAAAGAGCGAATAGAGATTTTGATTAAATGGTCATTAGAAATTTATCCATTTGTCAAAATACTTGAGAATGAGTGCAAACTTCCTTTGGTTAAGGAGGGATCCCTAGGGGATATAGATGATTTATTAAAAAAAAGGTATGACAGTTTTTTAGAAGCATTAAAAAAAACGCCTCATGGACAAGCATTTGACAAAAAAAATATTTCTGTAATTGAAAAATTTGTAGGATTAATTCTCGACTGTATAAATGAAGAGTTAAAAGGTAACAGAGGTAACTCTTACATAATTTTTAAACAAGCAATGGAATATTTTGTTGGCGTTGTAGGTGATTTAAAAAGTTTCGAAATGTGGTTAGAAAGCTTACGCATTCCAAATACCTTGTTTCGTATTAGGGAGGATAAAAACAGTACATCATTTTCTCAAAAAGAAGATTTATTTCATATTCCATTTCAACACAGAGGAATAGTTGGATCAAATAGATATAGTGCATCTGGGAAACCATGTTTATACTTGGGGAGCTCCTTAGCAGTTTGTATGCATGAATTAAACAAACCATTAAATGAAAGTGTGAATATGTATGCCTCTGCATTTAAAATAAAGAAAAAAGACAGTATTAAGATACTGGAAATAGGAATATCTCCTTCTGTAATATCTGAATTCACTAAAGGTTTATTTGTATCTTTATATAAAGGAGAACCAACGTTTGGTTTTGATAAAATATTTTTGACATGGGTATTGAACGCTGCCTGTTCAATAAAGGTTGAGAATCCTCAGGATAATTATAAGCAAGAGTATATAATTCCTCAGCTTTTAACAGAGTGGATTAGTACCAGTACCGAATACGATGGCATTTGCTACATGTCTACAAAGGTTCATGATGTTGGGACTAATGATTATACCTTATATAAAAATTATGTATTTCCAACTAAAGAAAGAAAAACAAGTGGATATTGTCCTTATCTATGGAACTTATTCGATGTGTCGAAACCTAAAAATATCTCAGCTTATAAAGACCATATCAAGGGTTCCTCTTCAGGTGCTTGTTCAATAAACATTGATGAGTTTATATTTGATGTTGATGGAAAAAACATTCCATATAAAGAATGCGAATTAGGAAAAATGGAAGGGATACTTATAAAATCCTTTTGAGATTCTTACAATAGTTTGAATAAAAGAAGTATTTTGAAGAAAGTAGGGGAGGGATTAATATGAAAGTATCTTTAAAGGATGTTAGACCAGGAATGTGAGAAAAAAAACCTATAATTTTGGGGTTCTTTTTTATTTTTAGACTTTTTTATATTTGTACATTAGGTGTGAGGCGAAATCATAAAACTCTTTTGAAGCCATAACTTCTTTAAAGAATTTTACCACTTCTGGTGTTACCTGTGTAGTGATTCTATAGTTTTCAATCGATTCTTTTTTCTTCTTTGGTTTGTTTTCGTGTTGTTCGTTCATATTCATCACCCTCTTTAAACTCATATTCCATACGTGATTCTTCAATTATTATGCCTGCAATTTCTTTATAGAATTCTTCTTCTGTCAGTGTTCCATAAACTTGGGGGAATATTGCTATGGAGTAGGATTTTCCTGTAAAAGTTAATGTCTCTGTAGTATTCTTCTTGGAGTCTTCGAACACTTCTCTCCAATTTTCTCTAGTTGCTTTTAGCATTATGTAACTCCTCTAATTGAATTTCTAAAATTAATAATAAGAAGAATAGAAGAGAGGGTCTATATGTAAATGATGGTAATAAAAAACCACCTACACATGAATGTAAGTGGTCATTTGTACAACTACCTAAAAGTATACTTCAATCCCATTAAGTAGAGTCATTGTTTGCTCGTTTTCTAGAAACGATGTTTAAAACAAGCAACAATATAAATAATATGCCTCCAATTATACCTGTGATTACTTCATCTTTTGTAGCGAAGTTTACAATAGTGATGATTAAAATGGCTAATGCGCCTAATAAGGATAAATTATTTTTCATAAAAAAATCCCCTTTCTGAAACATATTGTACTATAGAAATATTTTTACATAAATGGTAAAATTATATCAATCTTGATATATTAGGAGGAATATAATGAGAAAACTAAGAAATTACATCTACATAATGGTGTCCGTCTTTTTATTTTCAATGGTTGCGCCAAGTTTTGCAAGTGCCATTGATACTAGTGATGCAGCTCCCACTAAAAATGAGCGTTTAGCTGACAGTGAGATGTTTAATCAAACCGAGAATGTCCTTAAATCAATTGAAAAAATCCCCAATGCTGTTTTAGATAAGGGGATAGAAGCTACTGCTGAATGGTTTGAGAAAGAAACAGGTTTGTTCGTGTCTATTTATTACAGAGAAGGGGAAGGCTTTTTGAAGTTTGGAGAACAAGACCCTAATGTTATTAGAACTTCTAATGTTGCAGGTTGCGTTACTGCAGTTGGCATTGCATTAGTAAACAATGCTTTTTCATTCACTAAAATTACTAAAATAAAGTCTGCTCTAAAGGCACTTGGTGGGACAACTAAAGCTGTAAAAAAGATAAAAAAGCACTATGATGAATACCGATACGGTGGTTTTTCAAGATACAAAGCTATGGATAAGGCTTTACATGATGCATCAAAAGGTTTGAATAAAGATGTTAAAGACGCTCTTCTAGACTTCTTTAGCTTGACAGGTATCGTAGCAAACTGTTTTTAAAGAAATTTATCTTAAAAGTATACTCAAACAAGCGAGAAATAACTCGCTTGTTTTTATTTTCCTTTATCTTCAATTCGTGTCAAAGAATCCTCAATCTTGCCTAAGTGTGTATAGACATCTTCAAAGCCTTC
This sequence comes from Bacillus sp. 22446, assembly GCF_052044955.1. Taxonomy (NCBI): domain Bacteria; kingdom Bacillati; phylum Bacillota; class Bacilli; order Caryophanales; family Bacillaceae; genus Bacillus; species Bacillus sp. 22446. Next base: position 291,285 of record NZ_JBQEOD010000004.1, read on the forward strand.
ATGCAACTGATTACGCATCTCATTAAGTACATTAAGAATTTGTTCGGTCATTTCAATTCACCTCTGACCATAATACTGCTCAATTTCTTCCAGCTTGGTTACTGTGAATTTAATTTCTTTCACATCTTGTTTAATGGTTGATACGTCCGAAGCCAATTGTTCAATCAATTTGAATAATTTTTCTTCCATTTTGCTTACCTCTAATCTATTTGTATCACCATTGCAATTGTTTTGTTTAATAAAAGGCGAAGTTAACCCTTATCTTTTTTATTTAGGTGGTCTTTAATTATTTTTTCGAGTCCGTCAATTTGTTTTAGGGCATTCACTAGAATATCGTCCTTTTCGTCATCTTCAATATCTTGTCCATCAATTGCTGTGTAGCGGACGTCTTCGCCTCTGAGGAGATAGTCAGTTGTAACTTCAAAAAAATCTGCAATTTTAATCAATGTATCATAATCTGGTTGTCTATATCCTCTTTCATAATTCGCATAAGTTGCTCTATGAATACCTATTTTTTCTGCCATTTGCTCCTGGGTTAATTTTTTAGTTTTTCTAAGTTGGATCAAGCGAACTTCAAACATACAAACACCTCGTTTCAAATTCATTATAACGATTCGAATTGAAACAAACAATTACGATATATCAGAAACAAAAAACTTCTATATCAAAAAAAACGTTGACAATGTTTCTTATCGAATATAATATTGAATAAAATGATTACATTCGAAACTTTTCATCTATTTTGATTCGTTTTGAAACAAAATAAAAGTGAGGTAATTAAATGAACCATATCACAATCGTTCAAACCGAATTCAACACACAAGAAATCAACAATCTTTACTCAGCAATCATCGTTAAAGAAGGTTATGCAGTAGGGGAGCGTGATGGTCAGATTGTTTTAGCTGAAATCATTCAACGAACTGACGGTAACTACGATGAGGGAACAATCTGGTATATAGGAAGAAACGTTCCATATGTAGACTTAGAAACGCTTGCTGAGGTTGTTACACATCTGTTGAAGAAAATCACGCTTTGGGAAGTCTTAATCGATTTGAGGATATTAGAACCGAAAAATCAAGAAACTGAACTTGATTGCATTATCCTTGATCCAACTAAACCAATTACAAAGGGGAAATGAACATGTTAAACAATGTGAATCCAAACTGGAAGCTATCTGTAGGTCAAAGAGTACAAACGTTATACGGACTAGGAACAATCGAAGAATTACATAGCAATAATCAATATGGAGTAGCTGACGATGAATATAAGATGCTTGATGTTTATGATCGTGATGAGTTAGCTGTAGTGGGGTTAAATTAATGGGGAAGCTGTTTAGAAGGTTCATAGATGAGTTACTGTTTGTAACAATCATGAGCATAACAGGACTATTCCTACTGCTCATGATCGTCATTTCTAGCTGATTAGAAAAGTGTTGGCGCACTATCTAATCTGATTGGTTGGTACAAATCCCATGATACCAGCCCATTCTAACTTATTTTTTGTCTATATTCAATAGTTCGCATTGCGACCTCATTTAAACATAGGTCGTGGTTTTTGCGAGGTAAGTAAAGTTTACCTCATCTAACTAAATAGAATCAGTCTATACTCCTGGATCAAGGTGTTGTCTTTAGTGATGCCTATTTTAAGGGTAAGACTGTCGTGGAATGCGCTAACACACGTTAAACTTGAAAAGGTAGTGACTCAGCCGATGCGTTAAATGAGGATAGGATACCACTGTGCTTCCCTATTTGCACATGTATCTGAAAGGAGAAAGCTGCCATTAAGTGCTGTACGAAGGATGGGTGTATCGTTTCTGACGATGCAGGACAAGCCACAAGTAGGAGAGTCCATATATGGGCTTTACGAAACTGTTAGGGGCACTTGACACAGTAGGCTTGTTTGGGGAATAACCAACGGCAAATAGGGTGACACATACGGATACCATAAGCTTGATACACTATCAAGATGATCAGTCGCCTGTCTGAGTTTGTTTATTTTTTTTACAAGCAAATTCAGGCAGACAACTTGTTCAGCCGTTGTCCATTGCTTTCAACCTATCAAGCCAAAAAGTAAACGACAAGTCAAGACCAATAGTGAAAGAAAAAGCCTAGTATCTCTACTTATTCGAAAGGTAAATATTGTGATATTATGGAATTACTATGAGAAAAGGGGATTTGTAAATGACTACGGTGTTAGAGCAAAAAATAAACAATTTCACATGTGCTGTTAAGAAAGCTATTCAAGATGAAAATTGGTACGCTGCACTTGCGATAGCTTTAACCTTACCTGATATATGCGGTAAGCTTCAAAATCCTAGCTTAGGATCAACAAAAAGGTATATTGGTTTCTTTAATGATTTTCTTAAGCCTAAATATGTTCATAAAATAGGTGCTTTACAGAGAGAACATGAGTTTTTAAATGGAAATGATATGTATGCTCTAAGGTGTTCATTTTTGCATTCAGGAACTTTAGAGATTTCAAGTCAACGGATACAAGAAGTTTTAAACAAATTTGTTTTTTTGGCCCCTGATAAGGTTAATGGTCACATTGTTCATATGCATCAACTGGATAAAACACTACAATTGCAAATTGATATGTTCTGCTTAGAGGTAATTGATGGAGTTGAAATATGGATAAAGTCTTTTAAAAATGATGAAGAGATACAATCACGAGCAGATTCAATGATCGATATCATCGACTCTTCCAATGGGGTTAGTATTTAGTGATAATTGTTACTAATTATTACCCAGCTACAAAGAGCAAAATGATAAAATAGTAATGATTAGTATTAAGTGATTATATTAACTTTTGTAAGCAAAGGATGATTATATGAGCACCGAAAAAGAATCAAAAAGTGCGTCATGGGTTAACGACATAATTAAGATGAGTCCAAAATATCTTATTGCATTTATGCTATTTTCTGGAGTGAGTTTGCTTTTAGGTAAGAGTCAACTAGGAATAAGTCTGGGTTTGAAAGAATCAATCGATGAATATAAAGTTTATTTAGGTATTGTTTTTTTAGCGTCGAGTTGCTTCTTAATATCTCATTTTATTTATTGGTTATACTCCATTTTGAAATTTAAAATAGAAAACAAAGTACGCAACAAAGAAATGATTAATAGACTTAATAATTTAAATGACTATGAAAAACGAATATTGAGAACTTTTGTATTATATAATGAAAGATCGATTCAACTAGAAATTAATGATGGTACTGTTGCTGAGCTTGAACTTTTGAGAATTCTTTTTAGAAGTGCAAATATTAGCAGTGGTGGAATGATTTTTCCTTATAACTTAAATCCTGTAGCAAGGGATTATTTAACAAAGAATCAAAACCTTCTATCTGATCCAATAGAGCGTGCTTTCTAGAAAGGGGGTTGTCAGTAAATGCTCAAATCAAAGTTAGTTGTTTGGACGTTTATCATTGTGACTGGATTCTATATGCTGGTGAGTATATGGAACATTGCTGTATTTCCAGATAAGACATGGATAGATTATGCAGGACAGATTTTGATTGTCGTTTTTGGGAGTATGGTGAATGGTTTAATCGCTGCTTTTTTTATGTACGCAGCAGCTATGTTGGTGAAATATATTAATGGTGATAAAGCTTAAATTTGTAGACAGGGAGATGTTACCATATGAATTGATTGAGCATTTGAGTCACAGTGGTGTCACAAGAAATGTTTTTACTAATAAGAATCACTCAGTATAAGGTAGGAAACTAAATCGAATGAACCTTTATGTATCAAGGGTTAGGACGATTATTTAGAATGTGTTAGAACTAGTCAGAAAACGTGTCTCGTCCTTGACAGGGTAGAGGTCGCTGGTTCGAGCCCAGTCGGAATCATCGTTGAAACCCTTGTGTAGCAAGGGTTTTTTTGTTTTTATCTTTTCTCATAAAACAAAGATTTAGACTTGTGGGGCCATTCTTTCAAAAAAAGTTATGAAATTGATCAAATGGCCTAAAAATTATTTAAATTAATTTGCGGTTTCGCTCCGAGCTGTTTTAAATACATCGAATTTATCAGCTGTATCTTTATCAACTTTTTCTGTCACATGACTATAGGTATCAGAAAGTACCTTGAGGCTTTCATGACCAGTTCTTTTTTGTATGGCTTTCATTTGAGCTCCAGCTTCAATAAGAAGAGTAACCATTGTATGCCTTAGATCATGAAGTCTTATTTTTTTTATCTCAGCTTTCTTTCTGAACTTATCCCATCGAGCAGTTGGGGTTGTATAATAAAATGGTTTTCCACTTCCGTTGTGGAATAAGAATTCAAAAGTTCCACCTTCCCAATCTTCACCAACTTTCATTTTTTCTTTCCTCCACCACAAATAATAGTTCTGTAAATCTTCCATATACCATTCAGGCATTGAAACGAAACCGAAGCTGCTTTGTGCATTTCTAAACTATAGCGAAATTTTTTCTAAGATCCGTCATGCCTTCAAGGTACGGGAATAAACATATTATACTCTAAAATAAGAACTTGCGTTTGTTTTTTTAAAAGTATACTTAAGCTAGAGGCTTAGTTAAAACTCTGAATTTGAGATTTGTATATTTAATTCTATAAAAATATACAATTTTTGAGTAAAATGTATAAAGGTGATTATAGTCAACAATAATTATTAGCGTTCTCTTTTAAGCAAGTATTTAAATCGCAGCTTGATGAAACTATTTTATGATACTAGGGGTGTTTCTGTTTTGAGATATTTTAAAGATAAGATTAATCAAATTTTTAAAAAAATAAACTTTTACGTCGCAATGATAGGCATATTATTTATTATTATGATTATAACAATGCTTATCAATGTGCTTGTAGATAATACTTTGTCATATAATTTTTGGGTTTTCTCAATTTATTTATTAATGTATGCATTTATCATACAATCATTATTTAAAATTAACCCCGAATATTTGAAAGTACCTAAAAATATATATGAATGGTTAGATATTCCGATTCTTTATAATAAAGATCAATTTCTAAATGAAACTAAAAAAAAGAAAATTAATAAAGAAGATCTTATGGAAAATTTAGATTACTTTCGTAAACAACTCTTAACATATACTAAACATGACTTAACTAAACTAAGGATGCTCAAAGCATATGTAAGGGCTAAAAACAGTAAGGGAAATTTTGCAACAATTATGCAAACATTAATTGCATTAATTTCAGGTCCTTTATTTGTTTTTGTTATCAGACAAGAAGCTGTTATTAACTACTTTGGTAATCCTGAAGCTAATCCACTTATGAATAGTATTATGACTTATATATTTATAACCTTATTATTTGTGTTTGTTTTGATTAACATCATTTTTTTATTTTCAGGTAATAAAACCAGATTATCTTTTATAGAGGAAATGATTGAGGTTTGTATAAAAGATATCGAAGAAGAAAATAACAAATCAGCTTGATTTGTGTATTTTTGTATGGTTTCAAAGTATTTAGATAGTGTGACAGACATGATTGTTTGAAATAGTCCAAGACGGAGAGCCTGCGGACACTGATCAACACCTTTTAGTGGTGCTGATTGGTGTCCTTTTTTTATTTCTTAGAAAGGAGTGGCACCATGAATAAAAAACAGATTGAAGGACTCATTCACAATTATCACTGGATGACGAAAGAGGTTCAGCGACTCCAGCGTGTTTTATATGGCACCGACATTCCTATGCGCAGCTGGGGCGTTGCTCAATACGGCATCGAGGCAACCTTACCGAAAGGGAGCAAAGGAAAAAGTCAAGCTGAATTGCGTGACATGGATATGAGGGAAGAAAGATTGTTTAAACGTCTTCGTGAATTTGAAGAGCGTGTATATGCAATAGAGGCAGCAGCAAGTAAAATCGAAGGAGAAAAGAACCGTGTGGTCTATGACTGCATGATGGAAGGTATGAGTTATCGTGCCATTGGACTTCACTTGGGCCTGTCTCGTGAAAAGGTCCGTCAGATGAAAGATAATATCATCGACCAATTATGCCAATATTGCCACTTTGTGCACTTGTTGAAAGAGGAAAAATCCGTAGTGTAAAATGGAAGGCAGGACGGGGAGGCGTAATATTCACGTGTCACCACAAATTAATATATTTTCACTTGCCTTGCGAGCTTGGGATTCGTTCGACAAATTTCGTAGACTCCTCAACTTTATCAATCTTATCCGATAATGATATTGAGGAGTGAGTAGAGTTGGGTAAAAAAAAGAAACACGCAAAAAAAAATAAAATACGAAGTGAAAAAATAAAAAAAATAGATGATGAAATTTACTCAAAAAAGTTAATGGAGTTAGAAGATGTCATCTACACTTACCGAAATGAGGAATTACTTTCTTATTTTTTTGAAGAGTTTAAACAAGGTAAAGCAAAGAAAGATTATATAAAAAGTGTCTCATCACTCTCTGATTTAAACATTGAATGTCTAGAATTCGCAATAGCAAGATTTACTCAAATTGATAATAATTTATCTCCTGACAGAAGGTATCTAAATGTAATTATGCCTTTATTCGTAGCATTTCTTGTAATGCTTTCTAGATTAAGTGAAGTAATAAATTTTTTTGGTATTCTCCTTACAGGCGGTACGCTTTTTTATTTTCTATTTTTCCTTAATAAGGACAGAAAGAACAGAGGTTATGCAAATGCCATGTTAATAACATTTGAGCAAGTCCACGCTAGGAAACAGAAAGAAAAAGAGTGAATTTCGTTCGACAAATTATGCGAATAGTTCCATGTGTTCGCTTTCTGCCGATAAAAAGGTGGGAGGTGAAAAAATGGAATATGTTGAGATCTTTAAAAATCATTTTCAAAATTTCATAACGGACACAAATTATGACTATTATGAGATTATGGCTAAAGGAGTTTATGAATTTATTGAGGGAGATGAAATTAAATTTATTTATTCTAAATACCCCTTCAATATCAATAGTGCCGAACATTATTTCTTCTTAGAATCTGGTTTACTCATTGCCAAACAAAAAGAGGAACGATTCGCTTTGGATTTCTATAAGAGTAGGATTGTTAAAAAAAATCTTACTTTTAGTGGAAGAAGAGAAGCTAATTTGACTTTTACTTTTGAGAACGGTGAAAAGATTGAATTTGATTCAAAAGATTGTAATGAAGCTCATGAATTCAACTATGCTAAATCAATTAAAGAACTTTACAAACTAATTTAAGCACCCTTCGGGGTGTTTTTTGTAAACTGCTTCCGATAATTCTTTACACCAAGCATCGGCTTAAAGGTAGAGTGCGGCGGCAGTTTAGAGTGAACAAATTAAAGGAGTGAATGACATGACAACGGAACCGCCTTTAGGTGTTATTCCTAAGTGGTTACATGATGAACGTAGAACAGAAGATATAGCAGCAGCTATTGAACGAAGAATATCAGCAAGGTCAGAAATTACTCTTGAGTGGTTTGAAGAGTACAACAACCTCATCAAGCACCAAGTAAAAAAATAAAGATCCCGAAACAAACACGAATCAGAAGGAGGCAGAAGGTGAATGTAAATGGAATCGAAGCACATTCAGGCGGAGAAAGATTACGTCAAAGGTATGAAATACAAGGACCTTGCCGAGAAATACGGGGTGTCGATCAACACCATAAAATCATGGAAAAAGCGGCATGGTTGGGAAAGAAAAAAGGGTGGTCAACCCGGTAACGTTAATGCGTTAGGTAATAGCGGGGGAGCAGCACCAATAAGAAACCAAAACGCAAAGACGCATGGATTTCATTCAAAGCACATGCCAGCAGAAGCGTTTGAGATCATGCAGGACATTCAGGAGTTTTCACCTGTTGATTTACTTTGGGAACAAATACAAATCCAGTTCACAGCAATTGTGCGGGCACAGAAAATAATGTTCGTTGAAAGCAAAGACGAAATGATTAAAGAGCTGAAAAAAGCACGGTATGTTTTTCATGAGGGTGACCTTGAAGAAAAAGAAACTGAAGAAGAAGAATACGAATTTCAATTCGCTTGGGATCGTCATGCTACATTCCTAAACGCTCAATCTAGGGCAATGTCTGAGCTTAGGGGCTTAATAAAGCAATTCGACAACATAGCCCATGAGACAGACGAAAGCCGGCTTAAACTGGAGCAGATGCGTCGGTGTCATGTGGATAGAAGAGCTTGCAGAATTTAAGTCAGATGAGGAAGTAAGCACCATCATGAACTCCGTTCTACGTGAAGAACTAACACACAAAATAAAGACAGAGAACCCACGTAAACGAGCAGGGAAGTTTGATTATACGTTCTATTACACTTATAACCCGCCAAAGCGTAAGCAAAATTGGGTTAACAAGAAGTATGAAACGTCTTTCCCTGCCGATAACACATACATTCATCACTCAACATACCTAGACAACCCTCATCTATCAAAAGCGTTTATTAATGAGGCTGAAGAAACTAAAGCCAAAAACGAAAAGAAGTATAGTTGGGAATATCTTGGGGAAGCGATCGGAACTGGCGTTGTTCCATTCGATAACCTTCAAATCAAGAAAGGCAGCATAACTGATGATATGGTCCGCTCCTTTGATAATATACGTCAAGGCGTTGACTTTGGTTATGGTCCAGACCCGCTTGCTTTCGTCAGATGGCATTATGACAAGAAGCGAAGCAAAATATATGTACTTGATGAATTATATGATCACAAAGTTTCTAACAGAGAACTAGCAAAGTGGATTAAATCAAAAGGCTATGAAAGCAATGAGATTACAGCCGATAGCGCTGAACCAAAAAGTATAGCCGAGCTTAAAAAGGAACACGGCATTAGAAGGGTTTCAGGAGCAAAGAAAGGCCCTGACTCGGTTCAATATGGTGAGGAATGGCTTGGTGATTTAGATGAAATAGTCATTGATCCATTGAGAACACCAAATTTAGCCCGTGAATTTGAGAACATTGATTATCAAACAGATAAAGACGGCAACCCTAAACCACGTCTTGAGGATAAGATTAATTAATTTGTCTTTTTGGCCAATATCATCAACAACTACTTTGTAATCTTCAATCTATTCCAATTTCTTTTTTCTTTCATTCACTATAAACACCTCCATGTTCAAGTATTTCTAAAGAGAGGTGCCTATATGTAATTGATGGCAATAAAAAAGACCTTCAAACCAAGGCCATTAATTGAATTTCTTTTTTAATCCCTCCATCATATCTGCATCATAAAAAGATTGTAAAAGCTCATCCACATTGATTTTTTTATCCTTCTTGCTTAGAAATTGATTGATGATCTCTTCATATTCTTCTCTAGTATTTCCTTCAATATCTGAAAGGTTTAATTCTTCACCAAAGTGTCTAATGAACGCTGTCCTTGTTATATCATATGCCTTTTTGTTTTCTTCTTCACAGGTGCAAAATGCTCCTGAGAGAGTGATGAGGAATTGAACGTCTTCATCGTCTAAACCATTGGCTTTTTGGAACTGAATGAATTGATTTTGTGACATATATAGTCACCATCCTTTTATCTAAAGTATAAGTAAATCAGCAGTGAGAACGATGTTCTCAACAACAAGTCCGATTGTATCAGCTACACCTGAGTCTATATGTTTTTTAAGCTCTGCAGAAACAACCTTTCGAGCCCTACCAGCTGCATTTTTTGGAGTATCAATAATTTTTTCTAATTCTTTAATGATCTTGTTTGCATTTTTGACAGTACCATTTACAGCTTCCTTTCCAAAACGTTGCTGTAAAACCCATTTTGCCCAGTCGTTATTCACTAAGCCTTTAATTACATTGATTGCTGCTTTAATAGCCGCACCCTTAGGGCCATTTGTAGTAGCAAGTGGATCATTGTTAGCATTCTCAATAGCTTTAAATGCTTGAAGCAAGGCTTCTTGTTTTTCTAATGGTACATCTCTTAAAGCAAGTTGTTTTTGTAGCTCAGTAGGATTGAAAGTTACTGCCAAATCTTCTTTCTGTTCGATCTTTTCTGCTGCATATGAAGCTGTTGTGGGAATGAAAACTGCTGCTGATATGAGAACTAGCAACATCTTAACAAAAAACTTTTTCATTGGAATACTTCTTTTCTAATCATTTTTCAATAGTGAGGATATCACAGAAAGGAATTAATTTTACATAAATTAGAATAAATGGGCTTTAAATCACTGCTGTTTGTCTTTGTTTAATTCGATGAGTTACTAATTTCTTGCATCTTGAAAAGGGCATATTTACGCATGAAAAAACCATCTACACATCAATGTAAGTGGCTACTTGTCTATCTAATTTTTTATTTATTTGATTGAATTCATTCTTTACATCATCAATGAATTCAATAATATTGTATTCAATTTCTTTTTAGATGTAAGGTTAATAGATGAGTTACTATTTGTAACAATCATGAGCACATTAGGGCTATTCCTACTGCTCATGATCGTCATTTCTAGCTGATTAGAAAAGTGTTGGCGCACTATCTAATCTGATGGGTTGGTACGCGCCCATGATACCAGCCCATTCTAACTTAATTTAGTTTGTATTCAATAGGTCGTGCATTTTACGAGGCAAGTAAAGTTTACCTCACCTAACTAAATAGGATCAGTCTATACTCCTGGATCAAGGTGTTGTCTTTAGTGATGCCATTTTTAAGGATAAGACTGTCGTGGAATGCGCTAACACACGTTAAACTTAAAAGGGTAGTGACTCAGTCGATGGTAAATGAGGATAGGATACCACTATGCTTTCCTATTTGTACATGTATCTGAAAGGCGAAAGCTGCCATTAAGTGCTGAACGAAGGATGGGTGTATCGTTTCTGACGATGCAGGACAAGTCACAAGTATCAAAACTCAAACTGTTCGGGACACTTGACACAGTAGTGCAGTATTACAAAGGGAGTAGTTTTAACCTACAGTGGGGATTTCATAAATACCTACCGTCATTTAAAATGACATCAGCTTATGTCAAAACGCATATTTGCGTTCAGTCGTTTAAAACTATGATATTCTTTCCATTCAATCTAAATCCCCTGTATAATTAAGGGAAATTAATAAGGAGGATTAAAAGTGAAGGTTCTTAGATTTAAATATGAGAATAATAGATTTGAATTACACACAATGTTTATGGACGATATTTCAAGCATGAAAGATAATGATATTCAAAGAGATATGTTGTTTAAGAGTAAAAATATAGTTAAAGCTGCTTTGGGCTTTGAAGGATATTTGAAAGTAGAAAGCTTTTCAACTTATGAAGAAACCAATTCTGTATATTGCTCATATACGTTTTGAAAGGATAACAAGATAAGAATCGATTAGAACGTGAGTTAGATGAAGCTAAGAATATGGATCACGATGAATTAATTGAGGATTTATTATAAACCCATGTTATTTTAGAAGAAATTGGATATTGGGGGATTGTCAGCAAATGCTCAAATCAAAGTTAGTTGTTTGGACTTTTATCATTGTGACTGGATTCTATATGCTCATAAGTATATGGAACATTGCAATATTTCCAGATAAGACATGGACAGATTACGCAGGACAGATTTTGATTGTAGTTTTTGGAAGTATGGTGAATGGTTTAATCGCTGCATTCTTTATGTACGCAGCAGCTATGTTAGTGAAATATATTAATGGTGATAAAGCTTAAAACAGGTGTATAAAAAGGTAACATTTTTTTCGGTTTTAAAAAAATACGAAGGAACACCAGAGAATACAGGAGGGTAAGGAAAGCTTATGTATCAAGGCTGATAAGTGAATAGAGGATATCGGTGATAATCACAGGATTCTACATATCTACCTTGACAGGATAGAGGTCGCTGGTTCGAGCCCAGTCGGAATCATCGTTGAAACCCTTGCCTAGCAAGGGTTTTTTGTTTTTTTCTTTTGATTGGGGACGAATTGGGAACGAACTTTATCCATTAAATTGTTTCTCAGTATTTTTAGAATCAAAAAATCCCTTTTCCATACAGATCACACACTTTTAATAGTAACAGCATATCCAGTTTAAGAGGTTACTTACAAAATATTTAGAACTTTTTAGTAAGAATCCTCAGAAATGTAATACGGTTTTAAGTATTTTCATTTATAATTCTCTATTTGTCTATACTTTTCATATCGCTGTTGTATAAGCTCTTCCGAGGATAATCGTATCAATTTTTTAAGAGATGATTCGATTGCAGATTCAATCAATTTTGCCTGTGATTTGATATCATTTTGTGCTCCACCCTTAATTTCAGGAATGATTTCATCAATAATTCCTAAATGCTTTAAATCTTTTGCTGAAATTTTCATATGTTTAGCAGCTTCTGGAGCATACTTAGCATCCTTCCATAGGATAGATGCTGCTCCTTCTGGCGAAATGACCGAGTACCATGAATACTCTAACATATGGATATGGTTACCGACACTAATGCCAAGAGCTCCACCACTTGATGCCTCTCCAATTACAATACAAACAATTGGCACTTTAAGTGTAGCCATTTCAAATAGATTTCGAGCTATTGCTTCAGAAATTCCACGTTCTTCAGACCCTTTCCCTGGATAGGCGCCTATTGTATCAATAAATGTAATAATAGGGCGATTAAATTTATCAGCTTGTTTCATCAGTCTTAGCGCTTTTCTATATCCTTCTGGGTGTGACATTCCAAAATTTCTTTCTATATTTTCCTTTGTACTTCTCCCTCTTTGATGACCAATAACCGTAACGGGCATCCCTTTAAATTTTGCAATACCACCTATCATTGCTTTATCATCACCATATAATCGATCACCATGAAGTTCGAAAAAGTTTGTAAACAATAAAGGTATATAATCCAATGTCGTGGGCCGGTTACGTAGCCTTGCAATCTGAACTCGTTGAAAGGGTGTAAGATTAGAATAAATTTCATCTTGCATTTTATTTAAACGTTTTTCTAATTCTTGAATTTCTGATGATAAATCTACATTATGTTCTTTCATCATTTTCTTTAATTCATCAAATTTCTCTTTTAGTTCAATAATAGGACGTTCAAAATCCAAACTCATTTTATCCTCCAAAGGGTATGATTTACCTCACTCTAATCAAAAGACTTAGAAATAGAATCAATAAATAATTCAAAACCATCCACAACTATTTTTTGTTCTGATTCTGATAAATTATTGAGGATACGTTGATAAAATGTAAGGGATTGTTCTCTTAAGCGATTAACAGTAATGTGACCTTTTTCTGTGAGGTGCAGAAAAAGTTCTCTTCTGTTTTTTTCATTTACTTCACGATAAACAAGTCCCTTTTTTACTAACTTATCTACCAATCTACTTACAGTTGAAGTCTCTAATCTAAGTTTATTGGATAGTTGCCAAACAGTTAATTTTTCCATCTCTATTTCCTCTAACGCCATCATTTGAGAAGTTGGTAGAGGTTTTTCAAATGGTCCATTGGGCAAATTTTGAGATTCAAAAACCCCAGTTATTATAATCATTTTCTTAATATCTGATCTTAGTTTTAAGGCATCTTCTCTTTTCAAAAAGGTCACCCTCCTAAAATTCATGTATGATACATCAATTGTATTATACATGAATATGTTTTTTTCACAAGTTTAACGTAAGCCAATATTAAAATAAGAATTAGATATTTCTACTTGTTAAAATGGTATAAACCAATTTATTTTATTAATATAAATGAGAAGTAGTTGCCCAAGGTCTTTCAGTATGTAGAGCAGAAACAGTGTTTCGCTTATGCAGAAGCATGCTATATAGTATATGCAGATGAGCATGGGAAACAAGGTCGATTTGAAGAAGCTACGGCTGCTGATCAAAAGGTATTAGAAACACATCTCAAAACGTATAGGCAAAATGAAAACAGACCATGCAGGGTCTGTTTTTTTATGGGGACGGATTGGGTGCGAACCCTTTCAGTTTTCTTCAGGAGTGCACTTTTTTTATTAGAAAGGCTTAGCATAGAATCTTATTAAAACAGTCTTTTTAAGAGAACATCTGGAAGTTTCGGATAAGGTCATTCACCTTGACGGGGAGAGATCGCTGGTTCGAACCCAGTCGGATTCATATGAAAAGATGTTGATACAGAGCCATTCCTGAGATAGTCGAGAGTGGCTTTTGTATTTCTAAAACAAAAAAACATTAGTGAAATGAAAAACCACACTGTATTTTTCAGTGTGGTCAATTTAAGATACGACAGGTGAGCCATTTAACAATACAATAGTTTCATAGTGTGATTAAGATCATAAAACCGTATTTTGGTAACCTTATCTCTACTATTGAAGGGCTCATTATCGTGTTTTTCATAGCTACACCTTCGAAGAGTCATCAATCTTTCTTTTTTTGTAGTCTTTTATTAAGCTTGAAACAGTTAAACCAATTACAACAAAAGCTACTACATAAAATAAAATGTTTGTTACAGGTGTATCAATTTTTCCTAAAATCAATACAATAGCGATAATAGCGGCGGGTAAAGTAATTAACAAACTTTTTGATGCCTTATTTTCCTGTGTCACTAATCAAGTACCTCCTTATTGTTTCAGCATTGTGTTTTAGTTCATTTTAAAAAAAGAACAACATGATGGTTCTAGCAACCCACCATACTACATTTTCACTTCCATTCACTTTAAGAGCGCCTGTATAGTGTTCAAGAGTGATTAGAATGGTTTCGAATTTTGCTTCTGCAGAAGGTGTGAATAAAAAAAGTTCCTGAAACCGTGGATATTATTAAACCTTTTGAAAGTTTTTTTCATAATGAATATGTATGCATATTGGTTCTCCATCTCTAATGAATGTTATCATTTGTAAATAAATGAAGTAAATAGGTTATTTGTTATAGGGGTTGAACGGTCCTTGACAGGGGAGAGGTTGCAGGATCGAGTTTGGCCGGAATCATCATTAAAACCCTTGCTAAGCAAGGGTTTTTTGACAACAGATATTTGTTTTATTTTTTTGAAAAGGGACGAATTGGGGAAGAAGTTACTAACTCAAAACCTTTACGATGCATGTGTCATAAAAATTCTTAATGAATGTTGCTATTTATTTAGCAGAAGTAACATATACGTTCTTACCAGAATTCACACCAGTAATTAAAATAATGACTGAAATGAAGATTAGCATGAACAGAGGAACAGTCCAATGATAAGTCATGTCATGTAACCAGCCGAATAAAATAGGTCCTATCGCTGCTAATAGATAGCCTAAAGACTGTGCCATACCAGATAATTCTGCTGCTTCTTGTGTATCTTTGGTGCGTAAACTAAAAAACATCATGGCTAAGCTAAAGGCCATTCCAATGCCAATCCCAATCATTATCATCCACAGAGGTATAAGGAATGACACGCCAAATAAAATGCCCATTAAACCAACAACAAGCAAGAGAAATGAAATCCATACTAATATCTGTTGATTGCTAAAACGTCCAGCTAAAATAGGTACAATAAATGTAACAGGAAGCATTGAAAGTTGCATCAATGACAGCATCCATCCACCTTCATTAGCATTTAGCCCTTTAGTTTCAAGAATTTCAGATATCCATGAAATGACTGTGAAAAATACAAAGGACTGAGACCCCATAAACAATGTAACATTCCACGCTAGCTTAGAACGCCAAAGGCTGATAGGTCTTTTCTTATTCTCTTTTCGAAAAAAATCCAAAGATTCTTGGTTGTTCCTTAGTTTTGGTACCCAAAATATCATGGTAAGAAGAGTTAAGATTCCCCAGCAACCCAGGGAACCTGACCATCCGAAACCTAATGATGAAGAAATGGGGGCGCTAATCCCTGAACCAATAGCGCCAAATAAATTCATAGAAACAGCATATAGGCCTGTCATCAAACCTAATTTGTTTGCAAAATGATGTTTAATGAAGCTAGGTAATAAAACATTACAAATCGCAATTGAAGAACCGATTATGACGGTTCCTAAAAATAACGTGTCCACTCTACCAAAAGAACGTATTCCAATTCCAACTAATAATAATGCTATCGACATAAACAGTGTTAATTCCATACTCAAACGGCGAGTGATCTTGGGGGCAAAAGGAGAAAACAATGCGAATGTGAATAAAATGGCTGTAGGAATTGTACCAGCTAATGTGTTAGAGATACCAAGATGATCACGAATGGAAGACAATACTGGACCGACTGATGTAATTGGGGCCCTAAGATTTGCTGCAATTAGAATAACACCAACAACAGTTAATATCTTTTTATTTGTCTGCATACTCGATCTTTTCTTTTGCTCCGTTTGTGGAATACTCATGGCAGCTATAGACCCCTCCAAATCTTTTATAACGAATTGGGGCAAGCTGGATGAAACGATTCGAACCTGCTTGCAATGAATTAATAATTATCGAATGGGAGAACGACACCTACCTACCTTTATGCCTAAAGCATTGTAATGGTTTTTAATATTGACAATCGCATGTCCACGTGTCACCTCATCGATTAGTTGATTTATTTTTTGAAGATTCACAGGCTTATTTGCAACTAAGTCACTAAAAAATGTTTGAATCTCTTTTGGATAAACATTTCCTACCATACTAGAAAGCCCGTTACATCCGTTTAATATTTTTTCAGTGAGGTTTACGTCCCCTCCAGCGAACATGATAAAGTCATCTGGTAAAGTTGTATTTTTTAGGCGTCTAACATCACTCTCTTCTTTCATCCCAACCAAATGAGAGTGTTTTTGATTCATAAGAGTGTGAAATGAGTCAGCACTTAATTCAAACCCCGTGCGCAAAGGATTATTATAAAGAACAACATGTTTTGTGGTTTGCTCTAACAATTCATTCATGTAAGACATCGCTTGTTCCTGAGTTGGTAGGATATAAGGAGGAAATTGAATGAGAATCGAGTCGAAAACTGAATCCTCAAGATGTTCAATCAATTTTATTGCATTTTTTGTCGTTGTAGCTGATACACCAAACATTAGTTCAACATGTTTAAAGTCCTGCTGATTAAAAAAATCAATAATTTGTATCCTTTCTTCAATACTCATTGAATTTTGTTCACCTGTAGTTGCAGATACGAGTAGTGAATCAATACCATTTTCAGCTAAATACTCAACGATTGGTTTAAATCCATCCAAGTACAGACTTTCATCTTCATGAAAGGGGGTTGGAATCGCGACATTTAAATTCTTCACTTTGTTTTAACCTCCTACATTAAAATTTTTATCATTTATAAAAAATGTTGTTTGTTCTTGTTATATCGACTGACCTCCTTTACACGGTTTGAAGGATTTCTTTGTGCATGTAAGTCTAGCCTTCATGTAATAGTCTAGAACACTTATTTTTATAGAACAATTCAATTATTTGTATAATAACTATAGTTTGTACCTATGGTTTTATTTGTATAATAATGTATATTAGATGTTAATATTTAAAAATCATAAAGTTTGTACTTGTGAAAATTTCTAATGTAGGAGTCGGAAGAATGGAATTAAAACAATTAGAGTATTTTTATGCAATGTGTCAAGAACTGCATTTTACAAAAGCTGCAGAAAAGGTTGGAATATCTCAACCATCATTGAGTCAGCAAATCAAACTTTTAGAGCATGAAATTGGAACACCTTTGTTTGATCGTATTGGTAAGAAAACGACTCTTACTGAATCAGGAAAACTCCTATTAAAATATACTCGCAATATTTTTCACGAAATTGAACAAGCAAAAATATCGATTAATGAATTAAATGGGCTTCAAAGAGGATCAATCTCAATTGGGACATTGCTAACAGTAGAGAACTACCTTATTCCACCGGCATTATTTAAATTTCATCAGCAATATCCAGCTGTTAAAATTTCTGTACTAGGTCTCCGTACTGGGGATATTCAAAAACACTTAATAGAAAATAGAGTGGACTTAGGGATTGTGTTTTTACCAATGAAAGGGGATGAATTTGAAACAATCTCTTTATACACGGAAGATATGGCTTTTGCAGTACCTGTTAAACACCCCCTGGCACAAAGTGAAAAGTTGGGGTTAGAAGTATTAGAAGAAACTGCTTCAATTTTGTTTCCTGAGCAATTTTACATCAGACAGTTTATCAACAAGAGTTGTAAAGATATTGGTTTTCTACCCAATCCTATTTTTGAAGTAACAACTATGCAGTCATTAATTAATATGGTGGTAGATGGCATAGGGATAACGGTCTTACCAACTCCTTATCTTGAATATCTAAACGAACCTCGATTAAAGATTATTCCTATAAACAATGCTAATCTTATTAGAAGTGTAGGGGTCGTTTATAGGAAAGACAAACACCTAGGAGCGGCTATTCACATTTTCATTGATATATTAAAAGAGATTGCTTTTGGTTTGAATTATGTTTATGAGTCGAGAAAGAAGTAATCGTTTTTAAGGGAATTTCAAGAGATGATTGAAATTCTAGAAATCACAGCGCAAGGGTAAACTGATAACGTTCAGGTAAATACATTTTTGATAAAATATTTAGAGGGGGAAAGATATGAAGTCATTTTTACTAATTGGACAATCAAATATGGCGGGGCGAGGCTTCAAGCATGAAGTGCCACCAATTTATAATGAAAGAATCATGATGTTGCGAAATGGTAGATGGCAAATGATGACTGAACCCATCCATTTTGATAGACCGATAGCTGGCGTAGGACTAGCGGCTTCTTTTGCGGAGGCTTGGTGTAAAGATCATGAGAGAGAGAAGATTGGTCTTATCCCATGTGCCGAAGGTGGCAGTACCATTGATGAATGGTCACGAGATGGGGCATTATTTCGTCATGCAATAAATGAAGCTAAATTTGCAAGGGAAGATAGCGAATTGGCCGGAATATTATGGCATCAAGGAGAAAGTGACAGCCAAGATGGGAAATACAAAGAATACGATGAAAAAATACGAAGATTATTTCATGAGCTAAGAACTGAATTATCTGTACCTAACATTCCGCTTGTGATAGGTGGTTTGGGCGATTTCTTAGGAAAGACAGCATTTGGCGCAGGATGTGTGGAACATCAACTGATCAATGAGATACTACAAAAATATGCAAATCATCATGAAAATTGTTATTATGTTACTGCGAAAAGCCTTATACCTAATCCGGACGGAATTCACATCAATGCGATGTCCCAAAGAATATTTGGTATAAGATACTATGAAGCATTTCGAAAAACAGAACATATACATGAACCATTACCAAATGAACATGAGCTAGTGAATGACTGTCATAATAGAATGAATACCTCAGCGGAGAATACATATATAGCACTAGAAAAATTCACGTTGGGCAAGATGACTTATGAAGAGTTGCTGGAGGCTTTAACGTAGGCAAAGCTCATAGTAGTCTTTGAATAAACAGAAACATGATATATCTTGTGAAAGGATGATTGTGGTGGTAAAAACAGATAAAGCTTCCTCCTGAATACAAGCAATTACATTCAGGAGGAGATAAAAAATGTTTAAACAAATAGATGAAAATTATCCGAGAAAAGAGCACTTTCATCATTATATGACGGTAACCCGATGCACATATAGTCTGGTGATCGATCTAGACATCACGAAATTGTATGCAATATTAAAAGAAAAAAGGCTAGATTCAATGCAAATTACCTGAAGACAAAAGGTATTCTCATGGAAATCTAGAAGATGAAGGCAGACTGAAATGAGTTTGCCTTTTTGTTTTGTGAGGATAAAGACATGTGCCAAAGGTTTATTGATGTACAATGGTTCTTTTTGCGGTTTCTTTTCGGTGCCTTGTAAATTTCTGTATGTCATAATAAATGTAATATAAGGAAATATTGTAGAAGGGGAGTAAGGGGATGGAGAAAGTTCTTTCTTCACATGTTGGTGTGAAAATAAATGAATGGTATAAAATGATTCGTCAATTTAGTGTGCCAGATGCAGAGATTTTGAAAGCTGAGGTAGAACAAGAAATTGAACGAATGGAAGAAGACCAGGAGTTACTGATTTACTATCAATTGATGTGCTTTCGTCATCAGCTTATGCTTGATTATATTAAACCCTCAGAGCAGCGCTCTTTATCCATAGCAGACTTAGTAGATAAAATAGAAAACTCCAACCATAAATTGTCCGGCATGCTGCAGTATTACAACGCGTTTTTTCGTGGAATGTATGAGTTCAGTATAAAAGAATATGTACAGGCCATTCAGTATTACAAGATCGCTGAGCGGCAGCTCGCACTGGTTGTCGATGATATTGAGCAAGCGGAGTTTCACTTCAAGGTGGCTGAAGCCTACTATATTATGAAACAAACTCATGTTTCTATGCATCACATCATAAAGGCGCTTGAAATATACGATCAGTATGAGTTATACAAGATTAGAAAAGTTCAATGCTTATTTGTAATAGCAGGAAATTATGATGATTTTAAGCAGTATGAAAAATCATTAATACATCTGAATAAAGCCTATTCCATCGCTGAAGAAATAGCGGATAAAAGGTTGATTGCCAAGGCACTTTTAAATATAGGAAACAATTATGAAAAAAAACAAGATTATGCAAAGGCTATCCAATATTATCAAGAGTCTCTTGAAATATCAGAAGATGGTGTGGACGATGTAAAATCGGTCATATATGTTAACCTCTGTTGGGCACTATATAAGACAGGAGAAAATGATGAAGCATCCAAATTAGTGGATAAAGCTTTGGAACTTGTATCTCATAAAGAGAACCCGCACGAAATTTTATTAATACGTTCTATAAGAACAACATATGAAAGTAATGATGAGGAAGAGATTCAAGCTATGCTACAGGCATTTGAAGAAAAGCAGTTGTTTGTTTTCGTAGAAGAATTCACTAAAAACCTTGCAGTGATTCATGAAAAAAGAGGAAAGTTTGAGAAAGCAACAGAATATTACAGGAAGGCATTTCAAGCCCAACATAATATTCAAAAAGGAGAGTGTCTTTATGAGTGTTAAAAAAATGATTGTTATAAGCTCTATTATCCTTCTAGGTGCAGGTGTATATGAAGCATCTAGCTTGATTAAACCAGCATCAAATCGGAATACAACAATGGAGGAGTCGAATAGAAATACAACTTTCATTCCACAAAAAATCGATCGAAACACGACAATGATCAATCGAAATACAATTTCTCAAAATGTATAGGCAAAATTAAAACAGACCATGCAGGGTCTGTTTTTTTATGGGGACAGATTGGGGACGAACCTTTTCAGTTTTCTTCAGAAATGCACATTTTTTATCAGAAAGGCTCATCATAGAACCTTATTAAATCAGTCTTTTTCAGGGAAGAACAAAGTAAAACCCCTGACTTTTATGGCTAGGGGATTTTTTCTGAGAACTTTCTTCAAATGTTAATCACAAAAAAACAAAGGCACCAAAAGTGAGAAGTGTAACGCCAAGAGATACCAAACTGATAAGTGGCGTAATAGTTCGCATTAATTCCGCTTCGACATTCACTACTAAAACCAGCTTTCTCAATTTCTTTCTCTTGCAAAATGCCCACTATCTTAAAAAAACCTGCATTTTTGTTGTAATTGCAATAAAAATATTTTATTCTTACTAGTATAAGACCATATAAATGCTTCACCTGGTTCAGACTAATATCAGAAAAGGATTGATAAACAATGCATATAAAAAAAATAACAACTGAAAATGATTTACAAGTTGCTCTTAATATTAGAAAGTCGGTCTTTATTGATGAACAGCAAGTACCTGAGTCTGAAGAATTTGATCAATTTGACACTCTTCAGGATCAATGTCAGCATGTCTTAGTATGCCATGAGAATGAACCTGTCGGCACAGGTCGGGTGCGTATTGTGGATGGTACAGGTAAATTGGAACGAATTTGCATCCTAAAACCTTATCGTCAGTACGGTTTAGGCAAAATGATTATCAGAGAACTGGAAAAAATCATGCAAGAAAAAGGAATTGCAAAGATAAAGCTGCATGGACAAACACAAGCAGAAGGTTTTTATAAAAAACTTGGTTTTCAAACTGCTTCAGATGAATTTATGGAAGACGGAATTCCGCACGTTTTAATGATAAAAAAATTATCTTTAAGTAGAGATCATGTCTAATAAAACGAAGTATGTTTATTACGGATTAGGTGTACTTGTATTAAGTTTAGGAATTTCATTAACAATACAATCAGGACTAGGTGCTTCTCCATTTGATGCCCTTTTAGTTGGCCTTTCCAACGAATTTGGTCTTACCGTAGGGAGCTGGGAGGTCTTAATTTCTATCATCATCTTAATTTGCAATTCTATATTAGTGAGAAAAAAACCTGTTTTTTTAGGTTTGATTACAGCGTTCGTGACTGGAATCGGTATTGATCTGTGGTTACTCCTCATCAAATATGTCATTGATACAAACACGTGGTTTAGCAAACTGACTTGCTTCGGAGCTGGTTTGATATTCATTGGTCTTGGAACAGCCGTATATCTTCAAACAAAATTCGCATCAACGCCAATTGATCATTTAACACTCATTCTTCGAGATATTTCAAAAAGAACCATCGCATTTTCGAGAACAATATTATATGCAATTTTCTTAATATTAGCTTTTATATGTAAAGGACCTATTGGTGCTGGTACCATATTAACGATTTGTTTCGGAGGCATCATTCTTCACTTTTTCATGCCTATTGTTAACCGTCGGTTATTATCAAATTGATGATTTGGCTGGGTACGATAAATCAATGAAAAAGCTTCTGCAGCAGTAAGGGTAGAAGTGAATAGAGGATATCACTCAAAATGACAAATTCTATATTGACAGTGGAGAAATATATATGTCACTAGAACCCTTCACGTTAGGGGAAATTACTTACGAAGAGTTGCTGAACTTTTTATTGTAGGCTAAGCTTATGGTAGCTTTTGAATGAAAATGTGATAAATCACAGACCGTATTGGATAGAAACATAACCGATCTGTTGAAAGGATGATCGTGGTGGTAAAAACAGATAAAGCTTCCTCCTGAATACAAGAAATTACATTCAGGAGGAGATAAAAAATGTTTAAACAAATAGATGAAAATTATCCGAGAAAAGAGCACTTTCATCAT
>NZ_JBQEOD010000005.1:0-143321 GCF_052044955.1 Bacillus sp. 22446
AAAGGTTTTCTATCACGCTGAAAAGAAGACAAAGGGCTAAAATCAAGTTCATTTTAGCCCTTTGTCAACAATCTGGGACGAGTGGTCAACACTCGTCTTTTTTGTGTTTAAATGAACAGTTTTTGAATATGTGTTGATTAATGAACAATGATTGAAAGATTGACAATTGATGATGATGTATCTAGAAAATATAATATAAATAGACAGGTGTTCATAAATGAATAGATGTATAGAAAAAGGTCCAAAGCAGTTAACGGATTCACAAGTTCTTATGTTATGCTTTAGAAAAAGAGAAACCATTCTTTTCCTAGACATTGATTGTCATCATTCTATCTATAGGGGTCGATCGTATGCGAAGTATTCAAAGTTTGTTTGTTGAATGGTTACTTGTACTTACAAAGAAGAAACTGAATGTTGAGGGGTATTTAGAAGAACGAAGAATGGCGAATCAATTACCTTATGTGCTGCCTGAGAAGTTGAAAAAGAAATATCACATCACCAAAAGCAGCACGTTTTCAGTCGATACGTACATGTTGAAATCAGATGTGCAGCCAGATGATCATCAGGTGCTATTTTTACATGGAGGAGGCTATATTGAGCAGCCGCTCGTATGGCATTGGCGTTTCTTGGATCGATTGACGAAGCAATTAAATAGTACGGTGTATGTGCCAGTTTATCCTAAAGCACCGAATCATCAGTATATGGATGCAATCGAGAGTGTTCTCCCAGTTTACCAAGCTCTTTTAGAAAAAGGAACACCAGAAAAAATCGTCATCATGGGTGATTCTGCTGGAGGCGGTTTATCGCTCGCCTTTGCTCAATACTTAGCGAAAAAAGGTCTCCCGCAGCCTGGAAACATTCTTCTATTATCACCATGGCTTGATGTGACATTAAGTAATCCTGATATCGCTAAAATGGTTCCAAAAGAGCCAATGCTCAACCTAGATTTACTAATCGAATCGGGCAAAGCCTATGCAGGTGATACAGATGAAACACATCATTTGATCAGCCCGATCTATGGAGAAATCAAATCGTTAGGACGAATTTCTGTTTTTATTGGCACTCATGAATTCTTTCTCCCAGATGCCCGGAAATTCAAAGAGATGGCAGACAAGCAGGGTGTTCCCATCAACTATATCGAATACCCAAAAATGAATCACGTCTTTCCTGTCTTCCCTATTCCCGAAGCGAACCAAGCGTTAAAACAAATTGTCGCTATTATTGAGAGTAAGACGTTCCCTTTGAGGGATATGACAAAATAGGATGCGAACATGAGGATGGCCAGCAATGCTCTAGCCATTCTCGTGTCTAGTTGGGGGTCAAAAGTTAATTATGAACGAAACAGAACCGTTCTCATTTACAAGTATGCAGGAAGCAGCTCCTGTAGCTATTCCAGAAAGACAGTTCATTCAATCACATGACGGCATACGTCTTGCTTATTATCCGTTTTTATCAGAAACAAACACGCAGACCAATGTGATCATCATTCATGGCGGAGGCGCTCACAGCTTGGCTGGTTATGAGCATATTGCCTATACATTGCAACATGATTTTCACGTGAATGTGTTTCTGCTGGATTTGAGAGGCCACGGATATTCTGAAGGAAAGAAGGGGGATACACCCAAAGTCACTGACGTGTGGCAAGATATTTCGCAAGTTGTGGATGTCATCAAACAGCAGCACGAAGGCGCACTTTATCTTTGTGGTCATTCCTCTGGAGCTGGATTGCTGCTTCAATATCTATCTTGGGATGAAAAAAGAAAAGTAGACGGTTACTTTTTTATTGCTCCTGAATTTGGCTACAAATCTGACACAGCGAAGTCTAATCAAGTCCCTTTTGCCACAGTTCAAGTTTGGAAATTCGTGCTATCTGCGATGACAAAAGGAAGGCTGATGGGGCATTCAGAAGCTGTACGATTTCACTACCCAGCATGGGTGATTGCACAAGATCCACTTCTTTTAACAGGCATTACCATCAATATGTCTCTTGCCTTAACGCCATCTGCACCTCAAAAACAATTTGCAAGGCTGGACCAGCCTTATGGCATGTTTGTTGGAAGCGAGGATGAGTTATACGACGTAGACAAATTTCATCCATATCTGGCGCTTCCAAATCAGCAGGTGAAAAATCAATCTGTTTACCAAGTGATAGAAAACCATACTCATTTGTCCATTTTACTAGAATCGGGAAAAAAGATTGGGCGTACCATCCAAAAGTGGAAAAGTTCCAATTAACCTGAACAACTAGTCAACACTCTACCTTTTTCTTAAAAATTTACATTGACACCATCCTTTTCTATGATAAAATCATAGTGTGATAATGAGAATCGTTATCAAACGATATGACTACATATAGAATGGATAGGTGAGGTACATGTTCAAAAAGTCTTTTTGGTCGCTATTAGTTGTGCTCTCCATCGTATTACTTGCGGCTTGTGGCAGTAATAGCAGTGAAGGCAAGTCAGATAGTAATGAGAAAACAAGAACCGTTGAAAGCGCTATCGGTTCAACTGAAATTAAAGGATCGCCTAAACGTGTGGTGACGTTGTATCAAGGAGCAACAGATGCAGCCGTCGCTATGGGCATTAAACCAGTGGGTGTTGTAGAATCTTGGCTTGAAGCACCTACGTATAAATATTTAAGAGATGATTTAAAGGGTGTCAAAATTGTTGGGCAGGAAACACAACCAAACTTAGAAGAAATTGAAAAGCTGAAGCCAGATTTGATCATTGCATCAAAAATCCGTCACGAGCAAATTTTTGATCAGCTGAAAGAAATTGCTCCAACTGTTGCAACAGAAACAGTGTTCACTTTTAAAGACACAGTGAATTTAATGGGTGAAGCGTTAAACAAGCAAGACAAATCAAAAGAATTGCTGACGAAGTGGGATGACCGTGTCGCTGACTTCAAAGAAAAAGCAAAGAAAGACATTAAAAACTGGCCAATGAGTGTGTCTGTGGTGAACTTCCGTGCAGATCATGCAAGAATCTATCAAACTGGGTTTGCAGGTTCAATTTTAACAGAGCTAGGCTTTGAAGGTCCTAAAAATGTCAAAGATAAAAAGCAAGATATCATTACACTTACAGACAAAGAGAGCATTCCACAAATGGATGCAGATGTGATCTATTACTTCATGGATGATCAGGATAAAGCAGTTGAAAAAGCATATAAAGAGTGGACAAGTCATCCTTTATGGAAGCAGCTTGATGCAGTGAAAGCGAAACAAGTGCATAAAGTTGATGAAATCACTTGGAACATGGCTGGCGGTATCACCGCTGCAAACATGATGCTTGATGATATTTATGATCGTCTAGGGCTTGATAAATAAGTGTAGCAGAGGAGAAAATGTGAAAAACCATTTTCTCCTTTTTCCATAACAGATTGAAAGCGGGAATCAGATGAGAAGTTTATTAAAAAAGGATTCGAGCAAGGCACTGCTATTTGCTGGATTCATCGTGTTGATGTTGGTCTTTTTTATGCTCAGTATTTCTCTTGGGCAAACCTCAATTTCCCTCAAAGCCACCATCCATGCGTTTCTTCAGTTTGATGAGTCAGATCCAAACAGTGTGATTGTCATGACATCCAGATTATCAAGAGCTTTAATTGCGACGGTTGTTGGATCAAGTCTAGCGATTTCAGGTGCACTCATGCAGGCATTGACGAGAAATCCGCTGGCTGCACCAGATCTTTTAGGTATTAATGCAGGTGGACTCTTTTTTATTGTGATTTCGATTGTTTTCTTTTCTACCGAGTCGTTAACAGGTTATATGTGGACGGCCTTTTTAGGCGCTGCCATTGCAGGTATGCTTGTCTTTCTTCTAGGCTCCATTGGAAGAGACGGACTGACACCGGTCAAAATTGTACTCGCAGGTGCTGCGATATCTGCTCTGTTTGCGTCCTTTACTCAAGGACTTTTAATCGTGAATGAACAGTCCATTCAAAGCATCTTGTTCTGGATGGCTGGTTCAGTGTCAGGAAGAAGTATAGATATGCTGCTGCCTGTGTTGCCTTATATTCTTGGGGCGACTGTGGTGGCGCTGCTTCTTGGCCGCTCGATCAATGTCCTTTTATCGGGTGATGATATTGCGAAAGGGCTTGGCCAGCGTACGCTTCTTTTGAAGATGACGATGGGGGTACTTGTCGTCTTTTTAGCAGGAGGTTCCGTCGCTGTTGCAGGATCCATTGGATTTGTTGGTTTTCTTGTGCCGCATATTGTGAAAAAGCTCGTTGGACCTGACCACCGCTGGGTACTGCCGTATTGTGCCGTTGTAGGGGCGTCGCTTTTACTTGTCGCAGACCTTGCCGCTCGTTTTCTGATCATGCCGCAGGAAGTACCGATTGGTGTCATGACGGCGGTAGCAGGAGCGCCTCTATTTGTTTATCTCGTGCGCAAGGGGTTGAAGACAGGTGGCTAAAACATATACAGTGCGTTCAAAGGGCGGACGCATTTCATTTCAATTTTCAAAGCGGACGTTTTTGATTTTACTATTATTGACAGGTATTGCCTTTGGTTTATTTATTCTGAGCCTTTGTATGGGCAGCCGATTTATTCCGCCTACGGATGTGCTGCTGCATATCTTCGGACAAGGCGAGGGAAATACGTTTGTATTAAATACGTTGAGGATTCCAAGGACCCTGCTTGCGGTTTTAGTGGGAGCGGCACTTGCGGTATCGGGGCTTATTTTACAAGGTCTCATTCGAAATCCGCTTGCATCGCCTGACATCATAGGAATTACGAGCGGTGCGTCGTTTGGCGCCATTATGTTCATCGTCTTTTGGATGGGCACTGTGCCTATTGCTTATCAGTCGTTGTGGGCCATTGCAGGCGCTTTTGCGGTATCATGCCTGATTTATTTGCTTTCATGGAAAAAAGGCGTCAAGCCAATCACGCTCGTCTTGATGGGGATTGGGATTTCCGCCATTATGAAGGCGTGTGTGACGTTTACTCTTGTGCTCAGCGATACGATGACCACGACCAAGTCATACATCTGGCTGACGGGCAGTTTATATGGTTCTACAATGAAGGACGTCATCGCAATGCTTCCTTGGGTATTGATGATTTTACCGATTGTCATGGTGCTGGCAAGAACGATGAATGTGAAGGAGCTTGGAGATGATCTTGCAACAGGTCTCGGTGTCAAGGTTCAGGCGAAGCGGTTATTCTTTCTACTGATGAGTGTGACATTAGCCGGTATTGCCGTTGCATTCGCAGGTGGTATTGAATTTGTTGGACTGATGGCGCCGCATGTTGCACGGATGATCATCGGTCGTTCCTTTATTGCGCTTGTTCCAGCATCTGCGCTTGTTGGAAGTATTCTCGTCATGCTGGCAGACTTAGTTGCGAGAACGGCTTTTCTCCCGTTAGATGTCCCGGCAGGTGTGTTTACGGCGGCAATTGGTGCACCGTTCTTTATTTATTTGTTATATCAACAACGAAATCGTTAAACGAAAGATGGGGGTTTTGATATGAAGCCAGAGTGGGTTGAGAGAGAATTACTTGATTTCGGGGTACACATCACAAATGGACCAATGACATCTGATCGCACACTTGCTGCGCTTTTTTCAGAAGCATCTATCAGACGTTTATTAGAAGCTGAAAAGGAAGCGATGCATGCACCGAATATAGCAGTGGCGGCGTCCATGTTTTCAAAACGCTATGCCTATTTAGCTGTTAGTTCTACTTTGTACTTGATGACGATGTATGATGCTGTCTACCGGTTTTCACCAGAGGCGTGTGTCTTTAGAGAAGATCGCAAAATTGAGCTAGATGAAACACTCTGTTCATTTGTTCAGTTAGAAGGAGATCGTCATGAGTGGAGAGAGCAGGTCGTCCGCATGCTATTTACGCAGTGTGTCACACCTCTTTTAGATGTATTGAAACGTACTTCAAGACTTCCGTATTCGATTTTATGGGAAAATGTAGCGGTACGTATCAATTCTCTTTACCGTAGCATGATGCGAGAAACGGAAGAGCCTAAAATGAAAGAGCGCGTACGGGAGGATTATTTGTTTCTGAAGAAGGCATCGGGTGATCTTTTCGGAGCGAAGCAAAATCCTTTTCAGCACAGCTTAAATTTAGAGGAAAGTTTGCTAGACACATCAAATCGAAAGACTTGCTGTATGTATTATAAGCTTGAGAAAAAATCAGAGAGCCTTGATTATTGTCTCGTCTGTCCGCTAAAGTAAAAAAACACCTTATGCAAGGTGTTTTTTTATTAGATTCGATTTTTCTTAAATATTTATACAGTAAATTTAAATATGATATTTATGTTATATTGTTTCATTATATAATCATTTATGGAAGGAACTGATATGAAAAAAATTATCATATATATCATCTTTATTTTCATCATCATCATTGGCTTGTTCTTCATTCAACCACTTAAAAACCACATCTCTTTTCTTAAAGTAAAAAGTACAAATCTTACTGAATTAAAGGTGGGAGAATTGAAGTTGGGATTAATAAAGAGAAACTATAGTGAAAACGAGTGGATTAAAACTTCAAATTCAAATTATTTCAAAGTGAATAATAGAAAAGAAATAGTGGCAATCTCTTTAGAAAATAATCAAAGTAATATAAACAACACAATAAATATTCATTCAACTAAAAAAGATATCTATAATTATCTAGGTGAAAACTATTATCGTAGAAATGACGATCAGGGATATGAAATTTTAGGCTATAAGGATTCAAAGCATGATATCAAAATAGAATTTTTCTGTTTAGATCGCAATGTAGAAAGAATTATTATTAGTAAATTGGGGGAATAAACATAACATAATGATCAGAATCTTTATAAGATGAGAAGTGTGTTTGATGTTGTATGATCATCTTTTATAGAGATAGTAATGGAAAGAGGCACTGCTTGCTCATAGCAGTGCCTCTCTTTTTTATTCCCAAATAGCGCTTACCCATTCAGGGTGATCAATAAAAGGATTGCGATTGTGCTGGTACGTTTGATAGATGATTTCGTTACGATTCCGTTCGATTTGATCGACTGGATCTTGCTTGTGCCATTTCAATAGGACAGACATTTTGCCGTGAAGAGGGGCGCTTCCATTATTCACTTTGTTGTTCAATTCTAAATCTGGGAAACGGTCATCGCCTTCATATCTGACGGCCATATAAAAGAGCATTCTTGCTACATCTCCTTTCACCCGGCTATGAGGTTCAAATGAGTCGCTGTCGTAGAAGTTGCCTGGCGCTCCCTTGTATTCATTTCCGCCTATATCAAAATCTAAATTTCCTCGTGTGCTATTCGTTTGTACGTCTGTTGCCCGAAGGTGATGGAGATCTGTACCAGGTCCCTGGCTCGTCCCAAAATTGCCGTGAGATTTAGCCCACACATGCTCCCGGTTCCACTGTCCCACGTTTCCTCCATTTGCTTGCTTTGACCTAGAGATACCGCTATAGAGCAAGAGCACATTGCTTGGATTTTTTGGATCTTCATCCGTTTTCTTTAATGCATCCCAAACCTGGCTGTAGGATAGCTGCGTATGATCATCAATAATATCGTGTAATGCTTTCTTAAGAGCAGGCCCAGATTTGCCAGCAGCAGATTGGTAGTAGGAATCAATTTGACTTGAAGCGGTTGTTTTCGCATGTTGAGCAGATGTTTCGGTTTGTAGCTGTAACGGGGAAAAGGTGATGGTTTGACTCGGTTCATTCAGTGTAAAGCCTTGAGCATTTGCAGCGGGAGGCAGCGGAGCGGCAAATGTACCGAAAATCATGATTCCGGCGGCCACAGTTCCAAATAAAGATCTTTTCATTCTATTTCCTCCTTCATAGGGAATGTATACTCTTTAGTTCTATCATATTGCCATAAAGAAATAAATGGATTTATCGTAAATTTTATGTAACCAATTCGTAAGAAAAGAGATTGCTATTTTATCAGCATTGCTGTATAAGTGGGCATATAAGGATGGACACAGCAAGGGAGAGGATGGATAACGTGAAAGAACTACACACACCTACTAGAACCATTATGACACCAGGACCTGTCGAAGTAGATCCGAGAGTCCTTCGAGTGATGAGTACACCAATTCTTGGTCAATTTGATCCTGCATTTACAGAGATCATGAATGAAACGATGACCTTATTACGATCACTTTTTCAAACAGAAAATGAATGGGCTTATCCAATTGATGGGACGTCCCGCTCAGGACTTGAAGCTGTGCTTGCCAGTGTGATCGAGCCCGGAGATGTGATGCTTGTTCCGGTCTTTGGACGCTTCGGTCATTTGCTGATTGAAATTGGACAGCGCTATGGTGCTGAGGTACATACAATGGAATGTGAATGGGGAACGGTTTTTAAGCAAGACGACATCATCGCAGAGATGCATCAAGTCAAGCCGAAAATTGTTGCGATGGTTCATGGTGAAACATCTACCGGAAGAATACAGCCGCTTGAGAAAATTGGTGAAGCATGCCGAGCGCTTGATGCGCTTTTTATTGTAGACGCTGTGGCGACAATTGGTGGTGTCGAGGTCAAGGTAGACGAATGGAAAATCGATGCGGCAATTGGGGGCTCGCAGAAATGCTTGTCTGTTCCATCAGGGATGTCACCGATCACATATAATGAACGAGTGGCAGACGTCGTACAATCGAGAAAGAAAGTAGAAAAAGGGATTGCAACACAGGATGAACTGCAAAAACAGGTAGACATTTCTCCAATCAAAAGCAATTACTTTGATCTAAGCCAGCTGCAAGATTATTGGAGCCCGAGGCGGTTAAATCATCATACAGAAGCGACAACGATGCTTTATGCACTGAGAGAAGGGGTTCGACTTGTGCTAGAAGAAGGTCTGGAGGAACGTTTTCAGCGCCACTTGTTTCATGAAAAGGCTTTAATGGCAGGATTTGAAGCGATGGGGCTTGAATTATTTGGTGATCCAGACTGCAAAATGCCGGTCGTGACGTGTATCGTCATTCCAAGTGATATCGACGGAGAAGCGGTCCGGGCTGATCTTCTTCATCATTTTGGAATTGAAATTGCGAGTTCATTTGGGCCGCTTGCAGGACGGATATGGAGAATTGGCTCAATGGGCTATAGCTGCCGAAAGGAAAATATTCTATTTGTTTTAGCAGGCCTTGAAGCCATCTTGATGAAATACGGCGCAGCCATCAATTGTGGCGCTGGGTTACAGGCGGCTCTTTCCATCTATGAACAAGCTGAATAAAAAAGGGATTCTCAAAATACTCGCCACCAGCGGGTATTTTTAATTTGGGAAAAAACGCTGTTTTTTGAAAAACTAGACTTATAGAGAACGATATCGCTATACTGAAGAAGTTCTTATCATTTTTGTCATCATTTTCATTTATTTTGAAGAAAGAGGTTTTAATATGAAAAAAATGGGCAGATTGTACATTTTGATGCTCAATATTTTTATTGCCATGCTTGGATTTGGTCTGATCGTTCCTGTCATGCCAAGTTATATTGAAGCCTTTGGCGCAACTGGGAAAACACTTGGTTTCCTCGTTGCTGCAACTGGCCTCACACAATTTGCTTTATCACCCGTCGCTGGAGCGCTGACTGATCGATTTGGACGCAGAAAATTGATTATTGCCGGGATTGCCGGCTTTACGATTGCCCAGTTTATTTTTGCATTTGCTGATCAGCTTTGGATGCTGTTTGTGTCTCGGTTTTTTGGTGGTGCTGCCGGAGCTTTACTCATGCCCGCCATGTTTGCATACATCGCTGATATCACAAGTGAGAAGGATCGAGGGAAAGGAATGGGGCTATTTAGTGCAGCAATGACGTTAGGCTTTGTCATTGGACCAGGCGTAGGCGGTTATTTGGTTGAGTTTGGGATTGCTTTTCCTTTCCTCATCGCTGGTTCCTTTGCAGCCCTGTCGACGCTGTTGTCTTTCTTGTTCTTACCTGAAACTTTAACAAAGGAAAAGCAGGAAGAAGCACGATTGAATAAAGAGCTTCATTTCAATCCTTTTACGCAGATGATTCAGGCTTTAAAAACACCATACGGTTTTTTGTTTATCTTGGCCTTTGTTTTGAATTTCGGAATCATTCATTTTGAATCGATCTTTGGCTTATATGTGGACCAAAAACATGGCTTTACACCGAAGGATATTGCATTTGTCATTACGGTAGCTGGACTTGCCGGTGTCATCGTTCAAGGGGCTTTAGTAAATACCTTTGTGAAACGATTTGGCGAAATGCGAGTCGTTCGTTATGCCCTTTTAGCTGCGGCATTTATGCTGATTGCCTGCCGCTTTGCCCCTTCCTTTTGGCTAATTTTTACGAGCTCCATTTTATTTTTATCGGCCACCTCGTTTGTTCGTCCAGCTCTCAATACATTACTTTCTAAAATGGCAGGGAATCAGCAGGGGGTAGCAGGCGGTCTCAATACATCCTTTATGAGCCTTGCGAATATCGTCGGGCCAAGTCTTGCGGGTATTTTATTTGATGTGAATATTGAGCTGCCATTTATGTTTGGAACGCTGGTGCTTTGTATGAGTTTCATTGCTTCTATTTTATGGGCGAAAAAAGCGCAGCAACATTCCCATGCCGTATCGTAAAGGCAGCATAGAAAAAACCGATCAGCACACATGGATCGGTTTTTTTTGTCATCGCTCATACTTCACGACTGGTGATTTTTCTTTATGCAGCGCATGAATCAATGCATCGTCTACATGCAAATGCTCCTTCACTAATTGAGGAGGGGTTAAGGCCATCCATTGGTTCAATGAAATATCAGCAAATCGATCGCTTTTAAACATTTCTAGAAACCAAAGGCTCGTTTGCCCAATATTTTGTATGTAATGCCCCATCCCGAAAGGAACATAACCAACATCACCTGCTCTGTAATTAAAGGTGCGAGCTGTCCCGCTTGCTCCAAAAACCGTCATTTTGGCTGTACCGGTTAAATAGTATTGCCACTCATCATTATTCGGGTGCCAGTGCATTTCTCTCATCCCGCCAGGTTTTACCTCTACAAGTGCAGCAGCAATGGTTTTAGATACTGGAAAATTGCGTGAGTCGACGATTCGCACGGTTCCCCCAGAGGTCACGATTGGTTTTTGACGAAGGAGCTGGTGGGTAAATGGCGGTTTGATGCCGCCGTATGGATCAGAGACTGTTTGGCTTTCAATGGATGCCGGTGAAGAGCCTTGAAACATATAGCGCTGTTTATGTGGAATGTGATCAAACAGCTTGATTGGCACGCCGAAATTAGCAGAAAGAATGTCTTTTGGTGTATGAGCAAACCAGTCTGTGATGGTGAACGTATCAAATTCAGAAAAAGCACCATCATCAAACACAAGGAGAAACTCACAGCCATCCTCAAGACCTTGAATGGAGTGCGGAATACCGGGCGGGAAATACCACAAGTCTCCTTCTTCTACATCAGCGATCATATTCCGTCCTTCTGCATCTACAGATGTGATCCGGGCTTTGCCTAAAATCATATATGCCCATTCCGCCTGCTTATGCCAATGAAGCTCACGAACACCTCCGCGCGTAAGCCGCATGTTCACACCAGCAATCGTTGTTGAAACAGGCAGCTCTCGCTCGGTAATTTCCCTCGACCAGCCGCCATGATTCAAGTGCATATGTGTATCAGAATATGAAAATTTTAAATTAGGAATCGTCCCCGCATCCGTTTTAGGGGGAACGAACATATCTGGGTTCTCCATATCGCGCAGAACGTCTCGCGGGCCTAAATCGGTTGCGCCGGCCCCATCGTCTCGAATCGGTTGCGGGATGTGACGAATCTCCTCATCCATTTGACACCACTCCTTGTCATTCACATTTCTCCTCCAAAATATATGAGGCGTAAGAAAAAAAGATTCAATTGGAATCGGATGAAAGGTGCTTTTGAATCCGCAAAGCTAATCGCAAGCGCAATGTTGCATCAGGATCTTTTAGGCTGATCTGGAGCAGTTCTTCACATTTCTCCAGTCGATATATCACGGTGTTGCGATGAACAGATAAACGTTTGGCTGTTTCTGAAATATGGCAATGTGTTTCGACATAAACAGATAAGGTGTGGAGAAGATTTGGATCGACTTGTGATTGTTCATATAATGGGTGGAGGTATCGCTCATAGAATGTTGTTAAATCTTTTGCTGGGATGAGCTTCAGTAAATCTGACACATCTTTTGCTTGATAGAACTGAATATATTCAGCTCGTAATGAGAGCTGGCCTGATTGCAGAGCATGGGCAGCTTCACTGAATCCTTTTGGCAGATCGGTGATAAGATAACCGCTTAAGCTTACACCAAAGGAAATGGTGGTATTCACATGCTGTTTAATAAGGATCTGCATTTGTTTTAAAAAAGAGCAGATCGATTTGTTCATTGCCAGCCAGCCGCCAGTCTCTTCTATAAGGAAGATGCCGATATCACCTTTGACAAAAAGAAAGGCGGGAAATGGACAGTGCGAAAGGGTGCTTTCAAGTAAAGCAAACACATCATCTACAAGGGTTTGCTGCTTAAGGAAACAAGTGAAATGACTGTTCTGATCAAGCTGACAGACGATACATAGATAGGGAATCGTTGTGTTTAATCCAAACATGCGTGCTAGGCGGGTGACATCTTGCTCTGAGGAAATCGTGCCCTCCATCCATTTGCGAAACCATTCATTTTTGGCTCGCTCTGTCGATTGCTTGATGGCATGTTGTTTGATGTGTGAAATGGATATGGCATGTGCAGCTTGTTCAATTATCAAATGCAGCCCCATGTCGTCTTGAGGATGAATGAAGGCTGGAACGACTAAATAATCATAAGCTTGTTCGTTTATATAGATAGGGAAAACAGAAACGCTTTCTTTTGAATGAACCATAGAAAAATAATGCTGCTGCGTACTGTGAAACAAGCGGAGCATTTGTATCCAATCTGGATTTGTCATACCTTGGGGTGAGGTGAAAAGAATACGTCCATACTGATTGATCAAATAGACAGGCTGATGAATTCTTTGGGCCACTTTTTGCAATGCTTCAACATGATGATCGACAATGTTCATATCCACTCATTCTCCTTTTTTTAGAGCTGAAGCCTTTGGTGAAGATGAATAAAAAAATGGACAATCGCTGTCAAAGTCTCTGATATCAATTTTATGTTATCAGCTCCATTCAATTTAGATAGAAAGTTGTGATGTAATATCACAAAAAAGATGGCAGGGCAAAATCACCTCACATCAGTCATCTTCATTCAGAAAAATGGGTAAATATGATATGTTGTAGACAGAAGAATTTCTTTCAGAAAGATGGGTATCCCAAGAAACAAAGACTTTCAATGGGAAAATCCGTTTAGACAAGCAAGTGGCAAGAGGTGAGATAGATGATTTATATCGGATTAACTGGCTGGGGCGATCATGACAGTCTGTACCCACCGAGAATCGGCAGCTCTCAAAAGCTGTTTCACTATGCATCAACGTTTCCCATTGTGGAACTGGATGCAAGCTTTTATGCTGTTCAGCCTGAGCGGAACCATGAAAAATGGATAAAAGATACGCCAGACGCCTTTCAATTTGTTGTGAAAGCATATCAAGGAATGACCGGGCATCAAAGAGGCGAGATCCCGTTTGCTTCAAAGGAAGAAATGTTTGACGCCTTTATTCTTTCACTGACTCCTCTCATTCGAGCAGGGAAACTGGCGATGGTTCTGTTTCAATTTCCACCATGGTTTGATTGCAAAAAGGAGCACGTCCACTATTTAAGATGGTGTAAGGAGAAGATGGGGGACATTCCTTGTGCACTCGAATTCCGAAACCGAACTTGGTTTTCAGACGAGTTTTATGAACAAACCTTATCCTTTATGGAGAAAGAAGGGTGGATTCATTCCGTCTGTGATGAACCGCAAGTCGGAGAAGGGTCTATACCGCCAGTCATAAAAGCCACACACCGTGACAAAACATTGGTCCGTTTCCACGGAAGAAATAAACAAGGCTGGCTTCACCCGGCAGATCATGAGAACTGGCGTGAAGTTCGTTACTTATATTTATATAATGAAGCTGAACTAAAGGAATGGAAAAAGAACCTCGACATCCTGCATCAACAATCGAAAGATGTATTTGTCGTATTTAATAATAACTCAGGCGGAGATGCGGCAGCGAATGGCCAGCAAATGATTGATTTGCTGGATTTGACGTATTCAAGCTTATCCCCGAAGCAGTTAGATTTATTTAGTTAAACGAGAGCTGTGGCTTTCAATTTGAACGATACGGTTCAGTGACAACTTGAGGGAGAGATCAACATGCTGCAGAAGCTATGGTTATATCATACAAACGACTTGCACAGCCACTTTGAAAACTGGCCAAAAATCGCAGCTTATATTGAAGAAAAGCGTCAAGTTCACGATCAGATGCTCTTATTTGATATTGGCGATCATATGGATCGAGTAAACCTTGTATCAGAAGCGGATTATGGAAAAGTGAATGTCAAACTTCTCAATCAGCTTGGCTATGATGGAGTCACAATTGGTAATAATGAAGGCATTACGTTGCCTCATGAGCAGCTCGACCAATTGTACAAAGACGCGCAATTCCCGGTGATTTTATCTAATTTATTTGAAAAAGGCAAAAGACCATCGTGGGCAAAGCCTTATGAAGTGATCACGTTTAACAATGGACTGAAGATCGCCGTCTTAGGGGTGACCATTGCGTATACACCTGTCTATGAAAAGCTGGGCTGGGACATTACAGACCCATTTGAGAGCATACGGGAGATGCTACAAGAAGTGAAAGGACAAGCCGATGTCATTGTTCTTCTTTCCCATCTAGGCATCATCCATGATCGAGAGGTAGCCCATGATTTCCCGGAAATCGACATCATCTTAGGCTCACATACGCATCATCTTTTAGAACAGGGCGAGATGGATAATGGCGTTCTTCTTGCATGTGCTGAAAAGTATGGGCATTATATTGGCTGTGTCGAGCTGACCATTGACACAGCGAGTAGCGAGCTCATCGAGAAAAAAGCGACGGTGCAATCAGTGGACCAGCTGATCAGTGAATCCGATGAAGCGATCACGACTTTACAGAAAGCAGAAAGACGAGCGAAGTCACTCATGCAGGAAAAAGTGACATCCATTAAATCAAAGCTCGAAACAAAGTGGTTTGATGATTCCCAGCTTCCGCAACTTTTAACAGATGCCATTAAAGAATGGTGCGAGGCAGATATCGGCATGATGAATGCTGGGATGGTGCTTGATTCATTAGAGGCTGGCATCGTCACAAGAGAAGACATTCACCGGATATGCCCGCATCCCATTAATCCAATCAGGGTGACACTTACTGGGAAGCAATTGGTCGAAACAGTGTCTCGTGGCTGTGAAGAAAAAATGGAACAGCTACGCATCAAAGGCTTTGGGTTCAGAGGAGAATTAATGGGAAAAATGCTATACAGCGGTTTGACTTATTCATTAGAAGAGGGCGAAGCCAAACGAGTAAAAGAGGTCTATGTAAACGGCGAGCTGATCCAAGAGGACGTGTCCTATACGGTTGGCACAGTGGATATGTATACACTTGGCTCTCTTTTTCCCCATATACGTGACCATGAACACATTGAATATTTCATGCCGGAATTTTTACGTGATGTCCTGAGCTGGCGATTGAAGGACGCAAAGTGAAATCCGCTCCAGCCTAACAACACTTGCCCTCCCTTCACATAGATTGTGTTGAAGGGAGTGAAGGGATATGGTGAATTTAACACCTATTACAATTGATGGCCATTCCTTTACAGCCGTCACCGTCAAACTGCCAAAGACCAATTTCATGGCAGTGACAAATGAGCATGGTTATATTATGTGCGGTGCACTTGATGTCGGGCTCCTAAATGAAAAGCTTGCAGATAGAGGAATCATCGCAGGAAGAGCAGTCGGTGTAAGAACTATCGAGCAATTGCTGGATGCACCTTTAGAATCTGTGACATATGCCGCTGAGTCGCTCGGCATTCATGCTGGCACAATTGGAAGAGATGCATTATTAAAAATGGTGAAATAAAATGAACAGATGATTCCTATCCCCCCGCCTGTCTGCATACACTTGTAATGGAGAAGGGGGGATTTTTTATTGAGATTGAACCGCCGTTATCGCCCCTATAAAAAGGGCCCTCTGCCATTTCGTTATGTCATGCTGCTTGCCATATTATTTTTTGTGCTCTCAACTGTCATTAGCCTATTCTTCATCAATCGTTCCATTAAACCAACGTTGATTCACATTGCTGAACTAGAAACAGAACGAATCGCCAATCATCTTATCCAATATTCTGTTCAGGATTTTGCAGATGATCAGGAGAATATGAAGGATATGGTTGTGATGAATACCAGTGAGAACGGAAAAGTGACAACTATCGACTTCAATGCGCAAGCAACATCGAAAGCAATGGCTGACCTGTCACGTCACCTTCAAAAAAATCTAGAGGACATTGAAAAGGGGAATTTTCAAAAAGAGGCAAAAGAAGCATTAAAGGATCAAACAGATGGACATGATGGCATTATATATAACATTCCGCTTGGGCAAGCGTCCGGAAATGCACTTATCGCCAACCTAGGACCAAAAGTGCCTGTACGATTCAGTGTCATTGGTGACCCGCATACGGACGTTGAAAAAAACATTAAGCCTTATGGCATCAACAATGCCTTGATTGATATTAGTGTGCTCATTGAGGTGAAAGTGAGAGTCATCATCCCATTCGCCTCAGAAACCATCGTCGTCAAAAATTCTGTGCCTGTCTCCATTCAAGCCGTTCAAGGAGATGTCCCAGATTATTATAATGGCAGCGGAACAAATTCAGGCGCTCCATCGATTGTTCTGCCAGAAAAAAAGGAGAAGAAAGAATAACAGCCCAATGGACGACTTGGGCTGTTTTTTTCATACGCTGTGATTGTATATAGTGTTTTTGTGATGAACGTTTTGTTGTTACGAAACAGACAGTCTTGTCCTTGCATCATTTTCATCGGTGATATAGGTCACGTCTTCAAATCCACATTCAACTGCATTCTTGTATAGCCATTCGAGTGTTCCCTTATTTTTGCAATAGATCGTGACATAGGAGCAATCGGCCACTAAAAGAACAAGCTCGCATTGGCTTTCAATAAATTCTTCATAGGTCTTAATATGAGACAATGTCCCTTTTGGATATGCTTGTAAATTGGCGAAAATCATATAATACGTCTTGTTTTCAATGAGGTGTTTGAGTTCTATACCGTCCATTTCTGTTTTACCTTCAGGAAAAAGTTCTTCATCTTTTTGGCCATCAACTAGTATATTCGAGTCTTCGGTATCGATTCGCCAGCTGAATTTGGTGATGTCGATCGGTTTTAGCACTTCTCCAAGGAAGACTCCGTATTCATTTGGAATGGTAAAGGTCATTCCTCTTTTCAAAAAACAACCCCCTAACTCTTTGTGAAGTAATCTTTCATTGGCTGCGATGCTTAGCCTTTTTTTATGTGATCTGTTCATCTTATCCTAATTAACCACTTGATTCCATACGGATCACGTGCCATGATAAATGTTCATTGTTTTCCTTTTCTGAATAGTGGAAGCTATCCTGAAGACTGATTTTTCACGATCGTCAGTTATGAAAGTGAGAGGAGGATTTGATTGATATGAAGAAAATTCAAGTAAGCGGGTTTTGTTTTTTGGTATTTGCCATTGTATTTAGTGCTAAATATATGTCAGCATCGATATTATTAGCTGGGAGTGACAGTTTGAGTGTCGACTTATTTAGAGGGATGTTTGACATGATTCCACTCGAAGTAACAGTTGTGTATCTCCTTTTTTTCATCATGGGTATTCTTTTTTTAGTTTTAGGATTGAAAGAGAAGCATAAGAAGTAACAGTAGACAAGTGATGACCGGGGAAATGTTGATACATATCAAAAGGAGAAGCAAGCGGTATCGCTAAACTTCTCCTTTGATTTAACGACGTTTCCGTTCGGCTCTTTCCCATGCCCTTAAATGAGGGTAAGGATCAAACGACCATTCAGTTCGTCCATTGTCTTTATACATGCCGTAATGAAGGTGTGGCGGAAATTTTCCTGCTGTGCCAGGTGGACCGTAACCGGAGCTTCCGACTGATCCAATGACTTGACCAGGTTCTACAATCTGCCCAGCTTTGAGTCCTTTTGCAAAGCCATTTAAGTGGGCAAAATAATGATAATGATTATGAATATCTCGAATGCCGATTCGCCAGCCGCCAAAGCGGTTCCAGCCTTTCATTTCAATCACGCCGTACGATGTCGCACGAACAGGAAGACCGTAATGAGCAAAAAGATCAGTGCCCTCATGAATTCTTCTGCCTCCAAAGCCTCTCGCATCACCCCATGTACTCCTGTAGCTGTAGTCAGCGCCAACCGGAAGAGGAAACGCATGCTTTCCGAGGTCAAGATGGCCGTAATGCTTATAGAGCTTCATAAAAGATGAAATGATTCCAACGGTTTGATCACGTCCGTAATAATCCCACAGCGCAATTTTTAATTGATCGATGCTGCTGCCGTAATGGAGCAAGTATTGAGCAAACGTGAACAAGACATCTTCATCGTTATCGATTTCCGCTTTTCCATCCCCATTACCATCAAGCCCAATACCGTCGAACACTTTAATACTTAATGGAGAGGTATCCTGCTTATTTGGATTTTCTGGTCCTATCCACATTTCCCGGGGAATGTAGATACCAATCACACCTGTTTGTTTGGGTAAATCTCTTCTGCTTTTGCGTATATTGTGTTCATACTGATCAACCGCAGCAAGTACATACCACGGGACCTGTGTGGTGATGGCGATCTTTTCATACAGTGCCATTCGCTGTTTTAATTCATCAGGCTGTTTGTTTGCCCCTTGTGCTTGGACTGATGCGGGAATCATTGAAAGAGCGATGATGATCGCTAAAACCACTTTCACAAACGTCCATCTCCTTTCTTCGAACATCTCTTCTACCGTTTAGTGTGGTTTGATCACGTTATTTCATAAGAAGAAAATGTTAGTAATTTTCTTCTGTTATTTTAGGAGTCTTTTGGGTATTTTTGCAGCTCATTCCCTTGTTGTTCAATCTGTACTATGTTAAAGTGTCTAAAGAAAAGGCCTTAGGCCGAAGATTCAATTTTTTGCGGCAATAGCTGCATCCATCGTATATAGCAGGAAGATGATTGTATATGCACCTTTAACGAATTCATATGGAGATGATGGAATTGGCAAAGAAGGAAGAGCACGTAAGAAAACCGGACTGGCTTAAAATTAAGCTGAATACGAATGAAAACTATACCGGTTTGAAAAAAATGATGCGGGAAAACAACCTGCATACCGTTTGTGAGGAAGCGAAATGTCCGAATATTCACGAATGCTGGGCAGTGAGAAGAACTGCTACATTTATGATCCTCGGATCTGTTTGTACGCGCGCATGCCGTTTCTGTGCGGTGAAAACCGGACTTCCTACTGAATTAGACTTGCAAGAGCCAGAACGCGTGGCAGATTCAGTGGCTTTGATGAATTTAAAGCACGCTGTGATAACAGCGGTTGCAAGGGATGACCAAAAAGATGGCGGAGCAGGCGTATTTGCTGAAACTGTTCGTGCCATTAGAAGAAAAAGTCCATTCACAACAATTGAAGTTCTCCCTTCAGACATGGGTGGCAATTATGATAATTTGAAAACGTTAATGGATACACGCCCTGATATTTTAAATCACAATATTGAAACAGTACGCAGGTTAACACCAAGAGTTCGTGCACGGGCTACATACGATCGTTCATTGGAATTCTTGCGTCGTGCAAAAGAAATGCAGCCTGACATTCCAACGAAATCAAGCATTATGATTGGACTTGGTGAAACGAAGGAAGAAATCATTGAAGTTATGGATGATCTTCTTGCCAATAACGTTGACATCATGGCAATTGGTCAGTATTTACAACCGTCGAAAAAGCATTTGAAAGTGCAAAAATACTACCATCCAGATGAGTTTGCAGAGCTGAAGGAAATTGCCATGTCAAAAGGCTTTAGCCACTGTGAAGCTGGACCGCTTGTCCGTTCTTCTTATCATGCAGACGAACAAGTAAACGAAGCGTCTAAGAAGCGTCAGGCGCAAGCATAACAAAGAAAACGCCAGAGCTCTCTGGCGTTTTTTCTCGTATTAATTTTGGCCGTAAGGTGCGTTTCGTCTCATGGTCCGATCGGAATTCGTCATGCCATTGGCATCTTCTTTCGTTGAAATATCTCCGCCTTGAGGAGAGTATTTCATTTGTTGAATCGTTTTTGTTAAAATTTGATCAAAATCACGTGAATTGGTTTGAAGACGTGAAAAATTGGCAATGGATTGAAAGTGCTCTGGGTTATCAGAGACGTACACATGATAATAACGAGGGAGAACAGAAACCGCTGTTTTTTTCACTTGATCGGCTGATTCATCTCGGTTTTTGTTGCCTGTTCGATACACAATGAGGGCATCCTCGTCTGTGACAAGTGTTGCTGCATCCTTTATATTTGGCAGCTGGATGGCTAAACTTGTAATCACGTGGGCAAGGTGCTCACGATTTAAAGCAGGGGTTCTTTCCTTTTGATCGGTTACTTGCTGGCGCTGATAACGAACATAGCCTGCTCGATTCGTATCTGCTTCTGGCATGTTGGAATTATTTCCTTCATGACGATCAGACAGGCGGATTGTCTTGCTGGAAGAATCTTCATCCACTTGCCGGTTCATGCCTGATTGAAAGCCGCACCCGCCTAAAAGCATGCATAGGAGAATAGTGGCTGTGAGTTGTTTCATCATAAATGTGACCTCCTTTTTTCTTTAGCTTCGGCTAAATCGGAAAAAACATGCTTTAGCAATTGATGGAGTTGTTCCAATGAATTATCATTAAAGATGGATCGTTTAAAAAGAGGTGAGAAGATGATCGTCATTCAGAATGCTACCTTTGATCTTGTCAGAGAAATCAAAGACGGCTTTGATGAGGAAGAGTTTAAAGCAAGGTACTCAGATATTTTAAATAAGTATGATTATATTGTGGGGGATTGGGGCTACAACCAGCTTAGGCTGAAGGGGTTTTTTGATGACCAAAACCAAAAGGCCACATTCGATACAAAAATCAGTACACTCGATGAATACATTTATGAATACTGTAATTTTGGCTGTGCCTATTTTGTCTTAAAGCGGATTAGAAAATAACGCAAAGGGGAGCGTCATGATGTATTTCGTAGACAGAAAGAAGATTGAAGAGACATTACGTTTTTTTGAGGAGCAATATGATTTGATGCGCAGTCATCAAACATGGTCAAGCCCTTTAGAAAAAAAAGCGCTGGAACGAATTGTTCATTTGCTCGTCGAATGTATTCTTGATACAGGAAATGATATGATTGACGGCTTTATCATGCGGGACCCGGGAAGCTATGACGACATCATGGATATTCTTGTGGACGAAAAGGTTGTACCAACAGAAGAAGGCACTCACCTGAAAAAACTGGTCTCGTGCCGTAAAACACTTGTTCAGCAATACCAAGAAGTGGTTCATCACGATTTGTTGCAGGTCATCAGTGAGGTAGAAC
The DNA here is from genome assembly GCF_052044955.1 of Bacillus sp. 22446. NCBI lineage: Bacteria > Bacillati > Bacillota > Bacilli > Caryophanales > Bacillaceae > Bacillus > Bacillus sp. 22446. Next base: position 21,491 of record NZ_JBQEOD010000005.1, read on the forward strand.
AGGCGCTGCAAGTCTTCCCGAATCGAATTCGCACTTACTTGGAGCAGGAGCTTGGACCAGTATCAGCGTTTAAATAAACCATTGGAGTTGTATGCAGCATGAAATACAAAGGCTATTTAATTGATTTAGACGGGACGATGTATAAAGGAACAGAAAAGATTGAAGAGGCGGGGCAATTTGTTCACAAGTTAAATGAGTTGAACATCCCTTATTTGTTTGTCACGAATAACTCTTCACGCACGCCGAAGCAAGTAGCAGAGAAACTGGTTTCATTCGATATTCCAGCAACGGAAGAACAAGTCTTTACAACAAGTATGGCGACGGCAAACTATATCGCAGAACAAAAGAAAGATGCCTCGGTGTATGTGATCGGAGAAGAAGGCATTCAGCAGGCCATCGAAGAAAAAGGCTTGTCGTTTGGTCAAGAAGACGCTGATTTCGTTGTCGTTGGAATAGACCGCGGTATTACATATGAAAAACTAGCAGTAGGAGCCATTGCGATCCGTCAAGGTGCACAATTTGTTTCAACAAATGGAGATATTGCCATTCCGACAGAAAGAGGGCTGTTACCTGGAAATGGATCGTTAACATCTGTGCTGACGGTTACAACAACAGTGCAGCCAACATTTATCGGAAAGCCAGAGTCTATCATTATGGAACAGGCCATGCGGGTGCTCGGGACAGATGTGTCAGAGACGCTCATGGTGGGCGATAATTATGATACCGATATTATGGCAGGGATGAATGCAGGGATGGATACACTGCTTGTCCATACAGGCGTCACGACAAAAGAGCTGCTTCAGAAATATGACAAACAGCCAACCTATGTCATTGATTCATTATCTGAGTGGATTGAACGATTATCTTAATGAAAAGAGGACAAGCGTGAGACGCACGTCCTCTTTTGTGTTTTATTCTGCATTTCTCGCACTATGTGCCAGTCTGCTTGATGCTGCCGCAGCAATAGCACCGACAATGTCATCTAAAAAGGTGTGGCATTCGCCTGAGGATTTATCGTTGAGTTTCCCAAGAATCCCTGGTTTTTCTTTATCGATATATCCGTAATTCGTAAAGCCGATGGAGCCATAAATATTAACGATGGCAAAGGATAAAATCTCATCAACCCCATATAGACTTTCATCTGTTTCAAGAATAGATTGCAGCGGTTCTGTCAGCTTTTTTTGCTCAGCGAGAACATCTAGCTCAACGCCTGTTAAGATGGCATTTTGGACTTCACGTTTTGCGATGACACGTTCCACATTGTGGATGCACTCTGTCATGTCTAAACCAGGATGATATTTTTCCTGTAAAAAGAAGACAAGGTCTGCTATATCTTGAATGGTTACGCCTCGTTCTTGTAAACGGCGTCTTGCTGTTTTTTCTACTTCGTTCATCTCATGATGATGCGGCATGTTCCTCACCCAATCCTCGTAATTTGTCCACAACGTGTGAAAAAGCTTCGGATAGTAAATAGTATTCATAAATCCCTCAACCTGCGACTACGATATGATAAGTGACTGATTTTATGAACGCAGGTGAAATCATGAAAGAAACCATTTATCACACATTTGGTATTGATGTGCGTCAATTTATGCCATATGGCAGTTATCAGAGCTTTCAAACGGCGAAAGCTCTCTTCATCATTGTTCCCGTGTCTCATTTGCGAGAAGAAGAACTCACAGAGCTTTATCATATCAGTCAGTATTTACTGAATGACGGTGACCCATACGTTGCCGTGTTTGAATTAACAAACGAAGAGAAACCGACTTTTACCCATGGAAAAGAACTGTACGCTCTATTAAAGGCAGCACCGCGGGTTACAAGCCGCTCATTTCAGCACGCACCAGAGCTGGCGGCTTTTCATGTCAGAGGGAGAGGGTTTCCTTATGAGGTGTCTGAAACAAAACGTGTCGGAGCTTGGAAGGAATTATGGGCAAAACGGTTAGACCAGCTGGAAGGCTTTTGGATGCAGCAAATGCATCAAAAACCACTTGAACGATTTGAAAAGAAATTCATTGAATCCTTTCCGTATTATCTCGGATTAACGGAAAATGCCATTCAATATTTAGTGGATACAGAGCTTGATGATGAACCGAAAGAATGTGATTCAGGTACTGTTTGTCATCAGCGCTTTTCACGTATGACCTGGCCACACGAGCAGCCGCTTCGTTTACCTGTTGACTGGGTATTTGACCACCCAACAAGAGATATCGCGGAATATTTAAGAGAAACCTTTGTCCAGCATAAGGAGGATTTAATTGAAGAGGGATTCTCCTTTTTGCAGCAATATGAGCAGGTTACGCCTCTTTCATCGTTTTCAAAGCGACTGCTGTACAGCCGTCTTCTGTTTCCGCTTCATTATTTTGAAATTGTCGAAGGTTATTATATGTCAGGAGAAAATGAAAAATCTTATTATGAAGAACGATTAGATTACGTTTTAAATGATGCGAACCGCTACGAATATTTTCTCAAGGTGTTTCAAGAATTGAGTGCCATGCGCAGCGGTGGGCATCTCATTCCTCCTGTTGGATGGATTCATCAATCCGCTGATTTGAAGTTTCAGTGAACAGACGAAACGTCTCTTTTCTCTTGAGGCGTTTTTCGTTATGCTTAAAGAAAGCAACCAAAGGAGTGTTCTTCTTGACGAAACCTTATGTCTATATCACAAGAAAGCTTGATGAAACAACACTTACACCATTAAAAGAAGTCGCTCATATTGACATGTGGACGAGCGAGGATGAGCCGTGTCCAAGAGAAGAGTTAGAAAAACAAGCGGCTCAAGCAGATGGGCTGCTCACGGTGCTGTCAGATCAAGTAGATGAGGCACTTTTATCAAATGCTCCAAATCTAAAAGTGGTCGCGAATCTCGCGGTCGGCTATGACAATATTGATCTAAAGGCAGCTAAAAAGCACAGGATCACGGTATGTCATACACCGGACGTCTTAACAGAATCGACGGCTGATTTAGCCTTTGCGCTTTTGATGGCGTCAGCAAGACGAATTGTCGAAGCGAGTGATTGGATTAAGGATGGGAACTGGACAGGCTGGGGACCGCTTCTTCTAGCTGGTGCTGATGTGCATCATAAAACGTTAGGGATTGTCGGAATGGGCAGTATTGGAACCGCACTGGCCAAGCGGGCAAAAGGTTTTGATATGAATGTTCTGTATCATAACCGTTCAAGAAAGCCAGAAGCAGAAGCGAAGCTAGGTGTGATCTATGCCGCATTTGATGAGCTGCTTGCGCAGTCTGATTTCATCGTTTGTTTGACGCCTTTAACGCCTGAAACGAAAGAAATGTTTAATAAGAAAGCATTTGATCAGATGAAGAACACGGCTTACTTCATCAACGTTTCCAGAGGGCAGACGGTAGACGAAGAGGCTTTATATGATGCTGTCACGACAGGAAAAATTGCAGGAGCAGGTCTGGATGTATTTAGCAAGGAGCCAGTCAGCTCAGATCACCCGTTAACGACATTACCAAATGTGACAGTGCTTCCTCATATCGGAAGTGCGAGTGTTGAAACGAGAAAAAACATGATGCATTTATGTGCTGAAAATATTGCGCTTGTCCTGCAAGATCAGCAAGCCAAAACGCCAGTTCAGGCGTAATCTCAAGCTTCCCGGCTTCGGGAGCTTTTCTTACAAAAATATTTTGAAAATATAGAATCTTGATATAAATAGCTGTTAAGCGGTTTCATTCTCATATTCTCTTATTTTATTACCTTGTCAAAATGAGGATACCCCTTTATAATGTGTGTACATTGAATGTCTGTGTTAGGTTAACAAATGTCTTTTTAGAGAGGACATTTACGGAGAAAGGTGGAATTTCAGGTGAAGGCAATTCGAGTTGGACTACTAGGATTAGGAACAGTGGGGAGCGGTGTCGTTAAGATTATTCAAGATCATCAGGATAAATTAATGCACCAGATCGGCTGTCCGGTATTAATACAAAAAGTGCTTGTGAGCAATCCCGATAAAAAAAGAGATGTGGATGTGGCAAGAGAGGTCTTCACAACTGAAGTATACGATGTGATTCGAGATCCAGAGGTCGACGTCATTATTGAAGTGATGGGCGGCATTGAAGAGACAAAACAATATTTAATAGATGCATTAAATGAGAAGAAGCATGTCATTACAGCCAATAAGGATTTAATGGCGCTATATGGCACAGAGCTTTTACATGTAGCAAAAGAAAACGGCTGTGACCTTTACTATGAAGCAAGTGTCGCAGGTGGGATTCCGATTTTGCGTACACTAGAGGAAGGTTTAGCCTCTGACCGCATCACAAAAATGATGGGAATCGTGAACGGGACAACGAACTTTATTTTAACAAAAATGAATGTCGATAAAAGCGCGTATGAAGATGTATTAAAAGAAGCGCAGGATCTTGGCTTTGCAGAAGCAGATCCGACGGCGGATGTAGAAGGGCTAGATGCGGCAAGAAAGATGGCCATCCTGGCAAGACTCGGCTTTTCCATGAATGTAGACTTAGAGGATGTGAAAGTGAAAGGCATCTCGGACATCTCGGATGAGGACATTAATTTCAGTAAACGTTTTGGCTATACAATGAAGCTGATTGGAATTGCCCAAAGAGACGGAGAGAAAGTGGAGGTCAGCGTACAGCCAACTTTACTTCCTGATCATCACCCGTTATCTTCCGTCAACAATGAATTTAATGCTGTCTATGTTTACGGAAGTGCTGTCGGAGAAACGATGTTTTACGGACCTGGAGCAGGCAGCCTGCCAACGGCAACAGCTGTAGTCTCAGATTTAGTCGCTGTTATGAAAAACATGCGTCTTGGTGTGAATGGCAGTGGATTTATTGCACCGCAATTTGAGAAGAAAATCAAATCATCATCCGAAGTATTTGCTCAGCAATTTTTAAGAATACATGTGAGAGATCAAGTCGGAGCTTTCTCCCGCATTACATCGATTTTTTCTGAAAGAGGCATCAGCTTTGAAAAGATCCTGCAGCTTCCTGTCAAAGGGCATGATGAGCTTGCTGAAATTGTGATTATTACACATCAGACATCAGAAGAAGATTTCTCAAATATCCTGCAAACATTAAACGATCTCGACGTGGTGGTTCAAGTGAAGAGCACGTACCGAGTAGAAGGGAACGGTTTAAGCTGATGAAGTGGAATGGACTCATTGAAGAATTTCAAGAATTCTTACCAGTAAACGAACACACACCTAAACTAACATTAAATGAAGGAAACACACCGCTGATTCATCTCGCAAAGCTATCTGAAAAGCTTGGGATTGAACTTCATGTGAAAACAGAAGGCGTCAACCCTACAGGTTCTTTTAAGGATCGCGGGATGGTCATGGCCGTCGCAAAGGCAAAAGAAGAAGGCAATGATACGATCATGTGTGCATCGACAGGGAATACGTCTGCAGCAGCAGCAGCTTATGCGGCGCGCGCTGATATGAAATGTATTGTCATCATTCCAGATGGAAAAATTGCCTTCGGTAAGCTGGCGCAGGCTGTCATGTACGGAGCAGAGATTATTGCCATTGACGGCAACTTTGATGATGCGCTGAAAATTGTCCGCAGCATCTGTGAAAAAGCTCCGATTGCACTTGTTAACTCCGTCAATCCATACCGAATTGAAGGACAAAAAACAGCGGCATTTGAAATCTGTGAGCAGCTAGGCTCCGCACCGGACGTACTGGCGATTCCTGTTGGAAATGCGGGGAATATTACAGCGTACTGGAAAGGCTTCAAAGAATATCATGAGAAAAAAGGCACGGGACTGCCAGTCATGCGTGGTTTTGAAGCAGAAGGAGCTGCAGCCATCGTTAGAAATGAAGTCATTGAGCAGCCAGAAACAGTCGCAACAGCCATTCGCATCGGAAACCCTGCAAGCTGGAAGCAAGCTGTAGCAGCGGCAGATGAGTCAAACGGGAAAATTGATGAAGTGACAGATGAAGAAATTCTTCATGCCTATCAATTGATCGCACGTGAAGAAGGTGTGTTTGCAGAGCCAGGCTCTTGTGCATCAATTGCAGGTGTACTCAAACAAGTGAAATCTGGAGAAATTAAGCCAGGCAGTAAAGTCGTCGCTGTACTAACAGGAAACGGTTTAAAAGATCCGAATACGGCGATTGATATTTCACACATCAAACCGGTCACACTGGATGCAGATGAAGATCAAATTCTGGAACATTTAGAAAAGGCCGCACGCGTATGAGTAACGCCTCCATGCTTTTTTCAATCACAGTACCGGGAAGCACTGCCAACTTAGGACCAGGCTTTGACTCAGTCGGAATGGCGCTCAGCCGCTATTTGAAGCTATCGGTCTATGACCATGATAGCTGGCTGTTTGAAGCAGAAACAGATGTCGTGTCTGGTATTCCATCAGGCACCGATAACCTGATCTACCAAACAGCTAAAAAGGTCGCAGATGACTTTGGAAAAACACTCCCGCCTGTTCATGTCAAAGTGTGGAGTGATATTCCATTGGCAAGGGGGCTTGGCAGCAGCGCTGCTGCCATTGTCGCCGCTATTGAGCTCGCCAATCAGTTGCTTGAATTAAAGATGACCGATGATCAGAAGCTCTTTTTTGCAAGTGAGGTAGAAGGTCATCCAGATAATGCGGGTGCCTCTTTATTCGGTGGCTTACTCATCGGTCTTCATGAAGAAGACAAGACACATGCCGTTAAAGTACAGCATGTGGATGTAGATGTCGTCGTCGTGATTCCTTTTTATGAAGTGCTCACAAAGGATGCCCGTGATGTCCTGCCAGAGGATTTTTCCTATAAACAGGCCGTGAGTGCGAGTGCAGTGAGTAACGTCCTTGTCGCCGCCTTAATGACGCAGAACTGGCCGCTTGTAGGGGAAATGATGAATAAAGATTTATTTCATCAGCCATACCGCACGATGCTTGTCCCAGAGTTGTCAAAGGTGGAGCACGTTGCTTCATTAAAAGGCGCGTATGGAACGGCATTAAGCGGTGCTGGGCCGACTATTTTGACCTTAGTGGAAAAAGGGAAGGGAGAAGCGCTGAAAAAGCAGCTTGCCCAAAATTTCCCGCATTGTGAAGTGGATGTACTGACGGTGCCGGTAGAAGGTGTCGTCGTCGAGCATCATTCTGTGAATCAAATGAAGAACGTGCTGTGAAGACGCACGTTCTTTTTTTATCCTTGTTTTTCATAACAAAAGCAGGGATTATTATTTAGAGAAGCGAACTATTTTTGATACATAAAAGGAGGAGATCTATTGATGAAGAAATTGATAACAGCAGAGGATTTAACACAAATCGTGTCTATTTCTCATCCAGTTTATTCACCAGATGGAAAGAAGGCTGTTTTTACAAAAGTATCGGTGAATGAAAAAAAGAATGATTACAATATTCATTTATGGGTTCGAGATGAAGAGACAGGGGAGCTGTCTCAATGGACATTTGATGATGGAAAGCATCATCAACCAGCATGGTCAAAAGACGGAAAGCAGCTTGCGTTTATTTTGCAGAAGCCAAAGGAAGTCCCTCAGATCGCACTTATTCAGAGCGATGGCGGCGGAATTCGTACCTTAACGAATATTCCTTACGGCGTCTCTCAACCTGTATTTTCACCGGATGGAGCGTTCATTTATGCAGCGGTCTCATTAAAACAAGAAGAATCTGTTCATGATGAAAAAAAGGAAGAGTGCGATGACTTTGCTCCGGCCGTATATAATGATTTGACTTATAAAGCAGATGGCAGAGGCTTTTTAGACGGGCGTCTGACGCAAATTGTAAAAATCGATGTCCGTTCCGGCGAGGTAGAGATGGTTACGAGTGAGCCCCATCATCATGTGAATCATGTCATCTCTCCTTGCGGGAAGTGGCTTGCGTATATTCAATCAAATCCTCAGACGTTTTACATAAGTGATATCTGTCTCCTTTCCTTAGAGGACGGTACATCCAAGAAAATCACCCAATCAACAGGCGCTTACACGACTGTATCATTTTCTCCAAATGGAGAAAGCCTTTTGTACATTGGACACGAACGTGAATTTGAAAATGCGACCTTCCTGTCATTGTGGCTGCATGACCTGAAGGAGAAAAAGACCGTTCAATTGTCAGAAATGCTCGATATGTATGTAGGAAACTGTATGGCAGGGGATAGTGTTATGGGTGAGGCCAATCAGCTTCCACAATGGACAAAGGATAGTCAGGGGTTTTATGCGCTTGTTTCTGATCAAGGGAGTACCGGAATTTATTATTTCTCTATTGAAGGCTTAGCCTATCCCGTTCGTTTAGAGGCAGAACATGTGACGAATTTCAGTCTTCATCCAGACGAATCAAAAATGCTGATCAGCCGTCTTTCACCTGTCTCGCCTAGTGAGCTGTATGAGCTGACTTTAGGGGAATCCTCACTCAAGCAAATCACGTTTGAGCATGATGACTTTCTAAAGGAACATGTCATATCCGAACCTGAACCAATTTCTTTCCAGTCAAAAGAAGGAGACGTTGTACATGGCTGGTTGATGAAGCCTGCTCAGATGGAAGAGGGGAAGACATATCCACTAATCTTAGAAATTCATGGCGGGCCGCATGCGATGTACGGTCATACGTATTTTCATGAATTTCAAATGCTCGCCGCTGAAGGGTATGCGATTGTGTACATCAATCCTCATGGCAGTCATGGGTACGGACAGATGTTTACGGATCGTGTAAGAGGCAGCTATGGTGACGTTGATTATGAGGATGTCATGATGGCTGTTGATCATGTGCTCGAAGCCTATGACTTCCTTGATGAAACAAGGCTTGGCGTAACAGGCGGCAGCTATGGCGGTTTTATGACCAACTGGATTGTCGGACAGACAGACCGTTTCCGTGCAGCTGTTACACAGCGTTCCATCTCGAACTGGATTAGCTTTTATGGCATCAGTGATATCGGCTATTTCTTTACAAAATGGCAGATTGATGGGGATATTTATGACTCTGTTGATAAGCTATGGGATCGTTCGCCGCTAAAGTATGTAAAACAGGTGAATACACCGCTTCTGATCCTGCACAGTGATGAAGACTACCGCTGCCCAGTTGATCAAGGAGAACAGCTTTTTGTGGCATTAAAGGAGCTTGGAAAAGACACGAGATTAGTCAAATTCCCGAAGGCCTCTCATGATTTATCGAGAAGCGGCCACCCTGGGCAGCGTATTCAAAGACTGACCTTTATTCAAGAATGGTTTAGAGAGAAGTTATCCTAATCAAAAAACGACCCAGTAAGGGTCGTTTTCATGTCATATATGAATTAGAAAACCTGTTCAACTTCTACAACGCCAGGTACTTCTTCTAATAATGCGCGCTCAATACCGGCTTTCAATGTAATGGTTGAACTTGGGCAGCTGCCGCATGCACCAAGAAGGCGTAATTTCACAATGCCATCTTCAATGTCTACAAGCTCACAGTCTCCACCATCACGTAATAGAAATGGACGAAGTTTGTCCAGTACTTCCTGTACTTGGTCTTTCATTTCGACTTCAGTCATTAGATATAATCGCTCCTTTCACAACATATCACCATTATATTCATCTGGACGATAAAAATCTATTGATTGGTTTCAAAGTTTCCTTCTCATTATAGCACAATCTCATCTTGAAACAAAAAGTGATTTTGACTTTTTTCATACAGAAAATTCAGCTAAAATAAAGAAAGAATGGGGGGCTTGTCAAATGAACAAAACCGTTGACCTTTATGTATATGGAAGAGATGTCCTGTGCGCTAGCTGCGTGAATCTGCCTTCTTCAAAAGATACATTTGAGTGGTTAGATGCAGCATTAAAACGAAAATATCCAAATCAGCCGTTTCGCATCACATATATCGATATTGAGCACCCGCCTGAAAACGAACGCCAAAAAGAATTATCTGAACGAATTCTTGATGATGAATTCTTTTATCCGCTTGTCCTTGTTGAGGATCAAATTGTAGGAGAGGGCAATCCGAAATTAAAAGATATTTATCAAGAAATGGAGAAATATGGGTACGAAGAGAGCAGTGAATGAGCTGTTCTTTTTTTAGAAAAATAAATCGAACAAACGTTCCTTTTTAGGTTGATTTAGAACGTTTGTTCGTATATAATGAGATGAAAGGAGCGTGAGCATCATGAATTATTTACTAAAACAATCTCTTCATCAACAAATACCGATTGATATGATTTATATGAAGAAAAATGGAGAGTGCTCGAAACGAAAAATCATTGTACATCGTCAAACTGAACAGTTCATACAAGCTTATTGTTTATCGAAGAAGACGATCAGAACGTTTCGTAAAGACTGCATTCTTGCGCTTGCTCCTATCAAAGTGAACCATCCATTGGCACATGCCGTTTCATAATAAAAGCTCCTTCATTAGAAGGAGCTTTGAGAAAAAATTCACATCATTTTATCCATTGTGATGCTTATACATCCAAAGAAGTCCAGATTTTAAGAGTCTTGGAACACGACCAACAAGCGGGCGATCCGCTACTAAGCCAAAGCCGGCTTTTTTCCCTAAAGAGCCGAGTACGCCTTTTAACTTAAACTGCGGGTAAGCCTCAGGAAGCGGCTCGTTCTTCCAGCGTTTCTGTAGAGATTGCACAATTTGCTCTGCCTGTGCCTCGGCAAGCTGTGCACTTGGTGCGTGCGGCAAGCTTGCGCAGTCACCTACGACATAGACATGCTCATCTCCAGGGAGATTGTGATGAGGAGTTAAGACGACACGGCCTTGGGCGTCTTTTTCAACATCCATATCTCGTACGACTTTACTTGGCTGAATTCCTGCTGTCCACACGATGACATCTGCTTCAATGGCATCGTCATGGTTGTACACAACTCCTTCTTCAACCTTCGTAATATTGGCGCAGTTAATGATCTTTACATCATTTTCTTCAAACCATTTTTGTACATATAAACTTAATCTTTTTGGGAAACTGGATAGAATCAGTTCTCCGCGGTCAAAAAGAATAATGTTTAAATCAGAGCGGCTTTCACGCAGTTCACTGGCTAGCTCTACCCCGCTAAGTCCAGCACCGACAATGCCAACTGTTGCACCTGCGCTCAAATTGTTTAATTTGTTATACGTATGTCTTGACTGATCAATGGTTTGAATGCTGTATGTATGTTCTTTCGCACCAGGGACATTGTGATACTTGTCCTCACAGCCGAGTCCGATTACCGTATCATCATATGGAATCGGTTCACGGTCGCTAAATAAGATCTGTTTGTTTTCAATATCAATTTTTTCTACTTCCCCGTATTGAATATCCAGCTTTGGATGCTCTGGAAAAGATACTCGAATGTGATGATCAGAGATCGTTCCAGCAGCAAGTGCATAATATTCTGTTTTTAAACAGTGGTAAGGGTTTCGATCAATTAATGTGATAGTAACATCATCAGGTAATTGATTTGGCAATAAGCGGTGGAGAACCCGCATATTCCCGTAACCTCCGCCGATCAAGACTAAATTTTTCATGACGATTCTCCTTTTCCCCCTAGACATTGAAAAACACTTATACTAAAAAACTTTAAGTTAAAATACCAAATAAAATTATATCGAATTTACTGTGAAACCACAATAATTGTTTCAAAATAACCTACATATTCATTACTTAGTCCTAAATAGTAAAACATTTTACGGGGAATAGGCGTAACGATTTATTGAAGCTCATGTTTTGACTAATAGAAGGAATTTCGGTAGGATAGTAAGGCAAATGTGAGGTGAAGCACAGTGTTTCCACTGATCGAATTTTGTGTAAGTAATCTTGCACAAGGGTCTCAAGAAGCAAAAGAGAAACTTGAAAAAGACCCAAACTTAGATGTAATGGAATACGGTTGTTTAAGCTACTGCGGCAAATGTATGGACTCCCCATTTGCCCTTGTGAATGGAGAATTTGTTTCTGGAGAAAATGCAGAGCAGCTAGTTGAGCGTATTTATGCTTTTATAGAGGAAAACGACATGTTTTAAATGCACCACATGGGTCATGAGGTGCATTTTTTTCATATATTCAGTTTCCGTTTTTTAGGGGAAAATATAGAAAGCGCATCCAATATGTTATGCTAATAAAATATCATCAAAATGAAGCATCACACGAGAGAAAAAGAGACATATGCATAATAAAAGCCCTTTGCCATGGCAGCAAAGAGCTTCTATGTATGAAAAACGGGGGATGATAAGATTGTCTCCTGAATCGACTCCTTTTATACTATAAAGAAACAACATTTTTGGAGGACGCTCATGACATCATTTCAATTCACGAAAATGCACGGACTAGGAAACAATTATATATACGTCAATCAGATGAAGGAACAGCTTCCAGAAGAGCAGCTGTCAGAGATAGCGATCCGTGTTTCTTCTGTTTATACAGGTATCGGTTCAGACGGAATGATCCTCATTTGCCCATCAGATGTTGCGCCTGTGAAGATGCGCATTTTCAACAATGATGGATCAGAGGGGAAAAACTGCGGTAACGGTCTGCGTTGCGTTGCTAAATATGTATATGAGCATCAAATCGTAACAGACACAACGTTTAAGATTGAGACATTGTCAGGACTTGTTGAGGCGACCGTTCATGTGCAGGATGGTCACGTTCAGTTAGTGACAGTAGATATGGGTAAACCTCGTTTTGAAAAAGAAGCGATGCCAATGCTTGGTGAACCGGCCAGTACAACGATTAATGAACCGCTTGATTTTGGCACGACGACCTTAAATGGAACAGCTGTTTCAATGGGGAATCCCCATATCGTTTTCTATTTAGAAGACATTGAACAGGCGCCGCTCGATTCGCTTGGGCCAATCATTGAAAAGCATGACATGTTTCCAGAAGGCGTCAATGTAGAATTTGTTGAACGAGTCAGTGAAACGGAACTGCATTTCCGCGTGTGGGAAAGAGGATCAGGGATTACGCAAGCGTGCGGAACAGGAGCATGTGCTGCGGCTGTATCAACGATTGTCAATGGACAGGCGAAAAAAGAAACGGATATGACCGTTCATCTAGCTGGCGGAGACCTCATCATTCGCTGGAAAGACAATGACCATGTGCTGATGACAGGACCTGCTGAAACAATTTGTGACGGCACATTCTATCTCTAAACCATTTATTTGAGAAAAGGCAACATCACGTTTATAATTGAAAAGAAACATCCAGTCAAAAGGAGGGATGATCGTGAGTACACCAGTAACGATTACAGAAGCTGCTGCATTGCAGATTAAAGATATGATGAAAGAACATGAAGAAGAAAATGCGTTCCTACGAGTGGGCGTAAAAGGCGGCGGCTGCAGCGGTCTTTCATACGGGATGGGCTTTGACCATGAAGTCTCAGAGAAAGATACGCAGTTCGAACAGCACGGCATAAAGGTTCTTGTTGACTCCGAAAGCCTTGATATCATGAACGGCACCATCATTGATTTCAAACAATCACTAATGGGCGGCGGTTTCACGATTGACAATCCGAACGCGATTGCGTCATGCGGATGCGGTTCTTCGTTCAGAACAGCTACCAATACCGGTACGCCGGAAGAGTGTTAAATTCATAACATTAATAACAAACAACCTTCTCAATTAGAGGAGGTTGTTTGTTATTAATAATGTATATTTGAAATAACACATGGAAAAACACACTTTTTTTCATACAATATTACTATATTTATTTTTACAGTTATTGACTAATGATGAAAATTGTGCGAATCTATAAATAGACACAGAGACTTTCTTCTGGACCTTGAAGTTTTAAAGGTAAGCTAATTTCTTTGGAACATTGATTCTTTAAAAGAATATTAACTATTCAACTTTTTAAAGCTCTGTGTCTAAATAAATTTGGAGAAATAAAAATTATGATAGAGAATATTAAAGAGGACATTGAATCTTTAAAAGACAATAGAATATGGATTACAAAAAAAGCAAGAATGGAAGCTGAAGCAAGATTGAACCGAAATAATCTTTTTGCACAACTCTTAGTTAATTACTATACCTTTGTTGTTTTGGCTTTTTCCATTTGGACTCTAGTTTCACAAGATAAGGTAATGTCTTTATTAACAGTCATTGCTTCAGTAGGGCTTTTTGGAGTATCTATCTTCGTGAGTTCAGCCGGCTTTAGGGAAAAAGCGCTTCAGTTCAAAGACTCTTATTCAAATTTAAATGAACTGGAATTTGAACTAAACAATTTACTGAGAATTTCTGATTCAATCGGAATTTATGAACTTATTAAAAGACTTAAAGAATATGAGATTCAATATAATAATATTTTGAATAAGATAGATAATCATAAAGATGTTGACTATATTAAAGTGCGTTTAAAACATCAGTCAAATATTACTTTTGGGCCGATTGCATATTATTATTTTAACAAGTTTGTATATTATACTTTTATATTATTGTTATTAATTATTCCATTTGTTCTTTCAATAATTTATTTAATCATGAATTTATAAGGAGAAAATTAATTGTCAGCGAGTAGTGAATTTAAAAAATATTATTCTATTTATAAGCTAGAAGAGGTATTTAAACTTTATATTAAACATGATAGTGCACTAGGTATAGATAAGATGACTTATAATAATTTTGTGGAAAATCAAAAACAAATATTTGAAATTATAAATAGGAAAGTCACTCTGGGTACATATAGATTTACTGCTTATAAAGAAAAACTAATATTAAAATCTAGAAATTCATACCCGAGGCTTATTTCAATACCAACTCTTAGAGACAAACTTGTTTTGAAATCGCTACACTTGGTTTTATCTAATACATTTAGTGAAATAAAACAGCCATTACCACAAGAATGTATTCAAGATATAAAAAATTGCAAGGATAAATTCAATAAATTTATTAAATTGGATATTTCTGATTTTTACGGAAATATAAGACATGGAATACTGATTGATAAATTAAAGAAAAAGATTAAGAAAGAAGAAATCTTATCTTTAATTAAAGAAGCAATAACAACACCGACATATTTAGGTGATGGTGGAAAAACTCAGGAGATAATCACCCAGGGGGTACCCCAAGGATTGTCAATATCAAATATTTTGGCAAACTTATATTTGCATAATTTAGATTTAGATTTTCAAGAAAGAGAAGACCTAAAATATATTAGATATGTTGATGACATTATAATTATGTGCACAGAGGAAAACTTTAAAAAAGTTTATAAAGAAATTAAGTATGAATTGGAAGGGATTTACAACCTTCAATTAAATATTGATAAAGAAGAAAAAGGTGATATTAAAGAGAACGGTTTTAATTTTTTAGGCTATGCTTTAAAAAATTCGTCTAATGGTACACCAAAATTAACTGTTAAAGAATCAAATAGTAAACGATTTGAGAATTCAATAGTTAAAATATTCGCGAAATATAAACATTCTAAGAGAATGTCACCTGAACAATTTATCTTTACAATTAATAATAAGATAACAGGCTCTATTAGCAGTAAGGTAAACGGTGATAAAAATAAAGAATTCAGGTATGGTTGGTTATTTTATTTTTCTCAAATGGAGGATACAGAATTTTTATATCATTTAGATTGGTTTGTCAGAAATTTGTTGGATAAATTT
Organism: Bacillus sp. 22446; assembly: GCF_052044955.1. Taxonomy (NCBI): domain Bacteria; kingdom Bacillati; phylum Bacillota; class Bacilli; order Caryophanales; family Bacillaceae; genus Bacillus; species Bacillus sp. 22446. The sequence goes on from NZ_JBQEOD010000005.1 coordinate 37,006, forward strand.
CAATTGGATCATATAGATAAAAAGAAGATAAAAAAGTTTTCAAAAGCCTTTAATGAAATAAAATATAATTTTAAAGAGAGTACTTATATACATAGACCTGATGATTTGAATGTTCAAGAAAAAAAAGCACTGTTGGAGAGTATCTTTAAGGTACCCAATAAAGATTTAAATAACGAACGCAACATAGAAAAAATTTATAGTAAATTGGTTTATAAACCTATTTTAGAATATGAAAAAGATATTTCTAGTATTATTTCCTAGAACCTTATTGGATCCCATCTTACTTAGCTTTTAAAATAAATTTAAAGGAAATGAATTTTTAGATTTCAAAATCGCTCAATTTTGTTACAGCTTGTCCTCACAACTGGCTATTTCCACTCGAAAAGAGTATCATGAGAACCAAACATATACTGTCATCAGAAAAGAGGTTGCTGAGGTTTGAGTGAACAAATCAATTGCAGGAACTGTCATGAACTGATTCCGTATCGTTCAAAAACATGTCCGTCTTGCGGGATAGACAAGCCGCTTCCGAAAAAGGAACGTGTGAAGGATCGGGTGATTTTGGTTGTGGCAGGAATTGTTGTGGTGTTACTTGCTGCAATGGTACTTGGAATGGCGAATGCCTATATTGGGATTTTTAAATAAACAAAAAAGGAGTTCCGCAGATGGAACTCCTTTTTTTGATCCGTTCTTATTTATTTTCAAATAAGCTTGTGGAATGAAGAGGCTGTACACGAGCTTTCGGGTCCATGTAAGCTTTCGCGTTGTTCACAGCAGTTGGTGCTTCACCAAATCCGCTTGCGATTAATTTGACTTTTCCTTCATACGTACAGATGTCTCCTGCCGCATAGAAGCCTTCGATGTTTGTTTCCATCGTGGATTTGACCACGATAGAGTTCTTTTCGATTTCAAGGCCCCATTGTTTGATTGGTCCAAGGGAGGAAACAAAACCGAAGTTGACGATCACGTCGTCCACATCTAGTACTTGTTTTTTATCGCCTTTCACTTCTTCAAGCACAATTTGTTCAATGCGGTCTTCCCCAATGAGCTCAGTTGGCACAAATGGTGTCAGCACATTGACTTTCGAGTTGTGCAAGTTTTCTACACTGTGCTCATGTGCACGGAATTTATCACGACGGTGAATAATCGATACTTCTTTTGCGATTGGCTCAAGCATCAGTGCCCAGTCAACCGCAGAGTCTCCGCCGCCAAGAACAGCAACACGTCTGCCAGCGAATTGGTTCAAGTCATTGATGAAGTAATGCAGGTTGCTTCCTTCAAATGATTCTGCTGTATCTAGCTCAAGCTTTCTCGGTTGGAATGCACCGTTACCAGCTGTAATGATGATCGTTTTTGAATAATGAACCTCTTGATTCGTAACGAGTTTGAAGATACCGTCTGCTTGTTTTTCAACCGTTTCCACAGCTTGCTCTAAGCAAATGGTTTGATCAAATTTATCCATTTGTTCCTTTAAATTATCAACTAATTCTTGTGCGCGGATTTTTGGGAAACCAGCCACATCATAAATGTATTTTTCAGGGTAAAGAGCGGATAGTTGACCGCCGAGCTGAGGAAGGCTTTCAATGATTTTCACACTTGCCTGTCTCATGCCTCCGTAAAACGCAGTAAACAATCCGACTGGGCCGCCCCCGATAACGGTAATGTCATATACCTTAGAATCTTCTTGCATTCCTTAATCCTCCCAAATGAAAATTGTTATCACTATATCATATCATACCACATATCGTCGTTTGACTTGTTTTGAAAAACTTGTCGTTTTTTGATGCCGATGCTGTGAAAAGGGGAAAAAAGAGAGAAAGACCGTTTATCCTAAGGATTTTCAGTTTAAAGCCTTGAAAAAAGGAGCAGAACTCGCTATTATTGTTAAGGGAACTAAATATTAATTTTTTATGAATTTTTGTCGGATACGGTCAAATGCTTTCGTTTTTTGTAGGTGAAAGTTCAGATTTTCACATACTTATTTTTTTGTTTAAATTTCATAAAATGCCGCAAAGCGGTTGAGAATAACGATATGTAATTCTTTATCCGTTTTACAGCAAATTTAAAAAAGGTGGATGTGATTCCAGTGAATAAACCGAAAATCGTTGTATTAGGTGCAGGTTATGGCGGATTAATGACTGTAACAAGATTAACAAAACAGCTTGGCACAAATGATGCGGACATTACTCTTGTGAACAAGCATAATTATCATTACGAAACAACATGGTTACATGAAGCAAGTGCAGGTACTCTTCATCATGACCGTTGTCGTTATCAAATCAAAGATGTGATTAACAGTTCCCGTGTCAACTTTGTACAAGCAACAGTTGAAAGCATTAATAAGGAAGAGAAGAAAGTTGTGACATCAGATGGCGAACTTTCTTATGACTACCTTGTTGTTGCGCTTGGTGCTGTTCCTGAAACATTTGGTATTGCAGGACTGAAAGAATATGCATTCTCAATCTCTAACATCAACTCTGCTCGTCAGCTTCGTGAGCACATTGAACTTCAATTTGCGACATATAATACGGAAGCTGAAAAGCGTCCAGAGCGTCTGACAATCGTTGTCGGCGGTGCAGGCTTCACAGGTATTGAGTTCCTTGGTGAGCTTGGAAACCGTGTACCTGAGCTTTGCAAAGAGTATGATATTGATCAAAAAGACGTGCGTATTATCTGTGTAGAAGCTGCACCAACAGCTCTTCCAGGATTTGATCCTGAATTGATCGACTATGCGATGAACTACCTTCAAGGTAAAGGTGTTGAGTTCAAAATCGGTACAGCGATCAAAGAATGTACGCCTGAAGGCATCATTGTTGGAAAAGACGATGATACAGAAGAAATCAAAGCAGAAACAGTTGTTTGGGCTGCTGGTGTACGTGGTAACCCAATCGTTGAAGAAGCTGGATTTGAAAACATGCGCGGCCGCGTAAAAGTGTCTCCAGATCTTCGTGTACCAGAAAATGAAGATGTATTCATCATCGGTGACTGCTCATTAATCATCAATGAAGAAATTAATCGTCCATACCCACCTACTGCACAAATTGCGATGCAGCAAGGTGAAACAGTAGCGAAAAACCTTGCAGCACTAGTAAAAGGTGGCACGCTTGAAAGCTTTAAGCCAGACATCAAAGGAACAGTTGCTTCTCTTGGTGAACACGACGCTGTAGGTGTTGCGTTTGGTAAAAAACTTCAAGGAACAAAAGCTTCTGCAATGAAAAAAATCATCGACAACCGTTCATTATTCATGGTTGGGGGACCAGGACTTGTTCTGAAAAAAGGAAAATTCAAGTTCTTCTAAACCGATATAGACAAAAACGTGTATCCTTGTGGTACACGTTTTTTTTATGTTTTACGGAATATTTTCTCACTTGGTACTGGACAGAAAAATATGTTATGATGAATTATCAGAAAATTTAGATTAAGGAGTGAGCAATATGAATGCACAAACGAAAGAAAAAAAGTCAACTTGTCAGTATTGTTCAGGAAAAGGATATTTTCAGTTATTGCTCGGCGGATCAGAAACATGTGAGGAATGTAAAGGGACAGGAAAGAAGCATTAATCTTACGGCTTTTTCCATTGATTGACTTCATCTCTATTTCCAAGTTAAACTAATGATGGGATATTTGGGGGTGGAGATGAAGTGATCAGTTTACCAGTCGTTATCATTTCAGTTATTTTATTTTTCGTGTTATTCTTCGGCATTGGCTTTTTGCTGAATATGCTGCTGAGAATGTCATGGATTATGGCAATTTTATATCCAATTGTATGCCTTTTCATTATCAATAATCAAAAGATGATCGCTTATGTAAGAGAACCAGGTATTGCTTTTTCCGGGATAGGAGACCGCATCGTTTCTCTTGCTGCAGCAGATATCATCATTTTATTAAGTGGTCTAATTGGTGCCATTGCCTCAGGTTTTGTCATCAATGCCCTTCGTAAAAGAGGCTATCAAATGTTTTAACTCACTTGTCTACACGCAAGTGGGTTTTTTTGTTTCTCCTTTGCATAGTTTCCATTTTGTTTGGAAACAAATAGATGGGTAGAGGAGTGACAAATAGAGATGAAAACATGGATGAAACGATTGTTCATGACAGCCCTTTTTATGCTTGCCTTGATGACAAGCTTTACGGGCATATCTGGCGTAGAGCCAAGTGATTTAGCTGCATGGGTGAAAGAGACCGATGCCGGTAAGCACGTATCTTCTTTTTTAAAGCATCCAAAAAGGCAGACGATGGCGGTGAAAAGTGACGATTTGCGAGCTGTTTCTCTCGAAGAAGCATTTAATTGGAACGATTATCCGAAGCAAAAGGTTGTCGCCACAGGTTATACAGCAGGTGTAGAATCAACAGGTAAGACGAAAGAACATCATGCATATGGCATTACATATTCAGGCGTCAAAGTAAAACGTGATTTATATTCAACCGTGGCAGCGGACCCATCTGTCTTTCCGATAGGAACTGTCCTGTTTATCCCCAATTATGGCTATGGTGTAGTCGCAGATACTGGGAAAGCGATTAAAGGTCATAAGCTTGATTTATATTATGAAACGGTTGATGATGTGTATAGAGAATGGGGTAAAAAAGTGCTGGACGTTTATGTGATTAAAAAGGGTGAAGGAACGCTGACAGAAAAAGACTTAAATCAGTTGAATGAAGCGGAATCGATGCAAGTGTTCCGGCAGCAGTTTCAAGCCAATAAAGAATAAAAAAGCTTTGGATCTCAAAAGGTCCAAAGCTTTTTCGCTTCTACATGAAGTAATAATCTAAGATGAGAGTGAGCAAGATTCCTGTTAAGCCGCCGAAGAAGACTTCGATTGGCTTATGCCCAAGAAGCTCTTTCAATTTCTTTTGCTTCTCTTTTTCTTCCGCATTTGGGAAGTTCTTTGCCTCGGCAACAAACCGGTTAAAATCTGTGACCAGTTTGTTTAGGACAGTTGCCTGTTCTCCTGCCTGTCTGCGAACACCAGTCGCATCAAACATTGTAATAATGGCAAAGATGGCGGAAATGGCAAAAATAGATGTTCCTAGCCCGTGCTCTAAAGCAACTGCTGTTGAGAGTGCTGTTACTGCTGCGGAGTGTGAACTTGGCATTCCGCCTGTGCTTGTAATGAGCGACCAATCTAGTCGTCTAGAAATGATAAATTGAATCGGTACTTTTACAAATTGTGCAAAAAAGATGGCTGCAAGGCTGGCAAGCAGCGGAAAATTCGTCAGTACGCTCATGAACAAGAAACATCCTCTCTTTAAGAAAAAATAACGTGCAAAATGATAAAGTATTTACCCTAGTAAGATAAAAAAATGATGGCAGTAAGAACTGTTGCCAAGTCCATGTTCATTATAACATTAAAGAAAGTAGATGTGGAACGAGGAGACCATGGACAGGCTGCTATTGATCGCTGCCGCTTTTTCATGATGCCCTTCCGCGTGCCAAAATATAAATGTTCTTCAAGAGAAGACAGGCTGGCAATGATCGTATCAGCACATAAATTTTGATATAATAGAAGTTCCAATGTGAAATATGGAGTTCATTGAAGGAGCGTGTGATAAATATGTTTTTCTCGACAAATGAGTTGCAACATAAAGATACACTGGCCATCGGACTTTTTCAAAAGAGCCAATTATCAGGAAAAGCAAAAGAAATGGATGAGTTACATGGAGGAAGAATCACTGAATTATTAAAAGAAGGCGATATTTCATCTAAACGAAATCAGCTTTCGAAATTTTTCCCATCCCCTGAAACCGGCATTAAACGTATTTATTTTGTCGGGCTTGGGAAGGAGTCAGATTACACGTTTGAAGAGGCAAAGGAAGTGTTTGCGCATTTATTTAAAAAGCTTCATCAAGATAAAAAGCAAGCAGTTTCGGTTTTGCTTGATACATTCACAGGAAAGGATCTGCCTGTTCAAGATGCAGCCCATGCCCTTTCTGAAAGCTGCCTTTTAGCTACATATGAATTACAAGATTTTAAACATAAAACGAATGAACCGGATCGCTTTATCGAATTTGTTTATGCAACGACGGATCATGATGCAGCTGAAATTCAGGCAAGTCTGAAAGTGGGCGAAGTCTACGGACAATCGGTCAATTCGGCTCGTACACTTGTGAATATGCCGCCGAACATGCTCACGTCCTCTGATCTTGCTTCCTATGCGGCTGAGCTTGCTTATAAATATGAATTCGAGATTGAAATTTTAGATAAAGAACAAATGGAAGAGCTCGGAATGGGCGGTATTCTAGCCGTTAATAGAGGCTCAACAGAACCACCAAAGCTGATTGTATTGAAATATCAAGGCAAGGAAGAATGGACAGACGTCATCGGCCTTGTCGGTAAAGGGATTACGTATGATACAGGTGGGTATTCCTTAAAGCCAAGAGCAAGTATGGTGGGGATGAAAACAGATATGGGCGGTTCAGCCTCTGTTTTAGGCGCAATGGAAATCATCGGTGAACTTCGTCCAGAGCAGAATGTCATTGCGGTCATCGCCTCAACAGATAATATGGTCTCAGCAGATGCGATGAAGCCAGATGACGTCATTGTCTCACTAAGCGGCAAAACAATCGAAGTGCTTAACACGGATGCAGAAGGTCGTCTTGTTTTAGCAGATGGTGTGACCTATGCGAAGCAGCATGGCGCCTCTGTGCTTGTGGATGTTGCGACATTAACAGGCGGTGTCATTGTGGCACTTGGGAATGAAACAACAGGCGTGATGACCAATAACGATGAACTGTATGCCCAGTTTAAAGAGGCATCAGAAGAATGCGGGGAAATGATTTGGCAGCTGCCAATCACCGAAAAAGATAAAAAACGAGTAAGAAACAGCAAAATGGCTGATCTGAATAACTCACCAGGTCGTGATGGTCATGCGATCATGGCAGGTGCATTCATTGGGGAATTCGCTGAAGACACCCCTTGGGTTCACTTAGATATTGCAGGAACAGCCACGACAGAAAAGCCTTCATGCTTTGGTCCAACAGGAGCAACAGGTGTGATGGTCAGATCATTAGCGACATTTGTGGAACGATTTGAACCGAAGAAATAACAACGGAAGCTCTGCCAACTGGCAGAGCTTTTTATGTAGGACATACGCCATTTGACGAAGTAAATTTTCTATGGTAACATACGTTGGTACTTTAATTATCTACTACATTAGTAAACTAAAGGATTTCGGAGGTTTCACCATGAATGCAGTTGTTTTAGCGGTTGTTTTAATGTTGATATTAAGCTTGCTGCGGGTCAATGTCGTGATTGCGCTGGCACTTGGCGCTTTAGCGGGCGGACTTGCAGGTGGATTAGGTCTAGGGGGAACAGTTCAAGCGTTCACTGACGGTCTTGGCGGAAATGCGACAGTGGCGATTAGTTACGCACTATTAGGTGCATTTGCAGCCGCACTGACGAAAACGGGTCTTCCTGATGCTATGGTCGAAGGAGCAGTAAAGCTTCTTGGAAAAGAAGGCGATTCAAGAAGAAAAACATTATCAAAAGTGCTCATTATTCTGGTCATTTTGATCGTATCTTGTTTTTCTCAAAACGTTGTTCCTGTTCATATTGCCTTTATTCCGGTCTTAATCCCGCCATTATTAAAGGTGTTTAACGAGCTTCAAATTGACCGCAGACTGCTAGCATGTGTGATGACTTTCGGACTTACTGCACCATATATTTTACTTCCGGTCGGTTTTGGACAGATTTTTCATGGAATGCTTCGTGACAACATGAAAGATGCAGGTTTAACAGTGAATTTAGCAGACATTCCGTATGCGATGCTGATTCCTGTAGGCGGCATGGTTCTTGGCTTGATCGTTTCACTCTTTGTCTATCGTAAGCCAAAAACATATGAAAATCGTGACATTACGGATGTAGAAAAATCAGCATATACAAAAAAGAGCTTATTCTTTGCTGGACTTGCGATCCTTGTATCACTTATTGTTCAGTTATATCTCTCTCAAAGCCTTGGAGTCGAAGGGATGATCTTCGGTGCGCTTGCAGGCTTGCTTGTCTTGTTTGTAACTGGAATGATGAAACGTGATGAAGCAGATGCGCTGATTACATCTGGCATGAACATGATGGCATTTATCGGATTTGTCATGCTTGTTGCAGCTGGATTTGCCAATGTTTTAACGAAAACAGGAGATATTGAATCTCTCGTCAAGGCGTCTTCTCAATTTATCGGAAACAGCCAAAGCTTAGCGGCTATTTTAATGCTACTGGTGGGTCTGCTAGTGACAATGGGCATTGGCTCATCATTTGCAACGATTCCGATTATTACGACGATCTTTGTCCCGCTTTGTTTACACTTAGGATTCAGCCCGATGGCGACTATTGCGATTATTGGTTCAGCTGCGGCGGTAGGAGATGCAGGTTCACCTGCAAGCGACAGTACACTCGGACCAACATCTGGACTGAATATGGATGGACAGCATCACCACATTTGGGGTACATGTGTCCCAACATTCGCCTTTTATAATATCCCGCTCGTCTTGTTCGGCTGGCTTGCGGCAATTATACTATAAATGAAAAAAGGTTCCTTACTCATAGAGTAAAGGAACCTTTTCTGATATTAGGAAGCTGTTTGTTCTTTTCGAAAGGATGTGGCTTTTGAAACTGATCGATAAATTTTAGGTGCCAGCATCGCAAGGAGGATGGTCAGCGCGTAGTCTTTTACCATAAACCACATCATGAAGAACCATGTGGTTTGATAAGAGATTGGTGCGTTCAGCCATACATTTAATGCGATGTACGTATAAGTTGTCCCGATCACATATATCACGGTCGTTCCTGCAATGGCTGCAAATAAAAAGCGGCCAAAACCAGGGTTTTGTCTTTTTTCAAGAATGAATCCGGCAAGCCATGCAGCAGGAATGTATGATAACACAAAGCCACCGCTTTTTCCTAAAATAACGCCGAGACCCGCCGAGAACTGTGCGAATACAGGTGCACCAGCAATCCCAACAAGAGCATAGACAATCATGGCCAATGCGCCAAGTCGTCTGCCCAGCAAAAGACCAGCAAGCACACAAAAAAACGGCTGCATCGTAAGTGGGATTCCGCCAACCTGTAAAAATGGCACAATGGATGTGATATTGGCTCCGATAGCCATGAGTGCAGCAAACATCCCGACGAGCACAAAGTCAGCTGTTCTTGTCTTCTTTTGCATGATATTTCCCCCTGTCTTATCTGTACAAATAGATTAAGGGGAAGAGGTTCTTTTGTCAACTCATTTTTATTTTAGGTTAACAATAAAACCCGCCCCTGAAAAGGGCGGGCTAGATATTAAGCTTCGGTCATGGAAGAGGTTTCAAGGGCTTTACTAACAGGCACATAATCATAGCCGAGATCACGAGCAACAGCTTCATAGGTGATATGTCCGTTCATCACATTGACGCCTTCAGCAATCGCCTTGTTTTCTTTGATCGCTTTTGCAGCGCCTTTATTTGCAATCTGCAGTGCGTATGGGACCGTGACGTTTGTTAAAGCAACTGTCGATGTTCTCGGAACCGCTCCTGGCATATTGGCAACAGCATAATGTAAAATGCCGTGCTTTTCATAAGTAGGCTGATCATGTGTTGTAATATGATCGATTGTTTCCACAATCCCGCCTTGGTCAATGGCTACATCGACAATGACAGAACCAGGCTTCATTTGTTTCACCATTTCTTCTGTGACAAGGGTTGGAGCTTTAGCACCTGGGATGAGAACCGCACAAATGAGCAGGTCTGCCTCGCTCACTGAATCTGCAATGTTAACAGGATTAGACATTAACGTTTTCATTTGATGACCAAACTGATCGTCCAGCTGACGTAATCGTTCCGCATTTACATCAATAAGGGTGACATCTGCGCCAAGTCCGATCGCCATTTTCGCTGCATTTGTTCCAACGACACCGCCGCCAATAATGGTGACTTTCCCTCTCGATACTCCTGGCACGCCGGCGAGCAAAATGCCTTTTCCGCCTTTTGGCTTTTCTAAAAATTGAGCACCAATCTGAGCAGCCATTCTACCTGCTACTTCAGACATTGGCGTTAATAGAGGGAGTGATTTTCCGTCCGTTACCGTTTCATAAGCAATGGCTGTTACACCTTTTTGTTTTAATGCTTCAGCCAAGGAGGGCTCTGCTGCAAGGTGCAAGTACGTAAATAAGATCAGACCTTCTCTGAAATAAGCATATTCTTCAGGTAATGGTTCTTTTACCTTCATAATCATATCAGAAGATGCCCACACATCTTTCGCTTGATCAAGAATCTCTGCACCAACAGATACATAATCGTCATCAGTGAAACCGCTTCCAAAACCAGCGTTCGTTTCGATTAAAATCTGGTGTCCAGCTGAAAGCAATTGAGATGCTGCTCCTGGTGTTAATGCGACCCGGTTTTCATTGTTCTTAATCTCTTTCGGAATGCCGATGATCATATCAATTCCTCCTATGCTTATCTATTGATATTGTATGTCTAGTGTATCCTGAAAGTTTAGAAAATTCTTCGGTTGAATGAAAAAATTAAAAAACGCCTCTTTGTGAAATTTCACAAAGGGACGTTTTTTAGCTTCATATCAAGATAAATAGTCATTTTCTCATTCATGTTTTTTAAATCAATTTCTGCAATGTCCGTAATCCGCTTCAGTCTGTAATTCAGTGTGTTGATATGAATATTTAACTGCTTTGCGGCGATATTGGCGTTGCTGTCACAATCAATAAATCGTTCAAGGGTTTCGACGAGGTTGGAATGATGCCTGAGGTCGTAATCCTCAAGCTTTGATAAAGAGTAACTGGAATAAGACGATCCCTTTCGTTTTTCAGCAAGCACATCTAAGTATTGATAAATACCCAGTTCAGAAAAGCTGTTTAATTGTTCTGTTTCCACAGGAAAGCGTTCTTTTGTTTTTAAGACGGCCAGTGCTTCTTTATAGGATGGCTGAATATGAGTAATGTGATCGTAAATACCACCAATGGCCGCCTGAACGTCATGGAGCTGATACCGATCAGACAACTGCTTTAGCATGCCGCTTGTGAATTGTTTAATATCTTGAAGCGGATGTTCTGTTTTTGGCGAGACAAGAATAATGAATTCGTTAAAATCAACAGTCGTTAACAGCACCTGCACTTGCTGCGTTGTTTCAAGCAGATAGGAGAGCTTCTTTTCCGTATCTTCAGTGAGTTCATCACGAAGGCGAAAAATAATAATGGCATACGTGTCTGGACACCTCATCCCAAGCCTCAAGAAGAGATCAAGCATCTCATCCTTTTCATGAATATGTCCTGTGAGCATCTTCCAAAATAGCTCCTGATTGCGTTCTTCTGTTTTCGTTTTTCGAATTTGTAAATTGAGTAATTTGTTTTTCACGGCATGTGCTGCCATCTTGAGAAGGTCCATTTCTTCATCTGAAAAAGGCTGCGTGGATTCAATTGCCCAGATAAAGCCGAGCACCTCTTTGTCTTTCCATATGGAAATGGCAACCCTGCTGGATAGACCGACTTCTGCAATTTGAGGTACGCGAAGCGGTTCATCTGTTTTAAGGAGTGTAGGAATGATACCGTCTTTCCAAAGCCGATTAATGACTTTTTCCGGTACACGGCGGGAGATAATGGTTGAAGTTCTGGCGGGATCAGTGAAATCATTATGTGTGCTATAGGCTAATAATCGATGATGAGTATCTTCTATAGTAATAGGGCAATTGAGCACATCACTAATTTGGTCTGCCACATCCTCTAAACGATCAAGGCTATACTTAAATGGATCTGTCTTTTTTGTCATAAAAAACCCCTGCTTTTTCGAATATTTCACGTACTTACATTATGAAGAGAATCAGGTACGTAAATCAACAAAAAAATGCCATAATCATTAAAAAAACAAAAAGCTTGAGAAATGAGCACATTGGTCATGCGTTGATCACAAAAAGAAATAGTACAATAATAATGTAGTGAAAAATCAATAGGCGGAAAGATTCATCGAAGTGCACGCCCTTTTATTAAGAATATATGACCAAAAAATTGTTAAATACTAGATAAAGAGCGAAAAAACAGTAATTCCATAGACTCATTTTGTAAAATAAAAACAGATTTGTTTGACTGTGTATCATTTCTGTTTTTATAATAATAACGTCAAAAAATAAGTGGATTAGCCCATTATATGGCGGCTATGCACGGGAGGTAATGAGGAATATGTCAGGAATTATTCGCGTAACCCCAGAAGAACTAAGAGCGACCGCTAAGCAATATGGTGTTGAAAGTCAAGAAGTGTTAAACCAAGTTGATCGTCTAAATAGAATGATCTCTGACCTAAAAGGAATGTGGGAAGGTGCTTCTAGTGAAGCATTCGCTGATCAATACGAACAGCTTAAACCTTCATTCATCAAAATGTCTGATCTATTAACAGATGTCAGCAATCAGCTTGATCAAACTGCAAATACACTTGAAAGCACTGACCAAGACATCGCTAGCCAAATCCGCGGCTAATCAAAGGGATTTCCTTTCTAAGTGTGAAAAGCAGAAAAAGCGCCGAGTCTGTCAGTTGATGCCGGCGCTCTTTCTATTTTGTGAGGTGGAAATTTGTGTATATCGATATTACCATCGACTTAAAAAACTATGATGGCAGTGTGTTTGATTTGAGACTATCAAATTATTTACATATTAAACAAGTCATCCATATCGCCTGGCAGGCAAAACAAATCTCACTCCCTAAACGAGATGGCGGATGGGTGCGTGTAGTCAATAAGAAAGCTGTGTTTTCAGGCGAATATAAGCTGTCAGACTGTGGAATCACCACAGGAGACAGGCTGGAAATACTATGAAAGGACTTTTGTAAATGGCAGATAAAAAGAGTTCCTATTTAGAAGAACAATTAGAAGCAGTCATGAAAAAAGAGGAAGGCACTTACACCTTCATTTTTCAAAGAGAGACAATTAAACTCTTAGACGGTTTAGAAGCGGCACCGATTAAAGACATCAATCCTTCATTTAAAAAAGAGATCCAATTAACCGAAGGTGAGGTCATCATTTCGATTCAACCGCCTCCTGCCTATCAGGAATTTCGTTTCATCCATGCAAAGGATGAAAAAAGCAAATGGATTTTTTCATACCAGCTTGTCGATGCAGTGTGCAAACACGACGTGAAGCGGCTGCATCCTATTGTTTCTCCTGAAAACATTGTTTTTCATCAAGGCTTAGCGCCTGCATTTTTGCATTACGGGGTTAAAGAAAGCATCCCGCCATATGAAACCGACCAACATCGTCTGTTAAAAGAGGTCAAAGCCGTCATTCTTCGAGTGGTGGACCATGAATATCAGTTTCAAGAATATTTGGCTTATCATGATACGTTGAAATTATCTGAGCTGGCAAAGGAAATAAGTGATACACAGTCACTGGAAGAATTGTCTGCTTTGATTCAACAAAAAATAGAAGCCATCGAAGCAAAAGAAAAGACGCTCTTAACCATTCCAAAAAAGAAATGGAAGATCGAACGATACATTGGACTTGGTCTCCTTGTTCTTTTGATTCCTGCATTGGTGTATACCATTTACACGTTCTTTTTCGCCATGCCGAAACAAGAAGCGTATGTGGAAGCGAACAAGTATTATCTCAACAAACAGTACAGCCAAGTGGTGGATACGCTCGAAAAATACAAAGCCGATCAAATGCCAGTCTCTCTTCAATATGAACTGGCCATTTCGTATGTGCAAACGAATCAAGGGAATCTATTGCTTGACCAGCACAAAAAAGAAATCACGGATACGTACACATTGCAGACAGACCCGCAATACTTCCTGTTCTGGATTCATATTGGACAAGGCAATAGCAAGGAAGCTCTGGATATTGCAAGGGTGCTCGGGGACGACCGATACATATTCACAGCACTCGTCGCCTACCGCAATGAAATTCAAAATGACGACAGCCTATCTGCTGAAGAAAAACAAAAACAGCTAGATCCAATCATTAAGGAAATGGCAAAATATGAAGAAAAAGAAACAACGGAGACGAGCACCAATGACTCCTCAGATGCAAGCCAAACAGATGAAACAGCTGAACAAAAAGAGCAGTCAAAAGCCGATCAGGAGAAAAAAGAGAAAGAATCTGATGCAAAAAAGAAAACCTCTCAGACGAAAAAAGATGAGAAAAAATAATTCTTTCGATACAACTGACAGTTGGTGCTGTCCGATGAGGAGGTGGAGCGTTTGAGTCTTCTATGGGTTTTTTATGAGGAAGATTATCAAACCGTCCGTTTAGATGAGCAGTTCAACCGGGAAGCTGTGATTGGACCTGAAATAGAGCATACAGTAACGATTCCTTCCCTTTCGTTTGATGAAGGATTGATTCGTTTATCTCCAGATGAAACGAATGGCGGTTTTTCTCTTTATCAGGGCGAAAAAAAGAAAGGTCACTTACTTCCACATGAACCATATCAGGTTGGTTCACTCACACTCATGTTGATGGATTCACATCATGATCAAATCATTTATTACCTAGGAAATAGAGTCGAAGTGACTATTTCAAGTGAAGAAATAGATGAAGCGGATGTGTGGAAAGAAGAAGCCCATTCAATGTTTCAAGATGCCAAATCCTTCACGTTGGAAAAAATAGAAGGCACTTGGTATGTGATTCCCCAAGATGAAACGATCTATGTGAACGGGAAACAGCTGCACGGTCCACAGCAGCTTCTTGCTGGAGATGAGCTGTTTTGGAACTTTTTGACGCTGTCATTGAAAGATGATGATTTATTGCAAGTAACAGCATTTGAACCATTTCAAACACGTTTAGAAAAAACAAGGCCGCCGAGTACCGAAACGAAACAAAAATATCCTTTATATAGACGAACACCACGTTTGATTTACGATCTGCCAGATGACCGGGTGTCTTTCAGCTTTCCTTCACAGGAGAGTGAAAATAACGGCAGAGGACTTTGGCTCGTGGTTCTTCCGCCGCTTGTCATGCTGATTGTCATGGGGATCGTGGCCCTTGTACAGCCGCGAGGTATCTTTATTGTCGTGTCGATGGCGATGTTTATTATGACGTTAATTACTTCGTCCGTTCAATATTTTAAAGAGAAATCACAGCGCAAAAGACGAGAAGAGAAGCGGCAACGCGTTTACTCTCTTTACTTAGAAAATAAGCGGAAAGAGCTGCAAGAGTTGTATGACCGTCAACAATTTATTTTAACGTATCATTATCCGTCTTTTGAACAAATGAAATATTTGACGTCAGAAATCAGCGGGCGTATTTGGGAAAAGACGCTTGTCAGTGATGATTTTTTACAGTTGCGTCTAGGGACAGGTGCAGTTCCTTCAAGTTATGAATTATCGACGAGCGGCGGCGATATGGCCAATCGTGACATCGATGACTTAATGGAACAAACACAGCATATGCAAAACGTCTATCGCGAGGTAAAAGATGTACCGATTACGTTCGGTCTTGCGGACGGTCCAACCGGATTAATAGGAAAACCGGCAATTGTCAAAAATGAGCTTCACCAGCTTGTCGGTCAGCTTGCTTTCTCGCACAGCTATCATGATTTGAGATTTGTTTTTATCTTTAATGAACAGGAGTATGAGAACTGGGAATGGATGAAATGGCTGCCGCACTTCCAACTTCCTCATACATACGGGAAAGGGTTTATATACAACGAACAAACACGTGATCAGCTTTTGTCTTCTATTTATGAAATTTTACGAGAGCGTGATCTGGAAGAGGAAAAAGAGAAAAAAATCTTTACGCCTCACTTTGTGTTTATCGTGACAAACCATGAACTCATTGCGGAACACGTGATTTTAGAATACCTAGAAGGCAGCCGGACGGATTTAGGCATCTCAATTATCTTTGCGGCAGAAACAAAGGAAAGCTTGGCTGAAAATATTTCAACGCTTGTTCGTTACATTAACGAAGAAGAAGGAGATATTCTCATTCAGCATAAGAAGGCCGTACGAATTCCATTTCAGCTGGATGCACATGAGCGAGCGGACAATGAGCTGTTTGCCAGAACCTTAAGAACATTAGATCATCAAGTCGGGATGACCAACTCAATTCCAGAAACGGTCTCCTTCCTTGATCTGTTTCATGCCAAACAGGTAGATGACATTGGCATTCGCGAAAAATGGCTGACATCTGAAACAGCAAAGTCATTATCTGTGCCTATCGGTTATAAAGGAAAAAACGATATTGTCGATCTGAATCTGCATGAAAAAGCACATGGCCCACATGGTCTATTAGCAGGAACAACGGGATCAGGAAAAAGTGAGTTTTTACAGACGTATATTTTATCCTTGGCTGTACACTTTCACCCGCATGAAGTGGCGTTCCTGCTCATTGATTACAAAGGGGGCGGAATGGCGCAGCCGTTCCGAAATATTCCGCACTTACTTGGTACGATCACAAACATTGAAGGCAGTAAAAACTTTAGTGAAAGAGCGCTTGCCTCTATTAAAAGTGAACTGAAGAAAAGACAGCGCTTGTTTGATCAGTATCATGTGAATCATATCAATGACTATACGAAACTCTATAAAGAGAAAAAGGCGGAACAGGCGATGCCTCATTTGTTCTTAATCTCTGATGAGTTTGCTGAATTAAAAAGTGAAGAGCCAGATTTTATTAGAGAGCTTGTCAGTGCCGCGCGGATTGGACGGAGTCTCGGTGTCCATCTCATTTTGGCGACACAAAAGCCCGGCGGGGTCATTGATGATCAAATTTGGAGTAACTCCCGCTTTAAAGTCGCATTAAAGGTACAAGATGCATCAGACAGTAAGGAAATTTTGAAAAATAGTGATGCAGCGTCGATTACCGTGACAGGTCGTGGATATTTACAAGTGGGGAACAATGAAATCTATGAATTATTCCAATCGGCTTGGAGTGGTGCACCGTATATGGAAGATGGCTACGGATCAGAAGATGACATCGCCATTGTAACGGACACTGGACTGATCCCATTATCAGGGGTAAGTACAGAGCCAGCTGTGAAAAAAGAGACAGTGACGGAAATTTCCGCTGTTGTGGATGAAATTGAACGTATGCAGCAGGAGCTTGGAATTGAAAAGCTTCCGAGTCCATGGCTTCCACCGCTTGAAGAGCGTATTCCAAAAACACGTTATGCATCAAGTGAAGAGCACGTCTTCCATTTCGCTCTTGTCGATGAGCCAGATCAGCAAAGCCAGCATCCACTTTCTTATCAAATGATGGAGGATGGAAATATTGGCATCTTCGGTTCATCCGGCTACGGCAAATCACTTGCTGCAACAACACTGCTCATGAGCTTCGCAGAAAGATATTCACCTGAAGAATGGCATGCATATATTTATGACTTCGGTAACGGCACCTTGCTACCGCTTGCCAAACTTCCGCATACGGCTGATTATTTCTTAATGGATCAAATGAGAAAGATTCAAAAGTCGATGAAGCGTCTTCGTGAAGAGGTTGAATATCGCAAGCGTTTATTTAGACAGCAGGAAATGAGTCATATCAAAATGTACAATGCGTTGAATGAGAAAAAGCTTCCATTCATATTTATCGTGATTGACAACTTTGACATTGTGAAAGACGAAATGCATGAGCTCGAATCTGAATTTATTCAGTTAAGCCGTGATGGACAATCGTTAGGCATTTATTTCTTAATCACAGCGACTCGTGTCAACGCAGTCCGTCAATCTCTTATGAACAACTTGAAAACAAAGATTGTCCATTACTTAATGGATCAAGGAGAGGCATACTCCATTATTGGCAGACCGAAATTCAGCTTAGAGCCAGTTCCAGGACGAGTCATTATCAACAAAGAAGAGCTTTACTTTGCACAAATGTTCCTGCCAGTTGAAGGAGAGAACGATCTCGAATTGTTTGAGCATTTAAAACAAGAGATCCAGCTTCTAGATGCTCGCTTTGAATCAGCTGAAAAACCAAAACCTGTACCAATGCTTCCTGATAAGCTGACCATTTGGGAGCTAGAGAGTCGCTTAGAAGGACAAAAACAGCCGTATGAGATTCCAGTCGGACTAGATGAGGAATCTGTTGCACCTGTTTACTTTGACTTGAAGAAGAATAAACACTGCCTCATCATCGGTCAAACGCAGCGAGGGAAAACAAATGTGACCAAACTAATGCTTGATCAGCTATTAGTAGCAAAACCTGAGAAGCTGGCCGTCTTTGATTCGATTGATCGGGGGCTCTCTCATTATGCAAAAGAAGAGAACATTGATTACCTTGAAACAAAGGATGATATCACAGAATGGGCAGAGGAAATAGATCGTTTATTCAAGGTGCGTGAAGAGATGTACGTCGAAGCTGTGCGCCGAGGAGAGACTGATCAGTTGTCGTTCTCTCAAATTGTGCTTGTGATTGATGGCATTACGCGTTTTCAGCAGACAATCGACCCGCGTCTTCAAGATCAATTGGCTGATTTCATGAAGTCATATGCACACTTAGGCTTCAGCCTGATCGCGTCAGGAAATCATACCGAATTCAGTAAAGGCTATGATGCACTCACAAACGAAATCAAACAGGTTCGTCATGCCATGTTACTGATGAAAAAATCAGAGCAAAACATCATACCGCTTCCGTATGCAAGACAAGAACCAGAGATTCAGCCAGGATTCGGATATTTGGTTGAAAACGGGAAAGAGAAGAAAATCCAGGTTCCTTTATGTGCGGTAGAAAGGAAGAGTGTTCAATGACAGAGCAGCAAAAAAGCTCCATCAAAATCGTGTCGACCATGATACTGATTCTCGTCTTGCCGGTTCTATTTTTCCATCTCATTGGGGATGATCCGGCAAAACAGAAAAAGAATGCCACACGTAACATTGCCGTGGTCAATGAGGATATGGGGGCGAGCGAAAGTGAGAATACCGCTCGTTTCGGACAGGATGTGGTGGCGGCATTATCAGAACGTCCAGATTACACATGGACAGTCGTCAATCGAAGTGCGGCAGAAAATGGCCTGAAAAATAGAAAGTACGATGCAGTTCTCTATATTCCATCTGACTTCTCTAAAAATGTGCTGAGCTATGATAAGGATCATCCTGAGAAGGCATCTATCCAATTCTCAATCCAAGATCAGCTCAATGCAGTGAATAAAGAAAAAGTACAAAGAGAGCTAGAAAATGCTCAAAAGAAAATGAATGAACAAATGTCGACTTTATATTGGAGTTTTGTATCACAGGAAATCGGCAATGTCAGAGAAGAGTTTGAGCATATTGTTGGCAAAGAGGTCGAATTCCAAAACACGATGTACAACTTCTATAAGCCAAATTCAAACAAACTATCTGATGCCGTCCAGCAGCAGAAGAAACAAATAGAAGAACTAAAAAATGCGATGGCCGATTCACAAAAACAGTATAAAGACGGTTTAAGTACAACAGAAGAAGCGAAAAGCCAGCTGAAGGATTTCGTAAAAGTAGTCGATCAATATCAGCAGTATCAAGACAAACAAAAGGATCTCTTGATCAAAGCGCAATCGACAAGTAAAAAACAAATCCAGCAAGGACTCAAACAGCTTGCGGAGATTCAAAACCAAAATGCCCGCAGCTTTAGCGATCAAATGGGTGGACTCAAAACCGATATCAATGGGGTCCAAAGTCAGCTCAAAACAACGGACAGTGCGATTCAATCTGTTCAAAAGTCGAGGGAAGAAGCTATTCCTAAGCAATCGACGGGATTAAAGGACCTTGTGAAGACGTCTCAAGAAGAACTGTTGAAGGATTATGAAGGTCAATACTTAGAGGACTATAAAAATAAAATAACAGCTTTGCTGACGAAGCTAAACGTAAAAAGAGAACAGCTATTGGCTGAAACTGAATCGCCAGATGATTCCAGTAACGACGGGCCATCAGATCAAGATAATGAAAACCCAGAAGAGATTGGAATTAACCTCGATGAAGAAACAAATGAGCTCTCTCAAATTTCAACAGAAATGAACGATCTCGCGGATCAATTAGCAAATCAAGAGACACCGCCTTCTATTGAAGGTGATAAAGATGGTGACAACGATGAAAATCCTGCTCAGCCAGATACCGGCAGCACGAATTCATCGAAGGATGACCTTAAAGCACTCTCGACTCGTTTAGAAGAAGTAAAAAAGAAGATTCAAGAGAAAGCTGCTGCTCATAATGAAGAATTAAAAGGCAAAGTGAGTCAAATGAGTAAAGAGCTTGAGAGACTTTCTGAAAAAGTAGGAAAGCTTGAAAAGACGATCCTATTGTTGCAAGATCGATATAATGTGATTCCAAATGAAATCAAAAATCAGGAATCAACTATTTTGAGCAAAGTAAAAGAGTTAGAGAGCAGAAATTCACCGATTGTTAAAGTTTTTAAAGATAATCTTTTTGAGAAAAAGTTTGAAACAAAATCAACAAATACTAAAAAATTAATGGAATACTCCAATCAACTGTCTCAGCTAGAGATGATGCTTGGGAATCTATATCAACCAACAAACAACTCATCTCTACTAGACACAAAAGGAGATGAAATCCAGTCCATTCTTTCCATCAAAAAAGAAGAAACGGAAAACTGGGATACACTCAAAAATCAAATGCTGACGTCAAATGATGATGTGTCTACCTTTATTGATGAGATGCAAAAATTCTCAGATGGCTACGCAGAGTACATTTCGACTCAGCAGGCAAGCATGGAACAGGAGTTAAATGCCATTTCTGAAAGTGCGGACACAGTAGCTGAACAAATGGCTGATCAAGGAGATGCTGTGTATACGGCAGACCTTGCGGGCAGTTCGATTGTTGTGAGTGCACAGGATTCAATTGGTCAGGAAGTGCTTCGTCTTTCTGAAAATATGAGTTCGTTAACTGACCGCCAAAAAGGGGTGGCGGATTATACGAATAATATTGAAGAAAGTGTCACAACCGTTCAAGAAAAAGCAGATACGTTGAACGAAAACTGGAGTAAGAATGTCAATTCTACGAAGCTTGTTCAACAAGATTTAAAGGGTATTTTAGGCAACACTTTAGACGATCAAGGCAACAGCAACTATGTGTATAACCATTTAGCCAATCCGCTGAAAATTAGCGGCGATGTGCCAGAAGAAAAAACGCAGACTGTACCGCCAGTAGTCATTTTGGTTATTGTGATGATCAGCAGTTTGTTGATTGGCTTTTTTAGCTCGTACTATGCGTCAGCGCCAATGCTGGTCAAAGGTGCACTGTTTGGTATTTTAAATCTGCTAGTCGGGCTCATGATCAGTCTGTTTGGACTCAACATTTACAAACTAGCTGATGACCAAGCCATTCAATGGTCGATCTTTACGATTTTGCTGCTAGTGGCATGCTCTGCCTTTATTCGCACAGCTTTCCTTTTCGGTTCAATTGCCGGATGGATGGCAGCAACGGCGCTTATTTTCTTCTTTGTTGCACCGTTAATTGATTTGGTCATGCCAAACTTCCATTTTACAAATCCAGTGACAGACGTGTATCTGTCCATCCAATATGGAAATGGAGACAACTTCGGTATGGGCATCACAGGGCTACTGATTTTAACGATATTGTTCATGGTCATTCCACTAGTGAAGAAGCTATGGAAAGACAAAACAGAGGAACGTGATGTCACTCATGAGGCTTAATCTATTCGTCAAAGGGATGGCACTTGGTGTCATATCCCTTTTTCTCCTCAGTCCTGCTGCTTTTGCTGCTACAGGTGAAGATACGGATACGAATGTCAAGCCGAATGAATATCAAGAAAAGAACCTCAATATTAATTCGAGTATATTGAGGGATCAAACGAAATACGAACAAAGCAAAACAACATCTAAAGTCAAAACGGACATTCACTTTGCTGACCCGCCTAAGACCTCTGGTGGTCAACTTTCGCCGCAACTTTTTAGTGATCTGAAAGACAATCCGCCTAAAACGCCAGCTCGTATGATGAAAGAGATGAATATCTCTTTCAGCGATTCGGCTGTATCAACTCCTTCTGGCGATGATCATGAAAAGCAGAGATCGGCGCTTCTGCCAATCATTTTTGGCATCTTGATCGCCTTTGGCATCATTGTCATGATCATTCTGATTCCAAAGGTGAATGTGAAGACGGAAAAGAAATAGCCTGCCTCTTTAAAAAGGGGCAGGCTTTTCTTTATGCAGATTGCTTGATGTGATACCGATTCACTATTTAAAATAGTGTTATCAAGGGAGGAGATTGTCATTCGAATTTCAATCGTCACAGGCGGATCAAAAGGATTTGGTTTAGCACTTGTCAAACAGCTACTTTCACGCGGGGATAACGTGTATACCGCTGCAAGAAGTGAGTCGCCACTATCCCATCCACACCTCACGCATTCACAGGTCGATCTCACTGATGAGGAATCGGCTGCAAAGTGGCTTCAGGGCATCTTGTCCTCGCAAACTCTCGCAGACGCTGATGACGTCTTGCTTGTCAATAATGCAGGAATGGTGACTCCTATCAAGCGTGCAGGGCAAGGCGGAGAAGATACGCTTCATCAGCATTATACGCTGAACCTTGTCATCCCTGTTTTGCTCAGTCACGTGTTTGTGAGGGAGACACAATCTCTTGAAGGGAAGAAAACCATCGTGCATCTTTCTTCTGGGGCAGCTAAAAACCCGTACAAAGGATGGAGTGCCTATTGCAGTTCAAAAGCAGGGCTTGATATGTTTATGAGGACTTTACATGAGGAACAGCAGGACGAAGCATATCCTGTCACCACGTTTTCCTTTTCACCAGGTACGATTGATACGGATATGCAGGGAGAGATTCGGAAATCCTCCAAACAGGACTTTGAACAAATTGAACGGTTTCAGCAATTACATGAAACAGGTACGTTAAAGAGCCCAGATGAAGTGGCCGGTATTTTACTCGACCTTCTAGCAGATGACCCAGCTGGCGGTTGTGTATACGATGCCCGTGAGTATGGAAAAAAGCAGTCATAACGGCTGCTTTTTTCGTATTGTACAAGCAAAGACAGCTTATCGAGCATAAGCTAATTTTGAGACTCATCGGAAATATGACAGAACATTTGAGTTTCTTTTCAGAATATGTTAGGATGCTAAAAATATAGATAAGGAGGGGTTTCCATGAGAAAGGTTACATTAATGGATGTTTACACCCATCCAGTCGCTCAAAAATATTTAAATCGTTCAGGAAAAGCCCACGCCATTGCTTGTGCTTATCACGCATTCAAACTGGCGATGCAGGCGGGGATTAACCCGGATCTTGCTGTGAAAGCAGCACTCTTGCATGACATCGGCCACTATGAATGGTATACAGCAGGCGGAGAATGGGATTACGAGACATATAGACGAAATGATATTCATGCCATTAAAGGGGCAGAGCGGGCACATAAACTGCTCATACGGCTCGGCGAGGAACCAAAAGCAGCCAAAGAGATTGCCCTTGCGATTTTGCTTCACACAGATTCATATTTGCCAGAGGGCGACCTGCATAAGGACACACTCCAGCAAATTGTGAAGAAAGCAGATGAAATGGACGAAGAGCCTGGTGGACACCATCATTACAGACAAATAGATGAATCACTTGCGCTCAAAAAAATTGCTGATTTGGATGAGAAGGTGCAGCAGGCGCTTCAGCCCATGAAACGCTCTGTTTAATATGGAATATCTCCATGAATCGTTCCGTGCTGATCCACATACAATGTGCGGATCACAGTACGGTTAAATGCCGACGTCCCTGACGCAGTGAGACCTGTGTAATGAACCGTGACGGAATAAGCACCTTCTTTTTTCAATTGAACGGCAGATGAAGAGCTCGTTTTCAGTGGATGATCCTTCTCGGCATCTTTAAAATAAGTGGTCTCTACAGTTTTGCTTAATCGTTTAATCAGCTTGCTCGAATGTGTCGATGCATCTCCTGATTTCGCTGCAGCGATTTTGATTTCTTCATTCAATGGTGAATCAAAGGATACAAGTAGCAAATAAGGATCCTTTTTTCCTGAATTTGATCGAATCGTCCATTTTCCTGGAACGGGTTTATTGATTTGCACATGGTGTGAATAGGCGCCTTCATATGGGAATGATGCTTCGGATGTCGTCAAATTGGTTAAGACATCTCCATTTGGCGCAACGATTTCCGGATTGGCTTCCTGTCTTTCATTTAACCACTGAATCGATAGGCCATTCGTTCCTTCCTCTACATAGAACGCTTCTGTTTTATCCTTTTCACTTTCTCCACCTTTCACATAAACGTTTGTATTTAGCTCTGAAGAGACTGGTTCTTGCTCTTGTTCGTCTTCGCTTTCAGCGCTTGCGGTACTTGCACGCAGCTGTGCCTGAAATACGGGGAACATGCTTGTGCCGTTTTTGATCGAAAAGTGATCCCATTTTCCTGTTAAAATATTGTTTGCATATGCTAGCTTTGTGCTGCTGACCGTCACAGCGCCATCGTTTGCACCAAAGCTTTTTAAATACATGCCGCCTAAATAAAGCACTCCGCCAAAGGTTCCCCAATCTGAACCAGAATAGGTTACATATTTATGAGGGAACGTCTCCAGCTGGTCGGTTTCACTTCGAAAAGCTGCCATCATCCCGGTTTGCAGAGAATAGAGCGCGTCGCTCTTTTGTCCAAGGATTTGCGCAAGCCAGCTTCCGCCTTTGCTATAGGCTAAATCCGCAAGCGGCGTCCCATAATGTGGAGAGCCAAGTGTGATGACTTTCTCTACATATGGATGAGCGTTGTAATACACGAGTGCAGCCTGCGTATCCACTCCACCTTTACTATGACCGATTATGATCAGTTTTCTGCCGAAAAATTCATAGATTTCTTTTAACTTTTCTGCTAATAGTTTTCCATTCTTTTTCATGTCCTGATCTGGATATAAATCTATGAACGCGCTTTCGTATCCGTTCAGAACAGCTTGTTTTGCCATATCGTTTCGATCAGACCATGTGGAGGAAGAACTGTTTATGCCATGTACAAAAACAAGTGGGGGTTTTGACAGGTCTTTTTGTACCGGTTCTTCGCCTTTAAACCACTTTCCTGGTGTACCAGGTGCATCTCCAATTGTGCCTGCGTGCGCATAACTTGCAGAGGATAGTAAGAGCATGACAGCAACGATACAGATTAATTTTTTCAAGATCATTCACCTCTTCAAATAATTTAAGATGTTGGCAGCACCAATCTATTATACTTCTAAAAATTGTAAAAAAATATGAAATGTAAAAATACGGTAATAATGTTGTGGGTTTGCTGAGTGACACTCACATGGGTCATTGCATACGCTGTGGGTAAATACACAAGTAAAGGGGCAGGTAGCATGGCACAACAAGGAAGTCCACAGCTTGTTTCATTAGTTGATCCATATGTTTATCAAACATTGCAGAAAGTAGTCGGTATGAGATTGATTGTTCAAACAGTGAAAGATACAGTACGTGGAAAGTTGAAGGAAGTGATGCCGGATCATATTGTGATTGAGGCGGGGGCAAAATCAGTGTTTTATGTGCGGATCCAGCAAATCGTGTCGGTGATGCCTGATCACAGTGAAAGAGTGTAACAAGCAGACGCACAGGTGTCTGCTTTTTTCAATGCTTACAGAATGTATATCTGGAAAAAGTGCATGATATACCAATTGTTCTTTTTTTTTCAAAAAATATGGTTCTAAAACAAGAAGCAGTTGACAGAAGGTGGGTTGAATAGTAGTTTTTTAATAAGGTCAATACGTAACAGGAGGAGCATCTTTGTTAAAATCTAAAGTTCATTTTTGGACATTCCAAATATTACTGGTTTTACTGATTGTGTATGTATCAACAAAAGTTTCATTTTTATTTCAGCCGATTATTTTATTTGCTTCAACGTTGTTTGTTCCTATTTTACTGGCAGGTATTCTCTTTTTCATCTTTAATCCGATTGTTCGATTTTTGTCGAAGAAGATACCTAGGACGCTCGCCATTCTGATTATTTATCTCCTATTCATCGGGCTTATCACGTTTGTTGTCAATGCTGCTGGACCTGTCATTGTCACGCAGGTGGGTGGACTTGTCAAAAGCTTCCCGGGGTATGTCACGGACATGCAGAAATTTATCAACGACTTCTCGCATTCTAAAACATTTACATGGATGATGAACCAAGATTATGTGTCTGTTTCGAAGTTTGAACAGTCGATCGTTTCGACATTAAAAGATTTACCGGAAAATATTGCTTCCAGTATGTCGGCGGTGTTTGGCGTGATTGCGAATATTGCCCTCGCTGTCATTACCGTTCCATTCATTTTATTTTACATGCTAAAAGACGGGCATAAGTTTCCGGACAAGCTCGTTCAATTTTTGCCAATGCCTTACCGTAAGGAAGGATTGAAGATTTTTAAAGAATTAAACGATACGCTTGCTGCTTACATACAAGGGCAAATCGTTGTTTGTTTATTTGTCGGAGTTGCTTGTTTTATCGGATACTTATTAATTGGTGTGAAATATGCGCTCATTCTCGGCATCATTATTGCGGTGACAAATGTCATTCCATATCTTGGGCCATATCTTGGTGCGGCGCCAGCTGTGCTCATTGCTTTTCTTGATTCGCCTGGAAAAGCGGTTGTGACTGTTATTGTCATTCTTGTTGTTCAGCAGATCGATGGAAACGTCATTTCTCCATTGATCATTGGAAAACGTCTCAACACACATCCGTTAACAATTATCTTGCTATTAATTGGGGCAGGAAGTTTTGGCGGAATCCTTGGCATGATTTTTGCCGTTCCTGTCTATGCGTTGCTGAAAGCCATCACACTCAATATTGTCAGATTGGTTCAGCTGCGTCAGCGCTCTCGAAAAGAACAGCATTTAAACGTTTAGGGCAGATGCACAACTTTTCCCTTTTTGCATAACATAACTCACATAAGCGAATAGGGAGGAGAAGGAAGATGCCTGCGATTGTTGGACCCATCCATATTGAGTCTTTAGGCGGAAACGGCTCGGCTACTTTTGGTGACGTTCTCGCCATTGCCCCTTTGGCTGTAGATCACTCGACCGGTGGAGCGGGAGCTTTTAATTCAGGTGATTATATGTCCCTGACAAGCGATCCGAATGCCACTATGCTTTGGGACTTTACACTGTTTGGCCAGCCTCAATCATTTAATGCATAAAAGACAGCTGATCATATGACATATCAGCTGTCTTTTTTATGTTGGATAGACACGTATTGTTCCGCTAGGCATATGATGAGGGTAGTAAAGGTGGTGGAAAGATGCCAGCAATTGTTGGACCCATTCATATTGACCGTGTCATAGGAAACGGTTCTGCACATTTCGGCGATGTGTTTGCTATTTCGCCAAAAAGTGTGGATCATTCCGCTGGTGGTTCAGGCACCTATAATGCAGGAGACTTTGTTCAATTCTTCAACAATCCGAACGTCACATTTGTTTGGGATTCAAACCTGATCAGCCAGCAAAAGAGCTTTAACGCATAGCCAGCTTTGAAAGGGTCTCCTTTTCAGAAGCTGTCTTTTTTTATGGTACAATGGATAGAAGAAGGAAGAAGAAAAAGGGGGGAAAACACATCAAATGAAAATAAGAAAAGCGCATCTGACAAGCGGGCAACCAACAACCTACAATGTATATTTACATGAAAATAAAAAAGAATATAAAACGCTTGTCGCTGTACCTGATATGGAATGGAGTATTTCTATCGCGTATGAAGACGAAAAAACGCAGCTTGAGCAAGCACTAGAACAATCTTTAAACAAAAGAGTAGAAATAGACGAAGCCCGTGAACTTGCACAAAAAATTGTGCACTGGGTCACAGAAATGTAAATTCAGAAACCAGGAGTGAACACAGCAATGAAAGAAGAATCCGTAGACTTTTATTTGCAGCAAGGGATATTTGGACATGCTGAAACAAAACCAGATGAACGAAGAATGTTTCTCGGCTCATTAAGAGAACGTGCTCTTCTCGCTCTGACAAAAGGACAAGTATCGAGACATAAATCGTATCAAGAGGTAGAGCAAGTATTGAAGGCAAACCGAGAGGCCACTGTTCTTTTAAATGGTGAATTGTCATATGCTTCTTATTCTCCATATGTCAAAATGGCAAATGCCGCTGGTTGTTCTTTTAAAGTGGTCAACCATCACGAGTCACATTCACCTTTTGGGCTTGTGATAGAGGTGCCGCATGCGATCAATCAAGAGCACATCTATATAGAAGATGAGCTTTTTCAAAAAGCTTTTTCTCGTGAATCTGTTGAATAGGTTTCCCTAGTGAAATGAATAAGCTATAATGATTCAAAAGAGCATATGGGAGAGATGCGGATGGGCAAAGCATTGATTTGTATTGATTATACAGTTGATTTTGTTGCAGACGATGGAAAACTGACGTGCGGAAAGCCTGGACAGGCGATTGAGTCGAAGATCACAGAGATCACTTCCTCATTTATTGATGAAGGACACTTTGTTGTTTTTGCCGTCGATCATCATGAAGAGCAAGATCCATATCATCCAGAGACAAAGTTATTTCCGCCCCATAATATTCGCGGGACAGAAGGAATTGAACTTTACGGAAAACTAAGTTCACTATTTCACACGTCAACACATTTAAATCATGTCTATTATATGGAAAAAACAAGATACTCTGCTTTTGCAGGCACTCAATTAGAAATGAAACTGCGCGAGCGTGGCATCACTGAACTTCACCTAGCCGGAGTGTGTACCGATATTTGTGTACTTCATACAGCTGTTGATGCGTACAATAAAGGCTTTGAACTTGTGATTCATGAGAATGCCGTGGCGAGTTTTAATGAAGCGGGGCACGAGTGGGCACTTTCTCACTTTGAGCATACGCTTGGTGCGAAAGTGGTTAAGTAAGGGAAGGAGAATGGAAGTTGGAGCATCGGTTTATTGACGACAGTTTATCACTACATACAGATCTTTATCAAATTAACATGGCAGAAACGTATTGGAGAGACGGCATTCATGAGAAGAAGGCAGTCTTCGAACTCTTCTTTAGAAAGCTTCCATTTGACAACGGCTTCGCTGTATTTGCTGGTTTAGAGAAAGCGATTGAATATTTATCGGACTTCTCCTTCACCGAGAGCGACCTTGCATATTTAAAAGATGAACTCGGTTATAAAAGCGATTTCATTGAATACTTAAGCGGGTTGTCTTTTACAGGGACACTTCATTCAATGCGAGAAGGAGAAATTGTCTTTGCGAATGAACCTATTATGCGCATCGAGGCAACACTTGTTGAAGCGCAGCTAATTGAAACGGCACTGCTCAACATCGTGAACTTCCAGACGCTAATTGCAACAAAGGCGGCTCGTATTAAAGGAATCATTGAAGATGAGACAGCATTAGAATTCGGAACAAGACGTGCGCATGAAATGGATGCAGCCATGTGGGGAGCAAGAGCAGCACTGATCGGCGGATTTCAGGCAACAAGTAATGTCCGTGCAGGGAAACGCTTCAATATTCCCGTATCAGGCACCCATGCCCATGCCCTTGTACAAGCATATCGCGACGAATATACTGCATTTAGAAAATATGCCGAAACACATACAGACTGTGTCTTTTTAGTGGATACATATGATACGGTCAGATCAGGCATTCCAAATGCGATTAAGGTAGCGAAAGAATTCGGAGACAAAATCAACTTTATTGGGGTCAGACTTGATAGCGGAGACCTTGCCTACTTGTCTAAAAAGGCGAGAACGATGCTGGATGAAGCTGGATTCCATGACGCCAAGGTCATTGCATCAAGCGATCTTGATGAACACACCATTATGAACTTAAAAGCACAAGGTGCAAAAATTGATGTATGGGGTGTTGGAACGAAACTGATTACCGCATTCGATCAGCCAGCTCTTGGTGCTGTATATAAGCTTGTATCGATTGAAGAAAATGGTCAGATGAATGACACGATCAAAATTTCTTCTAACCCAGAGAAAGTGACAACACCAGGCCGTAAACGAGTGTATCGCATTATCAATCAATTGAATCATCACTCTGAGGGAGACTACATTGCCCTTGAAGAAGAAGATGTTCAAAGTGAAGATAAGCTGAAAATGTTCCATCCAGTTCATACATTTATCAGCAAATTTGTGACAAATTTTGTGGCGAAGGACCTTCATGTCCCAATTTTTGAACAAGGGAAGCTGGTGTATGATAATCCAGATATCCAAACGATTCAAGCATATGTGCAGGACAGTCTCGGACTCTTCTGGGAGGAATACAAACGAATCAGCAAACCAGAAGAATACCCAGTCGATTTGAGTCAAAAATGCTGGGATAATAAGATGCAGTTTATCCATGATGTGAAAAATAAAATCAAAAAAGAGCTTTATGAAAGCTGATTACCCCGGGAAAGGAGATCATCAAGCCAGATGGTCTCTTTTTTTTCATGTTGGACGATTCAAAATGAACCTTATGGGCAATCATTTGGTATACTGAAGGCACATCTTGTTTGTCATTGCATAAAGGAGGAATGGAGCAGTTGAGGGTGTTTGTTGCAAGGCAGCCTATTTTTAACAGAAAAGAACAAGTCGTATCATACGAGCTGCTTTATAGAGATAGTGAAACCAATACATATAGCGCTGAAGATGGTGATCAAGCGACAACGGACCTCATTATCAATAGTTTTTTAAACATTGGCATCGAAACACTGACAGAAGGAAAACGATGCTACATCAATTTCACCGAAAGCTTGCTTTCGTCTGATCTGCTCACTTATTTTGATCCACATCAGCTTGTGATCGAAATATTAGAAAATGTACCGATTACCCCGGCACTTATTATGAGATGTAAGCAATTAAAAAAGTGGGGATACACGATTGCGCTCGATGATTTCTTTCTAAGCGGAACACATTTTCATGACACGTTACTCGATGAACTCCTCTATTGCATTGATATTTTAAAAATTGATTTTCTGAAAACAACATGTGAAGAACGAAGAGACATTTTACATACATATAAAAAGTATCGACTTCGATTCCTTGCTGAAAAGGTAGAAACGCGAAAAGAATATGAAGAAGCGTTAGAAGCTGGCTTCCATTTGTTTCAAGGATATTTCTTTAGTGAGCCGCACGTCATTTCGGGACGAGCCTTATCGACTAGCTTCCACGCATACCATCAGCTATTGAATGAGCTGAGCAAGGAGCAGCCGAATATTCAGACCGTGACGCACTTTATAGAAAGTGATCTTTCCCTTTCATATCAATTATTAAAAATGCTGAATTCTGGCGGCATGAGACGTCTTTATCAAATCAAGAGTATTCGTCAGGCGATTATCCTGCTTGGGTTTAATGAAATACGGCGATGGATCTTTATCCTTTCATTTAAAGAACTAAATGTCCAAGCCAACTCAAGCCAAAAGGAAATCATCAAAATGTCGTTCATTCGTGCCAAAACGTGTGAACTCATTGCTAGTCGGACTGAACGAGAGCATCCCGCTTCTTATATGCTAACAGGTATGTTTTCACTCATTGATACGCTTGTCAGGGCGGACATTACTGAACTTGTGAAAGAACTGCCTCTTTCGGATGAAGTAGGTGAGGCACTGCTTGGCTATGAAAATGACTATTTCCTTGTGTTAGACGTTGCCAAACGTATTGAACGAAATGAATGGGATGATGAGATGTTAGGTGGAAGTCTCCCTAAGCAGGAAGCCTACGGCTGTTATATAGAAGCCATTGAATGGTGTCATAAAATGTTTGAATCTTAAGAAAAGCCGCTCCCACTAGAGCGGCTTCTTTCTTTGTTATCCCCACTGTAAAAGTAGAAAAAGCCTGCTGGAAGAGAGGGATAAGTAGATGCGGATGCCTTCTGGACTAAAGCGGATATCGATATTGCTTTTCACCCCAATCTGCTTCAGCATTCGAATCACACTTGCGGTGTCAGCACGTTCAGCAGCTTCCATGATTCGCTGTCCAAACGAAAGCGAACCGGAAATCTGCTGTGTAATGAGGGATGCATCAGCCACGAGACGGGTTGATTCCTTTGCAGCCTTTTGAAACGCATGAGCATCTACTGGAGGAAAAGTCATGGGTGTTCGCGGGTATGCGTTTCCCATTGCGGGAACCTGCAAAGGCGGATAAGGAACATAGTAAAACACATGGTCACCTCTTCTCTCATTGAAGTGAATTTGGACGGATATCTGTTCTAAATGTATGAAGAAAATCCGAATAAAGAATCAAAATGATCTTTCTACCTTTGCATATTCATCATAAAAATAGGTACTTTTGCGGTCAATTTCGGTGAATGTCGCCAAAAAATTGCGGTGTCTACAGTAGAGCCTGTCGTCTGACCTATAACATGAAAAACCGAGGAAATAGAGGGGATTGTATGTTCTGTATCGTGAGAATTGTGACGAATGATGCCAGTTCATGTCGCAAAAATGACGTATTTCCTTTGAAATTGAGATAAAAGTATCATTTGAAAAGTCTGAAAATGATGAAAAAAGACCTATTGAATTTTGCGGTATCACGCACACATTTTGTTCATACTTTTCGGTGAAAAAATACTCAATAGCATTTACACTGTTAGTAACAGATCAAATACTTATGACCCAATCAACATACACAAATACATTGATCTTCCAAAAAAGGAGAGTGGAATCGATGGAAAAGTATGAAATCGAAGAACTTAAACAACTATTATGGAAACTTGAAAACGAAATTAGAGAAACAACGGCTTCTCTTCATAACATTAACAAAAGCATTGATCAATACGACAAATATGAATATGTGAAAATTTCTTAAAGACTTGATAACCATCAAGTCTTTTTTTTATCCAAATACATACAAAAAAAGGATATATTATTATATAATTGTTAAATAGTGATGTCAGTGGACATTTGCTTCTTTCTTTTTAGTAAAATAAGAGGCGAGAGGGTGAGGATCAAGATCGAGTATGCTAAACTATCTAGAGAATACAAAAATCAAGCAGAAAATGTCTGATTTTATTCAACATGCAGTCAGGCAAAATGATTTACAAAAGCTGCTTCTCGAATTTACAGATATAAAGAATGAATTTCCTTTTGGGCAATTGGCTTACCAACATTATGAGGCATTTGGCGGACAAGACGAGCAAGCGATTACAAAACTGGCAGCAGGGATTGAACTTCTCATCTTATCTGCCGATATATTAGATGATATTGAAGATCAGGATAATGATTCGTATCCTTGGATGAACGTAAACCAAGGAGTGGCCATCAATGCTTCTACGTATTTGTATACGGTGAGTATCCAATTCATCACATCAATTTGTGAAAATAATTCTCAACTAATAGAGAAACTGTTCCACTTCATCAAAATGTCTATGGAAGGGCAGCATGAGGATTTGAGTCATTTGTATGGAACAGAAGAAGAGTGTGTAGAGGTTTTAAGGAAAAAATCTGGATCTTTAACAGCTCTTTCTAGCGTACTGGGTGTTTATTTAGCGACAAGAAAAATGAATGCCACTGTAGAATCTTATTCGATATATTATGGTGTTGCTGGACAAATCAGTAACGATTTTTTTGCGTTATTTTCAAAAACAAACGGAGATTTTCAAAAAAAACAAACGCTGGCATTTAGTTATTTACAAAGACATTTTAACGATGTCAGTCTAGAGCTTCTTTCCTTCTTTTCTAACCGGCTGGATGAGTCAGAGCAAAAGCCGTTTCAACTGAAGCAAAAGTTACTTGAAGCTGGTTTGACTCAGTACATGGTATCGATGAGAGAGATTATGCTGTTAAAAATGAAGCAAGGAATTGCACAACTTGATTTGCCTAAAACGAAAAAGGAACAATTATATGCATATATGACAAAGGAGGGCAATGATTGAACATTCAAAATGTTATTGCATATTTAGTGAAAAATCCTAGTGTTGTGAATGAATTGGACTTAGGGAATGCAAGTTTAATTCACACAGATGAGGAAACGATGAAAGCAATCATTCAAGGCATAAAAAAAGGGCAAATGTCTGCAGATTATATATGGTACTATAAATGATACTATTCATTTAAAAATGATTTAAAAGTTCTCCAGTTAAGGATGTTTTATACATGAAGATAACTTATACGAAACTATCTGCTTTTTTGGTTTTTCTGTCTTTTTTATTTGTGATCTATGTTTCATATATTTATGTATTTGATATTTTTAATGGAGCACGTGTTGCGGAGAACAAGAATGGTCAAGCAGAAGTTGTCAAAGTCGAATATCTTTCTTTAGCCTACACATCAGGATTAGAAGAAGGAGATATTATACTTAAAATCAATGGAGAATCTGCTAACAATAAAGATCATTTGATCAATGGTGAGCTTAGGAATGTGCAAAGAATTGATATTCAAAGAGGCAACCAAATGATCACCCTAAAAAATAAGACATTGATTGGTCAAGAAAGTTTATTTGTCTATATAATTCCTCTCATCCTGTATTCAATATGTTTATTTTGTATCTTCTTTATCATTCGTATTAACAAAGAGATCCAACGAAAATCAGCATTTCTTTTAGTTTTATTTTTATTAACGATTTGTATCGGATATCTTAGTGCAGGTACTTCGGGTATTGGTGATAGATTTAGCCATTATGTCATCACATTTTGTTTATCAAGTGTATTTATCTTTTATATTCATTTCATTTATCAATATTTCAAAGAGTTTGACCTGCATATAACGACTCGAAAAACAATTTATATTTTATATAGTCTTCCTATAACTAATCTAGTAATAGAGCTGTTTGTTCCAATTGATTCGGCGATAGCCAGATACATGCCGAGTTTAAATCTTTTATTCTTTTTTGCTTCTATTATCATGTCATTCAAAGTCATTATTAATGGAATGCAGAAATATAAAGAGACAGAGCAGGGGTCTGTTTTAAAGTTTTTTGTCATGATTAATATCATAGCATTTTGTCCGTTTATTTTTTTATTTGCAATTCCATATGTTTTGTTTCGTATTTATGTTGTAGATCCCTTTTTCTTAACTTCTTTTGTATTGCTCATTCCTTTTTCACTCGTGTATCAATTCATGACGAACAAACTTTACAATATGGATTTCTTGATTAGTAGACTTAAATACTATGGATTTATTGCCATTACACCGACCATTTTAGTTGTTGTCACGTTTTATATTCTGCAAAAACCAGAAGATTTAAAGTACACACTGAAGCTCGCATTCATCACATATACACTCATGTTGGCTGTTTTCTATTTTAAAGAAATTTTAGATTTCCGTTTTCGTTTGAAACGTTTTTCAGAGAAGTATAATTACCAAGACAGCGTGTTTAAATTTACGCAGCTTATTCGTGAGGCGTCATCACTTCATCAAGTACTGTATCATTTGAAATACACTATTTTAGAAGTGCTCGTTGTGAATAAAGCCTTTGTGCTAGAGGTGAAGGCTAATGGAGAAATGATTGAAATTGATGAATCAACAAATGATAGTAAGTTATGGAAAGAATACGTGGATCAATTTCAAGATATTTTAGGTGAAGTTGGGAAAATCATCGAGCTTGATAAAGGGTTTATGATGAAAATTGGAGAGCGGGGCGGTCACTCGTTTATGATTTGCTGCTTATCCAATATACAGACGCCGAAATTGACCCGCGATGAAATCTCATGGCTGAAAACATTGGCATTTTACACAAGTGTCAGTTTAGAAAATGTCGTCAAGATCGAAGAACTGATGGAACATCTTGAGGATTTGAAACAGCGGGAAGCCAATCCCGCCTGGCTGAAGAAAGTCATGTTCGCCATGGAAGAGAAGCAGCGCTCAGATTTAGCGAGGGATCTTCATGATTCTGTGCTGCAGGATTTGATTTCACTGAAGAGACAGTCCGAGATGTTCTTAACCAATTTCCAAAACAACCAATGCCCAACATCTATTGAAAATTCATTGATCTCATGGAATGAACAAATGTCTAAGGTGATTCAAACCACGAGAGAAACATGTCATGAACTTCGGCCGCAGCTCCTCTATGATTTGGGGTTAGTGAAGGCAATTTCGAAGCTGACTTCGCAAATTCAAGAGGAAGCGCCATTTCATATTAGGCTGAATACAACCCGATTTGATAAAGAATTGGACATTGATATTGACTCACAGCTGAATATTTACCGGATAGTGCAGGAACTGTTATCCAATGCGTTGAAGCATTCTAAGGCCAGCCAAGTCTTAGTGATGCTCATTTGTATTAAAGATCAAGTTGTTCTCCATTATGAGGACGATGGAGTCGGATTTGATGCAAGCCAGCTTGATCAGCACACGATGAGCATGGGTCTTTCTGGCATAAGGGAACGAGTCAAAGCTCTAAATGGAAAGCTTCAAATTCACACAGCACCTGAAAAAGGGCTCAAGGTGAAAATTGAAATGGAATTGTAACGATTTCTTAAGGAATAAGACTTGGCATCTGCCAAGTCTTTTATATAAAATGGAAGTGAGTGATTTAAAGGGAGGAAGACATGAAGAAGATATTGGTCATTGATGATCATCCGGCTGTCATGGAAGGGACAAAAAGCATATTAGAATCAGATCAGCAGCTATCAGTCGATTGTTTAAGTCCTGATGCAGAAGGCGCCTTTTTAAAGACGCATGACTTTTCCATCTATGATGTGATCTTGATGGATTTAAATCTCGGGGATATCAATGGAATGGACATTGCCAAACAAATTCTAGAAACGAATCAACAAGTGAAAATTATCATTTATACAGGATATGAAGTAGATGATTATTTCGAAGAGGCCATTCGAGCTGGATTGCATGGTGCAATAAGTAAAACAGAGACAAAAGACAAAATCATTGAATACATACACCGCACATTGCAAGGAGAAGTTGTCATTCAGCTATCCTATTTAAAGAAATTAATTTCACAGCAGCAAGAGAAGCCAGAACAGGCGCAGCAGACGGATCATGAGCTGTTAACAGAGCGTGAATGTTTAATCTTAAGAGAAGTGGAAAAAGGGTACACAAACCAAGAGATCGCCGATGTGCTTCATTTGAGCAAACGCTCGATTGAATACAGTTTGACCTCCATCTTTAATAAGCTGAATGTTGGATCTCGAACGGAAGCGGTGTTAATTGCAAAATCGGAAAGTGTGCTGTAAACGTGTGAAGGGAGAGGGCCTTGATGGATGTGAGTTGTTCAAATACACTGCTTGAGGCACTGGGGATTGAGATTGTGGAATGCAATACGTCACGATGCGTGGCGACAATGCCAGTCGATCACCGAACAAAACAGCCATTTGGATTACTGCATGGAGGAGCATCAGCTGCTCTAGCAGAAACAGTGGCAAGCATGGGTGCTGCTGCTCATTTGGATTTAACGAAGCAGGTTTGTTCAGGTATTGAAATCAATGCCAATCATTTAAAATCTGTACGTGATGGAGTGGTGACAGCTACAGCTGTTCCTGTACATGTAGGGCGGCGTACAATGGTATTCCAAATCGATATAAAAGATGATCGAGACCGTCATATCTGTACGTCAAGATGTACACTCGCTGTCATTGATCGCATATAAAAAAGCTCCCGGTGCAGCGGAAGCTTTTTTTAATACCCTTTTATGAACATGCAGGTAAAGTGAACAAGACCTGAATGTCATATTCTTCATTTATAAATAAGAGTCTTCTTTTCGTTTAATGACAAAGTTACGGAAACCGCCATAATCATCTTGGACACTTCGTTTGTCCATTTTCACACCAGTGTTGTAAGCGGCTCTTCCGATCAAATGAGCGCCGACTGGTGCGGTCAGAAAGATAAAGACAATCCCAAGCAGGATTTTCGCAGAGATGATCCCTGCAAGAAACCATTCATGAAAGAACACACCAACTAAAATGAGAACAACACCAAGTGTCGATGCTTTTGATGCAGCATGCATACGTGTGTAAACATCCGGCAGGCGAAGGACACCAATGGCTGAAATCAAACAGAGGATGGCGCCAAGCAGAATAAAGAAAATCACGATCGCTTTAGCGATGACGATCATTTTCAATCACTTCCCCTTTCTCAAGGAATTTGGAAAAAGCGACAGTGCCTATAAAGGCAAGAATACCGAGCAGTAAAATAATTTCAAAGAACGTAGTGGTTTTCAGTAAGATAGACACGATGGCTGTCATCCCAATTAAATTGATTCCTATCGCATCAAGCGCACTAACGCGATCTGGGATAGAAGGTCCTTTGATGACCCGTATGACAAAAAGCAAAGTAGACAGCGCAAGAATTCCAAGTGACATTTGCAAGATCAGTTCCATTACTTACCGCTCACCTCCTGAATCGCTTTTTCAAATGATACCCGAATATCGTGGATGGCTTTTTCAGCATCTTCAATATCCATCGCATGAATGTATAAAATCGAACGATCATCGGAAATATCGATGACCAGTGTACCAGGTGTTAATGTAATCATATTGGCCAGTATGGTGATTTCCCAATCTGTTTTTAAATCTGTACGAAAGGCGAAAATACCAGGCTTGATCTTAAGCTTTGGAGATAACACCGTCTTGAGTACACTCAAATTAGCAAGAAGCAGCTCTCTGATAAAAATGATGACGAGCTTGAAAATCGCATAAAGGGCATAGCCGTAAAAACGTTGAGGGAAGAATCGCCGTAGCATAAAAATGGCGATCATCCCTAGTGCAAAGCCTGATACAAAGTCTGCAGCTCTGTATGTATCATTCATAAACATCCATGTAAAGGCGAGGAGAGCGTTTAATAATATTTGAAAGGCCATGTTCATCTACTCCTTCAGCACAGCTTGAATATATTTTTCTGGTGTTGAAAGCATTTCCGCAGCTTGATTGATATAAGGTGCAATGAATTCTGTGCCTAATCCAATCGCAAGCGATAAGATAACAAGCAGTACCCCAGGATACACCATTCCTCTAATGGATGGCTTTCTTCTTCGCATATCCTGTTCCTCTCCCCAAAACGCGAGCATGAAAATCCTCATAACAGAATAAAGGACAAGAAGACTGGACAGTAAAACAAGGATAGAGAACGTCATGTACCCAGCAGAAAACCCACCTTCAACAATTTTCAGCTTGCCAACAAATCCACTTAGCGGAGGAATACCCGCAAGTGATAAAGCCGATATGAAGAACATCCAGCCGAGTAGAGGCTGGGATTGAATCAGCCCACCCATTTTTTTCAGATGATTGGTTCCAGCATACACAAACAGTGCCCCTGCGAGCATAAATAGAGCTCCTTTGATCACCATATCGTGAATGAGATAATAAATGGCGCCTTGAAGTGATGCCGGTGTATTGGCCGCAATCCCAAACAAAATGACACCAACAGCTGTGACAATGTTATAAATCACAATTTTTTGCACATCAGAATAGGCGATAGAGCCAATGACACCGAATATAACCGTTAGAGCGGCTAGCCAGGCCATAATTGTATGTGTAAAACCTGTATCATGTATAAAGATGAGCGTAAAGACTCTGGCAATCGCATATAGCCCGACCTTTGTCAGCAGTGCACCAAACAAAGCTGAAATCGCTGCCGGCGGTGCATGATAAGACCCTGGCAGCCAGAAATAAAGCGGGAACACCCCAGCTTTTAAGCCAAATACAATCAGGAACAGAATGGCAATCACGGTGATTAACCCTGTTTGCCCAGATTCAGCTATTTTCACACTTAAATCAGCCATGTTCAGTGTGCCTGTGACTGCATATAAACACGCTACGCCAACAATAAATAATGCCGATGAGATAATATTAAACACAATGTATTTCAGTGATTCACGAAGTTGAGGCTTTGAACCACCCAGAACAATGAGCATATAAGATGCCATCAGCAACAATTCAAAGAAGACAAACAGGTTGAAAATATCTCCTGTTAAAAAGGCACCACTGACGCCAGCCAACAAGAATTGGACACCAGAATAATAGAACAGCCGCTCTCTTTCTTTCCCAATCGTTTGAAAGGAAAAAAGAACTGTGACAAGTCCAACAATGGAAGCGGTCAGCACAAGAAGTGCAGCAAACTGATCGGCCACAAGGGCAATGCCAAACGGTGCTTTCCAGCCACCCAAATAAAGGGTTTGTATGCCGTTTGTGAAAATCGTTTGGACCAAATAGACATTACAGATAATGGCTAAAAGAGATGCAAATACACTAAAGCCTCTCGACAGCATGGTGTTTTTATTCATAAAAATCAATAATGTAGCAGCTAGTAATGGTATTAATATAGGCAGGATCACGAGATTATTCATGCTGATCATTTCCTCTCATTTGATCCATGTCATCTGTTCTCAGCTCTTGGAAGGCACGGAAGGCCATCACGAGCAAAAAGGATGTTACACCAAAAGCAATGACAATGGCTGTTAAAATTAATGCTTGTGGCAATGGATCTACATAGGATGTGAGCCCCTCTTTCAAAATAGGAGGTGCTCCCTTTTTTAAACCGCCCATTGTTAATAGAAGCAAATGGACGCCGTGACTTAAAACGGCAGTACCGACGATGACCCGCAGAAGGCTTTTTGAAAGCATTAAATAGGTCGCTGCCATAAAAATGATTCCGACGATAATAGACATTAGAAATTCCATTATTCCTTCTCTCCAATCGTTTGAATAATGGTCATGGTGACACCAACAACAACTAAATACACACCGATATCAAACAGGACTGCTGTCGCCAGTTCTGTTTTCCCTAGAAACGGCAGTTGGAAATAATCAAATGCATGGGATAGGAAAGGTGCTCCGAACAGAAAAGATCCCATGCCTGTTAGGATGGCAACGAGCAAACCGACACCAGCCACATAAATAAAGTCAAATGGTAAAATGCGTCTCACTGTTTTAAGGTCATAGGCTAAAAGCAGAAGGACGACAGCACCAGCACTCATCAAGCCGCCAATGAATCCTCCGCCAGGATTATTATGTCCTGCAAGAAATAGGTGAAGTGAGAAAAGCAAGATGATGAATGCTGTAATTTTAGTAGTGACTTGTAAGAGCATATCATTCGTATCAATCTTTCTCATCGCCGTACGCCTCTCTTCCGTTTTCCTTGTGCTTTTACCTTCAATAATCCATAAATACCGAGTGCCGCAATGGCCAGCACTGTAATCTCAAAGAGTGTATCAAAGCCCCTGAAATCGACAAGAATGACATTGACAATATTGTCTCCGCCAGCCAGTTTGTAGCTGTTTTCAATGAAGTACGTTGAAATCGTGTCAAGAGACTGCTGGCTTGTTGAAGCGAAAGCAAGACAGGTGACAACGACTCCAACACCTAATGAGATGATCAAATTTGTTAATTTAAATCTTCGTGTTTTTTGCTTCAGACTCAGCTTTGGCAAATGATAGAAGCAAAGTAAAAACAGCGCGACAGAAATGGTTTCAATAATAAGCTGTGTCAGCGCAAGGTCAGGTGCTCTGAAAATCACGAAGAATAGTGACAGCGTGTAGCCCATAACACCTAGCGCAATAATAGCTGTTAAGCGTGAACGAGCAAATACAGTCGTGACTGTCGCTGCGACCATCACAAGTGAAAGGATGACTTCGTACGTGCCGATTGATGCAGCG
The DNA here is from genome assembly GCF_052044955.1 of Bacillus sp. 22446. Classification (NCBI taxonomy): domain Bacteria; kingdom Bacillati; phylum Bacillota; class Bacilli; order Caryophanales; family Bacillaceae; genus Bacillus; species Bacillus sp. 22446. The sequence continues at coordinate 78,350 of NZ_JBQEOD010000005.1, forward strand.
TGCTCAGTTTGAAATGAGAAGGCTTGCTTGTAGAACATCACGCTGCCAAGCACGATAATCATAAACCCAAATACATAGACAAGATAGTCACGAAGGAATCCTGTCATATAGCTGTTTGTTAGGCGGTATGACCCTTTTTCTACACCTATAAGTGAACGATCATACAAAGCGTTAAATGACCATTTTTCCTTAAATATGTTGTACATTGGGCGCCATTTTGACAGCGTTAAATAGCCAATGGTACCGAGCGCAACTACACCAATTGTCATGTAAAGCTCTGGCTGGAATCCATGCCACGCTTCAATTTTTACGGCAAAGCGGCTTCCTGTTTGAATGGCTTCTGGAATGATCGCTTGAATGGCAGGTTCAATGACAGAATAGGCAAGAATATTAGGGAAAAAGAAAAACGTGACCACAAGTGTAGCTAAAATAATTGGCGGGATCAGCATACCAATCGGTGCTTCATGCGGTTTTTTCTCCAATTGATCGACATTCAGACGGCCTCTAAATGTTTTGAAGACGATCATCATACTGTAGATGAACGTAAACACACTAGCGAGCCAAGCGATAGCAGGGAAGATAGCCCCCCATGTTGACACATCCGTAAAGCTGATCTCAGAAATCCGGATCATACTTGTGAAAAATAGCTCTTTACTTAAAAACCCATTAAAAGGCGGGAGTCCAGCCATCGAGAATGTACCAATTAACGTAATCGTAAAGGTAATTGGCATGATGGTCATTAATCCACCTAATTTGCGAATATCACGTGTACCTGTTTCGTGATCGATAATCCCTGCTGCCATAAAGAGACTACCTTTAAAGGTTGCGTGGTTAATGAGATGAAAAATAGCAGCAAGAACGGCTGCGCCAAAAAAGGCAGGGTTGTTTTCATGAATGGCAGCTGCGCCTACTCCTAGCATGAGCATAATCATCCCGAGTTGACTCACTGTCGAGAAGGCCAGAATGGCTTTCAAATCATTTTGCCGAACGGCGTGGAAAGATCCCCAGAATAGTGTGATAAGTCCGACAATCGAAATGGTCCAAAACCACACCTCTGATATAGCAAAAATCGGACTAAAGCGGGCAACCAGATAAATACCGGCTTTGACCATAGTAGCAGAATGTAGATAACTGCTTACAGGGGTTGGTGCTTCCATAGCATCAGGCAGCCAAATATAAAATGGGAACTGCGCTGATTTCGTGAAGGCCCCTAGTAAAATGAGAACCATCGCAGGGATGAAATAAGGTGATGCCATAATGAGCTGAAGCTGATTGACTGCTTCGCGAATACTGAATGAATCAGTGATCAGGTAAATGAGGATGAAGCCGCCAAGCATAGCTAATCCACCAAACACAGTAATAAGCAGTGATTTGGTTGCTCCGTAACGAGAACGCTCACGCTTATACCAATACCCAATTAAGAGGAAGGAAGAGATACTAGTTAGCTCCCAGAACAAATAAAGTATGACCATGTTGTCAGAGAGAACAACACCGAGCATAGCGGTCATAAACATTAATAAATACGTATAGAAAGAGCCAAGCTGTTCTTTTTCCTTTGATAAGTAGAAAATACTGTACAGTACCACAAGTGCACCAATACCTGTGATGAGTAAAGCAAATAACAGGCTGAGACCATCTACATACACAGTGAAATTCATCCCTAGAGAGGGAATCCATTCAGCTTGTGAGAACAACGTTCGTCCATTCGAGGTGATCTGGAGCATTTGGATGAAATAGGTAAATAAAAGAATAGGCAAGATGAGAACAAACCATCCTGTATGTATACGCCTTACGTATTTAAAGAGAAAAGGGACGACAAAGGCAAGTAAAAAAGGTGATAGGATGGCGAAGTGAATAAGCTGCAAGAAAATGAACCTCCTTTGATCAATATAAATTCACGTTCTAAAGAACTGGTAACTAAAATTATAGCGTAAATACAGACATAGTGCATTGGTTTGAACTGATTTACGACAAATCGGAATTGTTTTGAGTTCTTTTGACCACAAAAAATATTTTATCAAAAATGAAACTCGTTGTATATTGTTTTGTATTTCGTACATGCTTTTCTTAAAGGAGCTGATCAAATGAAAAGAAAGATCGCCATCAGCTTAAGCATATTCTGCACGATTTTAGGAGGAGCATTCTTGATTGAACGAAATGATCAAAAAAGGTGGCAGGCCGGGAGTGAATGGCCGCTATTTTCTGAACATCTCCTCCATATGACCTATCCGCAGGCGAAACAGTATCCTTTTCAGCCTCGGGAGTATATACGAATTGTATTAGCTGATGAATGAGGATGTATGGGAGAAAAGAAATATAAAAAAAGCATGTCCCTTATGAAAAGGACATGCTTTTTGTTTCTTTTTTTAAGTAAACATTCTAAGTAAGATTGTTGCGCAAATAACGGTTGCTGCTCCGCCAAGACGTGTAGAGACTTGAGCGAAAGGCATAAGGCCCATTCTTCCAGAAGCTGAAAGAATCGCAACATCACCAGTACCGCCTAATCCACTGTGACAGCCAGTCACAATGGCAGATTCAACTGGATACATGTTCATGAATTTACCAACAAAGTAACCAGAACCAACCATGCCTAGAACAACAGCAATACATACACATACGAAAGGAATCGAAATAACAGTGGCCACATCATCAAGTGGAATGTATAGAATTCCTAAACCAACCATTAGAGGCCATGTAAAGCTTTTCGATACAAACTTGTAGAACTGTTGTGAGCCGTTTTGCAAATGCTGAGGCATCACGTTTAAGTATTTGATTAATGCAGCAAGAACAATCATTAAGATTGGACCTGGAATATGAACAAAACTTTCTAATAAGCCGCCAAAGATAAAAGTTGTACATGCAACAAGTACACCTGCACCCATTAAGCTGAAGTCAACTTTAGTATCCATGTCAGGCTGTTCAAAGATTTCATTTGCTTCTTTTGATTTAACAAGTCGTCCATTCCCGTTTAGTTCAGGACGTTTTTCACCAAGCTTTTTCATTGCGCCAGCACAAATGATGGCAATGACGTTCCCAATAACAGCAGCCGGAATCAATTGAGAAATTAATGACTCTGCTGATACACCAAGAATTTGCGAATAAGCAATCGATAATGGCAATATCCCTTCACCGACACCACCGGCAATAATCGGTACAATGATAAAGAAGAACGAATGATGCGGTGTGTAACCAACTAGAAGACCCACTAGAATTCCAGCAGCTACAGCTGTAATTGTACCTGCAACAAGAGGAACAAACATACGAATAAGGCCTTGTACTAAAACAGTTCGTTGCATCCCAAGAATACTACCTACTACAAGAGCAGATATATAGAAGTATAGGAAGTTCGACGTTTTCATCAGAGACGTAACCGCTTCCAACGAGTTTGGATTCAGAACATGAAAAAAGACCAGGAACGATGGTACGAATAAAGAAAGAATCGCCGGTCCACCAATATCTTTTAAGATTGGAATACGTTGTCCTACATCTCCTAGGAAAATCCCCAAAATCATAATAACAGCGAAACCACCAAGCATATTTGCTGGAATTTTATTAAAATAAGCGGCAGTTAAAATAATCGCTGCAAGTACTATATACACAGGTAGATCAATAACACCAATTTTCCAAGAAAGAATTTTTCGGAAAACGCTTTTATTATTGTCAGAATCGTTTGTAATCGATTTCAATTGTTGTGTATTAGCCACATAAACACCCCCAAATGCTATTTGTCTCAATTGTAGAAGATTCTGTGACACTCATCTATTTATTAAACTAAATTAAGTGTAATAAAAGTAAAATAAACGGGGGTTTTGTCGTTTTTATCATACAAAAATCCCCTGAAGATAGTTTGTCCTTCAGGGGAGTGATCATACATGGTATTTATTTATCGTTTTCCTTTTAAATAAGGAGTACCAAGTGCTTTTGGAGCGTCTGCTCGTCCAATGAAGCCAGTAAGAGCTAGGATCGTCAGCACATATGGTGCAATGAGCATGTACACGTTCGGGATATCTTGAAACAGCGGAAGCAGAGAGCCAATGATGCTTAAGCTTTGTGCAAATCCAAAGAATAAAGCAGCGCCCATAGCGCCAAATGGGTGCCATTTCCCGAAAACAAGGGCGGCTAACGCAATGAAGCCTTGTCCTGTAATGGTGGCGTGTGAGAAGTCAAGAGCGATGGTCGATGCATACACGGCTCCACCAAGACCGCCAAATAGACCACTAATGAAGACGCCGATATAGCGCATCCGATATACCTTGATTCCCATTGTATCAGCTGCCATTGGATGCTCTCCGACTGCACGAAGTCGTAAGCCAAACGGCATTTTAAATAAAACAAACCAAGCGACAACCGCAAGAACTAATGCGAGAATGGACGTATAATACACATCTTTAAAGAAAATATCACCAATGATTGGAATGTCACTTAAAAGGGGAATATCTCCTTTATAGAAAGGTTCTGTAATTTTATCCGTTTGTGCTTTTCCATAAATCAGTTTGACAACAAACAGCGTAGCACCAAGGGCAAGCATGTTAATCGCAACACCACTGACCGTTTGATCTGCTCTGAACGTAATAGTGGCAACAGCGTGAATGAGTGAGAACACGCCGCCAATGGCCATACCAACAAGTAGACCGAGCCACGGGGTCAAGGCACCAAACGTATCAGCAAACATTAAGTTAAAGATAATACTAGAAAATGCTCCGACGACCATCAAACCTTCAAGACCGATATTGACGACACCTGATCTTTCTGAAAAGACACCTCCAAGAGCGGTTAAAATAAGTGGTGCAGCATAAACGAGTGTAGCCGGGACGATGATTTCAAGAATTTGCAGAAATCCCACTTATTTTCCCCCCTTTTTCTTCAATTGTTGAATGACAAGACGGATGATATAGCTTGAGGCAACGAAAAGAATAATGATCGCAATCACAATATCAACGACCTCAGTCGGTACGCCAGATTCAAGCGGCATGTTTAAAGCACCGACTTTTAATCCACCAAGCAATAATGCAGCTAAGACGACACCAATAGCTGTATTTCCGCCTAATAAGGCAACAGCGATTCCGTCAAAACCAACGCCAGTGAATGATCCTTTAATCGAAGCATATTCAAATGTTCCGAGTCCTTCCATCGCACCTGCAAGACCTGCAAAGGCACCAGAAATGAGCATCGCATAAATGATGTTGCGTCGAACGTTCATCCCAGCATAATGAGAGGCCTGCTGGTTCATCCCAACTGCGCGTAATTCAAACCCTTTAGAGGTTTTCTGGATAATAACCCACATGACAACAGCCGCAATAATGGCAACAAAAATCCCATTATGCATTCTAGAGAAATCAGTGATCTGCTCAAAAAAACCAGATCGAAGGGAAGCTGTTGCATCAATTTTTTCTGTTTTATCTTTATTGTTTGTTAAGACATTTGAGATTAAATAATTTGTGACATGAAGGGCAATGTAGTTCATCATGATGGTGACAATGACTTCATGTACGTAAAAACGAGCTTTTAAAAATCCGGGAATAAAGCCCCATAATGCACCAGCAGCAGCAGCTGTGATCAGTGCAAGAGGCAAATGGATATACATAGGGGCATGGACAGTTGTGCCGATCCATACAGCAGCAACCCAGCCAATCAGCATTTGACCTTCTACCCCGATATTAAAGAGGCCTGTCCGAAATGCAAAGGCAACAGCAAGTCCTGATAAAATATAAGGAGTGACTTGTCGGATGGTTTCTCCCATATAATAGGTTTCACCGAAGACGCCATTCCAAAGGGCGCTATAACCTTCGATGACACTATAACCGCTTGCCAGCATAATGATGGCCCCAACGAAAAGACCAAGTACAATGGCGATAAGCGGAATCAGCAGATTTGTTAAGCGATTAGACATTTGCTTCTTTCCCCACTTCCTGTTGCGTACTTCCAGCCATTAACAGACCAAGTTCTTGCTCTGTTGTTTCTTTTGGATCCACAATGGCAATAATGCTGCCTTCGAAAATCACAGCAATCTTATCACTGACATTGATAATTTCATCAAGCTCAAAGGAGATGAGCAGAACAGCTTTGCCTGAATCCCTTTGTTCAATCAGACGTTTATGAACAAACTCAATGGCTCCGACATCAAGTCCACGTGTCGGCTGTGCAGCAATTAATAAATCAGGATTTCGGTCCACTTCACGGCCAATAATGGCTTTTTGCTGGTTACCGCCTGATAGCGCACGTGCTTCTGTATATTCACTAGGCGTCCGTACGTCGTATTCAGCAATGATTCGTTTTGCTTTTTGATAAATATTTTTCATATTCATCAAGCCAAACTTCGAATATGGACGCTGATAATACGTTTGTAAGGAAATATTTTCTCCAATTGAAAAGTCAAGGACAAGTCCGTGCTTATGACGGTCTTGAGGAATATGTCCGATACCAGATTCTGTGACCTTACGAGGCGGGAGATTTTGAATGGCTTTCCCGTTTAGCATGATCGTGCCAGATTCGGATTTTTTCAGACCTGTAATGGCTTCAATTAATTCAGATTGACCATTTCCGTCTACACCCGCAATTCCGACAATCTCACCAGCTTTCACTGATAAATTGAGTTGTTTCACGGCTTCAATTCCTCGCGCATCTTTGACAGTGAGATCTTGAATTTGCAAGACTTCTTCAGCAGGGGAGGCTGCTTTTTTGTCTGTTTTAAATGAGACTTCGCGGCCGACCATTAAACTGGCAAGCTCGTCTTTGTTTGTGTGTTCCACATCAAGTGTACGAATACCTTGCCCTTTTCGGATAATGGTCACGCGATGACAGGCATCCATAATTTCTTTTAGCTTGTGGGTAATTAATATAATGGATTTGCCTTCATTAATTAAGTTTTTCATAATTTGTATGAGTTCTTTTATTTCTTGAGGTGTTAAGACGGCTGTTGGTTCGTCGAAGATCAAGATGTCAGCGCCGCGGTATAGTGTTTTTAAGATTTCTGCTCGCTGCTGCATACCGACTGAGATGTCAGATACTTTAGCGGCAGGGTCTATTTTCAGTCCATAACGGTCAGAAAGTTCCTGCACTTGCTGAATGGCTTGTTCTTTGTCAATCTTTCCAAATTTCTTTGGCTCTTTTCCTAAAATGATGTTTTCAGCCACAGTAAATGTATCAACTAGCATAAAATGCTGATGGACCATTCCAATGCCTAAATCACTTGCATCATTTGGACTTGAGATTGTAACCGGTTTTCCGTGTACCTTGATTTCACCTTTTTCAGGCTGATACAGTCCGAAAAGCACGTTCATAAGCGTTGATTTTCCAGCGCCGTTTTCACCAAGCAGCGCATGAATTTCGCCCTTTTTTAGCTGCAGCGTAATGTTATCATTTGCTACAATGCCAGGGAATTCTTTGCGTATATTCAACATTTCAATGACATAATCCACAGGTTTAACCGCTCCTTTTTTAGGGTGCTGATGAAGATAAAAACTAGCAAAAGAAAAGCTGCAAAACAAGGCTGCAGCTTTTCTTTTACCACCTTTTACGAATAAAGAGGAGGTAAAGGAGAGGCAAGGGGATAAGGCGCGCTTATCCCGATGCACAAATTAAGCTTTAAAATCTTTTAGTTCATCACGTGTTGCAGGGATTTTCACTTCACCCTTGATGATTTTTTGTTTCCATTCTTCGACTTTCTTTAATACATCTTTATCAAGATTCTCTTGAGATGGAGAGATGTCAACGCCGCCTTCTTTCAGACCGTACGTGATGACTTCGCCACCAGGGAATTTACCTTCTTTTGCTTTTGTTGTTAAGTCTTGTACCGCTGTGTCTACTTTCTTAATCATAGAAGTAAGAGTGACACTTTGTTTTGTTCCAGGTACTTTACCTTCGTCATACTGGTCTTTATCAACACCGATAACCCACACTTTGCGGTCAGGATCAGCTTTTTTCAGGTTTTTCGCTTCTGTGAAGACACCAGTTCCAGTTCCGCCTGCTGCGTGGTAAATGACGTCAACGCCAGATTTGTACATACTTTCAGCTGTTGCTTTACCGATGTCTGCTTTATCGAATGCACCAGCATATTTCACTTCAACTTTTGCTTTTGGATTAGCTGCTTCAACGCCTGCACGGAAACCAACTTCGAATTTTCTGATTAATTCAGAATCAACGCCGCCAACAAAACCAATTTTGTTTGATTTTGTAGAAAGAGCCGCTGCCACACCTACAAGGAATGAACCTTCGTTTTCGTTAAATGTAATGCTTGCTACGTTGTCTTTTTTTACAACTGCATCAACGATGGCAAAGTGGTTTTTCTTACGTTGATTCGCAATTTCAGTAATAGAATCTTGCATTAAGAAACCAATTCCGTAAATCAAATCAAATTTCTCACGAGCAAGTGTGTTTAAGTTTGTTGTATAGTCAGCGTCTGATTTAGATTGTAAGTAATCAAAGCCGTTTTTACCTTTTGTTAAATTGTTGTCTTTCCCAAATGCTTGTAAACCTTCCCAAGCAGATTGGTTAAACGATTTGTCATCGACACCACCGACATCAGTTACCATTGCAACAGTGAATTGATCTTTATCTTTTTTGTTTTCACCGCTGTTTGAGCCAGAGTTGCCGCATGCTCCAAGGATGGTTCCTGCTGCTACGACTAAGGACAATGCAAGTCCAATTTTGCGCTTCTTCAAAACATAACCCCCTATAAAATTTAAAAGTTTCAGAAAAGTCTCGCGAAAAAAGACCGACTCTTGCCTTCTCCTATCCTTGTGAAAAGGGTATTTTATCCTGCATTCTTTTAAAATTGATGGAAACAGGAGAGAAGATGTAAGACATCAGACTTATATCTCGTTGAACTAATCAATCATAATTTATCATTTCCCATCGAATAAATAAATAGAAATTTGTTTTATTTTTAAAAAAATGTTAAAAGGCTAAATTCGATGTCTTTTTATGTGCTGAAATATGATATAATGCCGCTTTTATGATGTGCTCTACTACAGTGGAACCACTGATATCAAGGGGTTTGTGACATCGTATGCCATAAAAAAACATCTGGCCTTTGTGAAAGGTCAGATGTGTCAAATTAAAGATATTGCTGAATCAAATTCATGTTGCTTGTATTCAGTTTATATTGGAAAACAGGGCGGCCGATTGTCCCGTATGCCATCTCCACATCAACCACTTCGATATCCTCAAGAAATTTCAAATATTTTCTAATCGAAACTTGGGAGATTTCAGTATGATTGGCTAGGTCTTCGGTCGTGAAAGCCTGCTGACCGAATGATTGGATGCTTGTCCAGATGAGTTTGAGTGTGCTCTTCGTCAGGCCTTTTGGCAGCAGGACTTTTTCCGCCTCTGCTTTTTTATGAAAAAGCTTCGCGTCTAAATCATTTTGAGAGATGCTGTTCATCGTTTGGTATAGGGCATGTTTTCTTTTATATTCTGCCAGTGCTGATTGGAAGCGTTCAAACTCAAAAGGTTTGATTAAATAGTCGACAGCTCCGTTTCGCATCGTTTGCTGTACGACATCCACTTCATTTGCAGCTGAAATGACGATGACGTCAACGGAATGATTTTGCTGACGAATTTCTGATAATAGGGCGAGCCCATTTTGTCCAGGCATATAAATATCAAGCAATACAAGGTGAATGATTTCTGATTTTAAGATGTCTAGTGCCTTCTGAAATGAGGTGGCAATCCCTTTTAATTCAAATCCTTCTATTTGGGTCAAGTAGCGTTTATTCAGCTCCCCGACCATTGGGTCATCTTCTACGATCAACACATTAATCATGTGAATCCTCCTTTTGTTTATATGGAATACGGAGACTAAAGGTCGTTCCTTCTCCTTTTTCGCTAGTGACGATCATATGTCCGTTCAGTTTTTTGATGCTTTGGTCAACAAAATAAAGGCCAAATCCTCTGTCTTCTCCTTTTGTTGAAAAGCCTTGATCAAACATAATGTCCTGTTCTTCTTTTGTCAGACCGACCCCTGTGTCTGTAATTTCAATATGAAGCTGCTCTTGGACATATCTGAATGAGATGGAGATATTTTTGTTCTCTGTATGGGAAACGGCATCGAGTGCGTTATTTAACAGATTACCGATGACCGTAATAAGGTCATGCGTGACTGCTGGGTCCTCCGAGTTTGGTACCTGTGTACTGCAATTGACTTCTAAAGCTGCGCCTTGTTCTCTGATGTAGCTTTGTTTTCCTAGTAAAAACCCGGCTAAGACTGAGTTTTTCACATGGTTGATGATTTCATTTGTTTCTGTCTGCTGATAAATCGCAATATCTTTAATATAGGTGCCAAGGTCATCATAGTTCTTTAGCTGTACCAATCCTAAAATGACATGAAGCTTGTTCATAAATTCGTGTGACTGGGCACGAAGTGCATTGGCATACATCTTCACCCCGCTCAGCTGCTCAGCCAGGTGTTTGACTTCTGTTTTGTCACGGAAGGTTGCGATCGCTCCGACAATTTCCCCTTTTACCGTAATCGGCACCTCATTAAAGACAAGCTCCAGTCCGTTCATTCTGACATCGCGATCAAGCAGCGGTTTCCGTGTTTCGATTACTTGCTTTAAGCCGCTTGAAGGAAGAAGGGCCTGTACATCTTGTTCTCTAGGGTCAACCATAATGCCCATATTATGAAATAGACGTTTAGCTTCTGCATTTGCCAGCTTGATTTTACCGTGCTGATCGACGGCAAGAATGCCTTCTTTTGTTGATTCTAGCATAGCGCTTCGTTCTTTTAATAATGTGGCAATTTCATCAGGCTCTAGTCCAAACATAATCTTCTTTACTTTACGTGCCACAATGAGTGCACCGATAATGCCAGATAAAAGGCTTAGCGATGTGACAAAGTAGAGCGGGAGCAGGCTTTGATGAATAATTAAATCAATTTCCTTTAATGTAATCCCAACTGCCACAGCCCCGAGCTGCTTGCCATCTTGGTTATAAACAGGAACAAAGGCACGCATGGACTTGCCAAGTGTTCCAGATGCGGTACTAATATGTTCTTTACCCTGTAATGCCGGTTTTTCATCACCGCCAGCAAACCGCTTCCCAATCTTTTGCGGATTCGGATGTGTTTTGCGGATACCGTTCATATCCATGACGACAACGAATTCGGTTTTGGTAATACGCTGAACACTTGTTGTATATTTTCGCAGTGCTGTATATGATTGATCTTTTTCCAATGATTTTGCTGTGATCGGAGCCTCTGCGACCATTTTAGCAGTGGAGAGGGCGATATCACGTTCCTGCTGATGAATATTCTTGGCTGTTTCTGACCAGATCGTAAAGAATGTGATACAGAGGGAGATCAGGACAACAATACAGACAAAGATCGTCAGCCGTGTTTGCAGTCTTAAAGTTTTTTTCACGAGTATACCCCTAACGTGCAATTTTTTCGTAATAGTAATACTTTAACGGGAAAATGTAAGTTTGTGAAGGAATGTACGTGCGAAATCACAAATTTGATTTAGATTCCAGTTTACTTGGAAAGCATCTTGTCAATCCGTTTTAAGTGAGCCATAATAAAAATGAGCTTATGAGAAAGGATCTATTTATGAAAAATACATATTTGACTGGATATTTTCCGCTGATTTCAATTTTGCTATTCAGCTCTGCCTTTTCTATTTTTACAGTAGGTATCACGACTGACTTCTTGACCCAAGCAGGAATTTTAAAAGGAATGCTGGAATTTTTCTCTGAACAGGGCATTCGTCTTGCTTTATTTGCCGCATTTGCACTTGTTTATTTTATGATTTTATCTGCTTTAAAACTCATTGCAGATACGGTGTTAGAGTTGGCGCTGCTCTTTTTTGCAAAGGACCCTGAAGGGGAGAACTTAAAGAAAATTCGGATTGCATCGGTTGTCTATTTGTTTGCCAGCTTACTTGCATTTCTATTGACGCAGCAGCTCATTTTGCTTGTTGGACTTTTTGTTTTAGCAAGTCTCGTCTATTTTATCTGGGTTGTGGTACGCATTTATCAATCACTTTCTATGCTGAATTTAATTGGGTTTATGATGTTTAATCTGCTGTTTTGGGCCACATTTTTGATCGGCATTTTGTACTTATTTATTAAGCTTTATAACAGTGTGATGGCGAGTCTGCCAGCTTAATCAGACGAAAGAAAGCATCCTCCGATGATGGAGGATGCTTTTTTTATGGAAGAAACCGCTTCTGAATATCAGGTGTAGGCATCATGCAGGATGTTTTTTGACCAAACCATTTGTAGCGATTCTTTGCAATGAGTTGATAAAACCAGTCACGGATTGGACGAGGGATCGCGAGGAGTAAATAGCTCCATCTGTATATCCCTTTTAAATGCCGCGCTGCTTTTAAGATGCCTGTTGACTTCATATAAAGGGTCCCATTTTCAATATAAATGAATGAATTGAACTCATCTAAAGGCAAGCCGTTTTCTTTTAAAACACGCTGCCCTGTATCTGATTGTAAAGAAGCAAACATCATCCGCTCATTCGGATCGCGCTTGATGATAAACTGAACAGCACCACTGCACACGTTGCAGACACCGTCAAATAAAATGAAGTGAGAGGGTTGTGTTGAATGCATCGCAATCAAACCTCCTGTTTATCTAGCGTATTGCATAGTTTGTTTCCAAATACGTAAGTGCGGGCTTGAACTATAAATAGATTCAACGGTTCCTCTATCTCTTCCTACCCATACACCCATTGTGTATTGATCTGTCAGGCCAACAAACCAAATGTCTTTGTAGTCATTGGATGTGCCTGTTTTTCCCCCAATGTAAGGAGAATTGAAATTCGCCTTTTTCCCTGTTCCACTTTTCACAACAGAGGCAAGCAGCTTGCGCATTGTTTCATTTGTACGCTGAGAATAGATTTGCTTCGGCGACTCTTTCCACTTGTAAAGGGTTTTGCCGTTTAAGTCTGTGACCTTTGTAATGGAGTGATTTCGCGTATAGGCACCTTGATTGCCAAACACGGTATATGCATCGGTTATTTCTAGCGGCGAGAAGCCTTTTGTAAATCCTCCAAGTGCAGAAGGGAGACGGTAATCATCTGCGACAATATGTTCGAATGAAAACTTTTCTAAATAGCTGAAGCCTTTTTTGACACCGACTGTATCAAGCATACGAATCGCTGGTGTATTGTAAGAGTTCTTAAAGGCTGTTTCAAGTGTTACAGTTCCATACGTTTTATGATTATAGTTTTGCGGGCAATATCCGCTACTGCAAAACTTGCCGGCACTGATTTTGCTTGATGCCGTGGCACCGGTTTGATCAATATAAGGGCCATAATCTAACAGCGGCTTAATGGCGGAACCTGGTTGTCTTTGCGCTTGATAGGCGTAGTTGAAATCAAATTTTTTATAATTCTTCCCGCCAGCAAGTGCGACGATTTGATGGGTTTGGTGGTTAATGACTGCTGAACCGCCTTCCACACCTTGATAAGGCAATTGTGCATTGAGCTGATAAACCGCTCTTTGTTGTAAGGAAGGGTCTAGTGCTGTATAAATCTTCACACCATCTTGAAGCAATGCACTAACCTTTTCTGATAATTCTTTTTGAATTGCCTTTTTTGCGCCAGGTGTTTTGGCTTTTTTCAATCGTTTTGTAAAGCCTTCCTGATCAGACACCAGATCGGTAAATTCTTCATTGGCGTATGTCACATAGTCAGGGTAAAGATTTTTCTTTTCACTTAAGGACAAGCTGATTTTTTCTTTCACTGCTTTTTTGTATTGCTTCTTAGTAATGACACCATCTTTTTCTAAAATACCAAGCAGCCGTTCCTGGCGTTTCTTTGTATGTTTGAATTGTTTCAATGGGTCATACAGCGTAGGGTTGTTAGGAATCGCAGAAATAAATGCCATCTGTGCAAGCGTCAAAGAACTAAGCGGCTTATCAAAATAGTAATTAGCCGCAGAACCGACACCGTAAACCCCGTTACTGAAATAAATCGTATTTAAATAGCTTTCGAGAATTTCCTCTTTTGTAAATTTTCGCTCGAGCTCATAGGAATAGAGCAGTTCTGTAAACTTTCGGCTGAATGAACGTTCATGACTTAAATATAAATTACGGGATAACTGTTGTGTGATGGTGCTAGCGCCTTGGCTAATGCCATGGTTTTTCACATTTGCGGCAAGGGCACGAATCACGCCCATAAAGTCAATGCCTTTATGGTCATAAAAGTTGCGGTCCTCTGATCGGAGGAACAGCTCCTTGACGGAATCAGGAATTTTATCGTACTTCACGAAAACACGGTTCTCATCGTTTGATACGATCTCAGAGATAAGAGAACCATCTCGATCATACATATAACTGTTTTGGGAAAAGTCTACCTTTTCCAGCTTGATTTTTTGATCAAGCACTTCGTTAACAGGTTTTACACTTGCGGCTTCTTCCTTTGATAGATAAAAAGTCAGAACAAATAATGGAATGAGGGCAACAAGTAATAACCATCCAATGATTGCACGAAACATGAGGTCACTCACTTTCTTCGGATTTCTAGCCATATCGTACCATTCTTTTGCGATTACGAGAAGGTTATTTTTAGAAAAGAATAGACGTGAAGTCTAGTAAACAAGGCATTTAGACAGAAAGAAAAGAGTATCTGATGATGGATCAGACACTCCTCTCTTTTGACTTTGATTGTGAGCGGACCGCCCATAAAAATAATGCCCCGAAAAGGAAAATGCCGGCGGTGACATAAAAGACAGCTGGAATTCCGTAATGACTCGCCACAATGCCACCTATGACGGGTCCGACGACATTTCCAAGAAAGCGGAAGCTGACATTGTAACCAAGCACTTCCCCTTGCATAGAGGCAGGCGCTTTGATGCGAATGTAGGCCGTCGTACAAGGAATGATGCCACCTAGTGCCATCCCGTATAAGAAACGGAAGATGACTAACATCCCGTAGGAATCTGCCATCGCTTGCGGGATAAATAAAATGGAGGAGAGGATGAGAAGGGCAAGCAGCACCTTATCGTGACCAATACGATCTCCAAGATCTCCCCATTTCCGTGTAAACAGCAAATTGCCAAGCCCGGTTGCAGAAAACGCCAGCCCTGCATAAAAGGCAAGATTGACTGGGCCGTGTAAATCATGAATGTACAAGGCTAAAAGCGGCTGAATACTAAAGTTCCCGACTTGCGTAATGAATGTGAGAAGCATGGTGACGACAAGTAAAGGCTGTTTGAAAATATGGACAAGGACGTCCTTCCGTGAGTAAGAAACCCGTTTTGCTTCTTTTGAACGGATCGGCTGTTCTTTCACACCGAAGATAATGACAATCGCTGACACATATATGACAGCAGCTGTTAAGAAAAATGTATAAATGAATCCGACACTGTCTGCCATAAATCCCCCCATTAATGGACCAAATAACCCTCCGGCGACATTACTCATCTGCATTGTACCAAGGGTCTTACCGGCTGTTGCCTTTTCGGTCTGTGCAGAAATCAGTGCCATCGAAGTCGAAATAAAGCCTGTCACAAGCCCCATGAAAAGCCGTAACGCAAATAGTTGATAAACGGTTTGAACAAGCCCCATTAATAAAATGCTTGTTGCAATCCCAATGCCGTTAATGAGCAAAATCTTTTTATAGCCATGCCGGTCACCAATCCGTCCCCAAATTGGAGAAATGAGAAAGGCTGTTAAAAACGTAACCCCAAAGACATAGCCGCTCCATCTTTGAACAAATTCATTCGAATAACTGCTATCAAGAGACTCTATGTAAAGTGATAAAAAAGGGACGATCATTGTAATGCTGGCAGATACAAAAAAGTTCACAAACCACATGATGTACAAGTTTTTCTTCCTGTTTGTGATAAAGACCACCTTCTTTATTTATTTCGTGTTCCTTAATAATTATAAAGGAAAATAAACGATCTTTCATCTGATGAATAGGTTGGGCATAGTGAATCTGCATTATTTTCACGAAAATGAAGTGATTTCAAAGTCCGTCTTAATATAATAGTAGCAGGATGGAAAACAGACGAGAAAGTGGGGTGAGACTGATGGAACAGAAGACGCTGCTTGTGGTCGATTTTGAATTTACGATGCCTGATGGGAAATATCATCCGCAAAATTTTTTCCCGGAAATCATTGAAGCCGGTGTCGTCAAAGCATCAAATGAAACGATCATAGACACATTCTCAAGCTATGTCAAACCGAAAAAGTTCCCGAAGCTGACAAAGCGCTGTAAATCGTTCCTTGGCATTACGCAGCAGGATGTAGAAAGCGGGATTTCTTTTGAGGCGTTTATCGAGAAGCTCGTGTCACTCGATGGGGGAGAAGACTGTGAGATTATCACATGGGGAAATATGGACATGAAGGTACTGAAGCAAAACTGTATGCTCAATCATATTGGTTTTCCTTTTAAGGGGAATCAAAGGGATCTGGCTTTTGAATATAAAACCTTTTTTGGGGATAGAACACTCACAGGACTTCGGAAAGCAGCTAAGGAGTACGGCAGTGAAGGAGCTGGTAAGCATCATAAAGCACTCGATGATGCCATGACCACTTATCAGCTGTTCACCCTTTTTGAAAAAGATCGATCCTATGTGGAAAATCCGCAAACAACCAAAATTGGTGAACTCATTGACTTCTCTCACTTTTTTGATTCGGCAGATTAGCGGGCGTCTTCTGGAAAATAATCTTTTTCAAGAGAAGAGAGGCACGCTCTTGATTTTTCAGCCCACTTGGAATCATCCGCACTGAGCCCTTTTTTCAATTTGTCTACGGCGTCTTTCAGTGATACTTGATAATCAGGGATGTCGCCATCATAAGGCTTGACCATATGATGAGGGATGTTCGTCTGTTCCCTAAAGGCCAAAGCCCGTCTTTCCTGAAAAAAAGGTACGTCCGCTTCTTTTGGATGATGCAGGTCACCTTGAGTGGGGTGTGTTAAAACCGATTTTACTTGAACGAGATAAGTAGATGGTTTAACGGCTGTCACTTCCCCAATGTAAACACCTGTTTTGTAAAAACCTTTCACGATTTGTCCAATCTGAATGTCTGTCATATGAAATTCCTCCATTTCCTTCGCATAAGAAGGTATTTCCTTTCTTTTAGCCAATATAGTGAAGTAAACGAGCAAAAGGGGGAAGAGCGGAACATGTCGTTCATCATATTCTTTCTACTGTATTTTCCTGAAGATAAAAGGGAGTATATCCCTGCGGCAATCACGACGGTGCTTTTCTTTGCTGCTGCATTTATTTGCTTTCGTCTGATCGTTCGTGCTTCTAAAAAGCAGGAGCAGATCGATGAAAAAAGGACAAAAAAAATGGATTGATCATTTTCTTCTTGTATCTTCAGGAAACTTCACGGTGACTGTTGTACCAGACTGCAATGAGCTTTTGAAACGAATCGTTCCATGATGATTTTCAATGATGGAAAATGTCACTGTCAACCCAAGCCCTGTTCCTTTATTTTTCAATGTGTAATAGGGTTCACCAAGCTTTTTCATTTGACTTTCTGACATGCCTACACCGTTATCAACGAAATAAAGGCAGATTCGATGATTTTCTTTTGAAGCAAACAGTTCGATTTTACCTTCGTGTTCGGGCGCTGCTTCAATTGCATTTTTGATTAAATTAATCATGACTTGTTTGATTTTCGTTTCATCACCTTGGATGTATAAGTCTGGTTCAATCGATTGATGAATCGTGACCGACTTAAAATTCGCATAGGATGTCATCAGCGATGCACACTCTTCAAGTAATTTAGATAAATTGAGAGACTCAATTTGATAATAATTTTGTTTCGCAATATCAAGATAGCTCGTAATAATATCCTGCGCACGGTCAAGTTCAGATAAAACGAGATTTTTATAATCTTTATTGGTTGACGGCTCTTTCGTATTGTCACTTGAAAAGAGCAGTTGGATAAATCCTCTCACCACCGTCAGTGGATTGCGAACTTCATGGGCGACACTTGCTGCAAGTTCACTCACAATCGTCAGTTTCTCTGATTGGACAAGCTGTGTTCTCATTTGCGCATTCTCTTTCACAAACTCAATGGAATAAATACTCAGCACAAGAAAGAATATGTAGTAAAGAGTTGAGAAAAATAATTCGAGCAGCTTTTGCTGCATAATGAATGCAGGGCTGTACTCTATTAAGCTGACCACAAGCAGTCCAATGTAAATAAACATCCCTTTTGATAACGCAATCAGGACTCCGTATAACAGCTTTCTCTGCTTAGAATATTGGCGCCATTTCCGGTAAAGCAGGAAAGGAATGAAAAAGTAAATCGGTACAACAATCAATCCAACCCATAAAAAAGAGCCATACATCACGAACTTTACGGTTGAACTAACCAAGATAGCGACGATTCCGGCGGTATATCCCCCGTATAAAATAGCCAGTACAAGGGGAATCGATTGAAGCCCAGTCTGCAAATCTAAAATCGAACCAACTGGATACATAATACATAGTGCTGATGAAATGGATGCAAATATGGTGATGAGCAGTTTATTCGTTTTAGGGAAATGAGCAGGGGTCCGGCTTAGCCATAGTGCATGATATAAAAAGATTGGAAATAGAATAAAAGATACATGGAGCAGAAAATCCTTGAACATTTCCATTTAAATGCTCTCCTCGTAAATAATTGTAATTCCTCTCATTATATCATTTCATGTACAAAGTAGATATGATAATAGGAGGGTTTTTTTCTTTAAAAAGAACACCCGTTAGGATGTTCTTTTGATAGAAATGGTTTTATTCGGATGATAGAGTGAATGCTTGATGAAGGCGCTTCAGACCTTCTTTCACTGTTCCGGCAGGACAGCCTAGATTCATTCGAATAAAGCCGTCTCCTTCGTGCCCATATACGTTTCCGAGCTCTAGTATGACCTTGCCCTTTTTCAGCAGATTACGTTTCAATTCTGCTTGAGTGAGCTCATAATCACGAATATCCAGCCATAATAGATAAGAAGCATCTGGTTTCATATAACGCATGCTCGGCAGATATTCATCAATATAATCCATTGCGATCTTCATGTTATTTTCGAGATAAAGAACAAGTGAATCAAGCCACTCATCGCCATGGCGATAGGCCGCCTCCATGGCAGGAATCGCAAAGGCATTCAGTTTAGACAATCCATTTCTTTGCAATTCATTGGTGAAAAGGGTTCTTTTTTCTTCATCAGAAATGATAATGGCAGATGCCTGAAGACCAGCTAAATTAAATGTTTTACTCGGTGCAATACATGTTACCGTGATGTTAGCTATCTCATCAGAAAGGCTTGCAAAAGGCACATGCGGCTGTCCGTAAAGCATCAGATCGGAATGAATTTCATCTGACACGACGGTGACACCGTACTGTACACATAGATCTCCTACACGCTTTAATTCCTCTTTTGACCAAGCTCTCCCTGAAGGATTATGCGGATGACAAAGAAACATCAGCTTTGCTTCTGGTCTGCTTAATTTTTTCTCTAAATCATCAAAATCCATCATGTAACGGTTGTTTTCTATTTTTAAAGGATTGGTTGAGACGATACGTCCATTTCTTTCAATCATTTGATAGAAGGGCGTATACACCGGTGACTGAATGACCACTTCATCATTCGGAGCTGTAAAGGCTTGTACCGCAAAACTAAGTGCTGTCACGATACCTGGTGTGAAGGTGACGGCATCTGTTTGTATCGTCCAACTGTGTCTTCTTTTGAGCCAGTCAGCTACTGCTTGCTGCGTTTCCTGATCCTGAAATGCATAGCCGAATACACCGTGATCTAATCGTTCTTTTAAAGCATCAAGCACGACTTGGGGCGCTTTAAAATCCATATCTGCGACCCACATTGGCAGCGCATCTGTTGTCAGGAACAAAGACTCTGCTTGATCCCATTTGACTGATTTTGAACCTTTACGTATGATCTGTTCGTCGAAATTCATGAAACCCACCTCTAGCCGTTTTTCAACCATTCTTGGTTGTGCTAAAATAAACATCACAAAATTTATTATAAGCGGTGATCCCCATGAAAGATAGTCAAGCTGTAGAAGAGATGATTCAAGTCATTAAGGCATGGGACCCTTTTCAGTATGGAGAGGACTTTTACGAAACGGAGCCTGCTGACGTCATCAGTGCCTTATACGACGCAGAAGACCCGTTATCTTTCGCGAAAGACATTCAAGCCATTTACCATCACTCATTTGATCAGCTTCTTCCGATGGAAAGCTGCCAGCATATCGCAAATCAGCTTTTTGTCATAAGAGAAGGTAACTCCTGCTCGCTTTAAGACAGGCTGAAATGACCAATTTGATCAGACACAAAGACCGGATTTTCCTCAGGGATGAGGTGCCCGGTTTTTTTTAATGCGTGCAAGGTTGAATGCGGTAGATCCTTGTGCAGTCTTTCGCCAATTTGAATAGGAACGATCCGGTCTTCCTCCCCCCAAATCAGCAGGACAGGTGTCTCCATTTTCTTTAAGACATCTGACGCTAAATCGCCTTCCCTGTGCCGAATCAAACGAAAAATACCTCTGAAAATTTGGTCATCTGAAAAAGGCTTTAAATATCCGTCCACCATCTCTTGATCAATAATCGAATGATCATGCACAACAGCGGTTAAATTCTTCATAATACCTTGCTTGAACAACTTTCTTTTTAAATAAAGATAAAAATAAGGAATATATGTGCTGTAAACAAGCGACTTTTTGGACTTATTCATATACCCTGAGCTGCACAAAAGAACAGCTTTTTCAAATAGGTCGGGACGCTCAGATGCAGCATATAAAGCAATTTGTCCCCCCATGGAATGCCCCACGAGGATCGCATGCTGA
Source organism: Bacillus sp. 22446 (assembly GCF_052044955.1). Taxonomy (NCBI): domain Bacteria; kingdom Bacillati; phylum Bacillota; class Bacilli; order Caryophanales; family Bacillaceae; genus Bacillus; species Bacillus sp. 22446. The sequence continues at coordinate 99,096 of NZ_JBQEOD010000005.1, forward strand.
ATCTGCAAATAACCAGCTAGTTCAATAATGATTTTTGCCATGTTGCGATAGCTGTAAATGAACGTATTCGATTTTTCGGACTGCCCGAATGGAGGCAGATCAATCGCAATTAAATTGAAGTCTTGTTTCAGAAGCGGGATGAGCTTTCGATAGCTGAAGGTAGATGAGAAGAGGCCGTGAATCAAAATCAATGTCTTCTTACCTTCATTTGGATAGTGTTCGTAATAGATATCTAAACCGAATTTACTTTTCATATAGGATGGCTGTACAATGTCCACACTCATCAACTCCGATATTTGATACTCACTCTCTGTTAGGTGACTGTATTGTACCCTAAAAAGTGGATTTTAAGCTACGATTAGAATCTTTTCCCTGCTTAGCATAATGGGAAAAACGTGCTATAATGTTCAGAAGATTTTTTAAAACTAGCTTTTTACAATCAGAGGTGTGAAATCAATGAAACTAACCGAAAAAGAAACTGAAATATTAGAGATTTTAGATGAAAACAGCCGCGCCGATTTAAATACAATTGCAAAAATGGCAGGTGTGACATCAGAAGAAGCAGAAGCCATTATTCAAAAGCTCGAAGATCAAAAAGTCATTATTGATTATTCGACCATGATTGACTGGCGAAAAGTAGACGGACACGAAGGCGTTACAGCGATGATTGATGTGAAAGTGACCCCAAAAAGAGGCGTCGGTTTTGATGAAATTGCTGAACGCATTTACAGGTTCCAAGAAGTGGAGTCCGTGTATTTAATGTCAGGCGTGTATGATTTATCTGTTGTGATCAGAGGAAGATCCATGTCTGATATCGCCCGCTTCGTATCTGAAAAATTATCGACACTTGATTCTGTTGTTTCAACCACTACCCACTTTATTTTGAAAAGATATAAGCATGATGGGAAAGTCTTTGAAACAGGGGACGATGACAAAAGAATCGTGGTGTCTCCTTAAATGAAAAAGTCTTATTTATCTGAAACGGTACAAAGTATTCAGCCGTCAGGTATTCGGAAATTCTTTGATTTGGCAGCCACAATGGAAGGGGTTATCTCCCTCGGGGTCGGCGAACCGGATTTCGTGACAGCTTGGAATGTGAGAGAAGCCAGTATTATGTCTTTAGAACAAGGACTGACCTCTTATACAGCAAATGCTGGGCTGCTCTCTTTGCGAAAAGAATTGAGCCATTATCTATATAAGCGGTTTCACATTGAGTACAGTCCTGAAGAAGAACTCATTATTACGGTTGGTGGTAGCCAGGCGCTTGATTTGGCCTTTCGCGCCATTTTAAACAGCGGGGACGAAGTGATCATCCCAGAGCCTTGTTTCGTCGCATATGGGGCTCTTACGACACTTGCGGGCGGTGTACCGGTTTATTTAAGTACATCGGCTGAAAAAGATTTTAAAGCCGATTCTGCTGATCTTCGTACGAAGCTGACGCCGAAAACAAAAGCCATCTTGCTATGCTCTCCATCAAACCCAACAGGGTCTGTTTACTCGAAAGAAGAGCTTGAAGATATTGCTCAGTTTGCAAAGGAGCATGATCTTTTAATCATTACAGATGAGATTTATGCAGAGCTGACGTACGATGAAGCTTTTACGAGCGTAGCGGCGATTCAAGATATGAAGGAAAGAACGATTTTGATTTCAGGCTTTTCCAAAGGGTTTGCTATGACGGGGTGGCGCTTAGGCTATGTGGCAGCACCGCCAGTCCTCCGTGATGCCATGCTGAAAATACATCAATATTCTATGATGTGTGCACCAGCTATGGCACAATATGCCGCAGAAGAAGCATTAAAAAATGGACTTGAAGATGTGGAGAAAATGAAGAAAAGCTACAGAAGGCGCCGTAATTTGTTTGTCGGCTCTCTCAATGAACTTGGACTCACTTGCCACCAGCCAAACGGAGCGTTTTACGCTTTCCCGTCCATTAAAAGCACAGGCATGACTTCAGAACAATTTGCCGAGGAGCTGCTGCTTAGCGAGAAAGTAGCGGTTGTCCCTGGAAATGTATTCGGTCCAAGTGGTGAAGGACATATTCGCTGTTCATATGCATCATCACTCGATCACTTGCAGGAATCACTTTCAAGAATCCAGCGTTTTTTGCAGAATAGACAAGTGCAAGAAGAGGCACCTGCTATCTTAAAATAAAAAAAGGCATCAATCCATCTGGACTCATGCCTCTCAAATTAGGGGGGAATACTAGAAAGCATTCTTGTTTTCAGGTATTCCCCCTTTTGAACGGATCTAAACCCAATTAAAAAATATTTTGCGTAAAAGAGCGTTCTGTGATATAGTTTTTAATTGCGTATAAACGAATATTAAAACATTTATTTAGGAGTTGTTATCATGGCGACAAAGTTTGAAGTAGGCAGTGTTTACACTGGTAAAGTAACAGGATTACAAGCGTATGGTGCGTTTGTTGCATTAGATGAAGAAACTCAAGGACTTGTGCACATTTCTGAAGTAACTCACGGTTTTGTAAAAGACATCAACGAGCACCTTTCAATTGGTGACGAAGTACAAGTGAAAGTTCTTTCTGTTGATGAAAATGCTGGTAAAATCAGCCTTTCTATCCGTGCAACGCAAGAAGCACCTGAAAGAAAAGAAAGCAAACCAAAGAAACAAAGACCACAGCAAGTGAAAGAAGAAGCTGCTGCACCACAAGGTTTCAATACACTGAAAGATAAACTTGAAGAGTGGATTGAGCAATCAAACCGTAAAGACCTTATCAAGAAATAAAAAAAGCACCGCTTCAAACGGTGCCTTAGGCTGCCTCATAGGCAGTCTTTTTTTATGTCTTTTTCATTAGCGGACCTCTGGATTTGGCTCGTCACGGCGGACAGCTTCTTCACTAGGTTTGAACAACAGACCAAGATTGACAAGACCTGCAATTCCAACAAGACCATAAATAATACGTGATAATGCAGCACCTTGACCGCCAAAGATCGCTGCTACTAAGTCAAATTGAAAAAAGCCGATTAGTCCCCAGTTAATAGCACCGATAATCGTGAGCACGAGGGCAATACGCTGAATAGCACTCATCGTGATTCCTCCTTTCGCTACAGTATCAATACATTTATATTTTGCAGATTTTTAGCCAAACTATGCGTAAGAAAATGGATGAAAGCAAATTACTTTACTTTTGGAATGAAAGAGGCGCATAATGTAGCGCGAGGAGGAGATCACATGGATCGATTTACTTATTGGAACCCAACGAAATTAATTTTTGGAAAGGGAGAAGTATCAGCCCTTTCAGATGAACTAAAACACTACGGAAAAAACGTATTGCTTGTATATGGTGGAGGCAGCATTAAACGAAATGGCCTTTATGACCAAGTTGTCAGCATTTTAAAAGAATCAGGAGCTGCAATCACTGAGCTTGCTGGTGTTGAGCCAAACCCGCGCTTAACAACAGTTAGAAAAGGGGTTGAGCTTTGCAAAGAGAACCAAATTGATTTTATTTTGGCAGTCGGCGGCGGTAGTGTCATTGACGCAACCAAAGCGATCGCAGCTGGTGCGAAATACGATGGAGATGCTTGGGATATCGTCACTCGTAAGCATGTCCCAATGGAAGCCATCCCATTTGGTACAGTATTAACACTTGCCGCGACAGGTTCTGAAATGAACTCTGGCTCCGTCATCACAAACTGGGAAACAAATGAGAAATACGGATGGGGCAGTCCAGCTGTCTTCCCTAAATTCTCTATTCTTGACCCAGTCAATACATTTACTGTGCCAAAAAACCATACGATTTATGGCATGGTCGACATGATGTCTCACGTGTTTGAACAATATTTCCATCACACGGAGAATACACCTTACCAAGATCGTATGTGTGAAGGACTTCTTCGTACGGTCATTGAAACAGCACCAAAGCTGATCAATGATTTGGAAAACTATGAGCTTCGTGAAACGATTTTATTCACAGGCACCATTGCACTGAATGGAATGCTTTCAATGGGCGCACGCGGAGACTGGGCATCTCACAATATTGAGCATGCGGTATCCGCGGTGTATGACATCCCTCATGCAGGCGGACTTGCGATCTTGTTCCCGAACTGGATGAAACATGTCATTCAAGAAAACCCAGGTCGCTTCAAGCAATTAGCAGTGCGTGTATTCGATGTAGACCCTGCGGGCAAAACAGACGAAGAAGTTGGCTTAGAAGGAATCGAAAAACTTTCTGCTTTCTGGACAAGTTTAGGAGCACCAAACCGTTTAGCTGACTATGACATCAACGATGAGAAAATTGATCTGATTGCAGACCGTGCAATGGCACGTGGTGAATTTGGCCAATTTAAAAAGCTGAACAAAGAAGATGTTCTAGCTATTCTAAACGCTTCTTTATAATCGAACATGAAAAAGATAGCTGCTTTTAAGCAGTTATCTTTTTTGAGTTCTGCATGTACATATGTTACAGTAGTCTTTCATGTTTTTGGATATATATGTTTTAAGGAGATGTAGAACAGATGGAGAACTTTATTTACTATAATCCAACGAAATTAATGTTTGGAAAAGGACAACTAGACGGACTAAAAAGCGAACTCGCTCGTTATGGAAAGCGAGTGCTTCTTGTATATGGTGGAGGCAGTATTAAGAAAAATGGTCTTTATGATAAGGTCATCAGCGCTTTAAATGAAGCAGAGGCTGACGTATTTGAACTGTCAGGAGTTGAACCGAACCCTCGTCTCACTACAGTGCAAAAAGGGATCGACATTTGCCAAAATGAGAACATTGATTTCTTATTAGCAGTTGGTGGGGGAAGTGTCATCGACTGTACAAAAGCCATTGCAGCTGGAGCTGAATATGACGGGAATGTTTGGGATATTATTTCAAAGAAAACGACCGCTCAAAAAGCACTGCCATTTGGCACAGTATTGACACTTGCAGCGACAGGCTCAGAAATGAACCCGGATTCTGTGATCACGAACTGGGAAACAAATGAAAAATACGTGTGGGGCAGTTCAGTCACGCACCCTGCTTTTTCAATTTTAGATCCTGAGCACACATATTCTGTGCCAGAGAATCAGACGGTGTATGGCATGGTTGATATGATGAGCCATGTATTTGAACAATACTTCCATAATGTCAAAAATACGCCTCTACAAGATCGGATGTGTTTTGCTGTTCTTCAAACAGTCATCGAGACAGCACCAAAGCTACTTGAAGACTTACAAAACTATGAGCACCGTGAAACCATCCTTTATGCAGGAACGATTGCTTTAAATGGCACGCTGCAAATGGGCTATTTTGGAGACTGGGCATCTCATACGATTGAGCATGCAGTATCAGCAGTCTATGACATACCGCATGCAGGTGGACTTGCGATCCTCTTCCCAAACTGGATGCGTCATACACTCGATCATAATGTCGAACGTTTTAAAAACCTCATGTTGAACATGTTTGACATTGAGACAGAAGGAAAATCGGATCGTGACATCGCATTAGAAGGAATCGACAAGCTGTCAGCCTTCTGGACAAGCCTCGGTGCACCGAGTCGTTTAGCGGATTATGATATTGGTGAAGATCAACTGGACAAAATTGCTGACATCGCAGCAAAAGAAATGGAATATGGTGGTTTTGGTAACTTTATGAAACTTGGCCGTGATGACATTTTAGCGATTTTGAAAGCTTCTCTATAATTTGGATGGCCGCTTCTCTTCATGAGGAGCGGCTTTTTGCTGCATCAATGACGATCACTTGATTTCAATAGCTAGTTCCGCTAAAGTGAAAGGGACAGAACTAACGTAATGGAGGGCTTACAAGCGATGACACATATTCAATTTGACTACTCGAAAGCGTTACCTTTCTTTCAAGAACATGAGCTTACATATTTAAAAGATTTTGTGAAGGTGGCCCATCATAATATTCATGAACAAACGGGTACTGGCAGTGATTATTTAGGCTGGGTTGACTTACCGAAGCAATATGATCGCGAAGAATTTGCCCGCATTAAAAAAAGTGCAGAAAAGATTAAGTCTGATTCTGATGTATTACTCGTTGTTGGAATTGGTGGTTCTTATCTTGGCGCACGTGCGGCCATTGAGTTTTTAAACCATTCTTTCTATAATACTTTGCCAAAAGGCAAACGCAAAACACCGCAAATCATCTTTATTGGAAACAACATCAGTTCTTCTTATTTAACAGATGTAATGGATCTGCTAGAAGATGCCGATTTCTCCATTAACGTGATTTCAAAATCTGGTACAACAACAGAGCCAGCCATTGCGTTCCGTATCTTTAAAAAGCTCCTTATCGAAAAATATGGTGCTGAAGAAGCGAAAAAACGCATCTATGCGACAACTGACAAGGCACGCGGGGCACTCAAAACGTTAGCAACTGAAGAAGGCTATGAATCATTTATCATCCCTGATGACGTCGGCGGACGCTATTCCGTCTTAACAGCAGTTGGTCTATTGCCAATCGCTGTAAGCGGTGCAGACATTGATCAAATGATGGAAGGTGCTGCGAAAGCAAGTGAAGACTTCGCTTCATCTGAGCTCTCAGAAAATGCGGCTTATCAATATGCGGTTGTCCGTAATGTTCTTTATAATAAAGGACGGACAATTGAAATGCTGATTAACTATGAGCCAGGCTTACAGTACTTTGCGGAGTGGTGGAAGCAGTTATTCGGCGAAAGTGAAGGGAAAGATGAAAAAGGAATCTATCCTTCATCTGCCAACTTCTCAACGGATCTTCATTCACTTGGTCAATATGTACAAGAAGGAAGAAGAGACTTGTTTGAAACCATCGTGAATGTAGACAAGCCACGACATGAACTTGTCATCGAAGCAGAAGAACAAGACCTTGATGGGTTAAACTATCTTGCAGGAAAAACGGTTGATTTCGTCAATAAAAAAGCATTTGAAGGCACAATGCTTGCTCATACGGATGGAAAAGTACCGAACCTGATTGTGACAATTCCTGAAATGGATGCTTATACATTCGGATATCTCGTGTACTTCTTCGAAAAAGCATGTGCGATGTCTGGGTATTTACTAGGCGTCAATCCATTCGACCAGCCTGGAGTAGAAGCGTATAAAGTGAACATGTTTGCTTTATTAGGAAAACCGGGCTTCGAAGAGAAAAAGGCAGAACTTGAGAGCCGTCTCAAACAATCATAAGAATAAAAGGCACATCTTTTCATAAGGTGTGCCTTTTTTTATGTTCTCATGGTGTCAGTGCAAGCCTCCCTAAGCTCTATACATAGAATAATCAATGGAGGAGGTTGATGAAGCGATGAGAACAAATCATATTTATATCCATGACATTTCCGGGCAGGCCATCGTTAACTTTGGGAATGTTGGGCGGATTTGTCCAATGAGTGCTACGAAAGAAACATCTGGAGCGGGCAGTGCGAACCAGACAAATGCATCATCCAGCCAAAGCTTATTTGATGCTGCTTTTACAAACAATGTGCAAATCACGAAAGGCAAATGTATGAATTCCTCTCTTTAACGAACCCTATACAAAAAGGAGGGTTCTGTATGATTCATGTACCATCTAGGCTGACTGGTGAAAGCTTTTCACTGTACCATTTAGAAGAAAACATGAAGCCGCTCGGATATGTCATTAATGGGAATTGGGATTATGATCATGGATATTTTGATTATAAAATTGACAACCGTGATGGCTATACCTTTCTCAGAGTTCCGTTTACAGCCGAGAAAGGACAGCTGGATCAGCCAGGCGTTGTGGTGAAAATGGGACATCCATTTCTCTTAAAGCATGTCTATCAAGATAAATTAGATGACCATGCGATGGTTGGAAATGTCGGGGCATCTTTTAACCAATTCCAAGAACCGAAAGAGAAAGACGGGGATGTGTCAAATGCTTATGCCGAAATTGGCTTTTCACTCGTCAAAGAACTAGAAGATGTACTGCTTTAAAAGCTGATCAGCTCATCCTCTGGATGAAGCTCATACGCAAAAGGAGGATTCATCATGGGTCCTTCTTTTTTTTGTACGCCTACAATGATGACATGGTGCTCTAGAAAGTGGTGAAGTGCCGTTAAGAATGTCTCTCCAGCTAATGAAGCTGGTACTGGAATGATGGTGATCTGTTTATGGAGGGTCATGTTTCTTTTTATTTTTAACGCCACGAGCTGTTCTTTTAAAAGAAAATGCTCCACCATTAAATGATTCACGGCATCAGAAGTATGGATGACTTGATTGGCTCCAGCCCGCTCAGCATTTTTCACATAGCGATCGGTTAAAATTTCAATTAAACAATACAACGAAGGATTTAATCCTTTTGCTGCAAGCAAGGTTAACACACTCTGCATATCAGCTGTCACTTCATTTTCATGCTGGTCGGCGGTAATCATCAATGTATCAGCACTCATAATATTTGCTCTGCGAAGTGTGGCATCCTCTGTACCATGGCCTTTAATAAAATGGACATTCTCTAAAAGAGGTCCTTCCTTTAAGGAATCATCAATAAGTACAATCGGCATGGCGGGATCAATGGTTTGAAACGATTGAAGCAGTTTGTTCGTTTTCTCATTCCAGCCGACAATAATAAGATGCCCTTTCCCCTTGAAAGCCACCTTCCCCTCTACATAATGGTGCTGTTTGCTAAATACAGCGGCAGCAAGCGTGGCGAAATATGCAGTGACAAAGCTGGCGCCGATCAAAATGAGCGCCATCCCTGCTACTTGCCCAGGCATGGTTTGCGGCACAAAATCACCGTATCCCACAGTAGAAACTGTAATGAGCGCCCACCAGATCCCATCAAAGATCGTATGATACTGCTTTGGTTCAAGTATGACGATTAATTGTCCAAAAAAGAGAAGCAAGAAACAGATGATGATCGCAATGCGAACATAAAGAGGCCATCTTAGCCAGGCAATGAAGATACGGTTTGATTTCATCGAACTCGTCCTTTCAGGGAGACTGCTAATGTCAGTATGCCCGATTAGGAAACAATTTTTCATCATCGTCATGTATTGAAATAGAACCCATATCTTAAAATAAGAGAGAAGAAGGAGGGAATGCGAATGTCGTTTGTTCAAAAGACCGTACTTCTTTTTATCGGCGCCCACTTTTTATCATCTGCGGTGATTTTACTCGTGTTTGATTTAAATGCGGTGAACCATTTTATGAATGATTTCTCGTGGCTTCGTTTTTTTCAAGACCTATATGGAACGGTGACATTTTATACAGCATGCATCGGAATGTTCTTCTTTTTCATTGGTGTAGTGATTCCCCTTAAAAAGACCTAGTGCTTTTTGCTGTACACGTTACATAAAAGTCATTAAAATTGTAAATAAATATATAAAATAAAAAGGAAGCTGATGAGCATGCTGTTTTTTTATTTTTTAACATTTGCCGCATTGGGATTGTCTTTTTGGGCACAATTTAAAGTAAAGAATAATTTTGAAAAGTATTCAAAGGTTGAAGCTGCCAGTATGAAAACAGGTGCTGAAACCGCTCGATATATTTTAGATCGCAACGGGTTATACGATGTACCCGTTGAACCGGTAAGAGGAACTTTGACTGATCATTACGACCCGACGCAGCGTGTGGTTCGTTTATCTGAACCAGTGTATTATGGCCATTCCATTTCGGCCATTTCAGTCGCATCACACGAGGTTGGACATGCCTTGCAGCATCAGGAATCCTATGGTGCGCTTGTCTTGAGACATAAGATCTTCCCTGTCGTGAACTTTGCATCTGGTGTTGCCCCGCTTCTTTTCCTAGGTGGATTATTGCTCGGCAGCCTTAACTTAATCGGGCTTGGGATCGTTCTGTTCTCAGCTGCTGTGTTCTTTCAGCTAGTGACATTGCCTGTTGAGTTTAACGCAAGTTCTCGTGCAAAGAATATCATTGTTTCAGAAGGAATCATTAGAAGCAGTGAAGAAAGAGGCGTGAACAAGGTGTTAAATGCTGCAGCTCTTACGTACGTAGCAGCGGCCCTTGTCTCCCTGTTTGAATTGCTCCGTTTTGTAATGATCTTCCTAAATGGCCGTAATGATTAATTGACGCCAGAGGAGGTGAGCCCTTACCCGTGTTAGGTAAGGGTTTTTTTGTATATTTTAAACGTATTTTTAGTCCTATTACTCATTGCTGCGACAGCATTTTTTGTTGTCACTGAATTTGCGATTGTGAAAATTAGAGGCTCAAAAATCAATCAGCTGATTGAAAGCGGTGATAAGAGAGCCATTCATGTTCAAAAACTGACAACCAACCTTGATGAATATTTATCTGCCTGTCAGCTTGGTATTACCATCACGGCATTAGGCTTAGGGTGGTTAGGGGAGCCGACAGTGGAACATTTCCTGCATCCGCTTTTTGAAAAGGCAGGGCTTCATTCCGCTTTGACAGACATCATATCGTTTATCATTGCCTTTGTGATCATTACGTTTTTGCATGTTGTCGTTGGGGAACTTGCTCCCAAAACGATTGCCATTCAAAAGGCAGAAGCCGTCAGTCTTGTGACGGCAAAACCTCTTATTTTTTTCTATAAAGTCATGTACCCGTTTATTAAAGCATTAAATGGGGCTGCACGAGGCATTGTGAAATTATTTGGTTTTCATTCTGTCAAAGAACATGAAGTGGCGATCAGTGAGGAAGAATTGCGTCTCATCCTTTCTGAAAGCTACGAAAAGGGCGAGATCAACCAATCTGAATACAAATATGTCAATAAAATATTTGAATTTGATAACCGAGTGGCGAGAGAGATCATGATCCCGCGCACAGAAATCTCTGCCATTGAAATTGAACAGAGCCTGGAAGACGTGACGCATTATATGCTGAACGAAAGGTATACACGTTATCCTGTCATTAAAGAAGACAAAGATCATGTCATTGGTGTGATCAATAGCAAAGACGTATTTAAAGCAAGTTTTCTCAATCAAGAGGTGTCCATTGAAGACTTAATGCGCCCTGTCATTCGTGTCATTGAAAGTACACCGGTTCAAGAACTGCTGATTTTGATGCAAAAGGAACGGATTCATATGTCGGTGCTTGTAGATGAATACGGCGGAACAGCAGGTCTCGTCACAGTTGAAGACATATTAGAAGAAATTGTGGGCGAGATTCGAGATGAATATGATCAAGATGAGACCCCGCATATTGTGAAAAAAGGTGACTTCCACTATGTCATGGATGGAAAAGCCTTGATCGATGAAGTAAATGATTTATTGGATTTAGCGATTGAAAATGATGATGTTGATACAATTGCCGGCTGGATGATGACGCATAAAATTGATTTTGACATTGGAGATATCATTGAAGCAGAAGGCTGTGAATTTAAAATTGTCGATGCAGAAGATCATCATATTCGAACCATAGAAGTAAAAAAGGTTCACTTTTCCTAAAAACCTCGGAGCTATTGACGAGGTTTTTTTGCTTGGTAAACTTTAGGTAAGAAGATTTGTTTCTGCCAACCGGCAGTGATTGGTTTCACATAAAAAGGGTATGGTTTTATAGACATGATCAAAAGGAGCAGAGAAATGAAAAAAATCAACGTACAAACAGACAAACACGATGACATGATAGACATTACCCATGAAGTTCAGCAATATGTCCGGGAAACTGGAATTCAAAACGGAACGGTTATGGTCTATTGTCCACATACGACGGCTGGAATCACCATTAATGAAAATGCCGACCCAGACGTCAAACGAGATATGCTGCGCCGGCTTGACGAAGTCTTTCCGTGGGAACATTCAAAAGATCGTCATATGGAAGGCAATACAGCAGCGCATATGAAAGCTAGTTATATGGGAGCATCTCAGCACGTTCTTGTCCATCATGGTGATCTTGTGCTTGGAACGTGGCAGGGAATCTATTTTTGTGAGTTTGACGGACCGAGACATCGTCACTTTTATGTACAGGTGTCATCTAACGAGTAAGGGCGGGGGAGAAGATGGGAGAATTCACAGCGTTACTTCAAATTGAACATGGCATCATTCAAGCACCAATGGCAGGAGGAGCGGTGACGCCGCAGCTTGTCGCCGCTGTTTCACAATATGGCGGTCTCGGTAGCTTAGCAAGTGGTTATGTACAGCCAGAAAAGATGAGGCAGCAAATCAGACAGGTCAAACAGCTGACATCTCGTCCATTTCAAGTGAATGTGTTTGTCCCTGAACCCATTTCAGAAACGAAAACAGAAGATGTATCATTTTGGACAGACCGGCTGCCTGTCATACAAGAAGCACAGATGATCCCTAGAGAAGAAGAATTATGGAAGGACTATGAACAAAAAATCAACATTCTTCAAGAAGAAGAAGTCCCAGCTGTGTCGTTTACATTTGCCTGTCCAAATGAACAAACAATTCATCATCTGAAACAAAAGGGGATCTTTCTCATTGGAACAGCTACAACAAAAAAAGAAGCACTGCTTTTAGAAGAAAAAGGAATGGATGCCATTGTTCTTCAAGGAAGCGAAGCAGGAGGGCACCGAGGCACCTTCTTACCTTCAAAGGGAGATGCTCTGCAGGGACTTTTCTGCCTGATCAGTGATGTCAAGTCTGTCTGTCATATCCCATTGATCGCCGCTGGAGGGATCACAGACCGGACCACTATGAAAGCAGCACTAGCACTTGGAGCAGATGCGGTTCAAATAGGGACACGATTTTTAGCGAGTCAAGAAAGTGCTGCGGCAGATGTGTACAAAAAGGCGCTGTTACAGGCAGAAGGCAGTGAAACAGCGATGACACGGCTTTTCTCTGGAAAAAAAGCAAGAGGTATTGTCAATCAGTGGATGGAGGAAGAAAGACGAAATGAAGACCGGGTTCTTCCCTATCCCATACAGCACGTATGGACAACACCGATGCGAAAAGCGGCAGCTGCTGCAGGAAACCGAGAACAAATGGCTCTTTGGGCAGGTCAGGGGGTTGGCCGTATTCATTCCATTTTAACCGTTGAAGAAATCATGCATGAACTCACGCAGATATAATTTGATAATGGGTGGTGTGACAGGATGGAAATCTTAAAACATTCATATCGGAAAAAAGGACAAATTGAATTTCTATTTGATGATTTTCCGCACTCCCCTGCCGTCCTTACCCCCATTCGTCATTACTATTTCGTTCGTTATGTCAAATGGAATCAGCACGACCCTCCAGTCACAAGAAACGATCTAGAAGAAATGGAAATCCTAGCAAACACAATGCTTGGCACGCTCCATGATTACCGCAAACGCAAGGCATACAAAGGCCCCTTGTCATAACCTATAGACAAGAGGCCCTTTTTAGCTACCAAACATTTGCCTGAGATAAATAACATCCATCCTAGTAGTCTGCGGCAGTAAATAAGCGGACTGAACAGCCCCTGGCCGTCTTCTGGCATTTAATTTATCGATAATCTCTGCAGCTGTTAAGATCCCAAGCCCATGCCCATAATATTGATCTTCCCCTAAGTAAATCACATTTTCTCCGCGCCATTGAGACTGTTGATAGCTAAACTCTGGATTCTCGAAATATAGGCAATCCCCATAAATAAAATCATTTCCGCGCTCTGTATAAATGGATAATGTATCATAGTGCCAGTCATACAGCGTTAAACTTCTAAGTCTTCGATTGAACTTCTCGTCTCCTACCGTTTGCAGGACTCCCATATAAAACACAATGACAATCGCTGTGGCACATTCAAAGGCATATTTTGAGCCATTTTCAAAGATGTCTTTAATCCCCGTTGATGGCTCGACTTGATAGCGCAGTTCTAACGCTCCGGCCTCTGATACACGCCAATAGGCGTCATTCGCACGGGACCTTTGAAAGATAGCAAATGAGGCACCGCTCTTGTTCAAATCTCTTGCCGCATTCATGATATTCGATCGTAAAGTCACCTCAAATAACAAATCAGATGCCTGCCTATAACGGAACGTATCATTTGAGGCTTGTAACTGCATCAAAATGATCCGCTTTTGTCCTTCTAGCTGAAACGATGCCAGCTGCTCATTTGTCACTGGCTGTCCTGAAAGGATAATCATATGAAAAGCGCCCCCTTTTGTATTAGCGTATGCGGGATGCTTGGGCAAGGAATCAATTTGTGAAAATAAACAAAAAGGCATCCTTTTTATTTGAAAAACATGAAAATAATATGAAGCTGTCCGATATAAAACATAACGTTTAAAAGGAGGAAAAACATGAAAAGTATCATAAAATGGTTGAAAAAACCATCGATTTCTAAAAGGCTGATTATTTCATTCACACTTGTTCTCGTCTTGCCTATCATTACACTCAGTACGATTTCATATCAGATTGCCAAAGAAGAATTAGATCATGAAATCATGTACGGAGCCAACGCAAGAGTCAATGAGCTGAATGACATGATCGAGCAAAAGCTTTTGAATAAGGAGAACGCAGTCAAACTGTTTACCGAAACATCCAGTGCTGCAGACTTTAAAAAGAAAAACCAGGACGAACTGTATGAGCATTTTGAGATATACAGTAAAATCAATGAAGATGATGTAGTTGGATTTTATGCAGCAAGTAAAAATCGTGATTTTATTCAGTTCCCTAAAGTGGACATGCCAAAAGGCTATGATCCAACAACTCGTGATTGGTATAAAGCGGCGATGCAGGACGAAAAAGGCGAACCTGTGGTCACCAATCCATACATCTCTGCCACAACAAACGGCATGGTTGTCACAATCGCTCAGCGTCTGAAGGACGGGTCGGGAGCCATTGGGATTGATATTGATGTTCAGGATATCGTCGATAAAATCAAAGATATTAAAATTGGACGAGAAGGATATCCAATTATTGCAAATAAAAACAAACAGATTGTAGCTCACCCAGAAGAAAAATCAGGCTCTGCAGTTACAGAAAATATTTCATCAATCCTTTACAGCGGCAAAGAAGGAACATCAACTTATGAGAATAAAGGAGAGCAAAAACGCCTCGTTTTTGTGACAAATGATTTAACAGGTTGGAAAATTGCTGGAACGATGTTTGTATCAGAAACAGAAGAAGCAGCACAGCCAGTTTGGAATTCTGCCATTATTCTTTTAATTTCTTCTTTTATCCTTGGCGGTATCGCTATCTTCTTTATCGTTCGCTCCATCACAATTGGACTTAGAAGGCTTGTTGATTTCTCAGAAAAGGTGAGTGAAGGGGATTTAACGGAAACCCTCGAAACCAAATCGAAGGATGAAATAGGAGACCTCACAAGAAGCTTTAGTAAGATGAGTGAATCTTTGCGTGAAGTTATTCGAGCGGTCCAGCAATCTGTCGACAATGTGGCTTCAGCTTCAGAAGAGCTGACTGCTAGTGCCAGCCAAACAAGTCAGGCGACAGAGCATATCACAATGTCGATTGAACAATTCTCAAATGGGAATGAAGCACAAAATGAGAAAGTCGAATCTAGCACGAATCAGCTTGTCGCAATGAATGAAGGATTACAAGGTATGTCACAAACTTCATCAGAAGTGACTGCTATCTCCATTCAATCGACAGAAGCGGCTGGACAAGGCGGACGTATCGTTGAAAGCACAGCGAATCAAATGAAACATATCGACACATCTGTACAAGAAGCAGAACAAGTCATGAAAGAATTAGAATACAAGTCTAAAGATATTACGAGCATTTTAAATGTCATTAATGGCATCGCAGATCAAACGAATTTACTTGCACTCAATGCAGCCATTGAAGCAGCAAGAGCAGGTGAATCAGGGCGCGGCTTCTCTGTCGTAGCAGAGGAAGTCAGAAAACTAGCGGTCCAATCCGCAGATTCAGCGAAAGAAATTGAAAAGCTGATCCAAGAAATTGTGTTGGAAATTTCCAAATCTCAAGAGATGTTCAAAGCTGTTAACCGAGAAGTAAATGCAGGACTTGGGATGACAGAAGAAGCAAAAGAAAGCTTCCAAAACATCTATGAGGCGGCAGAAGGTATGTCGAAAAAGCTCACTCAATTAAATGATACAGCGGTTGACCTATCAAGCGGATCAAAACTTGTGTCACAAGCTATGCAGGAGATGCGTCAAGTTTCAAGAGAAAGTGCGGCGAACATTCAAGATATTGCGGCATCTGCTGAAGAACAATTGGCATCTATGGAAGAAATTTCGTCCTCTTCTGTCACACTTGCCAATATGGCTGAGGAGCTAAAAGAGCTGACAAGTCAATTTAAAATTGATTAAAAAACGATGAAAAAATATCCAGAATTGTCTGGGTATTTTTTTTATTTTTAAACGTCATTTCCAGCCCTCTAAAAATAAACCTTTCATCCGATAATAACTTTAGAGAAGTAAAGGGGGAAAGAGAAAATGGGAAAAATGATCCAATGGTTCAAAAAACCATCCATTTCTAAAAAATTAGTTATTGCCTTTTTGGTAGTCCTCATACTGCCAACCGTCGCACTCACAATCAGTGCATTTTTTACATCAAAAACAGAGTTAGACAAACAGATTATGGGCAGTGCGATGAGTCAGGTCAATGCATTTGATACCTTAATCGATGAGAATATTGGGAACAAGGCAGAGGCTGTGACTCTGTTTACAGATGATCTCAAAGCGGTTAATCTTCAAGAAAAAAATAGAAAAGCTACCATTAAAGAATTGCAGCAATACGGAAAAATTAATGAAAAAGATGTCTCAGCCATTTATGCAGGTTCAGAAAAGGGCTTGTTCATGCAATACCCAGTTCAAAAAATGCCTGAAGGCTATGATCCCAGAGAGCGTCCGTGGTATCAAGAGGCCATGAGTGCTGATGGTAAACAAGTCATCACGAAGCCATACGTCGCAGCATCTACAGGTAAAATGGTCATCACCATTGCCCAAAAAACGAAAGATGGCTCAGGGGTGATTGGTCTTGATATGGAAATTGACAGCCTCATTCAAAAGCTAAAAGAAATTAAAATAGGTCAAAAAGGATATGCTTTCATCATGGAGAAGGATAAAACCGTGCTAGCAGATCCAACCCAAAAGCCAGGATCCAAAGTCAATGAGAATTTGGCGAACATTATTTTTAAAAACAAACAAGGAAACGGCAGCTATACACTCAATGGAACAGATAAAAAGGTGGCGTATGTCACCAATGAACTAACCGGCTGGAAAATCGGCGGCACGATGCTCGTATCAGAAGTAGAGGATGCAGCTAAACCCGTTTTCAATACAGCCATTATTGTGTTCAGTGTGACACTGATCGTAGCAGGAACCCTCATCTTCTTTATTGTCCGCTCTATTTCAAGTAGATTATCCAATCTTGCCCGTTTCTCGAAAAAGGTCAGCGATGGTGATTTACGTGATAAACTTCAGATTCAATCAGATGATGAAATAGGACAAGTTGGTAAAGGCTTTAATACGATGATTGACTCATTAAGATCCCTCATTGGCGCCGTCCAAACCTCTGTTGAAAATGTCGCTTCTTCATCAGAAGAACTGACCGCAAGCGCAGGACAAACAAGTAAAGCAACAGAGCATATTACATTAGCCATTGAACAATTCTCTACTGGTAACGAAAGCCAGAATGATAAAGTGGAATCAAGCTCAGAAGAGTTAGAAGAAATGAACAGAGGCCTTCAGCACATGAATGAGTCGGCTGAATCGATTACCGCTTCATCCATCAAATCAACAGAGATTGCAGGAGAAGGCGGACAGCTAGTAGAAAAAACCGCCTCTCAAATGAACGTGATTGATCAATCAGTGAAAAAAGCAGAGAATGTCATCAGTGCGCTGGAAAGCAAATCAAAAGATATTACCCAGATTCTTGGTGTCATTAATGGCATCGCAGATCAAACGAATTTACTTGCGCTGAATGCAGCGATTGAGGCAGCAAGAGCTGGCGAATCTGGTCGAGGCTTCTCCGTTGTAGCAGAAGAAGTAAGAAAACTTGCTGTTCAATCTGCCAACTCAGCGAAAGAAATTGAAAACTTAATCAAAGAAATCGTTCAAGATATTGATGTATCACAAGAAGTATTCACAGCAGTAAATCAAGAAGTTCAATCAGGCTTAAGCTTTACTGAACAAACGAAAGTCAGCTTCCACAATATTTTCGACATGACCAAAGAAATCTCAGATCAGCTCCAAACAATGAATCGAACAGTTGTCCAGCTGTCAAAAGGATCTGCACATGTTTCTGAGGCTGTCCGTGAGATTGCAGACGTATCACGTGAAAGCTCCGCCAATATTCAAGACATTGCCGCTTCAGCTGAAGAACAGCTGGCATCAATGGAAGAGATCAGCTCATCCTCTGCCACCCTATCTTCAATGGCAGAAGAATTACGTGATTTGATTAGCAAATTTAAAGTCGAATAAACAAAATGAAAAGAACCTCCAGCTAGGGGGTTCTTTTTTGAACTGAATATAACGAAAGAAATAGGTAAATATGCTTATTTTGATGAGTTTTCGAGCATTACACCTTGAAAAATAATCCGTATTACCTAAAAATAGAGGGGGATGATCCCAAATCATAAACCAAAAGGAGTAGAGTCATGAAAAAAATCAACTTTTTTAAGCACTTTACGATGTCAAAGAAATTAATTACTGCATTCTTAGCGATTCTCCTAGTGCCCATTCTTGTGTTGGCCGCATTTTCCTATGAAGTGGCGTCTAAGTCTCTCAATGATGAGATTATGTCTAGCGCTGCAAATGGTGTGAATCAATTAAATGAATTGATCAATAAAGATGTACAGCCTAAAATTGATATTGTTTCATATTTATCTAAATCGGTGAAAAAAAAGGAACTGGCCTCTAAAAATAAGGATTTACTTAAGGTGAAATTAGAGCAACTATCGGAAACAGACGACGATGTCGTAGAAGTATTTGTTGCAGATCAGAATGGTAAACTAACTGAATATTCAGAGATTCATAAAGGCAGTGCCAAAAGCGCAAAAAATGAACCATGGTTTCAACAATCAATGGGAGATGACAAACTCATCATTTCAGATCCTTTTACAGACAAGTCATCAGATGACCTGCTCATCACAATATCAGAACAGTTAGCAGATGGTTCTGGTGTCATTGGTATAAATGTACGATTGAACACGATTGTGAAAGATACAAACAGCATCAAAATTGGTCAAGAAGGTTATGCGTTTGTCGCTACCTCAGACCAACGTTACATTGCTCATAAAACGGAAAAGGCCGGGACGAAACTGACAGGCGATTTCATCGAAAAGATGTATCACAATAAAAAAGGCAGTTTCGAATATGAATTCAACGGACAGCCGAAGCAAATGTTTTATGACACAAATGAAGCGACAGGCTGGAAGCTTGCGGGAACAATGTATGTCAACGAAGTGAAGGAAGCCGCACAGCCAGTGCTTGACTTAACCATGATCATCCTAGCTGCTGCGATTGTCATCGGTGGAATCGCGATTTATTTTATTATTAAATCGATCCGAAAACCACTCATAGAGCTCTCTGAATCGGCTGAGAAAATCAGTCAGGGGGATCTCACCCAGCATATCGAGGTGCGCACTCACGATGAAATCGGCAAGCTTGCACAGAGCTTTAACGATATGTCGGCAAAGCTGAAACAAGTCATTCAAGCCGTCCAGAATTCAATTGAAAATGTTGCTGCCTCATCTGAAGAATTAACGGCTAGTGCAGGACAGACAGCCCAAGCGACTGAGCATATTACCTCATCTATTGAACAGTTCTCAAACAGCAATGAACATCAAAATGAGATGATCGAAAAAAGCTCTGTCCAGTTAAACGACATGGATCGAAGCTTATCACATATGGTCAACACGACTTCTCATATGATGGAATCATCTATTGAGTCTAGCAAAACCGCTCAGGCTGGTGGAGAGCTCGTTCAAAAAACAGCAGGTCAAATGCAAACGATTGAACAAGCAGTGAAAGAAGCAGAGCTTGTGATTGCAGGGCTAGAACAGAAATCTAAGAACATTACAAGCATTCTTGGAGTTATCAATGGCATTGCAGATCAGACGAACCTCCTTGCTTTAAATGCAGCGATAGAAGCAGCACGTGCAGGTGAGGCAGGAAGAGGCTTCTCTGTGGTCGCTGAAGAAGTCCGCAAGTTGGCAGAGCAATCAGGCAGCTCTTCAAAAGAAATTGAAAGCCTAACGAACGAAATCGTAGATGAAATTGAAAAGTCGCAGAAGATGTTTAGACAAGTAGCAGGTGAGGTCCAATCTGGATTAAACATTACAGATGAAACGAAAGTGAGTTTTGAGAAAATCACCCATAAGACATCAGAAATGACAGAACAAATGAAACAAATGAACGGGTCAGCCCAAGAACTTTCTCATGGCTCAAACGATATTTCACAAGCAGTCAATCAAATCAAAGAGCTTTCACGTGAAAGTTCCGCAGGTTTCCAAGATATTGCGGCTTCAGCAGAAGAACAACTGGCATCAATGGAAGAGATCAGCTCATCTTCCGCCACTTTATCTCAAATGGCAGAAGAACTGAGAGAGCTCATCAAACAATTTAAAATATAAGAGTCATAGTGGAACACCTGACGTTTTGGCGTCAGGTGTTTCAGCGTGTAGACAAACCCTCGCATTCGGTGTCAGTCCTGCGTGCTGGTGCTCACGAATTCAAATTCGCTCCGCGCCAGTACTCGTCCTTCCTAGGGCTGCAAAGGTTTTCTATCACGCTGAAAAGAAGAAAAGGGCTAAAATCAAATTCATTTTAGCCCTTTGTCAATAATTTGGAACACCTGACGTTTTGACGTCAGGTGTTTTTCCGTTCTTTGCACATAATTTGGGTATTTTGGACTTATCTAGACTTTAATAAATTAAAAAAGTAAAGAACCTAGTAGTACTTCCGATATATATACTATCTTACTAAAAGGAGTTTTCTTTTTTATGAATTTCATACAGTATTTCAAAAAACCATCTATATCAAAAAAGCTCGTTTTCTCTTTCTTATTTATTCTTTTATGCCCAATTATCGTATTGGCATTCTCTTCATATCATACGGCGAGCACCTCTTTAAATGATCAAATCATGCAAAGTGCAAAGGAAAATGTAGAACAGCTGGACAAAAACATTACGAAGGTTGTGAAAGTAAAAACAGACGCAGCCGATTTCTTTAGCAAATGGATTACGAAGAAAAAGCTGGGGCAAAAAGGAACGACTGATATTCAAGGGCGCTTTGAGCAATTCATGAGCATGAATGATGACACAGAAGGCATCTTTGTTGCTTCAAGTGATGGAAAAGTGTTCTCAAGATATCCAAATCAAAAAATGCCTGCTGATTATGTCGCAACTGAGCGGGATTGGTACAAAGATGGCTGGGCGAAAAACGGTGAGCTGTCTGTTTCCGCTCCATACCCAACCGCATCAACTGGTACACTTGTTGTGACGATTTCTAAAAAACTAGAGGACGGTTCTGGTGTTATTGCCATGAACCTGGACATTGCGAATCTAGTAAAAGAGTCTAATAGTATCAATATTGGTAAAGAAGGTCATGCTTTTATCGGAAGCCCAGATCGAACATACGTGGCACATCCAACGAAAAAAGCAGGAACAAAATTAACAGGTGATTGGGTAGACAAGCTTTATACACAAGACAAAGGTTCAATGAGTTATATGTTTGAAGGGAAAGAAAAGCAAATGGAGTTCACAACAAACAAAGCGACTGGTTGGAAAATTGCCGGTACAATGTTTGTCAGTGAAGTAGAAGAAGCGGCGCAGCCAGTCTTCAACATGGCGGCCATTATATTAGCTGGTGCGCTCATCATTGGCGGTATTCTCATCTTCTTTATCATCCGTTCTATTACAAAACCACTTTCCATGCTTGTCTCCTCTTCTAAGAAGATTAGCGAAGGAGATTTAACAGAGAAAATTGATGTCCGGTCAAAGGATGAGATTGGTCAGCTCGGTACAAGTTTTAATGAAATGAGTGAGTCACTCAGAGATGTGATCCAAGCTGTACAGACATCTGTTGAAAACGTGGCGTCATCGTCTGAAGAACTGACGGCAAGTGCAGGTCAAACGACAAAAGCAACCGAACATATTACATCATCCATTGAAACATTCTCGAATGGAAACGAAAATCAAAGTGAAATGGTGGAACAAAGTGCAGCCCACTTGAAACAAATGAACGAAGGGCTAAATGAAGTTGCACAAACATCTGATGTCATTACAGAATCATCGGTTCAATCAAAAACAGTCGCAGAAACAGGCGGACAGCTTGTTGAACAGACAGTTGGCCAAATGAAAACGATTGATCATTCAGTGAAAGAAGCTGAAAGTGTGATCAACGGATTAGAGCATAAATCAAAAGATATCACCAACATTTTAGGTGTCATTAACGGTATAGCAGATCAAACGAATTTACTGGCTCTGAATGCAGCCATTGAAGCAGCACGTGCGGGCGAGTCAGGCAGAGGCTTCTCGGTTGTAGCAGAAGAAGTCCGTAAGCTGGCGGTTCAATCATCAGATTCTGCAAAAGAGATTGAAAAACTCGTCAAAGAAATTGTCTCTGAAATTGAAACGTCTCAAAATATGTTCAAATCTGTGAATGAAGAAGTAAAAAATGGTCTATCAATTACAGACCAAACAAAAGAAAGCTTCTCACAAATCAATCAGCAAACGGCAGAAATTGCGACAAGAATCAATGAAATGAATACAACAGTTCGTGAGCTTTCAAAAGGATCTGAGCAAATTTCTAAAGCAGTGAATGAAATTGCAGATGTATCGAGAGAGAGTTCAGCAAGTATTCAAGATATCGCGGCATCAGCAGAAGAACAGCTGGCATCAATGGAAGAGATTAGTTCTTCTTCGACGACGCTTTCCCAAATGGCGGAAGAATTGCGTGACTTAATTAAAAAATTCAAGATCAGTGAATAATGGAAAGTGGTTCTCCTCAAGGGGAACCGCTTTTCTTTTTAAGAAATGATCTCGTACAATAGAGGAAATCCGAAGAAAGGAGAGAGGTTATGCGTTTATCAAATAAGAAGGTCATTGCGTTAGTCAGTGATGATTTTGAAGATTTAGAGCTATGGTATCCCGTTTTGCGATTAAGAGAAGAGGGGGCAACTGTCCATCTCGTAGGCGAAAAAGCAGATCATGAATATATCGGGAAGTACGGAGTGCCGGCTGTATCAGATGCAGACTTCTATTCCATTCAAGCAGATGATTATGATGCGGTTCTCGTTCCTGGGGGATGGGCGCCCGATAAACTGCGCCGATATCCAGAAGTATTAGACATCGTTCGTACGTTTGATGCAAAGGGCAAACCGATCGGACAAATCTGTCATGCCGGCTGGGTGCTCATTTCAGCTGGTATCCTGAAAGGTAAAAAAGTAACGAGTACACCTGGTATTAAAGATGATATGACGAATGCTGGAGCAGAATGGTTTGATGAAGCCGTTGTGACAGATGGTCATATTGTATCTAGCAGACGCCCGCCGGACCTTCCGCCATATGTGAAAGCATTTGCCGATGTATTAGCGGCAAACTAGATTCACATGAACAAACAAAGGGCTGTAAAACGCCCTTTGTTCGTTCAATGCCTCATTACATTTGTCTGTCGGCTGGATAGATAATGCCCATTTGTCTTCTTGCCTCGTCCATGACGGACATGGTTTGAACGGATAAGGCAAATGTATTGATTGGAGACTGCCCCTTTTTTTGCTTGATGCATTGAATGAAGTGATCGATTTCATAATACATAGCAGGTTGATCATCTTTGATAGAAATATCGGTTTGCTGTCCATTTCGATCATGGATGGTGATACGAGAAGGACGGTGAAATTGATCAATCACCATTGTGGCATCCTCCCCTTGAATTTCAGCAGATACATGAGATGTTGAGATTTTTGAATGAAAAAGCAGTGCTTGATGCCCTTCATATTGTAAAAGTAATGAACCGCTCCCATCAACTCCAGAAGAAAGTGTATAGCCTCTCGCGGTGATTTGATTTGGCAGCCCGAATAAATAAATGATGGGAAAGACAAGATACACGCCGATGTCCATTAAGGAGCCATTGGATAATTCCGGCTTAAAAGCATTTGGAATCTCACCGTTTCGGTAGGCATCGTATCTTGAGGAATATTTACAGTAATGAGCGATCACTTGCCGAATGGGGCCTAGTTGATCAAGATGCTGTTTGATTTGAAGAAAATTCGGCAGAAATGTGGTCTTCATCGCTTCCATTAAGCACACCTGATATTTTTTCGCAGCAGCAATCATTTCTTCAGCCTCTTTCCGGTGAGAGGCCAATGGTTTTTCACATAATACATGTTTTTGATGCGCCATCATCAGCATCGCTTGCTCTTTGTGAAGGGCATTTGGACTTGCGATATACACAGCATCAAACGCATCACTTGCCGCCATTTGCTGTAAATTAGTAAAGACGGTATCAATGCCATACTTGTCTGCAAATGCCTGTCCTTTTTCAGCAGACCGAGAATAGACGGCCGTACATGTAAAATCCGCCACTCCTTCACCAGCCTGTAAGAATCGATCTGTAATCCAATTCGTTCCGATGACAGCAAATCGAATCATCACATTCCCTCCTTCTGCTTTTCTCTGATTATACATGCTTTGAAAGCGTTTGTATGAAAGAATCTCCTTTTTTATTGAAAAGCGGATGAAACCTTTACCTTAGCTGATGCGTCTTACATAAAGAATATAAATGTACGAAAAGTGGATAGTTTCCTCCTTCATTCGGGTAATACTTGAGAAGGAGGGAGGAGGAAACGAACATGAAGCGCATCCTACATATAGGAAGTACATACGCATTCGCGCTTTTATTTATAGCAGCCGGTGTTTTTCATGTGATAGAGCCAAGCGGCTTTGCCCGCATGATGTCTGGATGGCCATTTCCCTATGGCATCATTTATACCACCGCATGCTTGGAATGGCTGCTCGCCGTATTACTGCTTCTTCCAAACGTAAGGATTGTGGCAGCAAAAATGATCGCTGTCTATCTGGTGCTCATTTTCCCTGCGAACCTATTTGCTGCGAGAGAAGGGATTCCATTTCCAGGGCAAGAGAGCACAGAACAAGCCTTGTTATGGATGAGATTAATCGGACAACCGATTTTGATTGGATGGGCCATGTCCATTGCGAAACTGGAAGAAAAGCTGAAACAATGATCACAAAATGATGATCAAGTAGTGTACAATTTACTAATAAAATAGCCCGTGTTTGGAGGAAAGATATGAATTCTATGCAAATGTGGAGCAGTCGATTTAGAAAATTTTTTCTTGATAACAAGTTTGTTCTCTTTTTACTCATCCTGCTATTAATAGGGTTGAATATCCTTGTTTTCATGAAAGCATCTTTTATTTTCACACCGCTCATTGTACTCATCAAAACCATTGCCTTACCGATTATTTTAACGGGGGTTGTGTATTATTTATTAAATCCAATTGTGAATTTATTAGAGAGATTTAAGGTCAAACGGATCTTTTCGATTTTGCTTTTATATATCGTCATTATTGGGATCATTACAGTGACCATTGTATCTATTATTCCTTTTTTACAAGCACAAACGATGAGTCTGTTTCATAATTTGCCAAAATACGTTGATACGGTAGAAGAACAGATTCGACAACTAACAGGAAGCAACTTCATTAATCAGGCGCAGAAAACGATGAATTTTAACGTCTCTGAATTGGTGAGTAAAGCGTCAAGTCAAGCGACGAAGATTTTGGAAAGTACTTTTACCGGAGTCGGCACTTTCTTAGGGGCGCTTACTGAAATTATCATCTCGATCGTGACGGTTCCGTTCATTCTGTTTTATCTATTAAAAGACGGCAAAAAACTGCCTGACTATTTCTTGAAATTTATTCCGAATAAGTTTAGAGAGCATACACATATCGTGCTTCACGAAATGAACCATCGCTTAAGCTCTTATATTCTTGGACAGATCATTGTCAGCTTCTGTATCGGTGTTCTTCTTTTAATCGGTTATCTGATTATTGGACTTGACTATGCGCTGCTTCTGGCGATTATTGCGGCATGTACAAGTGTAGTGCCTTACCTTGGGCCAACAATTGCCATTACACCAGCGATTGTGATTGCACTTGTCACATCACCTATTATGCTACTGAAACTGATCATTGTCTGGACAGTGGTTCAACTTATTGAAGGGAAATTCATTTCTCCTCAGGTCATGGGGAAAAACCTTCATATCCATCCGATTACGATTATTTTTGTTCTATTAACAGCAGGTAAATTGTTCAGCGTAGTCGGCATCATTGTCGCGATTCCGACGTATGCCGTTCTGAAAGTGATCACGACCCACCTGTTTGATTGGTTCAAAATGCGATCCAATTTGTATAAAGAAGAAAAGGTTTGATGTCATAATCTTTTTTAGAAAAAAATATAGTATCATAAAGACGAGCTTTCGAAAAAGAAAGCTTGTCTTTATGTGGACATAGATGTTTGCCTTCAAAAGATCAGAATTGAAAGGAAAGAAAATCATGAATATATGGGATTTATTCGTGGCACTGGTTTTAGGAATTGTCGAGGGATTAACAGAGTATGCACCTGTCTCGTCTACAGGGCATATGATCATTGTTGATGATCTTTGGCTAAAATCAAAAGACATCATTACGCCAGAGGCTGCAAACACATTTAAAGTCGTGATTCAGTTAGGTTCTATTTTAGCTGTCATGATCGTGTTCAAAGATCGTATTTTGAACTTATTAGGCTTAAAGAAAAATATCACAGAAGAACAAAAACGCAGCGGACATAAGCTGACCATTGCTCAAATTGCTGTTGGACTCGTCCCAGCCGTCATTTTAGGATTCTTATTTGAAGATTATATTGATAAATATTTGTTTGATGTGAGAACGGTCGCTGTCGGTTTGATTTTAGGGGCTGTGCTGATGCTTGTCGCTGATTGGATCAATAAACGTAAAACAGAAACAAGCTCTGTGGATAATATGACGTACAGACAAGCGCTGTATATCGGGCTATTTCAATGTTTAGCACTATGGCCAGGCTTCTCGCGTTCAGGTTCTACAATAGCAGGTGGTGTTATTCTTGGACTGAATCACCGAGCGGCGGCTGACTTTACGTTTATTATGGCCATGCCGATTATGGCGGGAGCAAGCCTTTTAACACTTGTTAAAAATGCCGAATATTTAACAACAGACATGCTTCCATTCTTTATTGTGGGCTTTGTGAGTGCGTTTATTGTGGCTCTCTTTGTTGTTCGATTCTTCCTAAAACTGATTAATAAAATCAAACTTGTGCCTTTTGCGATCTACCGAATCATCCTAGGTCTGATTTTATTCATCATGTTTATGTAATGATGGAAAACTACTCTTTTAAAAGAGTAGTTTTTTTGTTGTTTTGCCCTTTTAAACAGTAAAAATAGCCTCTTAATTGGTAGAAAAAGAAGTTTTTTCTTAAATTAGTGTTTAAGTGACAAAGAAAAGGGTAGTACATAAACATACCAATTAAAGGAGGAGTTAGAAATAATGAGGAAAACAAGTAAATTTTTTGTTAGCTCTATGATTGCTACGTCAATGGTTGCTGTCCCTTTATCTCTTACGACTTTTGGTCAAAAGGCTGAAGCTGCTACGACAACAGGTGTCGATGGAAGTGTCTCGATTGATCCAGTAGCCATTGCCGATAAAATTGAACAAGCAGTAAAATCATCTCAAAATCGTGATGGATTTGTAAAAAATGCGGCATACAGTGCATTCTATGAAGCAGGTCAAAATTACAACGTAGTTGTTCAAAACTTAAGCCAAGATCATGACTTTAGCGGACTGAACAATGTTGTTTATTATGATAGTGTTGAATATGACGGTATTACGTTTGGTATTTGGGTATTTGAAGATGGTACGTTTGTCAACAATGGTGACGGCGGCTATATTAACTGGACTTTTGTTGGTAGCTTTGACCGCGAAGAAGGAAGCGGTACTGTCGATTTCCATAAAAGATTCTAATCTCAACGTCAAAAGTCTGCCGATTCATCGGCAGACTTTTTTAAAGCGCACATTCTTCTATTTCAAAACCTAAATCTTCAATGATGTGTTGATCGGTTTGAACTTGCTGTCCTTTTGTCGTTAAATAATCGCCTACAAAAATAGAGTTCGCTGCATATAATGCGAGAGGCTGAAGCGTTCGTAAATTAAACTCTCTTCCCCCAGATACTCGAATTTCCTTAGCCGGGTTGATAAATCGCATCAGTGCCAAAACCTTCAACGCTTTGATCGGATGTGTGCGTTCTTGATGTTCAAGAGGCGTTCCTTCAATTGCATGGAGAAAGTTGACGGGAATCGAATCCGCATCAAGGGCTCTCAGCGCAAAAGCCATTTCAACAATTTGTTGATTGGTTTCGCCCATTCCAATAATAACCCCTGAACATGGTGACATCCCTGACTGTTTGACCTTATCAATGGTCGATACGCGGTCATCATACGTATGGGTCGTTGTAATTTGAGCATGATGATCTTGATGTGTATTGAGATTATGATTATACCGATGAACACCCGCTTCCTTCAGCCGCTTCGCTTTTTCTTCATTTAATAACCCAAGGCATGCACACACCTTCAAAGGCATTGTCTCAGTAATTTCCTTTACTGCTGCGGTGACTTCATCTAATTCACGGTGCGAAGGTGCTCTCCCGCTTGCTACAATACAATAAGTCCCTGCTTTTCTTTTTAACGCCTCACGCGCACCGGCCACAATGGTTTTTTGGTCAAGCATTGTATACCTCTCAACAGGAGCTGTTGAAATCACCGATTGTGAACAATACCCGCAGTTTTCAGGACAATATCCGCTTTTGGCGTTAAAGATCATATTTAACTTCACCTTTTTTTGAAAAAAATGAAATCTCACCTGATAAGCTGCATGCATAATAGGCAGCAACTCTGCGTCGTCTGCTCCAAGAATTTTTAGACCTTCTTCCATAGTAATCGGTTCATGATTGATGGCTTTCTTCACGATCGTTTCCCAAGACAAAGACGTTATTTTTCCCATCATAAGCCCCTCTCAATATGTAAACTTATTTTTATTAAAAGTTAACATAATGGATAGAGATTGGCAAGCACTGGTAAGCAGCTTAAGTAAAAACACAAAAAGGCGATGAACATAAAGTCATCGCCTTTTCATATGAAAAAAATCGCTTAACGAACAGTAATATAGTTAATAACAAGCTCACCTAGTGAATTATAGTAAGACACTGTAACAGAACCGCGTTGTACAGCACGGATCCATGTGAAGTTTGGAGCAGTTTGGTCTAATTGAATGGCATACGTTGCGCCTGAGACAGAAATTTGACTTGCTGGAAGTGAAACAGCGATTGAAGAACCTACAGTAAGTGTGCGGTTCACCGTAATCACTTTATTCATAATAGGAGCTTTTGCTATAACTGGTTCTTTAGGCTGTGCAGCTGCATGAGCACCTTCAGTTTGGAAGAACGTAAGAGCACCTAAAGCAGCTAAAGACAATGTACAAGCTTTCATTAATTTTTTCATCGGTAACACTCCTTTTTTTGGTATATACATATATTAATAATAATAGAATTATATGTCAATCAAAACAAGTGGAAAAATGAGTATTTTTGGTGAAAATTGTCACATATTATGTAGGGGAAGACGATTTTACCCAAAAAACACATGATTTTTTATTCATATGTCATTCTTTTTTAGGGGGAAAAAGAGACATAAAAAAAGCTGGGTATCTACCCAGCTATGTGATGCTTTATGAAAAGAGATCTTTTATTTGTCGTCTGTCTGTTTTGGCTGACGGCCTTTTTGTTTCTCTTTCTCTCTAATGTAGTTAATAAAGTCGATGGTTTGTCTTCGTGCTTCTTCAGAAAAATCGGAGGCAGCTTTAAACGCAATTTGCAAATCAGGATCATCTGCAAGATCGTCATCAGAGGCGTTTTTGTCTTTACCTGTGAGAAGATAATCTGTTGAGACCCCGTATAACTCGGCGATTTTCACAATCATTTCACCATCTGGCTTTCTCAATCCATACTCCCAGTTAGCATAGGTCGACATCGCCTTTAACCCGAGTTTTTTGGCAACGGTAGACTTACTCCATCCATGTTTCTCTCTTAATTCAGTTAGAATCTTTCCAGTCAAATTATCCATCGGAAACACCTTTTTTCATATTATGTGTAAATTTTATCATGAATTACACGGAAAAGATAAATAAATACACAAAAAGAATAAAAATATGATTGACTTACCCGTTTTGTGTATATTATCATAATGAATATAACTTACACATAATGAGTAAGAGGTGGAAACATGAAACTTGAAAATTTACGAGAAGAACGAATATTACAAGGAAAAACACAAACGTATATGGCGAAAAAACTTGGATATAAGTACACGAGTGGCTATGCAAATATAGAAATGGGACGAACAAAGCCCAGCTTAGAAATAGCCAAGCATATTGCAGATTTGCTAAATATCGGTGTTCAAGAGCTTTTTTTTGGTCAAAAGTTACACAAAAAGAGTAATAGTCTTGAGGAAGACCGTTCTTAAAAAGGGGAGACAAACAGAATGAGTATCGAACATCCGATGGTGACACAAATGAATGATTTCGGCTATCCAAAACGTTACTGGCCATATGAAATGTCCCGAAATGGTTATCGATTAGAGGACGAGGACCGTGAGAAAGGATTTGATGATGATGAGACATCAGATGACATTTGATGCCCGAAAAGAAGCCCAGCATTGCCTAGTACAAGCTGGCGGCTGGATCACTTTTCATCAAAAAGAGCCGATTTTTGCTTTCCCCACGGCAGAAGAAAAACGCACATACATGACCCTCATGGCAGAAAAAGCCGTTGATGACAAGAAGAAGGAAAGGATGAATGCGACATGAATCGATTGAAGCAAATCATGACATTCCTGAAATGTTTGCTCAATGCGGGTCAAAACGAACAAGACATTCGGCAGTGGGCGAAGGATGACGGGAGATCGTAGCATGGTCCTTCATTTTATCATTGAAAAAGAACATTTATGCACAAAAGAGACATTGATAAACAGAATTCAAACAGCCGCAAAAGCGCAATGCACAAGCAAAATAAAAGGCGCATTATCACTCGACATTCGCTCATTTTACAATATGCCCATTGATCTAGCGAACAGGCAAGACACACGTACATCTGCAGAAAAAGGCCTGATACGCCCGGTACACATCAGCATTCTTCAACCAAAATTGCAGTATATACAAGAAGCACTTCATGCCGTTACCGATGACGCCTCTTTACAGATTGTAGAATTAAGAGTTTCACAGTTTTATAGCATGCGTCCTCGAATGGAAATCATTTTAAATACGATGGGTGATGATATGAGATCCTCACCACCAAATAAGGAGACAAGCATATGAACGAGCCAAAACAACTCATGATTCAAGAAAACCAGACATTTGTCGGTGAAATGGAAAAAGGAAAGATTCAAGTCATTGTGTTAGATGGAAACGTAGGAACGGCTTATATGATGGATGTACCTGAGCATGGAAAAACGATTATTCAAACAGCAAAAGGACATTTTGCAAGAGTTGATCATGAGATTGGTTTTAAAATCAGCTAGCCTGATGAACAAGAACAACTGAATAAGTCCAAGACGGAAAGCCTGCGGACACTGATCAAGACCCTATAAAAAGGGGCTGATTGGTGTCCGTTTTTTATTTTCTTAAAAAAGGGAGAGAGCATAGATGCAAGATTTACTGATTGAATATAAAAGAAGTTTAAAAGATGCCAGAAAACGATATGAACAATTGAAAGACAAAGAAGAGAAACAGATGTCAGATCAGGACAAACATGATCAAAAAATGATCGCCAGTATGGTCAGTGATTTAGAATACGTGGTGGAATGGCTTCAAATCGGTAGAGAGCCAGGCGCACGCAGAGGATTAGATAGACGGTCTGTGTATCAGCGCACCATTCTTGCTAATCAAGAGGTATTAGAGGCTTTATCACATGAATACACCCTCATTCAAGAGAAAGAAAGAGAGGTAAGTGAGCGGGACAAAAGGCGAATTGACGAAGCCTTATCCGTTTTGACAGATCGAGAGAAGGACGTATTTTTTATGCACACAACGCAGGGTCTGTCATTTAGCGAGATTGCGATCATGCTAGATGTAAAAAAAGGAACAGTCCAAAAACATATGGAAAGAGCTCGGACCAAAATGTCCAAAAAAGTACAAGAACGCCTATTCAGAGCTGCTGAATAGGCGTTTTTTCTTTCATCACATCAATCTTCAAAAGCTTGTCTTACAGTTGCCACCTATAGTTAGAAAGACCAAACGAATGTTTGCTAGCCCGGCACAAATGATTTCTCATCAGGGAATCATTCGAACTAAAAGGAGGCGGCAGGTGAATGTAAATGAAAGATAAACGGATAGAGGCTAAGCAGGATTATATGAAAGGGATGACGTACCAGCAACTAGCCGATCATTACAACGTCTCCATCCATACCGTTAAATCATGGAAAAGACGATACGGCTGGCAAAGACAAAAAACACCGTCAAAGCAGGCGCACTCGATCTTTCATCAATTTCTTTCAGATGAAACGATTGAAATCATGGAAAAAATGGATGGGCGCACATCTCTTGATATCATCTGGGATCAAATTCAAATTCAATACGCAGCCATTATTCGAGCGCAGCGCATCATGCATGTAGCAGATCAAGATGACATGATCAAAGAACTGAAAAAGGCGACGTACTTGCCTTCTTCATTAGAGGAAGAAACAGGCGAAGGCATTCATCCAGAGCCAGAGATCACGGCAGAGGAATTTTCGTTTCAATTTTCATGGGATCGGCATGCTACTTTTTTAAATGCCCAATCTCGTGCAATGGGAGAACTAAGACGGCTGATTAAACAGTTTGAAGAGCTCGCTCACGCAAAAGATGAACGAAGATTAAGGCTGAAGCAAATTGAGCTGACAATCGAAAAAACAAAAAAAGCAGTTCGTGAGGAAAAAGAAGAAGATCTTCATATCATGATCAAAAGAAAAGAGGACGATTCATGACGCCGTTGATTGAAAAAGAAGTCAATCCTCACTTTGAACACTTTTTGTTCGATTGGAATCAAAAGTTTCAGTTTTTAGTAGGCGGTTATGGCTCCTCCAAAAGCTATCACATTGCTTTAAAGCTGATTTTAAAACTGCTTGAGGAAAAACGAACAGCACTTGTCATTCGAGAAGTGTATGATACGCACCGGGAGTCGACCTACTCTCTTTTACAAGAAATCGTCAGCGATCTTGGCATCGATCATCTAGTAAAGTGCCGCAGTTCACCGCTTGCTCTCACTTTTCGCAATGGGAGCAGCATTTTATTTAAAGGACTGGACAAGCCTGAGAAATTGAAGTCGATCAACAACATCTCAATTATTTGGATTGAGGAGTGTTCCGAGGTTTCTTATGAAGGGTTTAAAGAACTGCTTGGAAGGCTGAGACATCCGGTTTTACCTCTTTATATGATGTTATCGACGAATCCCGTTGGTCAGGATAATTGGACGTACAGACATTTCTTTAGAGATGAACAGCTGAAACGATTTGTCCTTGATGACGAAACCTTATACAAACAGCGAACCATCGTGATAAAAGATACGTACTATCACCACTCAACAGCAGAAGACAATCTATTTCTTCCTAAAAGCTATGTCAAGCAGCTGGATGAGCTGAAAGAATACGATCCAGATCTTTATCGAATTGCAAGAAAGGGATACTTCGGTATCAATGGAACAAAAGTGTTTCCGCAATTTGAGGTCAGACAGCATACTGACGTATTAGAAGCGATCGGGCAGATTGAAAGACCGCTGAAACGAGCGGGGATGGATTTTGGATTTGTCGAATCCTACAATGCGCTCATTCGGTTAGCTGTCGATCATGAAAAAAAGTACTTATATATTTATTGGGAATATTACGACCGCGGGAAAACGGATGATGAAACAGCTGTTGATCTGAAAGAATTTGTTGAATCAAAGGAACTCATTAAGGCAGACGCAGCAGAACCTAAAACGATTCACTATTTTCGGCAGCGCGGATTTCAAATGGTCGCTGCGCATAAGTTCCAAGGGTCACGTTTGCAATATACAAAGAAAATCAAACGATTTAAGAAAATCATTTGTTCTGATGCTTGCCCTTATACCATCTATGAACTTCAATCACTAACCTATAAGGCAGATAAGAACGGCCGCTTAGAGGAAGATGAATTTCAAATCGACCCACACACATTATCCGCCATTTGGTATGCGCTAGATGATTATGAGGTGACCGATTTGAAACAGACTGCTTCAGAGCGTGTCCGTCCAAACCGAGAGAGGAGGTCCATACAATGAAACAATTAAAAGCAACGATTATGAAGGCCAACATGTCTGATCATACAAAACAAATGTATGAGGATGAATTTTCATACGAAAAAGATGACATTGTCCCGCCGCCCTACCATATCAATGAATTAAAAAGCATGGCAGAATACTCAACGATTCTTCAGCAATGTATAGATGCG
Organism: Bacillus sp. 22446; assembly: GCF_052044955.1. Classification (NCBI taxonomy): domain Bacteria; kingdom Bacillati; phylum Bacillota; class Bacilli; order Caryophanales; family Bacillaceae; genus Bacillus; species Bacillus sp. 22446. The sequence goes on from NZ_JBQEOD010000005.1 coordinate 133,403, forward strand.
TATCGAACAAACATTTTAGGCTTTGGCTTTGGGGTGGAATACGCCTTTGATTTTAATGCGGAAGATGTGAAACCGGTCAAAAAGAAGACAGCCGAGAAGGAATGGACAAGACTCGAAGAGTTTACGAAATACATGAACTATGATGAGTCTGCTGACGTGATTCTTGGTTATGTCCTAGAAGACCGGGAGAAAACAGGAAATGGCTTTTTAGAGGTGCTGCGGGATGGACAAGGAAAGCCGGCAGGAATCGAGTATTTGGATGCACTCCATATCCGCATTTGCAAGCTGAGTGAGCCAGTCGACGTCGAATTCCGCTACACAGAAAACGGCGAATTAAAGACGATGAATCGCAAGAAACGATTCCGAAAATATGTGCAGGTCATCAATGAGAAGAAAGTCTTTTTCAAGGAGTATGGAGATCCGCGCATATTAAATTATGAAACAGGCAAGTACGATGATGCTACACCAGAACCACTTCAAGCAACAGAAGTCATTCATTTTAAAATTGGCAGTGGGACGTATGGGATTCCCCGCTGGATTGGCAACATCGTCAATATGTATGGCGCACGAAAAGCAGAAGAGCTGAATTATCTTTATTTTAAGCAAGGAAGGCATGTACCTGGTGCCATCATTGTTGAAAACGGCATGCTGTCAGAGACTTCTTATCAGCAGCTACAAGATTATATGGATGATATTGAAGGGTCTGATCATGCGCATAAGTTTTTATTGCTTGAAGTAGAAGGGCTTCCGACAGAAAAAGGATTAACAGGTGAAGAAGATGTATCAAATGTCAAAGTGAACTTTAAATCCTTGGCGGAAATCCTGCAAGAGGATGCGCTCTTTTTAGAATACGATGAAAAGACGAGAAACAAAATCCGCTCCGCTTTTCGTCTGCCGCCTATTTACACAGGAGAGTCACAAGATTATAACAAGGCCACGGCAGATACCGCGCGAAAAACAACGGAGGAGCAAGTGTTTCAGCCAGAGCGGCATCTTATTACAGGGAAACTCAATACTCTTTTTCTCCCGGATTTAGATATATGGCATGTCCGCTTTCTATTAAATGGTCCTGACTTTAGAGATCCATTAGAGATAGCGAAGGTTCTGACACCATTTATTCAGGCTGGGGCAGTATCGCCAAATGATTTGCGAGATCTTGCGGGGCGTATTCTTGGTAAGACGTTAGAGGAATGGCCGGAAGAATTCTACCACCGACCTTTAGAAAGCCGCATAAAAACAGCTGATGGGCTGTCTCCATCCGAGTCAAACCAGCTGGAGAAATAAAAGGACGTGAGCTTTTTTGAAAGGGGGTGAACATATGCCAAGGGAATTAAAAAACGCAAAAATTACACATGTTTCCTATGTGGACAAGGCCGCCAACCAAAAGAAATTTTTCTTGATGAAAGCAAAGAAAAAGCAGCCTGACTTTCAAAAAGAAGTCAGTGTCCTGACGAAGGCAGAGGATGCGCATCGCCTCGTATATGGCGTCGTGTATGAACCGAATACACCTGATGCACATCAAGACTTTATGTCGGCCAAAGAAATTGAAAGAGCAGCACACGGTTTTATGAAAGATGCCCGTCACATTGATAAACAGCATGATTTTCAAGACGGTGTTGGCGAAGTCGTCGAATCATACATTGCCCCAGCGGATTTTGAAGTAGGCGGGGAGCTGATTCAAAAAGGATCTTGGGTACTTGTGACAAAGGCATCACAAGATATTTGGGACCAAATTCAGCAAGGCCATATTACAGGCTACTCAATGGCTGGAACAGCAGACATCATCGCAATAGAGGAACACGATCAGCTCCTATCTCAAGAAACGAGCGAGAGAGGGCTTTTTTCTTTGCTGAAAAATTTCTTTTTGAAAGAGGAAGGTGCAAATATGCCACAACAATTTTGGAGCGTTTTAGATCATCTGCTGGAAACGTTGCAGTCAAGTGATGGTGATGAGTCTAGCGTAAGAGCGGCACTTGAACAATTGATTCCAATTGTGCAGGATGTGTTGAAAACAAATGATGTCCTCCAAACGATTGGTGAAAGACAAGCATCCGTTCAAAAGCAAGATGCCGGATTAACGACTGATCAAGTACGCGAACTAGAAAAAGCAAAAATGGCCATCGACAACGTTTTACAACAAGCGGATAAACAAGGGAAAGATCAAACAGGTGAAGAAGAACCTGTACAAAAAGTGCTGGAGCAAGTGGTTGCGCCAATTCGTCATCAGCTCTCTTCCTTAGAGAAATCAGCAGGCAGAGAAAAAGCAGCGATTCAGGAAGTGCTTCAGCAACAGCTACTGCCTATTTCAGAGCGGATACACATGCTTGAAAAAGCGCGGGGCATTTCTAAACAAACAAATCACGATACACAAAATGATATGACAAAGCCCATATGGGATGGCTTACTATAAGCCTAAATAAGGAGGAAAAAGTGTGAGAAATCAAGAGTTGATTCGCAAGGCTGAAATGACACTTGCCAGCTTAAAAACAGGCGGTCTCATGAACGCAGCCCAATCCAACACATTCATTAGAATGATGCAAAATACACCAACCGTTTTAAATGATGCACGTATCATTCCAATGGAAAGTGATTCACAAAAAATCGAAAAAATCGGCTTCGGTCAGCGCATTTTACGCCCAGCAGAAGAAGGCAAAGCGCTTGATGCAAAAGACCGTGTTGTCCCAGCGACAAGCACTGTCCAGCTCAATGCAAAAGAAGTCATTGCTGAGATCCATATGACGTACGACAGCATTGAAAACAACATTGAAAAAGACGGGATTCAGCAGACCATTATGCAAATGCTGGCGGAACGAGCGGCAGTCGATATTGAAGAACTGATCGTCAACGGTGATACAACATCACAAGATCCATTTTTAGCTCAAATGGATGGCGTACGAAAACAGGCAGTTTCTCATATTGTCGATGCGAATGGAGCGGAAATTAGCCGTCAAATGTTCAAACAAGCCTATAAAGCGATGCCGTCAAAATATTTACGTGTACCTCAGGATTTCCGTTTTTATACATCCCCAAGTTTAGAGGTCGAGTGGAAAGACCAAGTAGCAAACCGTCAGACAGGTCTCGGAGATGCGGCGATTCAAGGCGGACTTTCTTCTGCATTCGGTGTTCCGGTCAAAGGTCTTGCCAATATGCAGCCATATGATGAAGAAGGAACAGACGTATCAGATATTTTACTGACACATCCGAAAAACATTATCGTAGGGTTTTCTCGCAATATTCGTATTGAAGTAGAAAAAGATATTCGCAGCCGTAAGTTTATCATTGTTCTGACAGCGAAGCTCGACAGCAAATTTGAGGAAGAGGATGCTGTAGCCAAAGTAATGAAAGTGAAAGAGTAGGTGACAGCAGGCTATGATCATTTCTGCTGAGGAACTACAAGCCTATTCTGTATTTGATCGCGTGAAAAATCGTTCTGTAGAGAGACTAGCGGCAGATATTATTGAAGCAGAAGCAGCGGTATTTCAAATTGTCGGGCACGATTTTACACATGAAAAATATCAGCCCATTCCTGAAAAAGCAAGGATCGCCTTATTAAAAATGGCCCAGTATTTTGCCATGCTGAATGATGATGAATCCATGATGAAAGGCTTGACTTCAGAAAAAATGGGTGATTATTCATATGCAAAGGCAGCGGACAAAGTGAAAGGCAGACCTTATGTGTATGCCCTTCTTGTTGATTATATTGAACCTTCATTAACTGGCGGCAGCGCCAATTTAAAGGTGAGATCATTATGAGCTATGATTCTCTATTAACGGATCGCTGTGATCTTTTTCACTTAGAGAATGAAGAGGCAGTCCGCGGCAAATTTGGTATACCAGCAGGAGATCTGCAAACGGACATCTCTTATCCTGATACACCAAGTATGAGAGATGTGTCTTGCTATGTTGTAGAAAAAAGCCAGTCACTCGTGCAAGAAGAACCGAATACAGTCATCTATCAGTCCTATCTCGTCCATTTCCCTTTAGCAAGCGACATTCGCTTGCATGACAAAATGGTGTGGAACGGCATCTCACTCAAATTGCAGCAGCCAAAAAGAGTGAAAAATCATCACATGGAAGTGATGGCCGTCAGAAAGGAAAACCTATGAAAATTGATGGACTTGACCGGCTGCTATCCCAGCTCCAACAGGCAAATAGTGGCGGCTTAACGGCGCAATATCAAGAGTGGTTACAGGAAATGGGCTTACAGTTTTTAGACATCATTCAAGATGAAATCATCAAAGAAAAGGCTGTTGATACAGGCCGTCTCCTCAATTCCTTTCAAAAAGGTGACAAGGAGAATCACTTTCTCACTTCCCGAGGCGGGCTCACGCTAGAAGTAGGGACACAGCTCGATTATGCCTCTTACGTGAATGATGGACATGCCATTTCTTCAAATGGAGAACGAAGATGGGTGCCTGGCAGATGGAACGGCAGCCGCTTTGAATATGATCCGAATGCCAGTACTGGCATGATGCTTTCATCTCAATGGATTGAAGGAAATGGGTACTGGGATCATGCCGTCATGCTCTATGAACAAATGTTTGAACACTCGCTGGATCGAAAGCTTCAAAGCTGGATCGATCGACATTTTGGGAGGTGATGGAATGAATCAAGAAGTCGGGGCAATCATGCATTATATATACACACGCTATCCAGTGAAAATGTATGATCGTCTTCTGCCAGAGCGTTTTCAAGTGCCATCTGTTTATGTGCCGCCAGTGACTGTCATTAGTGGTCCAGATACAGTGTCTACTTTTATGAAATCTTATTCGCTGCAAGTGAAAGTGTTTCATATGAATACAGAAAAAGCGCATGATGCGGCGGAAACAGTCGTCGATGCATTGCTTGCTGATCGTCAAATCATTCAGATGATCAATGAAGATGGAGAGGTGCTTGATGATTATGTCCGCATAAAAAGAGTGGAAACTAGAATCATAGATCAAGGTGTAGCAGCGATTGTCCTGACGTGGGATAGCAGCTATTGGTACAACCGAGATAAACAGCCAAGCCTAGAAGATATCAATTTTTCAGATGGGGTGATCAAACGTGAGCAAGACTAAAAAAACACAGCTCGATCAAACAGCGGGCGAAGAAAAAGAATTTGGCTTTTCATTTGAAGCCTTAAAAGAGCACAGTAAGGATCTTTTTGGGGTAAAACCAGAAATCCTTGAAGGTGCTCTTTTTTATATCAAACATCAACCAATTACAAAAACAGAAGCAAAGAAGCATATCGATGCTTTTTTGTCCAAGGAGGTTTAAAGGATGAACGGAGGCACTTTTACACCAGGTACAGAGAAAAAGCGTCCTGGCATTTACTTTAATTTTAAAACAACAGCAGAGCAGCGAATTACTTTAGGCGAGCGAGGAACAGTTGCACTTCCTCTTGTCATGAGCTGGGGAGAACCAAAAACCTTTATTTCCGTTTCCGATATGGAAGACTTAAATAAAAAGGTCGGGCTTAACATTGATGATAAGTCACTTCTTCTTTTCCGTGAAGCGAAGAAAAAAGCGCAAACGGTCTTGCTTTACCGCCTAAACGAAGGAGAGCCAGCCAAAGCGGAAATCGCAGAAAACTTTGTGGTCACAGCCAATTATGGTGGTCAAAAAGGAAATGAGATTACCATTCAAGTGGCAGAAAATGTACTCGACAGCACAAAACGTGACGTTATCACCTATCTTGGAACAGATATTGTCGATAAACAGGTGGTCACAGATGTCAAAGATCTTGTGAAAAACAAATACGTTCAATTTTCTGGTGAAGGCGAAGCGGTCATTACTGCTGGAGCGGCTTTAAGCGGCGGGAAAAACGGTGTGGCAAGTGTCGCAGATTATACAGCTTTCCTAGAAGCAGCTGAAACGGAATACTTTGATGTTATTGCACTCCCAGTCGATAATAGTGAGCAATTAAAAGCAACATTCGCGTCATTTATTGAGCGTTTACGTAATAAGCAAGGACGTAAGGTGCAAGGCGTTGTGGCTAACTATGCAGCTGATCAAGAAGGTATCATCAATGTCACAAGCGGTGTTGTTTTAGAAGACGGAACAGAACTCGCGCCTGCTCAAACAACAGCTTGGGTCGCGGGAGCAAGTGCAGGAGCGACTTTTAATCAGTCACTGACCTTTGTTGAATACGAAGGAGCAGTCGATACATTAGAGCGTCTTGATAATGATCAAGTAGAATACCGTTTATCACAAGGAGAGTTTCTTTTCACTTTCGATGCAAGAGACCGCACGGTGAGCGTTGAAAAAGATATTAACTCTTTGACAAGCTTCACGGTTGAAAAGAACCAGCAAATGGCGAAAAACAAAATCATCCGTGTGCTAGATGCAATCAACAATGATTTAACATTTGAACTGAAAAATTTGATTAAATTACGCAAAGCCAATGGCAATGACATTCCAGCATCTGATGATGGAGTGCAGCTTGTGAAAACACTGATTACACAGTATCTCACACAACTTCAAGATGGCAGCGGTATTACAGGCTTTAACTCAGAAACAGACATCGTCATTGGCCTCAATGAAGATCGTGATGGATTTATCATCGATTTAGCAGTACAGCCAGTAGACGCAGCAGAAAAATTCTATTTCAATGTGGAGGTGAAGTAAGATGGCTTTTAAAGCGCAAAATACAATCTCAGGTAAAGAAGGTCGTCTTTTCTTAGAAGGTGAGGAACTTGCCTTTATCAAAACGTTTGAAGCAAACGTGGAGAAAAATAAATCAGAAGTGAACGTAATGGGCCGCCGAATGACTGGCCATAAAACAACTGGGGCAAACGGAACAGGAACGGCAACATTCTATAAAGTTACGTCACGTTTCGTTCAACTCATGCTCAACTATGTGAAAAAAGGGGAAGATCCTTATTTCACTCTTCAAGCGGTAATTGATGATAAATCATCAGGCCGAGGCACAGAGCGTGTGACATTATTCGATGTCAACTTTGATTCAGCTAAAATTGCTGGACTAGATGTCGATTCAGAGGCACTTGAAGAAGAAGTTCCATTTACATTTGAAGACTTTGATCTGCCTGAAAAGCTGAAGAATTCTTTCTAAGAAATGCGGAGGAAATTAGCTAATTAATTAGCTAAATAAAAACCAAATATGCTATAATGCAAATGTAATGAAAAATGAATGCATTTGTAATGCACATTGCAATAAATGACACACAAAATTATGTTTACATGCAAAGAGATTTGCATACAATAAAAAGAAGCCAGGATGCGCTAACATCCCGGCAATGTACAATGAGGCCCTTCAAGGGGCTGGCTTATCAATTAGATAGTTTTAAGGATAGACTTTCCCTTTCACCTACCAAAGCTCAAGGGGAGTCTATTTTTTGTTTATATACGTCAACAAAGCAAGGATAAACATCCCGAATAAAAGCATTAGGGAAATCGCTTGGAACGTTGACATGAGCATCACCCCCTTCCTATCGGGGATGAGCCAGACACCCTTGAGCAAGCCGTTCAATTGTACGAGTTATATTATACATGAAAAGATTGGAAAGCACATTCAAAAAATGGATGTGCTTTTTTGTATTCAAAAAAACAAACAAAAGGGAGTTTTTAAACATGAGCGAAAAACAAACATTTGATCTTTCATTTTTTATGCCAGGACAAACAGTAGAAGCAGAAGAGGTCAAAGTACCAATTTCTAAGCGTTTTGTTGATAAAAAAGGGAATGTCATTCCTTTTGTCTTCAAAGCGATTACCACGGAACGTATTGATGAATTGGAAAAAGAAAACACCACGTTCAAAAATGTCAAAGGCAGAGGCCGCGTAAAAGACTTAGACAGCCAGCGCTTCTATGCACGAATTGCCATTGAATCGACGATTTATCCAGATTTCCGCTCAAAGGAATTAAGAGAAGCCTACAGCACACAAGATCCAGTTGAAGTTGCAAAACGTGTTTTATCTGTCGGCGGTGAATATGCAAACTGGTTAAACAAAGCGATTGAAATCAATGGATTTGAAGACGAAATTGAAGATTTAGAAGACGCAGCAAAAAACTAATAAAAGATGGGGATAAGGAAGCGGTGTTTTTATATTACGCCATGCATGAGCTTCACTATTCTCCATCAGAACTCCTCGATTTATACGAAGCACCAAGACAATTTAAGGCATTCTTATTCGGACTCATCAGCTACAAACTCGACATGCTAGAAAAAGAAGCAAAGAAAGGAGGGAAATAAACTGGCGAAGCTCACTGCACGATTTGAATTAGAAGACAAAGTATCAAAGAAGCTGTTGCGCATTCAAAAACGATTTCAAACGTTTGAGAAGCAGCTCAAACCATTTAGAAAACCGGTGAAAATAAGCCTGGAAATGGATGAAAAGAAGCTAAGGAACCTCAATTTATCGATTAGAAGGTTATCTGTATTATCCATGAAGCTAGATCAAGGAATCTATCGTGATCTCAAATCATTAACAAACCAGCTGAACATGATACCGAAACAGATGGTCATAACCATTCAAGCAAAAGGACTAGATGTCATTAAATCCAGTATAGATCGCTTGAAACAATCACAAGCAAGTCCAATCCTGCTGACGTTCAAACTGAATGATCAGTTGTCAGGAAAAATGTCATCAATCAAAAAATCAATCCTTCAGCTCATGAACAGAACGTACTATATGAGATTAAACATGGTTGACCAAGCCACCGCTGCCATTCAACGAATCAAAAAGACACTCAAAAGCTTGACAATGGCTAAACATGAGATCAGAGTGTCTGTTCAAGACAATGCAAAGAGTAAGTTGAAAAAACGAGATCAGGCAGAGTCAGTTGTGAAAGAACAAAACATAAAAAAAGAACCTGAGGCTGTTAGTCCGTCGGTTAAAACGGATGAACCTAAACAGGGTTGGCTCCAGAGTCTTGCTAATAAAGGATTAAGTGAAATTGAAAAATATGCAGGTGATGTTGCAGACAAGGTGAAAGAAAAATTAAGTCCTAGAAAGTTTTGGGACGAAAAGGCACTTCCTTGGGTTGAAAATAAAATGGAAGAGTATAAGCAAGATGTAATTGGAAGAATAAAAGAGAAGATTAAATTTAATCCTGAAAAAAAACTAGATGAATTGGTGACCAATGTATTAGATCGTCTCTTTGGTGCAGGTGATCAATCGAATGGAAGTAGCACTCCAACACCAACAACAGCACCAACAACAGCGCCGACAACAGCGCCAACAACGGCACCAACAACAGCACCAACATCCACACCATCAAATTCAGCTCCCAATAAGAAATCTAAGCCGCGAGGTGGTAAAGGTTTGTTTCGCAATAGTTGTTGTCCCTGTTGTGCAAGAGGTTTAAGCAGGGGAGGATCTACTAAAACCAAAAATAGAAATGGTCAATCACCAAGACAACCTAGAAATCCAAATGCCACAACAAGAACCGAAATGAATAGAAGACCTCCAAGTAAATTAGGGGATGCGTTGAAAAATATCGGTAAAGGGAGCGGCAAATTATTAAAGAAAGTACCTATTCTAGGCAGTGTACTTAGTGCAACAAATCTAATTGGTATGAAAAAAGAGAATGCTGGTGAAAAGATCGGTGCGACTGGAGGCGGCATCGCCGGAGGGATGGCAGGTGCAGCAGCAGGTGCAGCTATTGGAAGTGTAGTACCAGGAGTAGGCACAGCTATCGGTGGTCTAGTAGGCGGCATCGCTGGAAGCATGGGGGGCGAATCTATCGGTGAAACGGTTGGAAAGTGGTTTGATGGTGGCGGATTTGAAAAGATTGGTCAAAAAGTCATTGAAATCAAAGATCAAATTGTTGAAGTGTGGTCTACAGTCGCAGACTGGTTTATCCAAAATGTGTGGACACCATTAAGCAACACGGTTGGCACGGTAGCAACCACGATCTGGACAAGTCTAGTCAATGCCTGGACATGGATACAAGAAACATTCAGTGCAGTAGCAGGCT
>NZ_JBQEOD010000005.1:143371-220356 GCF_052044955.1 Bacillus sp. 22446
TAGTCAATGCCTGGACATGGATACAAGAAACATTCAGTGCAGTAGCAGGCTGGTTTATCGAAAACGTCTGGACACCGCTAAGCGACACAGTCGTTACGGTAGCAACCACGATTTGGACAAGTCTAGTCAATGCCTGGACGTGGATACAAGAAACATTCAGTGCAGTAGCAGGCTGGTTTATCGAAAACGTCTGGACACCGCTAAGCAGCACAGTTGTTACAGTCGCTACTGGGATTTGGACAGCATTATCAAATGCGTGGAAAACCATTCAATCAATTTTTGGAGCAGTATCCTCTTGGTTTATGAACAATGTATGGAATCCGCTTGTAGAAACGGTTGGAACCATCAAAGATAGCATTGGTAAGAAGTTTGAAGAAGCGTATAAAGTGGTGACAGATATATGGAATGGATTATCCAAATGGTTTAAAGATAATATTCAGACACCGATCGTAAAAGTGGCTGGTGCCATAAGTGATGGTTTTTCTAAAGCATTTAACTGGGTTAAAAAGATTTTTGACAAAGCGGGCGATGGCATTAATTTTGTAGTAAAACATTTATTTGGAGATCCTGATAAAAAAGCCACAGGCGGCTATATCACCCAACCTACCTTATCATGGATTGGTGAAGCAGGTAACGAATTTGTCATTCCAACTCAAAATAACCGGGGACGCGGGAAGATGCTGCTTGCACAGGCTGCTTCTCATCTTGGAATGTCTGTTGTGCCAAGCAGCAGCGGAGCAGCAAGTCCAGTTTCTAGCTCTTCAGCTCCAATAACGCCTAATGCTCCAGCAGCTCCAAATACTTCTGCCGGTTCGATTGGTGGAACGGTTTCAATGAATGGAAACATCCAATCTGCCAGCATAGGCGAGCAATTTAATCATGATTTTGAACAAGGGCTGAATCAAAAGGTGGTTTCACTTGATCAATGGAAGCAAAAAAACATTCAGCAGCCATTTAATCAAATGACATCAGATTCAGGAAAGTACGGACAACAAACGGTATCGGCATTTGCTACTGGCCAGCAAATGACACCAACAGGAACTGACAGCTTTTTGCAAAGTCGTGTAAAAGCACCATACCAACAAGTGATGACAGCATCACCAACTTGGGGTTCTGGAACTGTTAGTGGCTTTGCAACAGGTCAAAATGCCACATCAATTGGCACAAGCCAATACGTAGACCAACACGTCAAACAACCATTCCTGCAAGCCAAACAAGAATCACCAGGATGGGGTTCAGGAATGATCGACGCCTTCAATAGCGGCATGCGTTCAAAAGCAAGTGAAGTCACACAAGCTGCCAAAGAAATGGCGAAGAAAGTGGAACAGGCGTTTAGAGAAGAACTAGACATTCATTCTCCTTCGCGTGTCATGATGAGTCTAGGGAAATTCGCATCGATCGGTGTCGTCAAAGGGCTCGATTCAGTTGATGTGAAAAAGTTTGCTGAAAATCAAGCGGGTTCATTAATCGGAGCGTTCAGCGGTATGGGTGCTTCAGGTCTTAGTGTTCAGCAATGGCTCATGGCAGCTCTGATGGCGACTGGCACATCGATGAGTTGGCTTCCAGGTCTTATGACAATCGCTCAGCACGAATCAAATGGTAACCCGAAAGCCATCAACTTGTGGGATTCCAACGCCAAGAAGGGAACGCCTTCTAAAGGGTTAATGCAAACCATTGGGCCGACCTTCCATTCCAATAAAGGCAAGGGCATGAATGATATTTGGAACCCAATTCATAATGCCGTAGCAGCCATTAACTACATTAAGGGCAGATATGGAACAGTCTTCAATACACCGGGATTACGGAGTATGAGAAGAGGCGGTCCTTATAAAGGCTACGCCAATGGCGGTCTGATTACTCAGGAGCAGGTAGCTAGAGTCGGTGAAGGAAACAAACGCGAATGGATTATTCCAGAAGAAAGAGGCATTCGCGGGAGATATTTATTGACGCAGGCAGCAAAGGCACTTGGGATGCAAGTCTATGATCCATCAAATGCATCTGCTCCTTTACCAGAATCACAGATGCAGCAAGTCACCTCAGCACAGCCAGCTGGGACTGCAACAACGTCAGGCAATAAACAAATCACCATCCAGTTCAATGGTGATCAGCATTTCCATAATGGACAGGATCAGCAATCGCTTGTCGAAAAAATTAGACAAATGCTTGTAGACGAACTGGAAGTAGAGCTTCAGACAGGAACGAAAGGGGTCGTGATCGATGGGTAAATCAGTGTATCAATTGTGGATTTCCCAAGGCAAGGAGAAGTTGCGATTCCCTGTGCTTCCATCCGAACTTGAGATTACAAATAACGTACAAAATGAAACAGTGAAGGTCTCCTCCTTTGGAGAACTGACTTTTATTGATGTACCATCGGCTAAACAAGTATCATTCACCTCATTATTTCCTAAGAAATATTCGCCAATTGCTGAATATAAAAGCATTCCATCACCAGAGAATGCAATAGCGAAAATTGAACGAATGATGCGTTCAAAGAAGTCTGTGCGACTGATTGTGACAGGGACTAAAATCAACATGACGTGCAGCATTGAGAGCTTCACACACAAGGAAGGGTCTTATGACATAGGGGATCGTGAATTTACGATCGAGTTAAAGGAATATAAAACCGCATCGCCTAGGAAAATCAAACGAAAGAAAAAAGCGAAACAAACCAAAAAGAAAAGACCCTCAAAAACACCACCAAAATTGTACACTGTCAAAAAAGGAGATACTCTTTGGGCCATTTCAGGCCGTTTTTATGGCGATAGTACAAAATGGCGGCGTATTTGGAATGCCAATAAAGCAGCGATGATCAAACGAAGTAAACGCAATATTAAACAGCCGGGACATTGGATTTTTCCAGGGCAAAAATTGAAAATACCACAATAGGGGGGCTGACATTGATTGAGCTTTTTGCCATCAGAAGCGGCACGATGTATGAGCTTGTCACAGAGAGTGTGACACTTCAGGGGCAAAGGTATCAGGCCCCTCGCTCTATTCAGGCGAACATTATCACAAAGCAAGGCAGTCAAACATATTACCGTGTCTCAGAAGGAGACACGGTTCTTTTTAAATGGAAAGGAAAAGAGCTGTTCAGAGGCATCGTGTTTTCTAGGACGCCTGTTGAAGGAAAGCTGACCTTTACCGCATACGATATGCTCCAATATTTAGTGAAAAACCAAGATGTATATGTTTTTTCAAATCAACGGGCAGATCAAATTTTGAGGCGGATCGGGGCAGACTTTCAAATTCCTATGACATCCATCGCAAATACAGGACATGTCATGAAGTCTCTCGTTTTTAAAAATGACACGAGTTTATATGACATCATTTTAAAAGCATTGAAAGAAACGAAGCGGCAAACCGGTAGAAATTATCAAATTTATTCTGCTAAAGGCAAGATGGGACTGAGAGCTTGGCCCGATCCAGAGGACGTGTGGGTCATTGAATCAGGCGTCAACCTCATCGGTTATCAGTACAGCACCTCCATTGAAGAGACAGCAACACGTGTGAAGATGCGCACGTCTGTAGACGAACAGGGGAAGAATAAGAAAAAAGGTAGCAAATCAGATATTGTGGTGATCGAACAGGACAAAGCGGGTCAGAGTCAGTACGGCATTTTACAGCATGTGGAGACGGTCACAGGTCAAATCAACCAGCCGCAGCTTCAAAAAAGAGCGAAAGTACGCCTAGCTGAAAAAAAAGGCGTCAAACAAGAAGTGAAAAGTATACAAGCACTCGGAATCCCTGAACTGCAAAGCGGTCTGCCAATCTATTTGAAAATCCCTGAAATCAACATCAAAAAAACCTACTGGATCGATCAAGACAAACACGAATTCAATGGAGTGAAGCACACCATGACAATTGACGTCGTTGAGAAAAATTCCATGCCAAAGGGTGATCAAGCATGAGATTAAGTGAAGCAATTAAACGACTCGCTGTCAATGCAGTAGATGCAGCTTCTCCAATTGATCTGGTGATTGGAGAGGTCACAATGGCTTCGCCTCTTCACATCCGATTAAATGAGAACAGTAAGCTGATCATTCCAGAAGAACTGCTCATTTGGCCCAAACGCTTAAATAAGGGTGAGGATGATGAGTTGAAAAAGGGAGACAGCATTATGGTACTTGCAATGGCAGGAGGGCAGTCCTTTTACATCATCGACAAATTGTAAGGGAGGTGATGAATGTGGCACTTTCACCAGAGGAAGAAATCGAGGAAACAGAAGAAGACGAAGAGGTAGAAACCTCGACGACGTATCGCATAGATTTTGAAAATGGTAGGCTGACAAATGAAGCCATTACAGGCATTGAAGCGATCCGTCAATTTATTTATATGACATTGCGAACAGAGCGCTATGCACATCCCATTTACAGTCACGACATTGGCACTGAAATTCAGGAGCTATTGACCGATACAGAAGCAACAGATGAATACAAAGAAATGGAGATTCCAAGATTGCTAGAAGAAGCATTGGTCGTTGATGAGCGGATTGATCATATTGAAGAGATAGAAGTCACGAAGCAAAATGATGCCTTTCAAGTCAAACTAGCCATTGTCACAGATGAAGGCACATTAGAAATAGAGGAGGTGATGGAGGGAGATGTTTGAGGAGCAAACGTATGAGACGTTGATGGAAAGAATGCTGGACAGGTTGCCAGATGACATAGATAAAAGAGAAAACAGCGTCATTTGGAATGCCTTGGCACCTGCTGCTGCTGAACTAGCTCAGTCGTATATTTGGCTTGATCAAGTATTTGAGCTTGTCTTTGCTGATACAGCACAGGGGGAATTTTTAGATCGACGAGCAGCAGAAGTGGGGATTGAAAGAAAGCCAGCCACCAAAGCGGTCTGGTCCGTAACCATTCAACCAGAGAACGTAAATATTCCAGCAGGATCAAGATTCTTTATTGAAGATGTTTATTTTCAATTTTCAAAGGACGGTACACTAGAATGCGAGACAACAGGTACAGTCGGCAATGGGCAATTAACAGGTCAGCCGCTGCTATCGCTTGATACCATTCCGAGTCTAGAGTCGATGATCATGAAGGAATTGGTGATACCAGGGCAAGAGGAAGAAGATGATGCGTCATTATACGATCGGTATTTAATACGCGCAAGGCGAGAGGCTGTCAGTGCCAACAGAGCACATTACAAAAAGTGGGCCGAGGAAGTGGTTGGTGTCGGCAGAGCGAAAGTATTCCCGCTATGGAATGGAGAGGGAACGGTCAAAATTGTCATCACAGATGGCAATCTAGATGTAGCATCTGAGCTTCTTGTCAAAAGGGTCCAGGAGTATATCGATCCTGTACCGGGAGAAGGAGAAGGGCAAGCTCCTATTGGTTCAAAAGCAACCGTGGAAAGCGCCAAGTGGCTGGATATTGACGTAGAAGTGTCCGTCGAACTTCAGATGGACTGGACACTTGAGGGTGCGCAAAAAGAAATAGAAGAAAAGGTCAAAGCACTGTTAAAATCAATCGCATTTGAAAAAAGTACGATTCGAATGTCCGCCTTAAATGATATTTTGTACCATTCAGAGAGTGTGTCTGATTATGCAAACGTCTTATTGAATGGGGAGTCAAAAAACTTAGTATTACAGGACATTGAGATACCACGTCTGAGGCAGGTGAAGGTTATTGAGCAAACTTGATGAAATGAAAAACTACTTGCCGCCTTATTTCACAGAGATTTATGATGTGGATCATTTACTAAAAACAGAGGCACCAGAGTTTGAACAATTGGACGAATCCATTTTTGATGTAACGGATCAGTTCTTCCCCTTAACAGCGACGTGGGGATTGAATCGGTGGGAAAGAATGCTCAAGGTGCAGCGAGAGTCAGATGATTCGATTGAGCTGCGCAGAGCGCGATTACTTAATATGATGTCGAACATTCCACCAATTACGTATCTGTCATTAGAGAAATCTGTGAATCGATTTCTTAAAAATCCGAGTGCGATCATCCGACTTACAACCAATCGTTATCATTTTGCATTGCGTGTCAACCTGGATGACCTGCAAAACACAAGATATATCGTCGAAATACTCGAAACGTTAAAGCCAGCACATTTGGCGTATACGTTCACCGCCATTCATCATACCGATGTTCATGAAACAAATGATCATCACCAGCGGCTCACACTGCGAAGCAGAGTGGGCTTTTTCGATCATATTCCAATTTTACTCAATGGTGAATTCATATTAAATGGAACGTTCTATCTCAGCGGGATACGAGGTACTACGGAGGTCCCTGCTCGCTTTCGGCATTCATTAAAGATGAGAATGCCGCTTCAACAAGAGAAAGAGACAGCATATCGTCTGAATTATGTTATGACTGGAGCATCGCATGAAACGAAGCAAGCAGCTACGCTGACTTTGCGCGCAAAGAACCAGCTTTCACATCAAACGAAAAAGAGGATGACGTTCCGCTTACCAGTACATGTTCAAAATGAACAAGGCGGCAGTTTACTGATCAAGGAGCATTACTGGATTCTCGATGGATCCGTTCCACTTGATGGATCAAAAATGCTGGCAGCAACTTCTAAAAAAATAGACCTATAAGGAGGATCACAATGGCTGATCAATTAACCGTAACCACACTATATGCACGTCAACAAATGGCAAAGGCACGAGCAGAAGGAACAAAACTCACAAAAGTCGTCAAAATGGCATTCGGAAATGGAGGAACAAAGGATGGAAAACCGATCTCTCTTGACGGAACCGAACAAGCACTCAAAAAAGAACTGATTCAAAAAAATATTGACTCTTTTACCTTCATGGAACCGGCAAAAATCCGCTACAGCTGCACCATTGCTGAAGGAGAACTAGCAGGCGAAGTCATCAATGAACTAGCCCTTGTCGACGAAGCCGGCAAATTCACCGCCATCCGCACCATGACAGACAAACAAAAAGACGGCGACATCGAATTTGTTTTTGAGATTGATGATATTTATTAATGGAGGGGAAAAGAAGTGGACATAAAATCACCTTTACCGTTTGAAACCTCTGACAAAGCCCATGCCAACTTATTTAACCGGATGGTCAACACACTTGTAGAGAATGACAATGCGCTCAGTCAACAAATAGCAGGGATAACGAATGAAAGCTTGTTTATTTTAACAGGCGACCAAGCCATTCAAGATGCATCAGTCAGCGGTGAGGAATATCCAATTGGCATTACGTTGATGGCTATTACTGAATCGAATGATACTGGATACCCTACAAGATATGGTTTTGTGAAGAACGAAAAAATAAACGAGTATCGTTTTGTACAATATTATTATGGCAATGGTAATGAAGCAGGTAGTTATTTTACTAGTACAGGTATTTGGTTTAGACAGTGGTATATTGCCTCTGGTTGGACCGAGTGGCACAAAATATCTGGTTTTCTTCATACGAATATTGGTACAACTGGTAAGCAGCTGTTAACCAAGGGAGAGTACCAAAAAGTCCTTTTTAATCGAAAAATAAAAGATAGTCATAACAATTTTGATATCAATAATAATCGCTTCATCTGCCCTGAAAATGGAATGTATTTAGTAAATGCAGGTGTTTATATTGAAAGCTTTCAACGATACGCGAACTTTGAATTATCGATCTATTTGAATGGAAAAAGATATAAAAATATTGCACAACAAAGGCAAAGTCCGGTAAGCCCATCTGATACGTTGAGCTTTAGTATGGGACTTTATGGTGCTGCAAATGTACCGGCTAATAAGGGAGACTATTTAGAAATGTACCTATATGTAGGGTATGACGGAGACGTTAGTCGTTATGTATCTGATAATTCAGGTTGGTACAACTATTTCGATATTACGGAAATAGGCGGACGAAATTTCCCGAGAGTGTAGGAGGATTCTGATGATTTTATATGAAGCCATTAAGTATAAATACCCCGAAGCGGACCCCCAAAAAGATTTTGAACTAAGAAATGATGGTGACGGTTCGTATATAAACGAGTGGCATTTAAATGTGCCAAAGCCAACGGCAGAAGAATTGAAAAAATGGTGGGAGGAATCCCAAGCCAACCCGAGGTATCAACCACCTCTTCCACTAGATTATCTAGCACAAGAAGTAGCCAAAGAAAAGCTGATGAGAAAACAACTTGAGCACCAATGTGATCTTCTAACAAACGAACTAAAAGCGCTGAAAAATGAGATCCTCTTCATTAAAGGAGGGAGTGAAACATGAATTATTGGGTCATGGCATTATATTTTCAATGGGTGACACCTGAGTTGGTCAAACAAGCCATTGAATTAGGGGATTGTTCAATGGAAGAGATGAAAGAGGGATATCACCAGCACATACTGACTTTAGAGCAATTAAAAGAAATTGACCCAAACTTTCTAAAAGAAGGAGTAGATCGAAATGGAGATAAAAAAACCAAAGTCATTTGAAGTTAGCGACAAAGCCCATGCTGATTTATTCAATGACATGGTAAAGGTTTTACTTGAGAATGATCAGGGGCTACTTGAGCAACTTTTAACTCATAAAAGTGATGTCAATTTACATTCCTCAGATGTGGAAAAGAAAAAGTGGAATGAATCACAAATTTATAAAATAACAGCAGATAACGGTATGCAGCTTATCAATGTCTCTGCTGATTCAAAAATATTTGATGCGATTAAGGATAAAGGGACATGTACATTTTATGCAGCTTCTGGAGTCGAAGATTCTCCATCACCGTCAAATATATCACTAAGAGGTATGCAAATAGTTGGCCAAAATAATATAGGAGCAGGCTTTGCAGTAGACATAGCGGGGAATGCATATAGTTTTTACTACAATTCTGGTCACACTACGATTACGTGGACACCTCTACCAAATTTATCAGATTTAAATAAATGGAATGGCAGCCAATTAATTAAAATTACAAATGACACGGGTGGTGTACGTGTATCTGTAGGAACTACAGAGAGTTTACTCGATAAAATTACACAGGCGGGAAAAACATTTGGCACATTTTATTCTCCAGCTGGTGTACAGGACAATCCTTCAGCTTTATCTGCACGCGGTTTTTATCACTTTACATCTGCGGACAGTAATAACAAGGGGACGTTTGGATGGGTGATTGCTGTAGATTATCGTAATAACGTCTTTACGAACTATCTTGATTTAAATTTAGGCTGGCAGGGCTGGCGTAGATTACTGACTGCTGCGGATGAAGAGGTGAAGTGGAACAAGGTAGAACTTCCGCAGCTCGATAATGGTTGGAAAATATATAATTCTGTCGATGGTATTCCCCACACCGTGCAATATAGTAAAGATGCATTAGGTGTGGTTGAAATTATTGGGTCAATTACCGGTGGTAAGGTTGGTTTTGACTCTGTTGCTTTTACCTTAAAAGAAGGATTTAGACCAATGCAATCGACTCACTTTATTGGAGTAGCGTCAAGCATAGGTAAGAGTAGTACACCACAAATTCATAGGACAGCAATCGGGACAGATGGAAAAGTTTGTGTCCAATATTGTTCTAATGATCTGAATCCTAATGAATTTATCACGTTTGGTTTCCGATTTAGAACGAAGTGAACTAGTTGCTTTTATCATAATATCGCTTAATAATAAAGTATTTTTGGAAGGAGAAACCGTTATAAAAACACCTCAACCTTTTAAGACGAGTGATAAAGCTCATGCAGATCTCTTTAACGATTTAGTGAAAATTTTGATTGAAAATGATCAGGAACTACTAGAACAATTCAACCTTCATACGGGAGATCCAATTCCTCACGTATCTGGTTCGGAAAAGAAAAAATGGAACGAATCACAGCTATATAAACTGACAAATGATAACGGGTCCCAATTGATTAATATCCCTGCTGGTGGCAGTATCTATGAGGGAATTAAAGCGCTAGGAGCTTGCTCATTTTATGCGCCAGGTGGTTCTGGAGTAGTCGATTCTCCAGCTATAGGAAATGCTGCATTAAGAGGCTTTCAGCTAGTAGGTCAAAATAATATCGGTGTAGGAATCGCAATCGACACTTCAGGTAATGCATTTTGTTTTTACTATCATGTGAATGACATTGCGATCAATTGGCTGCAAATGCCTACTCAAAACGAAAAAAACAAATGGGATGCAGGACAATTATCTAAAATTACTGCTGACGATGGAAAAGCTTTTGAAAGAATTAATGCGGATGATCCTAGTATTTTAGATAAGCTGATAAAATTGCCGGGAGTTCATTCATGGTACATTCATGAAGCACATCCAGATCTTCCGACAAGAAGTTCCATGAGGGCTTTGTCTGTTTTTAGTGAAAATACCTATGGATGGGTCATCGGTGCAAACAATACAGGAGATGTTTATATTAACCGTTCAACAACTGATGTAACGGGTACACAACAAGAGTGGAGCGGTTGGAAACGTCTCAATGACCATAACCTATTAAATTCAAAGGGATTAAGACTTTCAATGTCAATAGGAACTGATATTTTAACGCTGCCATCCGGCTTTTACTTTGCTGTAGGATCTAATATTGTAAATATGCCTGTCGATAATGATTCTTCTTGGTTTAATATCGATATCTTAGAAACTGTAAATGGTAGAAAGACCATTCATGTCTGCAGAAGTTACGACAACACTCATTGGTTCGGAACAGTCCATACTGATGGTGTTTTTAAAGGGTGGAAAAAACTAGTGACTGATGCTGATTTTGAAAATGTTAAGTGGCTAAATGTAACCTTAGGTAATGGTTCTTCTATTGGAGAAAGACCAGTTGAATATACTAGATGGGGAAATTTATTATTGTTGAGAGGTCACCTAAAAGCAAATAGAGAAGTTATCTGTGGAAGTATTCCAATTACAGGCTTACCAGATAAAGGCCTAGTAGTATCAGTTCCCGTATCAGGTACAACGGGTCATAGTAAATTACTTATATACAAAACAGGAGAGCTAAAGCTAACTGGTTTATTATCAGCAAATGATAGTGCGGTAACTGGCTACTATTTAGACACGGTCATCCCATTAAATTAAGGAAGTGATAGTATGATACAAGTCTATGAATACAATCATCGATACGAATTGGTCAGACCTATAGAAGTGTCTCAGGTGGATGACGAAGGAAATTATGTAGTGCCAGATCAATGTACAACAATTGCTCCACCTAATAATCCATCCTTCTATAAAGCAGCATTTGATGTAAAAAAACAACAATGGTATGAATCAGCGACCCAAGAGTATATAGACAGCTTAAAACCGGCCCCACTCCCGCCAAGTGATATCGAACTTTTAAAGAAACAAAATGCTTTGTTATCAAAACAATTAACGCAGCTATTAGCTATGCAAAAAGTAGGTGCTTCAGAATGATGTTTCCAACTGTAGCGGATATCAAACAATTCTGGGACTGGCAGTGTTACGGCCCAGAGGACATTGCATTTTATGTAAGCATTGGCTGGATCTCGGCAGAAGACTATCAAAATATAACTGGAGAAATATACAAAGCCTAATGGCTTTATTTTTTTGCCGGAAAGAAGGTGATTCAAATGGAAGTAGATGTCGTTCAAAACTTAATGACACAAGGCCCATTCGCCGTTCTTTTTTGCTGGATTCTGTTTTATGTTCTCAACACTACAAAAGAACGAGAAAACAAACTCAATGAGCAAATCGAGGCGCAAAATGATGTGTTAGCAAAGTTTAGTGAGAAGTATGACGTCGTGATCGACAAGCTCGATAAAATTGAACGGAATTTAAAATAGGAGGGAAACATCATGAAAACATTCGACAAAGGCACTGTGATTCGCACAGTGCTTCTTTTTATTGCGCTTATCAACCAAACGCTTGTCATGTTTGGACAAACAGTGCTGCCGATTAGCGAGGAGCAAGTGCAAACCGCAGGAGAGGCACTATATGTGGCAGGTTCCACAATTTTCACTATGGTCACTGCCGTGATCGCTTGGTTTAAAAATAATTATGTGACCTATAAAGGTCAATTGCAAAAAGATGCCCTGAAACAAAGAGGGTTAACAAAATAATTTTTGAAGGAGAAACAATATGGTGAAGATCATTCAAGCACTCATCCCAAAACAAAATCGCAACAGACCAGGAAACAGGATGAAGCCGCTCTATATTACGGTGCATAATACATCGAACACTGGACGGGGGGCTGATGCGGCAAATCATGCAGCATTTGTTGCTCGGGCAAGTACCGGGGTTAGCTGGCACTACACGGTCGATGATCAGGTCATTTATCAGCATTTACCTTTAAACGAAAATGGCTGGCACGCAGGAGATGGCAGGGGAACCGGCAATATGAAATCAATTGGAATTGAAATTTGTGAAAATGCAGGCGGTAACTTTGAACAAGCCGTTGAAAACGCCCAATGGCTCATTCGAAAACTGATGGGGGATTTAGGAATTCCTTTATCAAACGTGGTGCCGCATAAGCATTGGAGCGGGAAAGAGTGTCCGCGTAAGCTGTTAAATCGGTGGGATGGCTTCAAAGCTGGTATTGCATCAGCATCAAGTCAAATGACAACAGCTAAACCTGTGAAAGAAACATCTATCAAAACCATATCAACGAGATCAACATCTAAAACCAACAAGGTCAAAAAAACATACAGTTTGCCTGCAGGTATTTTAAAAGTGACGAAGCCTCTTACAAAAGGGTCAGCTGTAAAAGCTGTACAACAAGCCTTAGCATCGATTTATTTTTATCCTGATAAGGGAGCGATCAATAATGGAATCGATGGGTACTACGGACCCAAGACTGCGAATGCAGTGTCTCGATTTCAAATGATGCATGGGTTAACCCCAGATGGCATATATGGTCCAAAGACCAAAGAAACATTAAGAAAGGTCATAGAAAGTTAACACATATGGAATGAATCAACCCTTATTTATTATAAAAAAAGTAAAATAAAACCATTTTTGGTTTTATTTGTTGTATAATGGTAAAAATGAATGGAGGGGTTGTATGAACCGGATATGTGTAATGATGTCTCTTTGTTTCATTGTTATGTTCCATTTTAATATGGAAAAGGTTGCAGCTAAGACCATTTATCGAGAAGTAGAAGTTGATTTCCTCATGACGGAACAGGAAAAATATCTGTGGGTACCAGGAGGTCAAAATAATCCTGAACAATATCCATCTACTCATGGCTACCAATTTTCTATACTAAATGCAGAGGGTTGTACTTTAGAGGTGACACTCTTCAGAACATCCTTATCAGGAACGGATTTTCCGTCATCAGTCAAAGAGTATACAGGTAACCAATATGATCTAAGTGCAACAGACCGAATTTTATCAAGTGGGCGCTACATTTATAGACCCCATGGTATTAAACTGACCAAAAAAGAAGGCTGTGGGGATGTTGAGATAAAAGGAGTCTTTGGTTATCAAATTCAAGAACCAGACAAATAAGCTTTTATGAGTAAAATCAAATGAAAAAGCCTATCCATCATTGGATAGGCTTTTGATAATGGAGCATAGCGGGATCGAACCGCTGACCTCTACGCTGCCAGCGTAGCGCTCTCCCAGCTGAGCTAATGCCCCGGGATGTTTCAACAAATATTATTATATTTAATTCCCCCTTAGAATACAAGGGGGAAGGCTATTTTTTTATTTTTGATGAGAAATTTCTCAAATTTGTATTATGCATTATTTTTAACCTTGGGGACGACTTGGGGACGGAAATTTCCTATCTCTGTTTTTGTGTTTCTCAGATGTTTAGGATCAAACTTATTAAAGTGATTCGCTGCACTCTTTTTCATTTCATCTGTTACATGGCCATATATATCAGATGTTGTTCTGGCGCTAGCATGTCCAGCACGTCTTTGAATAGCACTTATGCTTTCACCAGCTTCCATCAATAAAGCGACCATAGTGTGACGCAAATCATGTAAACGGATATTTTTTATTTTATATTTTTGCGTGATTCGCTTCCATTGGGTAGTTGGTGTTGTGTAATAATAGGGCTTTCCAAACCCACTATGAAAAATGTATTGATGATCTCCACCCTCCCAGGCATCATTTAGCTTTTCCTTTTCTCTTTTCCACATATGATAAAACAGAGACAATTCATTCATATACCAATCTGGCATTTGCACAAATCGTTTTGAACTTTTGGACTTAGGTTCTTTCACATGTGGTTTGCCATCAACTGTCTTTGAAAGTGAACGATTAATTTTAAATCCACCAGCATCCCAATCTACATCTAAATGCCATTCGAGTGCAAGACCTTCACCGCGTCTCAATCCTCCTATCATCGCTGCTAAGAAATAAAGTCTCCATTTGATATCAACTTCTTCATATAGAACCTTAATACATTGAGCAGCTTCATCAGCTTCAAAATAGTTCATTTCCTTCTTCTCGTTGACCGGCAAGGGCAATCCCTTCATTGGATCAACCTTGATAATCTTCCATTCTTCAGCTGCGGTTTTAAAAACCACTTGTAGTAATTTAAAAATATCTAATATTGATCTTTCTCCTAATCCTCCTGGCTTACCATCTTTTCTTGCACCATCCTTTGATAAATCATCTAAAAAGTCTACGATATGTAAACTCTTTATTCGTTCTATCCTCATATGTCCAAAAACGGGGAGAATGTGATTTTTTAAGAGACTCCAATAAACATCCGATGTTGTCAAAGAATAAGGTTTTCCACTCTTTTGGTGGAGCTTTTTTTCTTTCCACTTATAGATGAAGGATTCAAAGGTTAGTTTTTCTGGTTCGATATATTCTCCAGAATTCACTTCCATCTTGAACTGATAGAGTTGATCCGAAAGGTATTCCTGCAATTTTCTTTTTGTTTTTAACAGTTTATGATCTTCTATACGAATAGTTTTATATTTCCTTAACCTTTTACCATTAGCATCATATCCGATTTCAACAACTAATCTAAAAGAATTGCTACCTCTTTTTTCAATGCTAGCCATATAAAACGCTCCTTGTCTGAGAAAAAGTTTTTTGATAATAAAGATTTAAACGGTGATTCGCAAATTCAGGAGTAACATTGAAAATGTTAGAAATTTTCAAGACAGCTAGTTCATGTTCTTTGGGTAAATCCAAATCCATTAACATGAATGTTGGAACGCAAAAATGATAAGCAAAATAATTTGCTTGTCTTTCTTGATAGATATTCCATAAAGTTTTGGTCAAATGAAAATTTGAGAATTGACTGGATTGTCTAACAATATGACAAAGTTCATGGGCGAAATCTTGCCATTGTTCTTCTTTAGATAGGTTTTTATTTAGAAAAATAGTGTACAGGTTGTTAATCTCAACATAATGACTTGTGTCATTAACATAAAATATCCAAATATCTAGGTCATTAGCTATTTTGTATTTGTCTAATTGATAAGATTCATTTATGCCAATATTACTAAGGAATGACTCAATCCAATCTTCTAGATGACTATTTATATATCTCAATGTTATTTAGCCCCTTTCTACAATGAGAATACAATCGGATAGAAAAGAAACGTATGTTCTGTTTTTGGATAAAAATAAAAGCCCAAAAAGGGCATTTATTATTTAGTTTTAAAGAATAGTTTACCTGTAGTGGATATACTTTTATAAGCTATTAAAAAGTCATCTTCTTTTTCTACTTGGTTCACTATATAACCATCAAGAGAGCCGCCATTATAAACTTCTCCCTTAAAGTCCTTTGGTGCTATAAAGCCCAGCTCCTGTGTGTAAGGAGATCCATCACTAGAAAAAAAATCGAAGTTAAGAATTGGGCTGAATAGAAGAGGTTCATCATCAGTTTCAGAATCTGTCATTTTCACTTTGACCTTAACAAGTGCCCATTCAAATCCTTTTTTCGGTTTATCGACTGAGCTATTAGTGTCATATAAAACATCAAATGCTTTATCGCCCCGAATAACCTCTTCTACGTTCATTTTTAATTCAGCAGTATATTCATTATCTGAAGTACTTATGTAATCTTCGAAATAAATTGGCTCTTTAATAGGTATTGGAGCGGTTCGTGTTCCATCTGCTTCTTTTTTAGTTTTCTTCTTAGCAGATGAATCTTTATTTGGTTCTTCCTGTTTATCGCTCTTTTCATTTGATTCATTTACTTTAGTACTTTGTGCACTACAAGCAGCTAAAGAAGTTGTTATTAACAAAATAAGTAAGTAAAAAAAAGTCTTTTTCAAAAAAGCGCCCCCTTTTAAGAAATAACATGAAGTGAAAGTAATTAAAGTGTCTTTATTTAATCACCATTGAAGTCATTTTGTTTATCCCCTGGTTTACGACCTTCCTGGAGTCTTAGTGCTCTTTCAATTCTTTCAATTCTCTTTTCTATATCTGTATCTCCATCACTTGCAGCAGTAGACGCGTTGCCTGATCTCAGAAGTTGTTCTGCCTCAAACCTATAATCTTTTCCGGTTAGTAAATAATCTGTTGATACTCCAAAAACCTCAGCGATTTTCACAATTTCAATATCAGTTAAAGGACGCGTTCCTTTTTCTATTCTGTTCATTACACTGACATTCATATTGATTTTTTGAGCCAACTCTTTTTGATTCCATTGTTTTTGTTCTCTTAATTTTATTATTCTTTCGCCTACAGCCAGCATCATTAATCACCAACTTTCTATATTAGCAATATAAATCTTAACATTTTTCCAATGTAGAAAAAAATAAATTGCTAAATTAGAAATAAAACGGTTGAAATTTCTCTTTTAGAAATGTATTATTGAATCAACGACAAGATTTCTAAAACAGAAATCGAGAGGAGGGAAATATGTTAGATTTAAAATTTGTCAAATCAAGACGTAATGGCAAACAAATTAATTTGCAACAAATGGCCAAAGCTCTAGGATTCAAAAATGCCTCAACATATATGAAATATGAGACTGGAGAATATGCCTTTAAAGCAAATCATCTCCCAATCTTGGCAAAAGAATTAGACTGTGACATTAAGGATTTCTTTCAGAATTAAATTTCTTAAATAGAAATTAAATTAATGATTAGGAGAGATAAAAATATGCCGGAAAAATCAACTATGAACGTTCAAGAAACAGCTGATTTTCTTGGAGTCCATCATGACACGGTTTACACAATGGTGAAAGAGCGGCAAATACCATTCTTTAGAGTTAGAAAAAGAATTTTCTTTAAAAGAGAAGTGCTTGAAGAATGGCAAATGTCACAAATGGAATCCAACTTTCAGCCAGTGATTGATTAAGAACTTACCACCTTAGAATACAGCGGATATAAGAGATTTGCTGTTCCGAATTGGAACATGTTCCAGATAGGAACATTAAGGGGGTGAGGAAGTTGAGGTTGGGTGTGGTGCTTCGCAAAGCAAGATTGCAGGCAGGCATTTCCCAAGAGAAGCTTGCGGAAATGCTTAGCCGCTCTCGAAGCTGCATATCGAAGATCGAAAATGATCAGAAGGTACTTGATGTACCTACATATGTACGGTGGATGGAAGCCACAAACGCAAAAGAAGCAATGATTGCTACATTATGCGGTATTGACCCACTGGCAGTCACACAGCAAATAACGGCTATCATGGCCCTATTCGGAGGATGAGTATGAAGAAACGAAATTCAATCTTTAAAAGCATTGATAACGATGGAATAACAAGAGAAATGATTTGCATCGAGGTTTTACAAGAAAATTTAATGGATGCATTAAAAAACAAAAATACAGCACAAGCACTAGAGATTCACAAAGACATTGAAAAATCCATAAAGCAAATTCAGCAATATGAAAAACAATCAACGGTGAAATTGTTGATGGCAGCCGCTAAAATCACGCCTGTTGAATATCCAAAAACATTAAAAAACAAATTGAAAGGGTTGATTTAAATGAAATACATGTTCACTGCAAGCAAGTTGATGAAGGCTAAGGAAGTAAAGGAAATGTGTAAGTTACGTGATAACGAGGATGTGAAGATCTCTAATTTTCAAACTGAAACCCGTTTAAAGTCTCAACTAGGTTTAGGACAAAGAAAAAAGCAGCAAGCTCCTACACTCACTGCTTAAATCGAATATCGAAATGATCGAATTTATTATATCGCTCTTTAAAGAGCACGACAAGTTTTATTCTTGTCGTCCGGCTTGCGGATGGCCGATGCGCACACACCCATCCATTCCAATTAAACACCATCCGCAGTCGGACGATGCGAATAAGCATCAATAAATCATAGGAGGAAGAAGTAATGAGAGAAAAACCTGTTATTCAACCTTTTTCAGAAAGACGTGGCGATCAAGTCCGTTTAGCGAAAGTTGGAGGAACAATTGTAATGGGATTTCATGAGGAACTCGCTTTCTACTTCCCTAATAAAGAGGCTTTTGAGGAATATAAAAAGCTCACTGCTGATGCAATCAGAAGAAAGGTAGGGGTAACAGCATGAACATTGAACATCCAATGATCACGCAAATAAATGCTACTGGTTATCCAAAAGGAATTGAAGTGGTTGATGTTGTAGGAACTGACTACTTCGGGGATGAGGTCTTCTCTAATGATGAATACGTCATTGATGAGAATGTTGGAGAAATGATCCTCTTAGACAATTTGAACCGCTATTTGAAGGAGAAACTTGACTTCAAATTTGTGAATACAAATTAAAAAGGTTCACTCCCACAAGTGAACCAATTACAAAAAAAGAAAATAAAAGTGTCAACCCCTATTATAGCAGGTTGGCACTGTAAATCAATGGAGGCTTGTTCATGACCAAAAATATCAGGTTGGCAGAACTCCATCTATCAAATTTCAAGGGTGTTAAATCATTCACCCTTGAAACAGGTGGAGAAAGCGCAAAGGTCTATGGTGATAACGCTACAGGCAAAACAACGTTGTTTGATGCTTTTATGTGGCTACTCTTTGATAAAGACAGCCAAAACAAAAAAGATTTTGAGATCAAGACGCTCTCAAAAGATAACAAAACGGTAAGTGGCATTGATCACGAAGTATCAGCTGTCCTACTGATCGATGGAAAGTCGGTTGAATTGAAAAAGGTCTATTCAGAGAAATGGACCAAGAAACGGGGATTAGCAAAGCAAGTCTTTTCTGGCCATACCACCAATTATCATGTGAATGGTGTACCAGTTAAGAAAAAAGAGTTTGCTGAGAAGGTCAATGAGATCATCTCTGAGGATATTTTCAAATTGATAACTTCTCCGTCTTATTTCAATGAACAAATGAAGTGGCAGGATCGTTTGGGCGTACTCATGGAGATCGGCGGAGCTGTGACTGATGAGGACGTAATAAAAAAGAACAGTTCTTTATCCGCTCTCCCTTCAATTTTAGATGAAAGAAGTCTTGATGAACAAAAGAGCATCCTTGCTGAAAAACGTAAAAAGATCAATAAGCTCTTAGAGCAATATCCTGTCAGAATCGATGAAATCAATCGTTCTATTGAAGATGTAACTACTCTTAACCAAGAGCAATTGAAAGAAGACTTAAAAGCAATACAGGCATCAATTGATGATATGGAGAAAGAAGCTCGCTCTATCAAAGCGGATGCAGGAGCAGATCGTAAGAAGCGTATGCTTCAGCTCGAAGGCGATCTGCAACAAATAAAAAATGACCACGACACAGAAAGATTCCAGGTAGTGAATGAAAAAAAAGAAGCCTACTACAAAGCGAAAAACAGTCTTTCTCAAATCAAGCATAACCTTGCCAGTTTAAAAACTAAAAAGGATCACCTAACATCCTTTTTGTCTCAAACAGACAATGAGCGTGTTGAGCTGCGAGAAGAATGGTCTAAAAAAAATGAAGAAACGTTTGAGGATCATCAAACAGATTGTCCGACATGTGGACAGGCATTGCCAGAAGAAAAAATTCAAGCTGCTATTGAGAAATTCAATTTGCAAAAAAGCGTCTCCCTTGAGCGCATAGTCGATAAGGGAAAGCAATTAGGAATTGAATATGACAATAAGCAAAATGAGTTATATGAGGTTGATGAGAAGATTCAGCTTTTGATCTTGGAAGAGAAATTTACGACAGCAGCCGTTGAAAAACTGAAAGAAGATATGGAGCAAGCTGAAGCTTCAATTGCTCCAATTACCAACAATCCAACGTATCAAGCAAAGATTGAGGAGATCGAGAAAATTAAAAGCGAGATCCAGTCTGATGAGCAGGAGACAAGCGGAACTGTTCAATCGATTAATGAACAGATCAAGGAAAAACAGCAGGAAATGACCTTGATCCGCAATGATCTGTCTCGCATCGATCAAGCTCAAAAAGCGCTAAATCGCATCGAGGAGCTGAAGGAAGAAGAACGGAAAATGGCTGATGAGTATAACGAGGTAGAACAACAAACTTTTCTCATTGAGGAGTTTATACGCACCAAGATGAACCTTATGGAAGAACGGATAAACAGTAAATTTAAGTATGCCAACTTCAAACTTTTTGAAGAACAAGTCAACGGCGGTTTAACAGAAACTTGTGAAACGCTGTATGAAGGTGTGCCTTACTCCAAAGGCCTAAACAATGCGGCGCGAATCAATGTCGGTTTAGACATCATTAATACTCTAAATGAGCATTATGGTATTTCTGCGCCGATCTTCGTTGATAACAGCGAGGCGGTCACGAATCTAATCGATGTGAATGCTCAAGTTATCAGCTTGATAGTTTCCAAACAAGACAAGCAGCTGCGAGTTGAAACTGATGACAACTTGCTGACTGTAGATTGTGAGGTGATCGCATGAGTGAAGTGGTAGAGGTGAAAGTTCTTTCAGGTATAGGTTGGGAAGATTGCAAACGTGAAAAACTTCTGATTGATGGTAAACAGGTCATGGACGTTCGTCCGCTTTCTGAATGTCCTGAAGATGCAATCTTGGAAAGAGACTTAAAAGGTCCATCGGATTTTGCTGAAATGCTAAAGACCTTTCTAAGAGAGCATCATGGCAAAAAGGTCAGATTTATATATGAGGAGGATACGGATGAGTAATCAGAATCAATTGGCACATATACAAAAAAACATTACTGATGATGTGAACAATAGTCTAGGCAGATTACAAGATGAAGGGTTAGTCCTGCCATCAAACTATAATGCTAGCAATGCATTAAAGAGTGCATTTTTTAAACTTCAAGAAGTGAAGGATAAATCAGGGAGGCCTGCTTTAGAAGTCTGCACCAGAGAATCTATTGCCAATTCCTTGCTAGATATGGTCGTTCAAGGTTTAAGCCCTGCAAAAACTCAATGTTATTTCATTGTGTACGGGAATAAATTGCAGATGAACCGCTCGTATTTTGGCACACAAGCAGTGCTGAAACGTTTGACCAATGTCAAGGATATATGGTCAAACGTGATATATGAAGGGGATGTCTTTGAATATGAGATTGATGGAGGGCAAGAAAAACTCATTAAACATGAAACGAAGCTTGAAAACCGAGATAAAGACATCATTGGAGCTTATGCAGTTGTAAAAACCATTGATGACATTGAGTTACTAACCCCGATGACAAAGAAAGAAATCGAAACTGCTTGGAGTCAATCGAAAACAAGTGGTGCGGTTCAGAAAAAGTTTCCGCAGGAAATGGCTCAAAGAACAGTTATTAATCGTGCTGCCAAAAGATATATAAACACAAGCGATGACAGCGATCTACTTGTACAAGCTATTAATAACTCGACTGAAAATGAGTATGACAACGAGCGGGTGGATGTTACTCCGGCGGATGAAGTGAAAAAAGAAATTAGCGAGAATGCTAATTCAGAAATTATTGATGTTGGTTTCAATGAACCTGAAGAAGATTCAGAACGATATCAAGAAACACCTGAAATAAAGCAGAGTGAAGAACCTGAGCCACAACCATCAAATGAACATGGTGAAAAGCCGTCTGCATTAAATGAGGAACCACCATTTTGATTGAAATAAACGCTGTCTCATCAAGTAGTAAGGGGAATTGCTATCGGGTGACTGATGGTAAAACCCCACTCCTTTTGGAGTGTGGTATCACCTTTAAAGTGATGCAACGTGCTTTTGATTTCAATATGAGCTTCGCTGGTTGCCTCATCACTCATGAGCATGGTGATCATTGCAAGGCTTTAAAAGATGTCCTACATGCAGGAATCGATTGTTATATGTCTCATGGAACGGCAAAAGCTCTTGGATTGGAAAAGCACCATCATAGAATCAATATTGTAAAAGCCCGACAGGCGTTTAGGATCGGCACATGGCTTATTATGCCCTTTGATGTTCAACACGACGTATCAGAGCCATATGGCTTCCTATTGGCTAACGAGGACGGAGACAAGCTCCTCTTTGCCACTGACACCTATTACATCAAATATAAGTTTCCTGGACTCACGCACATCATGGTTGAGTGCAATTACTCTGAATCGATCTTGGATGCAAATATTGAGAGTGGGAGCATTCACAAAAGCATGCGTAATCGCCTCATACAGTCGCATTTCAGCCTTGAGAATGTAAAGACATTCCTAGCGGCAAACGACTTGTCAAAAGTGCAGGAAATATGGTTGTTGCACCTATCTGACACAAACAGTGATGAGCGGTTGTTTAAAGAAGAAATAGCAAAACAAACAGGAAAGGTTGTCTATGTTCCATTATGAGCGAGCTTTTTAAAACAGCTTATCCCTATTGTTTTATTACGTTGGCGATGTCAGCCGCTCCGCAGATGCGGAAAAAGGTATTGATTATGTATATCAGGACCTACATGGCCAAGGAGGAACCGCATCTCGAATTGATCGACATCAAAGGTCATTACGCTATTTGTAGGCTCAAAGACAAACGCAAATAGTTGGAAAGGAGGAAGTCATTTGCGAGGTTGGATCAAATTACATCGGAAATTAAGAGGTAATCCTGTATTCAATAATCCTAACTTACTTAGGCTTTGGCTCATCTGTCTTACTGAGGCGAGCCATAAATCAAGACAACAAATGATAGGTAATCAGGTGGTGGAATTAGAGCCTGGTCAATTTGTAACTGGTCGCTTTGATTTGTTTGACATGTTCAATGATGGTTTGACTAAATCCGATAAAGCAAAATCAGAAAGAACGGTTTATAGATGGTTAGAAAAATTAGAAGAAATGAATTTTTTGTCCATCAAAAAGACCACCAAATATTCTCTTGTAACCATTAATAAATGGGCACTTTACCAACAGGATGATAAGTTGATTGACCATTCTAGTGACCATCAAATGTCCAACGAATGTCCATCAAATGACCATCAAATGTCCACAAACAAGAATGTTAAGAATTTAAGAATTAAAGAAGAGGAAGAAGAGAGATCGCCAAGAGGAAATGATTCTCCTTTCCAACAAATCGAAGACAAGTATCTATCTCGAAGAGGTGGAGGGTTGATGATCACTCCTAATGATGCACAGGCCATTGAGAGGATCATTCAGGAGCACATACCCATTGAAGACATATTGGTGTGGATCGACGAGATATTCGATCAATACCGACCAAGACATAGAGCGGATGGCATCAAATCTTTTTCTTACCTGGAGAAGGGCATTCTTGATCGATGGCATGCCAAAAATCAACCTAGCAACATATCTGAATTTAAACCTAAGAAACAACAAGACAACTTATCAGCATTAGCTCAATACGCCAAAGAAAAAGGCATTAAGTTTGGAGGAGGATGATTAGCATGAATAGCATGACCGAAGAACAAGCGATGGCTATCTTAACAAGGATAGCTGCTGCCTATCCTAGATTTGAACTCTCTACAGATGCGATCGGAAAAGAAAGAATCAAGATTTGGTTAGAGCATTTAACTGCACTGCCGTATGAGGCAGTTTCAAAAAAAGTTGATCAACATATTGCTGAAAAACGTTTCCCTCCTGCTATTGCGGAGATACAAGTACATCAACAAGAACCGAACGACTTCATAGAAAAGCAGAAAGAGTGGGAAAAGAATGCAAAATTTGCGAAACGTAGAGGCTGAACAGTTTTTGCTCGGCTGTATCATCCTTGAAGGCGATCTAATCAAGGAAACAGCCTTAGAGCCTAAGCATTTTGCTGAAGAGCGTCACAAGCAAATTTTTGCCGTGATGAGGGATGTGGACAAGCTAGGTAAGCCTGTTGAATTGGCCACTATCGCTGCATCTATGGGTGACACTTTAAATGCAGTTGGTGGATTTGAATACTTGACCAACCTAGCGTGCGCTGTACCATCTACTCATTCATTTGAAACCTATGAAACATTAATTTACGAGGCTTTTAGACTTAGAGATGTGCAGAGTGCTGCTTTAGCATTTGCCAGTTCTCCTACTGATGAGGGCATCACCGAGCTTTATCAAAAAACAATTGAAGCTCAAGAGGTTGGTGTAAAAGAGACTCGCACGAAAATGGATGTATTAACCGAGATTTTCATGAGCATGGAAGAAGATCATGGTGATCTAACTGGAGTGGACACAGGTCTTGCAGATCTTAATGCCATGACAGGTGGTTGGCAAAAAAGCGATTTGATTATCGTAGCTGCTCGTCCATCGATGGGGAAAACAGCATTTGCTCTCAACCTTGGTTATAATAACGCGCAAAATGGTGGAGTAACCGACATATTTTCACTAGAAATGTCAGATACACAATTGACTCACCGTATGTTAAGCAGCGTAGGGAGTATTGAAGGGACAAAGTGGAGGAATCCAAGGAAATATTTTAGTGAGGATGATTACGAGAGAGCAAACAAAGCTATGGGTGAATACGAAAAATTAGATATTTATATTCATGATCACCCCACTCAAACCGTCGCAGACATTCGCTCTAAAATCCGTAAGACAAAGAAAGATCATCCTGATCAAGATCATTTAGTCATCATTGATTATCTTCAGCTTATCACGCCGATTGGTAAAGCTGAGAGCAAAAATCATGAGGTTGGTGAGATCACGAGAGAACTTAAAAATATGGCTAGAAGTTTCAACGTTCCGATCATCTTGTTATCACAGCTTTCACGCGGTGTAGAAGCGCGAAATGATAAACGACCTATGATGTCTGATTTGCGAGATTCAGGAAGCATTGAGCAAGATGCTGATATTGTGACCTTTCTTTATCGTGATGATTACTACAACAAACAAAGCGAAGCTAAAAACATTGTTGAAATCATTTTTGCAAAACAACGGAATGGATCAACAGGAACAATAAACGCAGTATTCGTGAAAGAGTACGGGAAGTTTGTAAATTTATCGCGGCAAATGGAAGCCGCAATGTGAAATGAGGAATGAACATGTCAATCAATAGCAAACAGCGTAAACAGTTTTTGCTCAAAGAATTAAAGCGCATTGGATATAAACCAAGTGAGAATGAAAATCTCGAAAAACTATCACTCTATGATCTCGAAATGCTAGTCATTTCAGTCAAGGGTGAGCGAGGGAACAACATTGAAACTTACAATGCCAGGATGGAAATCGAGGAGGAAGCAGAATGATTAAATTGCAAATCAAGAACAGCAATACGGGCAAAGAAGTGAATTTTGAAGCAGAGAATTACACAGCTGAAGAGTGTGGTCGAATGATCATTCAATTAACCACATACATGCATGGTGGGCCTTTAAATAAAAACGGAGTACAAAGGATTCCACGTGACGCTCCGTCTCCTGTTAGAAGGACAGAAGAAGCAATTCATACTGATATCGTGAAAGGAAAAGAACTATGAGATTTGTCGGCATTGATCCTTCAACAAAAACAGGGTTTGTAATTCAAGATGCAAATGGGAATGTGATTCTTGACAAAGAAATAACCTCAGCAGTAAAAGGAGATCCGCAACGCTTTATGGACTTGGCCAGCCAAATAATAAATTTAATAGAGCCGAATGACTTTGTGTGTATTGAAGGGTTTTCTTACGGTTCTAAAGGAGCGTCAGTAGACATTCAATACGGCATTGGTTGGTTAATAAGGGCGAGGCTTATAAACAAAAAAATAGATTATGTTGACGTTCCTCCAACCACTTTGAAAAAGTTCGCAACAGGAAAAGGAAACGTTAAAAAAGATCAAATACCTGTACCTGTTTATAAACGTTGGGGATTTGAACATAAAAGTGACAACGTGATAGACGCATTCGTCTTGGCTCAAATAGCACGTTCATTAAAAACAAAAGTAGATTTAACAAAATATCAACAAGAAGCTTTGAAAAAAATTTCTTAATTACTAGGAGGAACAAAATATGTCTTTTATAAATTTTGATGGATTCGTAAAAAAGGTGAATCACAAGCCTAAAGGTGTCACCGAATTGGTTCTTGAAATTTCGACCAAAGAGCTGGGGAACGGCATTCAAAACCTTGCTGAAATGATTGATAACGATGTGCGTGTTGAAATTGAGAGCGATATTGTCCGCTATAACGTGCAGATTAACGCAAACACTGAACGACCAATTGTAAATTATCAAGTGGATCAGAGCGGCGTGGTTCACATAGCTGATCCTGAGCCGGAACAGTTAGAGGCTGAACTTGGTTTGCCTGAAGAAAAACCAAAAATTGAAGAAAAACCGATGGAGATTAAGCGTGAAGTGGTGGATCAATTCATCATTGAAGGCATGGCTCCAGAACAGGAAGGTTTCCCAGAGAATATGGCTGACATTGCGAAACGGCGAATTGAGGGTGAATCATACCGCAAGTTGGCCACAGAACTTGAGATGTCCTCCGGTGCAATCGTTGATCTGATCAATGACTACCGAGCAGCAGTTGCTCCGCTCGCTGAAACATGGTGGGACTGGAAGCAGGATCAAGCCAACGAAGCTGAACCGATGCAAACCAAGAATGAAGAGGCAGCTGAAGACGAAAAGGGTTCAGATGATAGCGTTCCAGATGAATACGATCTTCCTAAAGATGATCAAAAAGATGAGGAAGACGGGGCTGCATAAGGTGGCACGCAAACGCTCAAAACGGTGGTTCTTGCTTTATCGCGAAGAGGATGGACAGCGCGTCCACCTCTATGAACCACTTAAAAAATATGAACTGCAAAGTCGGATTAGGAAAGGATGGAGGATAGTCAGATGATTAATAAAATCAAATTCTTCTTCAAACACAAGCACTTCTTTTGCTTTAAATGTAGAAATATAGTTTCGATTGAGCGAGGCTATGAGTTGGAATTTTGCACGCGGGTTTTCAATGGTCCTTACTGCTCGAAATGCGGAAGGAGCTTCAGGAAATGAAACAGATCGTAAAAGGCGATTGGGTAGAAGTTGTAGGTCAAGATGATCGTGAAGGATTGTACGTTCTTGGGTATGTTCTTGAGACTACTGGAGGAAATCTCTTAATAAAGTCACGTTTCGGACGAATGGGTGTCTATCCTGAAGATTGGGCTAAAAACATGGATATAACGGTCACTGAAGCTGGCTTAAAGGATCTTATTAACTTGTCCTTAGACATAAAGGACAAACATCTATTTGAAATGTATACGCGTGATTTACAAGCTTTACAGAGCAAATAAAAAGAACCAAAGCACAAGGCTCCGGCTCTAATGAATCTCGACAATTCATTATAACATGGGAGGCCTTGTGCGCATGAATAATCCTTACAAACATATAGACTCTAACATCTCCATTGATAACTTTATGACCAAAGGAGAAGTGAAAGTCATTATCCTAGATGGCCATTCCGATGAAGTGTTCTTGGTGGAAGCACCTATTTACGGGAAAACGGAAATCACTACACGTGACGGCCAATTCACCAATTTGAATTACAGCAGTTCACACAAAATAAAATAGCAGGAGCTTCCTCCTGCAGGGAGGCAGTCAAAATGAAAGAAATCTGGTATTCAAAATCACCATTCGCTGAATTTTGTATCGTCAATACAGCGAGCGGATATGTTGCCTATTGGCGTTCTGATCTATTAACAGATGCAAAATGGAGCGAGTATGACACATATCAATCCTATCCAGCAGCACGTCGGAACCTTGGTAAAGTCGGTTGCGCCGGAAGTATGAAAAAGGTTGAGCGGCTGCCATGGGAAAGCGTGGCATGAGCTTACACAGAATATGTCTTACTGTTCTAGGAGGATCATATGGAGTTTAAACCATCTGAAAACATGTCATATGAAGGGCTTTGGAGGGCGCTAGATGACATCAAATGGCGGATAGGTGATGCGGTACTGTCTGGTGATCGTATCAACAGCCCTTATATCAAAACACAAAAGAAAAAAGCTGAAACAATTAAAGATGAGCTGCAGCGCCGATTTGATCAACAGGCCAAGCAAGCAGAATGAAAAAAGAGAGGATGATCATTATGGAACTGAGAAAAATTTTTTATTTAAACGTACAAGGCATAAGACTTTTGGGAGGGTGGGATCACTACCCTAGTGAGGACGAAATGCGAAACGCATTAATTAATATGTATGGCTCTTATACTCACTTAGGAGAACGGCCAATTATTTTTGAAGTCATGAAGCAAAACACGTTTTATCAAGGCGATATACAAGATTTGCAGGAGGGCTTCTGATATGAAAACTGTGCCAGCGATTGTATTTAAAAATAAACATACTGAACGCTACCTAAGCTATGGACCTGATTTTATGGATTTAACCGATCCTAATGGAGATGTAAAAGAAATTACAGATGCGTTGTGTCTCATTAGAAAAGATCGTGAGAAGCCAAGTGATCAAGATTTAACCGATTTTTACAACATGGTGTCTCAATACAATGCTCCTCTTGATATTAACGATCTCAAAAACTGTTACGATCCTGCTCATGTTGATTATACAATCGAAGAATTTGAAAGGATCAAGGAAAGACATGAGGAGGAGTATTGATGGCGAAGCATGAGTCAAACGGGCCTGTCATCTTCACTCTGCTGGCTATCATTGCAATCATCATGGTCGTTGGATTGATGCAATAAAAAACATCACTAGAAAGGAAAAGGAGGAATATATCCTGTGGAAATTCGAATTGAAAAAAGAAAAGAATCTGGTTCTTGTAATTATTGTGACAGAGCCACAGTGAACGGAAAATGGGTGCAATATCCTTACGATGAAGTAATTCATGTTAAAGGAAATCAAATCAGCACTCGCTTCTGTAAGGACTGTCTCAAAAGATTATCTGAGTTTAACCAATACGTTAAGCAGGAGGAAACGGTATGAGTGAATACAAAGAATTTCAAATAACTTTACCATCAGGCGAAATCATCAGACGAAACAGTGAAGGGCTGTATGGATCAAATAATATTGTAGTGGACAAAGACTATGTGATAGATACTTTAGTCCAAAGTCATCAAGAACAAGGTAAAGAAGAAATGAAGTTTTATGAGACGCACGAGCCTTATTATGCATTAATCAAAGCACGAAACACCAAAAACGCCACAGAAATTTATAATGATACCGTTGCTGATGATGTAGAGGGAGAGCTTGCAGAGAACATCAAAGAAGTAACAGGACTATATGCAGCAATCAGATACAGCAGAACAGTTGGTGAGGACGGAAAAACCATACCGTTTGAAGAAGTCCTTCAAGATTTAACAAATGAAGAAGAAATGACGCTGCTCATTGACGGAAGCTTGATATAAGAAAGGGGAATGAAGATGAGAAATACATTAGGAGACTTGAACAACCATTTATTTGCGCAGCTGGAGCGGTTGAGTGATGAAGACTTAAACGGTGAGGAACTTCAAGAAGAAATTGAACGTTCCAAAGCTGTCACTGATGTGGCCAATCGCATAATTTCTAATGGAGCACTAGTATTACAAGCGCAAAAATTTCATACAGAATACAAATCAAAAGATCTTGAGAAACCGAAAATGCTGGAGGGATAAAGGTGAGGTTATTCACTGAAGAACAAGAATCCTTCATCCGTTCACATGCTGCAGGTTTACTCAATCAAGAACTAGCAGATTTGATCAATCAGAAATTTGGTTTAAATGTTACTAGGCAACAAGTGAAGACCTGGAAGCATAATCGTAAAATCTCCAGCGGTTTAACCAGCCATTTCCCCAAGGGGCATGTACCGCTCAATAAAGGGACAAAAGGGCTTTATAATGTTGGCGGAAATAAAACATCTTTTAAACCAGGACACAAGCCTTTAAATTATAAGCCGGTAGGTTATGAAAGAGTTGATCGAGACGGTTATATATTGATCAAAGTGTCAGATGATGGCCCTTGGCAAAAGCGATGGAAACATAAGCATAAGGTTCTTTGGGAAGAAGAAAACGGACCAATCCCAAGTGGCCATTGTTTAATATTTTTAGACGGGAACAAGCTCAATGTAAAACTAGACAATTTGCAACTCATCACCAGACAGCAATTAGTAAGGTTAAATCAAAACAAGTTAATTACTAATGATCCTGAAATCACTAAAACAGGCATAGTGATGGCAGCTATATATTCTAAAATTGGTGAATTGAAAAGGGAGAGTAAACAATGAAAAAACTACTAATCACACTATCTATCATTGTGGCTGCGGTGCTTTGTGCGCCGTCAGCCGCAGCTGTAACGAGCGGATATAAAACAGTGGGCGGACACACAATCAGCGTATCAACGGATGCTAATTCGTACACCCCACGTGCTAAAAGCATTGATGTCACAGCACGTAAAACAGGTTCTGAAAAAGTATACTACCGCTTCACGTTGCAAAAGAAGGTGAGCGGCAAATGGAAAGATCAGCGGTTTAGTCTAGTGGGATCATTCAAGACTGCCACGCCTGCAAAGGAATTTTACACGGTAAATCATACATCCGGCACACACCGGATCAAAATGACGATCTACAGAAACAAAAACTGGACAGGCGTAAAAGGCCATATTTATACGCCAGCTTTTGAGGTGAAAAAATGACCATCAAACTATCAAACCTACCTGACGATGCGAAAATAATCAACGAGAGCGGCTTTCTGCTCCAAACAGCCGCGGAAACAAAAGAAGACATTTTGGAGCGAGGAGAGCATCATCACGAAGATACATGGTTTCTCTTCTTGCATGAAGACGTTTTTGGAGACGAAGTGGAAATAGATATTTTTCCAGCCTGCTTTAATGGATTTATCAATTTTGATAGATCAGAACTTGATGCTATCAAGGACAACATTCTACACACAAAAATGCACGGCCATAACCTAACTGAAATCGAAAAAGGGATTCTTGATAAGATTGAATCAGCTTTTCAGCAATTAGAAGAATAAATCATACGACATAGATCGGTGCAAAATTGCCCTGGTCTATGTCTTTAATTGTTTATAGGAGGTTGAGGAAAATGGGAGCTGAACAATTGTGTTTACTGCCAGGTATCGAT
Source organism: Bacillus sp. 22446 (assembly GCF_052044955.1). Taxonomy (NCBI): domain Bacteria; kingdom Bacillati; phylum Bacillota; class Bacilli; order Caryophanales; family Bacillaceae; genus Bacillus; species Bacillus sp. 22446. The sequence continues at coordinate 174,430 of NZ_JBQEOD010000005.1, forward strand.
GAGAAACAAGTAAGAAATGCTCTGATCAAGGAGTTGAAGGTCTATAGGGCACTGAAGGTTCTTGAAGAAAACAGAAAGGAACAGGAGGCAAACGGTGCAACAGGGCTTTTTCCTTCTCTCAGGAACCAGGAAGTTTTAAATGAACTGAAGGTCCGGCAGATAGAAAGAGCGCTAGAAAACAGCCTAGATGAAATTGAGCAAGACATCATCCGTATGAAATACCTGACATCACGTGTGGTAAAGGATTTGGAGGTGTGTGAAGAACTGGGTCTGAAGAAAGACCGGTATTATAAATTGAAGAAGCAAGCAACGTTTAATCTTTCAACAGCACTCGGAATCATATGAGTGCTGTTTCTGTATATATAGTATTTTAGGATCATTTATAAATAGATACATATATTGTATATTGGATTTGTTGTAAATAAATTGGAAAAGGAGTATCAGAATGAAGAAATTAGCTTATTCGATTTTCTTTATGGTTTTTCTGTTGGCGGCATGGTTTTGGACAAGTGATGCTGAAGCTAGTCAATCAAAGAACGGTATCACAACATACAAAGAGACACATGTACTAGAAGTTGACGAAAATGGACATGCAAAAGAAATACAGAGTAAATCTGATATAATTGACCAAGCAAGACAACAATTTAAAAACCAACCTCATGATCCACCTCAAAGAAATATGCCACAGGGTGACACCGTAGTGCTGCAACCATCCACCAAGAATAAAAATACTAATAAGACTCCAGACGCTAATACTAAAGCCGCAAACACAATTGTCATTGATACATTGTTTAAGTTAGATCAATCGAAAAAGTCAATTACTCATAGTTCCACGATTCGTAGCATTATAGGCAAAGCGAAGCCGGTTATTGTAATTGTAGGTAGCACTCTATTTGTAGGAGATGATTATGCGGGGAAATATAACGCAATTTCAACTTATACAAAAGAATTTACGGGTTCTCAGATAAAAGTTGGTGCTACAAAATCTAAAACGTATAAGATGGTTAAAACGAAATTTGTGTACAAATCCGATATACTGACAGCCGGTTGGGTCGGAAGTGCCCCGGGTACTAAACAGAGTACAACTGCAACATATTTAGTTAATAAAAATGCTTATCAATATCCCCAAATTCATAATAGTCATAGTGGTAAATCATTGCCGGCACCAACAAAAGCAAATATGAAATGGTATAAGCCTGAAGATAGAGTTAAGAGAGATAAGGATATCCGTAATAAATATATCAGATGGTATATTGGTAAATACGGCGATCCTAAATGGAATTGGTCTGATTTAGACGTTCACCATGTTATTCCTTTAGAATATGGTGGAGATAATAAAATGGGTAATTTATATGGACTCACAAGAACGTTGCATCAACAAGAGGTTTCTCCTTGGTGGAGAGGATATAGATAGAAGGTGAAAGATTGAGTAGGATCGTGCAAATATTAGAAAAGCTTGAAAATCAATTAGATGAGAAGAACATCATCAAATTCTCGGTAGACGGTGAAGTCTATGAAAAGTGCTGTACCTTAAATGCCCCAGCCGATCAAGAAAATATAAAACAATTTGAAAAGAAACATCATGCATTGCCTGACGATCTCAAAGAGTTTTTATGTCTACATAATGGCGCAAGAATATTTGAAGACATAGTTTTTGGGAACAAGGTGGGTGGAGGATTACACGTTTTCAGTTTAGAAGAAATCGAATCCGAGTTGTCTAATGATTTTTTTGATCAGGTTGATGGAACAGCTATTGCCGCTCTTTTTGAAGGGTGCTACTTGATACTAAATAAGGAAAATCCCAACCTTTATCTATTTGAAGACGGTTTAGAGTATAGGCTGCTTGATGTAGATTTTGAAACTTTCCTTCAGAAGTATATTGATTCTGAAGGCGATGCGTTTTGGGAATAATAGAACCAAAGTGTCCATGTTTATGGGCACTTTTTTTATTTGCCTTGCCGAGAAAAAACCGAGAAAAAACCGAGAAAAAACCGAGAAAAAGGGGACCTTTTTTCCTAAGTGGATCATCGTATGATAGAGACAAGCAAAACGAACGTAAATATTTTGTCCAGAAGGAAGAACCTGCGGACGCTGATCATTGAGCACTCTAAGTGCCTTGATTGGTGTCCGCTTTTTTTATTGGGAGACGCACCTTTCCCGTATCAAGTGTGCACTCGGGTCACGCAGGTTTGACGGCCGTCAGCTTTACAGGAGGAGCGGCATTGTCAAGGCAGTATTGCGGCGGTGGCCACGGGGAGCGAACGGTGAAAATCCGTGTTGATTGTCGGTTATGTTTATGGCCGGTTCTTACTGATCTTTGCGTCCTCCTGAAGATCAGCATGAGCCACATTAATTATATTTAAGCGAATAGCGTAAGGCGGTGCTTATTCGGCAAGGAGAAATGAAAGATGAAATTGAGAGACATTTTATCAGCAGAAACGAAACAGCAGCTTGAAAAAGAGAAAAGCCCCTCAACAAAGGAAGCTGATCCTTCGACGAGGCAGGAATGGGAAGAAATCATGGGAACGAGACGCGAAACGTACCAACGACAAGGCGGCCGTATCCGAAGAAAACGATAAATTTTGGGAACAGTCGTCTTTGGGGTGTATGGCTGCAGGTGCTTTGGTGAGGGATAGGAGCGCAAAAATTTAAAAAGGGAGATGATGAGCATGTCATCAGGATTTGGCGTATCTGCGAATCCAACAAAAGCAAATCACAAAATCGGAGAGGATAAGGTCGTACGAATTGCGGTGCAAAACCACAACGACTTTAGTGCTGGTCCAAACCTTATTCCTCAACGAAAAGTAGAAGGGAAATGGGTTACAATCAAGACGAATTCACCTAACCCGCTTAATCCAGGCGAAAAACAGTACGATGAATTCGGTATCAAGGAATCACTTCAAAACAAAAAAGGTACTTATCGCTTTAAAGTTGATGTAGAACGTTACGATAAAAAGGGCAATCATGTTGCAACTCTTGGAACATTCTACACATCGGAATTTTACATCAAGTAAGCAGCTGATGCCGCCTTCAGGGCGGCATCATTTGTTTTTATAGGAGGAAACAGCGAATGAACATCAAAACAATTCCTGTACATAAAATCAACCCATCACCATATAACCCCCGAATTGATCTGCAACCAGGAGATCCAGAATACGACTCTCTGAAAAACTCAATAAAAAAATTCGGATACATTGATCCCTTAGTATGGAATGAACGGACAGGTCACCTTGTAGGCGGTCATCAACGATTCAAAGTATTGATGGAGGACAATCCAAGTGAAATTCTTGTTTCTGTTGTATCTCTTAATGAGCAAGATGAAAAAGCATTAAATATTGCCCTTAATAAGATAGATGGTGATTGGGATGAATACAAACTCACTGAACTAATTAAGGAACTAGAAGAAGCAGGATATGATTTGAGCGCAACAGGATTCAGCGATGCAGAATTAGAGGATATTTTAGATGAACTGGAACATACAGGACAAGGTGGAGCTGTATCAGAGAGTCATGAGATTGATCTTGAGGATTATAGCGATGACCAATTTGAACATACGTGTCCTAAGTGCGGATTCTCATTTAATGAGTAGGTGACAGCATGAACTACAGATGGAAATTGAGTGATCTTAAAAACATCCCTTCCAACGACTTGAAAGTGTTCAGCACATTCTCTTGTGGTGGCGGCTCATCAATGGGCTACAAATTAGCAGGGTTTGAATTGCTGGGAAACTGTGAGATCGATCCGCAAATGATGAAAATCTATAAAAAGAATCACAAGCCGAAATATCCTTATCTCATGGATATTCGAGAGTTTAACAAGATCCCACTCACCGATCTTCCTGAAGAACTCATGAATCTTGATGTATTCGATGGATCGCCACCATGCAGCGTATTTTCAACTGCCGGTAAAAGGGAAGAGGATTGGGGAAGAGAAAAGGCGTTCAGAGAGGGACAAGCTGTCCAAAAACTAGACGATCTGTTCTTTCATTACCTAGATGCTGTAGAACGATTGAAGCCGAAAACCTTTGTGGCTGAGAACGTAAGCGGCATGATCAAAGGAAAAGCAAAGGGGTATGTGAAGCTTGTCATTGAGCGAGCAAAAGAAATCGGGTATGACGTTCAGCTGTTCTTGCTGAACGCTGCCACAATGGGAGTCCCGCAAAGAAGAGAGCGGGTTTTTTTTATTGGCCGTAGAAAGGACCTGAATCTGCCACCGTTGAAATTGGCCTTCAATGAACCACCGGTCACATATGGAGAGTTTAGAAGTGGACATGGATCAAGGTTGAATGAATCAAGTAAAACATATAAAAGGTGGATTAAGCGGCGTCCGTCCGATGGCAACATTGGAGACATCACTAAACGAACAGAAGGTAAAGAGCGGAATTTCAATACAGTATTAGTTAAGAACAGTTTAGTTCCGCCAACACTAGCAAGCGGATCTGTCTTTATTAGATACGATGAACCTTATTATATCTCTGAAAGGGATATTATTCTGATGCAATCTTTCCCACTGGATTATGACTTTATTGACGCTTCAGTGCAGTATGTCTGCGGGATGAGTGTGCCTCCAGTGATGATGAAGCGGATCGCGGAACAGATACATTTGCAATGGTTTTTAAAATAAAGGGGGCGACCCCCCTTTATTTAGCAGGACCAATCTCCAGATTCATGCTCATAGGTAATATCATAATTAACTAATTTAAAAGTTTCTTCCGCTAAACAGCTTTTAAACTCTTGTATAAATAGAACCTTAGCTGACGGAATTGCTGGGGGTAATAAAGTTGGTTCTATACAACCAACTACGACAACAGCAGCGGCTTTAATAGCTGCTTTTTCAGCACACTTTTCAATAATCTTAACAGTATCTCCAGCTAAGTCTGAGGGATAGAAAACTTTCGCCTCTAACCAATGTTTCCCTTTTCTTGTACAGGTAACTGGATACGGAACATCAATGTGCCCGTCAAAAGGTACATCAACACGTCTATAACGAGTCTCTACCTTTACTTCTGGAACTCCACTTAAAGTGACAAGAGGGTATTTCCAAACTTTTTTAGCGGAAGTTTCTTCTTCTGTTGAGATGCCAGTCGGTTTTGACTCTATGGCATCACCAGCGGCACCACCATTTGAAGGTGAAGATAATACATCTGAAATCTCAAGTGTTTTTAATTCCAGATTATCCGATAAATATTTGACTTCCATTTAAAACTCTCCTTTTCATTGTGTTCGGGATTAATATGGATGGGAGTCAATGAACTTATTCATAAAATAAAAAAAGAGGGTGCTGACAACACCCTCCCTTCAAAGACAGAAAAAATCTCCCTGCCTAAGAGCGTGATCAAGACGCGGCCGCGTTTGTGGGAAAATATCACGCTCTCAAACCATATTGTAATGGAGGACAGGGAGTATGACAAGAGAAAATACAAACACACGTTCCCTTTCTGACGAAGAAAAGACGGAAATGCTTATGATCCTTCAAGCTGAACAGGCTGAAGGTATAGATAAATCAAAAGAGAACTATCGAAAAATTGCACAGGCTTGCATATCTCAATGGGTGAGAGATTTCAAAGAAGGTAACATTAAATTGTCTTCAGTAGAAGATCTGAAGAAGCTCATAGAACTCGACATCGATCTTCAGAAGCATGACGATATTTGAAAACAAACTCAAACTTAATTCAGCAGCTCGGAGGTGGGTGATATGTAATGGCTAGACCGAGAAATCCTAAAAGAGATCAGGCATTCCAATTGTGGAAGGCAAGCAATGGAACCCGCTTACTGAAAGACATTGCTGAAGAATTAGAGTGTTCTCAAACGCTTATCCGCAAATGGAAGAACCAAGACTCTTGGGATGAGAAATTGAATGGTAACGTTACTAAACTAACAGGGAAATCCAATGGTAACGTTACTAAACGTCCTGGTGCTCCGAAAGGGAGTAAAAACGCCAGAGGTAATAAAGGAGGTAAAGCGCCACCTGGCAACCAAAATGCTAAAGGCAATAGGGGTGGCGCAGCTCCTAAAGGGAACAAGAATTCATTCAAGACCGGTGAATATGAAACGATCATGTTTGAGTATATGGATGAAAAGGAGCAGAAGCTTTTTACTGAAGTTGATACTGATCCTCTGTACCAAATTGATCTATCAATACGATTATTGAGCGTGCGTGAAACAAGAATGATGCGCTTGATTACTAAATATGAGAATGGATTGACTGATAAGCAGCGGACAGTCTTGCAGCAAATGCGGAAAATGAAAGATGTTGTTCAGGCTCCAGATAAAAATGGTCTGATTAAAGCTGTTCCGATAACTAATGAACGTCTAGCAGTGGTCCAGATCGAGGAGACAGACTCACCGCTGCTGGAGAAGATATTGAGCATAGAAGACGCTCTGACACGTGTGACCGCACAACGTGATAAAGCCAATAGGCAGAAAGTCGACATAATGAAAACTATGTCTGAATATGAATTGAGGCTTCGTGGTCTCGATCTTGCAAACCGAACGAGAGAAGCAGAGCTTGAGAGGATCACCGCTCGACCTGTCGATGATTCGGTTCAAATTACTATAAAGAGAGCAAAGAAAAAAGGTGATGGCTGATGCAACTGATGGAGAAGGAAGTCAATCCACACTTTGAAGATTTTCTCTTTGATTGGGATCAGAAGTTTCAATTCTTGGTGGGCGGTTACGGCTCCTCCAAAAGCTATCATATTGCCCTGAAGCTCATTCTGAAACTACTAGATGAAAAGAGAACAGCTCTTGTGATTCGTGAAGTCTATGACACGCACAGGGATTCTACGTTTTCTTTATTTGAAGAGATCGTAAATGATCTTGGACTCGATCATGTCATCCAGTGTAGAACATCACCGCTCATGCTTAAATTCCATAACGGCAGCCGGATCATCTTCAAAGGGTTGGACAAGCCAGCCAAGCTGAAGTCGATCAACAACATCTCGATCATATGGATTGAGGAATGTTCAGAAGTGAAGTACGAGGGATTCAAGGAGCTGCTTGGTCGTTTGCGTCACCCGACTTTGGATTTGCACATGATACTATCAACAAACCCTGTCGGCCAGGATAACTGGACATACCGTCACTTCTTTAAGGATGATCAGAACAACCGATTTATCCTGGATGACGAGACTTTATACAAAGAACGCACCATCGCTATCAATGATACGTACTATCATCATTCTACAGCTGAAGACAACTTGTTCCTTCCGGTCAGCTATATTAAGCAGCTGGACGAACTAAAAGAATACGATCCCGACCTTTATCGAATTGCCCGAAAAGGTCATTTTGGCATTAACGGAATACGTGTGCTACCACAATTTGAGGTACAGTCACATGATGATGTCATGTTGGCCATCTCAAATATTAATCGGCCTTTACTTAGAGCAGGCATGGACTTTGGTTTCGTTGATTCATATAACGCTTTGATTCGACTAGCTGTAGATCACGAGAAGAAGTATCTATATATCTATTGGGAGTATTACGATCGTGGCAAGACTGATGATGTCACGGTTGAGGATTTGAAAGAATTCATAGAAACAAAAGAGCTGATCAAAGCAGACAATGAACAAAAGACAATCGCATATTTCCGCAAGATGGGATACAACATGGTGGCTGCTCATAAGTTCCAGGGATCACGCTTGCAGTACACCAAGAAGATCAAGCGGTTTAAGAAAATCATTTGTTCCGACTCATGCAAAAACACGATCTATGAGCTTCAGCCGCTCACGTACAAGACAGACAAGCGCGGCAATATCATAGAAGACGAGTTTAAGATTGATCCCCACACCTTATCGGCCATCTGGTATGCGCTAGATGATTATGAGGTCACCGATCTGAAAGAGAAACCAAAAGAGCGGACACGTCCGAACAGAGATAGGAGGTCGATGAGAAGGCTATGACAAAACATGTGAAAGCTACTGTGTTTAAAGCGGACATCTCTCAAACTACGAAACAAATTCATGATGATAGTTTTAACTATGAGGCTGATGGATTGATCGAGCCGCCTTACAATATCACAGAGCTCAAACAAATAGCTGAGTATTCTACTATTCTTCAACAATGCATCGATGCGTATAAAACAAACATTCTAGGTTTCGGCTTAGGGATTGAATATGTCTTTGATTTCAACGCTGAGGATGCACCAGAAGGAAAGAAAGGCGCTGCTGAAAAGGAATGGACGAGGCTTGAGGAGCTTGTGCGATACATGAATTATGATGAATCAGCCGAAGTGGTTCTAGGATATGTGATAGAAGATCGGGAGCGGACAGGGAATGGCTTTCTTGAAGTGTTACGTAATGGTACAGGGCAACCAGCTGGGATCGAGTATTTGGATGCTCAACACATGCGAATATGTAAGATAGGCGATCCTGTCGAAATTGACTTTAAATATACCGATCAGGGTCAAGTCAAATCTCTCAAAAGAATGAAGCGGTTCAGAAAGTATGTGCAGCATATAAACACTAAAAAAGTATTCTTCAAAGAGTACGGCGATCCAAGAACAATGAACGCTTCTACGGGAGAATACAGCGAAGACACTCCTTCTAATCTTGTAGCAAGCGAAGTCATACACTTTAAAATCGGCAGCGGTACATATGGTGTTCCCCGTTGGATTGGTAACATCGTCAATATGTACGGAGCGCGAAAAGCTGAAGAGCTGAACTATCTGTACTTTAAACAAGGTCGTCATGTGCCGGCTGCAATTACAGTGGAAAATGGCATGCTGTCTGAATCCTCGTATGAACAGCTGCAAGAGTACATGAACGGCATTGAAGGTTCAGACAATGCACATAAGTTTCTTTTGCTTGAAGTCGAAGGGATTCCTAAAAAGAAAAAAGACGAAGTAAGCAATGACGAAGACCCTGCACCTGTGAAAGTTGAAATAAAATCACTGGCCGAGATTCTCCAGGAGGATGCACTCTTTTTGGAATACGATGAGAAGACAAGAAACAAGATACGTTCCTCATTCCGTTTGCCGCCAATTTACACAGGTGAGTCTCAAGACTATAACAAGGCCACAGCTGACACCGCTCGTAAGACGACTGAGGAACAGGTATTTCAGCCGGAAAGAATGATCATCACTGGCAAGCTCAATACACTCTTTCTTCCTGATCTCGATCTCTGGCATGTTCGACTCATATTAAATGGTCCTGACTTTCGTGATCCGCTCGAAATTGCAAAGGTTCTTACACCGTTTATTCAAGCAGGAGCGGTTTCACCGAATGACCTGCGTGATCTAGCTGGTCGTATTCTTGGGAAAACATTAGAAGAATGGCCAGAGGAAGAATATCATCGACCAATTGAGGCGAAGCCAAAGGCATCAACTAGCTTTCTTGATACGGTTCTTCAAAAGTCTGCGGGTACTAACAATGAATTGGTATCTATCCTCAAAGACCTTAGGGATGAACTAGAGGAAATCCGCAAATGAGCAAGATTGATCAGCTGATAAAAAACATCAATACCTTTGTACAAAAAGCGGAGGCAGATGAGATCGAGGAACTCAAAGCGGCGGTGTCTGATTTCCCTGAACTGGAGGATATCCCTTCCTTGGTGGAGGATTATGAGAAAACCATCGCTAGATTGTTCAGATTGCAACGCAGGATGTTTTTAAATGCTCTGAATGGTTTTATATCCAAGGACGATTCGGAGACGTTAGAATCAATTCTAGCATTCTTTCAAAATGACTTGTTTGCAGCTGATGAATTTGCGGAGCTGTTTGGAAAAGAAACGGCCATATTCTTGACTTTGACTGTCACGCAGCTGGCTGAGAAGATCATGCATTCCATCGATGCAGATATTCCATTCAAGGTGCTTTCTGAGAAAACTGAACAGTGGATTGAATCATGGTCACAGGAATTGGCGCAGCTGATGCAGCTGAATACTCATACAGCCATTGAGCACACGCTGAAAGAGGGTATAAAAGAAGGCCGCTCTATCCAAGAGATTGAACTGGAGCTGAAGGACCTTCCTGAATTCAGCCGCAAGCGCGCACGTGTGACAGCTATCACAGAAGTGTTGACCGCTTCTTCTGTTGCTCAACATGAATCCTATGTCCAATCCCCGGCAGTAACGGGGAAGAAGTGGAAGCATAGCGGTGGAAAAAAGAATCAGTCGAGAGAAAGTCACGTGCAGCTGGACGGCACGATCATCCCTCTCGATGAAGAATTTGAGATACCAGGCAGCGGAGAGCGGTGCATGTTTCCAAGAGATACCACGCTTTCTCCTAAAGAGAGAGTAAATTGTCATTGTGCGGTTGGTCCTGTGGTTGATCCTGTTATTCTTGGTTTGTCAGCTGAGGAAAAAGAAGATTTAAGACAACAAGTAACTGAGAATTGATTTGATTTGTCTAAGTATAATTATTTTATTCTCTCCAAAGGATATTACTATCTGAAAAAAAGGAGAGGTATTTATGCCACCAGAAGAAACTGAAATTGATTGGAAGGGTTGGATAGTAGACATTGCTGTAAATTTTGCACTTCCAATGGCTGGAGATTATTTATCAGATCTAATTAAACAGCATTTTTCTCAAAATCAAAATAACATGGAAGTTATGTTTAAAAATGCCGTTGAAGAAGTGTGTTCAAGAGTAGCGGAGATTATAGACGAAGCATTTTTAAATCAATATTTGTCCGATTGTAGACATGTAAGTAATCAATTAAGAATTTATCAAGAGACTAATGATAGAGATGTAATTACAAATGCACAAATTGAATCTTCAAGACTGGCTAGTCGTTTATACGATATGGGATATAAAGCTACAGGGGGATTTTTTATTGCGGCAAACATGCATTTAGTTTCTTTAAGAGCTCTATCGGAGGTAGACTCCACATATAGAAACACTCTGCAGGAGTTTACCCAAGATTATATTGAAAAAGGCATTCATTTGAATTCAAGACTAAATGATATTACAAAAGGCTTTACTCCGAGTGAATGTATATGGTACCCAAGGAAAATTAAAATTTCTGATCCTTCCCTAAATGACCAGGAACGTGGGGCTCTCATAGAGAGATATAATAAATTAACAAATAAACCACAGATTCTCGAATATTATGATGTGGGGAACTATAGACTTGAATCCAATGGTCATTTTTATGGCTTTCCAGATATCATCCTTGATATTGTATTGGAAATAGACAGCGAAACGAGAGGGAATTATCTTAAAGAATGTAGAAGGATTAGACAAAATCACATTGATGAAAGGGTTATTCCGCTCAATACTATTACAAATAGTACAGAGAATGTGTTAAGTAATTGGAAAAATTGGAAGGTTGAATAGGTGACCAAAACTCAATCTTTAAATTTGAAAGGAGGTGAATGAATTGCCACGCGAATTGATTAATGCAAAAATCACACACGTTTCATATGTGGACAAGGCTGCTAATCAAAAGCAGTTCTTTTTTATGAAGTCAGAAAAAGAAAATGACTTTCAAAAGGAAATCAAGGTCATTGCGAAGGCTGATGATGCACAGCGTCTAGTGTACGGTATTGTATATGAGCCTCATGTCGAAGATGCGCATGGAGATTACATGACACCAGAAGAGATCGAAAAAGCGGCTCATGGGTTCCTGAAGGATGCACGTGAGATCGACAAGCAACATGATTTCCAAGGCGGTGTCGGGGAAGTCGTTGAATCGTACATTGCTCCGTCTGACTTTGAAATGGGCGGTGAAGTTATCAAGAAAGGATCGTGGGTCCTTGTGACAAAAGCATCTGATGAAATCTGGGAACAGATTCAAAAGGGCGAGATCACCGGATATTCAATGGCCGGAACAGCAGACATAGGAAAACAAGAGCGTGAGCCAGCTTCTGAAGAGAAGGGGCTTTTTTCTTTGCTCAAAAACTTCTTTTTATCAAAAGGAGAAGTAAAGAACAGATACGACAAAGGCCGCATGCGTCGTGAGTTTTGGGCGGCACAAGATGCGCTGAATTCCGTTTTGTATAAATGGGATTCTTACGACGATGAAGACTTAGAGACTGATCCTGAAAAGGTGAGGACAGCACTGCAAGATTTTGTTGAAATTACACAAGAGATTTTGCTTACTGATGACTTGGCTGGGATCCAAGCTGATCCACCTGAAGCTGTCGCAAAAGCAGGTCGGAAGTTTTCCGCTGCTAATCTGAATGAGCTAAAAAATGCAAGAGCCGCTATCGACAACCTGTTGAATCAAGCGGAAGAGAAGGAGGAAGAAGAAGTGAACAAAGAAGATCTGCAAAAGATGCTAGAAGACACAATTGCACCGGTTGTAAAACGACTTGAAGACCTTGAGAAGGGAGAAGGCGAAGGTCAGCCTGATCCGCAAGAAAAACAAATTGATGAAAAGGTCGCAAAAGAAATGGCCGCATCTGTAGAAAAGGCATTGGCTCCAGTTGTTGAAAGAGTCGAAGCGCTTGAAAAAGCACGTCCGCAAGGTAATGGTGTAGAGGATGCACAACAACAAGACTTACAAAAATCTGAAACGGTATGGGGCGGCTTGCTTTAAGCCGAGAAAAAGGAGGAACTAGAGTGAGAAATCAAGAGGTAATTAACAAAGCGGAAGTGACGCTTGGTACATTAAAGACAGGCGGTCTCATGAATCCGACCCAATCTAGCACATTTATTCGTATGGTGCAAAATGCACCAACACTGCTACAAGATGCACGTGTTATTCCAATGGATAGTGATGCACAAAAAATCGAAAAAATCGGTTTTGGTCAGCGGATTCTTCGTCCTGGTCAAGAAGGTGTAGGTTTAACTAATGAGCAAAAGACTGCGCCAACAACAAGCACTGTGGAGCTTAATGCAAAAGAAGTCATCGCTGAAGTAAATATAACATATGACACGCTTGAAAATAACATCGAGGGTGATAATTTACAAAATACTATCATGCAAATGCTTGCTGAGCGTGCAGCCGTTGATATTGAAGAATTGATTTTGAATGGTGATACGAAATCTAGTGATGCATATCTAGCGCAACTTGATGGTATTCGTAAGCAAGCAACATCTCATATCGTAGATGTAGCTGGTGAACCACTTACACGCCAAGTATTCAAGGAAGGTTACAAAGCTGTTCCGCCAAAATACTTGCGAGTTCCACAAGAATTCCGTTTCTACACTTCCCCAGGTCAAGAGGTCGAGTGGAAGGACAAAGTGGCAGATCGTCAAACGAATCTAGGGGATGCAGCTGTACAAGGGGGACTTTCTTCCGCATTCGGTGTTCCAGTCAAAGGTATTGCAAACATGCAGCCATATGGAATGGGAGAGGACGGCACAGATGTTTCGGACATTTTATTGACTCATCCGAAAAACATTATCCTTGGCTTCTCTCGTAACATCCGAATTGAAGTGGATAAGGATATCCGCAGACGTAAATTTATTATTGTCCTCACAGCGAAGCTCGACAGCAAATTTGAGGAAGAGGATGCTGTTGCTAAGATCATCAAGGTCAAGGAGTGATCAATATGTATACAGCTGAATTGATCAAGGGAAAGACATACTCTGTGATGGGGCATGTCTTTCTTTTAAATCAGGAGAAAGAGATTGAGAAAAAGGTATTTCAATATCTCAATGGTAATGAGTTCTTTGATTGTAAGCAGCTTGATGTTCCTGTTGATGATCCGAAAACGGATGGTCAACCAAAAGAAGATGATAAGTCTGTGAAAGAGGAAGAAGAACCAAAAGAGGCTGAAGAAGAACCGCAACAAGAACAAAAAATCTACACTGAAACTGAATTGAAGGATATGAAGAAAGATGGACAAGAAGCCGTTATTGTTGATCTTGGCGGCGATCCGTCTGAGTTCAAAAATGAAGGTGAAAGAATTGCCTTCATCCTTGAAAACCAAGAGCAACAAGAAAAAACAGGAGAGTAAGGCTGATGCTGATCTCTCCTGAAGATGTTAGGGCATATACCGTATTCGAGAGCGTGAAAAACCGCTCAGATGAATTATTGGAAAGTGACATCATTGAGGCTGAAGCTGAGGTATTTCAGATCGTAGGTCACGATTTCTCAAGCGAAAAATATCAGCCGCTTCCTGAAAAGGCAAAGATCGCATTGATTAAAATGGCACAGTTTTTCGCATTGATCAACGGCGATGAATCAATCATCAAAGGGTACAAGTCTGAAAAGATTGGTGACTACTCTTATACACTGGCAGACGGGAACGCCGTTTCAAAGCCAGATGTGTATAACCTGTTGATAGATTTCATTGAGCCAATTGATCCACCGGAAGATCCGGCAAGTGTAAGAATGAGGTTGAGATCGCTATGAGCTATCAATCATTATTAACGGATCGATGCGATATTTTCCACTTACAGAATGAGCAGCTGTCAAAAGATCGTTTTGGTGTGCCGGTTCAGGATGCGCAGCCGGTCTTTTCATATCCTGATGAGCCTGATCAAGTTGCGCAGCCATGTTACTTCACAGAGAGAAATCAAAACATCACACAGCAGGAGCCAAACGCAACCATTCATCAATCGTACCTTGTTCATTTTCCTATTACCGCTGATGTCCGAGTAAATGACAAAGTGTTATGGGAAGGCGTGACATTGAAACTCCAAAAGCCCAGACAGATCAAAAATCACCACATTGAGGTGGTAGCGATGAGGAGTGAAAGCCTTTGAGGATTGATGGTTTAGATCAGTTCATTGAGGATTTGAATGCAGCTGTTAATGGCGGCTTGCAAGCAGAATATGAAGAGTGGCTTGAAGGAATGGGCTATGAGTTCCTTGATATTGTTCAGGATGAAGTCATCCGTACAAAAACAGTGGATGCTCGCCGTTTGCTCAACTCATTCCAAAAGGGAGACCAAGAAAACGTCTTTTCAATGAGCAGTGGAGGTCTAACGTTGGATGTTGGGACCAACTTAGAATACGCATCATACACAAACGATGGCCACTTTACCATTGATCCCTCCAAGAATCAGGACAGACGTTGGGTTCCTGGCAGATGGGTTGGTGACCGGTTTGAATACGATCCAAACGCTGAAACAGGAATGCTTCTAAAGTTCCAGTGGGTTGAGGGCAGCGGCTATTGGGATAATGCTCTAAGCATCTTCGGGCAGATGTTTGAACAATCACTAGATCGCAAGTTGCAGCAATGGATCGATGAACAATTTGGGCGGTGATTAGATGAATCAAGAAGTCGGCGCCATCATGAATTATTGTTACAAGCAGTTTCCGGTGAAGGTTTACGAAAAGAAAATTCCTGAACAATTTCAGGTCCCATCCATGTACTTTCCAGCAGCATGGGTCAATACAAGAAACGATACTGTTTCAACGTTCCTTAAAACCTATACGCTGCATATTAAAGTGTTTCATAAAGATTCCGGACAGGCTCATGATGCGGCAGAAACAATCGTTGATGCCCTATCAGCTGATCGAAACATCATTCAAATGGTCAGTGTAGAAGGTGAACCGCTCGATCAATATGTTCGCATTAAGAGGGCAGAAACTAGGAATGGTGATCAAGGCGTGGCAACAATTGTCCTCACATGGGATAGTGCCTATTGGTACAACCGAGATGAGCAGCCAAGCCTTGACGACATAAATTTTTCAGACGGGGTGATCAAACGTGAGCAAGACTAAAAATGAATCACAGGTGAAAGAAGAAAAAGCCGCTCCGGTTCTTCCTAAAGAAGCAGCATTTTCATTTGAAGCCTTGAAAGAGCACAGCAAGGAATTGTTTGGCGTGAAGCCTGAAATCCTTGAGGGTGCTCTTTTTTATATCAAAGATCAACCAATTACAAAAACAGAAGCAAAGAAGCAGATTGATGCTTTTTTGTCTAAGGAGGTTTAAGCATGAATGGAGGTACTTTTACACCAGGTACAGAGAAAAAGCGTCCTGGTATCTACTTCAATTTCAAAACCACAGCACAGCAGCGTATCACGTTAGGTGATCGCGGCACCGTTGCACTCCCAATCACTATGAGTTGGGGAGAGCCTAAGACGTTCATCTCTATCTCAGGCATCGAGGACTTAAATAAAAAAGTCGGATTAAACATCGATGACAAGTCGCTTCTTCTTTTCCGAGAAGCGAAGAAAAAAGCACAGACGATTCTTTTATATCGCTTGAATGAGGGTGAACCTGCAAAGGCTCAGATCAGCGAGAATTTCAACGTTCTTGCTAATTATGGTGGACAGAAAGGGAATGAGGTCACGATCCAAGTCACTGAAAACGTATTGGATAGCTCCAAGCGTGATGTGGTGACTTACGTTGGTACAGACATTGTTGATAAGCAGGTTGTCACTGATGTCAAAGAGCTGAAGCAGAACAAATATGTTTCGTTCTCTGGTGAAGGTGAAGTGACAATCACCGCTGGTGTCACACTAAGCGGTGGGAAAAATGGTGTTCCAAGCGTGGCAGATTACACAGCATTCCTGGAAGCGGCTGAAACAGAATACTTTGACGTGATCGCGCTGCCTAATAACACTAGCGAGCAGTTAAAAGCGACATTTGTGGCTTTCATCAAGCGGCTGCGTGATGATCAAGGGCGTAAGGTGCAAGGAGTTTTGGCAAACTATCCGGCTGATCATGAAGGAATTATCAATGTCACAAGCGGTGTGTTGCTAGAAGACGGCACAGAGATCACACCAGCCAAAGCAACTGCATGGGTGGCCGGTGCATCTGCAGGAGCAAACTTCAATCAGTCACTGACATTCGTTGAATATGAAGGGGCTGTTGATACGTTAGAGCGTCTTGATAATGATCAAGTGGAATATCGCTTATCACAAGGCGAATTCTTGTTCACGTTTGATGCGAGAGATCGCACAGTAAGCGTTGAGAAGGACATCAACTCCTTAACGACTTACACAACCGAGAAGAACAAGACATTTGCTAAAAACAAGATCATTCGTGTGCTCGATGCGATCAACAACGATCTAACACGTGAATTGAAGGATTTAATTAAGTTACGCAAAGCAAATGGAAATGACATTCCTGCATCTGATGATGGGCTGCAGCTGGTGAAAACACTCATCACGCAATATCTAACGCAGCTCCAAGATGGATCTGGAATCACTGGCTTTGACTCTGAAACAGATATTACGATCGCTTTGAATGAAGATCGTGACGGTTTCTTGATTGATCTAGCTGTTCAACCTGTTGATGCAGCTGAAAAATTCTATTTCAATGTAGAGGTGAAATAAGATGGCTTTTAAAGCGCAGAATACCATTTCAGGTAAGGAAGGACGCTTATTCCTCGATGGTGAGGAATTGGCGTTTATCAAAACGTTTGAAGCGAACGTGGAGAAGAATAAATCAGAAGTTAACGTTATGGGTCGTCGTATGACCGGTCACAAGACAACCGGTGCGAATGGTACTGGTACAGCGACTTTCTATAAGGTTACATCACGTTTCGTTCAGTTGATGCTGAACTATGTAAAAAAAGGACAAGATCCGTACTTCACCATTCAAGCTGTGCTTGATGATAAGTCATCTGGCCGCGGTACAGAGCGTGTCACATTGTTTGATGTGAACTTTGATTCTGCAAAGATCGCAGGGCTTGATGTGGATTCAGAAGCACTGGAAGAAGAGGTTCCTTTCACGTTTGAGGACTTTGATCTTCCTGAGAAGCTGAAAGATTCCTTTTAAAATTTAATCACCATAGAAAATGTAACAAAAGAACTGACTAGTGAGTGTTTTTAAATAAGGTATTTTCACTTTTTTGTACAAATATGATATACTTTTGATAAATGGGATAGATGGGATAATAGTGAACCCACCCTTCACCATTCGAGAAAAAACTTGTTTACATGCAAAGTGATTTGCATACAATAAAAAGAAGCCAGGATGCGTCAACATCCCGGCAATGTACAATGAGGCCCTTCAAGGGGCTGGCTTAAATCAGGTGAAGCAACAAGGATAGGCAATCCCTACGAACTTACCAGGCTCAAGGGAGGCCTATTTTTTGTTTATATACGTCAACAGGGCAAGGATAAACATCCCAAATAAAAGCATGAGCGAAATCGCTTGAAACGTTGACATAAGCATCACCCCCTTTCTTACGGGGATGAGCCAGACCACCCTTGAGTAAGCCGTTCAATTGTACGAGTTATATTATACATGAAAAGATTGAAAAGCACATTCAAAAAATGGATGTGCTTTTTTGTATTCAAAAAAACAAATCAAAGGGAGTTTTTAAACATGAGCGAAAAACAAACAAACAACGTATATGATCTTTCATTCTTTATGCCAGGACAAACAGCTGAGACAGAAGAAATCAAATCAATCATTTCAAAGCGCTTTGTTGATAAAAAGGGTGAAGTGATTCCATTCGTATTCAAAGCCATCACAACTGAACGTATTGATGAACTGGAGAAAGAAAACACAACTTACAAGAATGTCAAAGGTCGCGGACGTGTGAAAGACTTGGATTCCCAACGTTTCTATGCACGTATTGCGGTTGAATCAACTATTTACCCTGATTTCAAATCAAAAGAACTGCGTGAAGCATACAGCACACAAGATCCAGTCGAAGTGGCAAAACGGGTCCTGTCAGTCGGCGGTGAATATGCAAACTGGTTAAACAAAGCCATTGAGGTCAACGGTTTTGAAGATGAAATTGAGGACCTTGAAACAGAAGCAAAAAACTAATAAAAGACGGGAACAAAGAGGCTGTGTATCTGTATTACTGCATGCATGAGCTTCATTACTCCCCGTCTGAACTCTTAGAGGTCTATGAAGCGTCAAGGCCATTCAAGGCCTTTTTGTTTGGGTTAATAGCCCACAAACTTGAAGTGTTAGAAAAAGAATCAAAGAAAGGGGGATAAGACATGGCTCGTTTGACAGCACGGTTTGATTTACAAGACCGGATCACGCGTAAATTGCGTTTGATCAGAGGGGACTTAGAACGACTTGATAGATTGCGCCGCAGATCAGAGCGGCCAATCACTCTAAGAATCAGGGACAATGCCACAATTGCATTAAGACGTGTGCAGCGATTCATATTACGTGATCTTGCTAGAACCTATCAGCTGACACTGGAAGTAAATGATCTGGCCACAAAAGCATTGAGAAAGTTCAATGGCTTCTTACAACGCAAGATGCCGCGTACTCATAGCGTGTTGATGCGCATTAAGGATCAGGCAACACCAGGTCTTGTCAGGCTGCGTCGTTACATCGATCGTAAATTTGGCAAAGTAGAGCGGTTTGCCATAACGGTTTATGATCGGGCAACGGCAGGAATCAAACGTATTGCTTCATATGCAGCGCGTCAACTTGGCCGAGGCTACAGCTATACCATTAGAGCTGTTGATATGGTCCGGCGCACGGTAAGCCGTATAGCGTCTTATACTCGGAATACCCTCGGTACTGAATACAGGGTGGCGATTAATGCGATTGATCGTTTCACCGCTCCAGTCCGTGGGGCTGTCTCATTTGCGAATACCCATTTGGGACGGACTTACACAACCACAATCAAGGTTCTTGATCTTATCACAAAGCCATTGAGAGGGATCGTGTCAGCTGTCACCAGTACACTCGGTTTGCTTGGAGTCGGTGCCGGTGCAACAGGGGGTATTGTTGTGCCGCTCAAAATGGTGGCGGATCGACAGAACATGACCACGGCTTTTGAAACACTGCTCGGCAGCAGAGGGAAAGCAGATGCACGACTGGACGAGCTGACAGCCTTTGCTGGTCAAACGCCATTTACTCGTGACGAGATATTTGAGTCAAGTCGTGTCCTCCAAGTATTTACGGGCAATGCCCTTTCTACGACTGAAGGAATGAAGCTAGTCGGGGACGTTGCTGCAGGTGTTCAACGACCGTTTTCCGAAGTTGCGCTATGGATGGGGCGTTTATATGACGGCATTAAATCGGGGCGTCCTATCGGTGACGCAACGGCAGCGCTTCAGGAAATGGGGGCTATCTCTGGTGATGCCAGAGGTAAGCTCGAAAAACTTGCAAAGAGCGGAAAAGATATAAATAAAACTTGGCCAGAAGTAACGAAGGAATTTGGCAAATACAACGACATGATGATCAAAATGTCGGACAACTTGGCCAACTTATTCCTTGGTGTAAAATCATTCATCAACAACTCTATTTTGATGCCTTGGGGTAAAGGGCTTGCAGCTGCGTTCCAACCCGCTCTTGAAGCGTTTAGAACATGGCGTGGGGAATACTCCTTTGTACTGACCGATCTTTCCAATAAAGCTGAAAAGGCGGGCAAGAAATTCGCTAACAGCTTCCTTGATCCGACGAAGAATGTTTTCGGATTTATTGGTGATCAGTTCAAAATTCTGTTTCCTGGAGAAAAACTCTCCAAGAAGCAAATGAAAGAACTGAAGGTCAAATTTAAGGATAACCCCAAATTGCAGAAGCACTTTAAACAGCTTGAAAAGTATAGAAACATGGACTTTGAAACTCGGTGGGAGCTTGTCCTTGATAATACGAAAGACGTTTTTGGCCAATGGTGGGAAAAGACAGGGAAACCAGGTCTTTTTAAGATGGCTGAAAATGTTGGGAAGACTTACGGCGGCATCATAAACGGTGTTATCAACGGTCTACTGGGTATTGATGACAAGCAGTCTGAAGATAGCTTTACTGATGCAGGAGCCAAAGCAGGAAGGATATTCATCGAATCATTTTTAGAAGCTCTTGATCCAGCGCAATTGGGAATTCGTATCACCAAGAAGATCGGTGAGATCAACTGGAATGCTCTTACTGGAGAAGGATCAATTGCTGGTGCTTTGATTGCCAATGCGTTTGCGCTTGCGTTCTTAGGAAAAGTGGCCACTTTATTAAAGCCGCTGAAATCCATTCTTTCTGGCGCTTTTGCTGTCTATAAATGGGGTAAAGGTTTAAGAGGCGGGATGGGAGCAGGAACGAGCGGTGGTGTAATCGGCGGAGCTGGAGGAGCAGGGCGACCGCCAAGGAACCCAAGACCTCCTGAATATCGTCAGCCATGGATCAATAGAGGTGAGCCGGTACGACCAACAACGCCAAACCAAGGGCGTGGCGGTGGATTGTTAGGTAATATCGGTAAAGGTGCAAAGAGCATCGGAAAACGTATTCCTATTCTAGGCACTCTTATTGCAGCAACAGAACTTATCGGTATGAATAATGACAACAAAGGCGAGAAGATCGGTGGGTTTGCTGGTAATCTGGGCGGCGGAATCGGTGGAGCGGCAATCGGAACAATGATCGCCCCTGGTATCGGAACAGCTATCGGTGGAGTATTAGGCAGCATCTTTGGTGGTGATCTCGGTAACTGGATCGGCAAGATGTTCGATGACGGGACCATCAGGAAGAAATGGGATGAGCTTGTCAAAGGTGCAGAAAATGCAGTCCAATGGATTAAAGAAACATGGTCCACCGTTTCCGGTTGGTTCAATGATAATGTTTTAACACCTATTACAACGTTCTTCAGCGACACATGGACATGGATCACAGAGAAATGGGGTCAGCTTTCTTCATGGTTTATGAATAACGTATGGCTACCGATTTATAACTTTGCCGTTCCAATCATCAACTTTGTAGTTGGTGTTTTTGTCGTTGCGTGGGAAGTGATTAGTACCGTATGGGGAGCTGCTTCAACTTGGTTTATGGACAACGTATGGACTCCGTATGGACAAGTTGCGGTTGCTGCGATCACTCTGGTATGGAACAAGATCACCGAATTATGGAACTGGATACAAATCACCTGGTCCGTTTTCTCGGCATGGTTTATGACTTATGTCTGGGAACCGTTTGGATCAGTGGCGATCGAAGCCATTGTCTGGGTGTGGACTAAGTTGACGGAGTTCTGGAATTGGATTCAATTCGTATGGGGCACATTTGCGGTATGGTTTGATACCTTCGTATGGCAGCCTTTCATCAATGTTGGATTGCCAGCTATCATGTTTATTTGGAACCTGTTTAAAAGCACGTGGAATTGGATTAAAACCACTTGGATTATACTTGCCAAATGGTTTGATGAGTATGTGTGGCAACCATATAAAAAGTATGCAGAGCCAGCGATTACCTTTGTGTGGGAAAAATTTGATGAAGCTTGGAAAACGATCAAAGGTATTTGGAAAACAGTAAGTAGCTGGTTTGAGAAGTATGTTTTTAACCCACTAAAAGATCATGCAGAAAGGTTAAGAAAAACATGGGAAGGCATCTTTGGCGTTATAGGAAATGTAGTAGGTAAAGTTAAAGAGGTTAGCGGGAATGTTGCTAATATCTTTATTAAAAAAGGTGAAGAAAAGACAAAGCTGAAAAAGAAAGAGAAGACAGCAAATAACGCCACCGGTGGTTATATCACCCAGCCAACCTTATCATGGGTTGGTGAAGCAGGTAACGAATTTGTTATTCCAACTCAAAATAACCGAGGACGCGGAAAGATGCTACTTGCTCAGGCTGCTTCTCACCTTGGAATGTCTGTTGTGCCAAACGGTGCATCACCAACCTCTCCAGCAAGCTCATCGTCTCCAATGAGACCGGCTGCTGCTTCATCAATTTCCACGTCTGCAAGTGGATCGGTATCAATTGGTGAGACCGGCAACGCTTCTAAATACGGGGAACAGTTTAGCGATGACTTTGAAAAAGGGTTAAACAGCAAAGTGGTTTCACTTGAACAGTGGAAACAAGCTAATATCAAGCAACCATTTACTCAAATTCAGGCAGCGACTCCGCAGTATGGAGCACAAACTGTCAGTGGCTTTGCCTCAGGTCAAAACATGACACCAACTGGCACTGGTCAATTCTTAGATCAAAATGTAAGACAACCTTTCTTGAATGCTCGCCAAGAGTCACCTACCTGGGGAGCTGGACTGATTGACGCATTTAATAGCGGTATGAGGTCAAAAGGAAGCGAAGTGACACAAGCAGCCAAGGACATGGCCAAGAAAGTGGAACAAGCCTTCCGCGAAGAATTAGACATTCATTCTCCTTCACGTGTCATGATGAGTCTTGGAAAATTCGCATCGATCGGTGTCGTCAAAGGTCTTGATTCAGTTGATGTGAAGAAATTCGCAGAGAATCAAGCCGGTTCCTTAATCGCTGCATTTAGTGGCATGGGTGCATCTAACCTGAGTGTTCAACAATGGCTCATGGCTGCTCTAATGGCAACCGGCACATCAATGAGCTGGCTACCTGGTTTGATGACGATCGCACAGAATGAGTCACGTGGAAACCCGAAAGCGATCAACCTATGGGATTCAAACGCCAAGAGAGGAACGCCGTCTAAAGGATTAATGCAGACCATTGATCCGACCTTTAACTCTAACAAGGCAAGCGGCATGAATGACATCTGGAACCCGATCCATAATGCTGCAGCTGCTATCAATTACATCAAAGGCAGATATGGGAATGTGTACAATACGCCTGGATTGAGAAGTATCAGAAACGGTGGACCATATAAGGGTTATGCAAACGGTGGTTTAATCACGCAAGAGCAAATCGCCAGAGTTGGTGAAGGAAACAAGCGTGAATGGATCATACCGGAAGAACGCGGCATACGTGGCCGCTACTTGTTGGCGCAAGCTGCACAGGCTTTAGGAATGGACGTATACGATCCGGGCAACGCTACATCTTCTGAACTTTCACAAGGGCAGGTGCAAACAGTAACAGCTGGCACAGCAAATGCACCGTCTGCTTCAGGTGGATCAAAACAGATCATCATTAATTTTAATGGTGAGCAGCATTATCATAATGGCCAAGACGCAGAAAACCTTGCAGAGAAGATCAAGCAGATGCTCATTGATGAGTTAGAGAATGAAATCAACACAGGAACGAAGGGAGTCGTGATCGATGGCTAAATCAAAATATCAATTGTGGATTTCGCAAGGGAAGGACAAACTGCGATTCCCTGTTCTTCCTGAAAAACTTGAACTGAACAACAACGTACAAAATGAATCTATCAAAGTATCAAAATTTGGCGAGCTCACATTCTTGGATGTACCAGGGGCTCGCCAAATTTCATTTACAGCCTTTTTTCCGAAGAAGTATACACCGATCGCTGAATATAAAAGCATTCCATCACCAGAGAATGCGATTGCCAAAATAGAGCGATTTATGAAGTCGAAAAAGCCTGTACGCTTTATTGTCACAGGAACCAAAATCAATATGCAATGCAGCATAGAAAGCTTCAATCACAATGAAGGTACGTATGACGTCGGCGATCGTGAATTCACGCTGCAGCTAAAAGAATACAAAACAGCATCACCTAGAAAAATCAAACGGAAAGCCAAAAAGAGCAACAAAAAACGTAGCTCAAAAGGCGCACCAAAAGTGTACACCGTTAAAAAGGGTGATACCTTGTGGGATATTTCTGGCCGCTTTTATGGTGATAGCACAAAATGGCGCCGCATTTGGAATGCGAATAAAGCTGCGATGATCAAACGAAGTAGACGCAATATTAGACAACCAGGGCATTGGATTTTTCCTGGTCAAAAATTAAAAATACCACAATAGGGGTGATCCGATTGATAGAACTCTTTGCAGTGCGGAGCGGGACCATGTATGAGCTTGTGACAGAGAGCGTCACGCTTCGTGGTCAAAGGTATCAAGCTCCCCGATCTATACAAGCAAATATCGTGACTAAACAGGGTTCACAAAAATATTACAGCATCAAAGAGGGTGACACGGTTCTTTTCAAGTGGAAAGGAAAAGAACTCTTTCGAGGTACAGTCTTTGCAAGAACGCCGAAGGACGAAAAGCTCACTTTTACTGCTTACGACATGCTTCAGTATTTGGTGAAGAACCAGGATGTCTATGTCTTTGCAAATAAGAGAGCTGATCAGATAATGAAACGGCTTGGTCAAGATTTTCAGATCCCGATGACGTCAATCGCTAACACTGGCCATGTCATTAAATCACTTGTATTCAAAAACGATACAAGCCTTTATGACATCATTTTGCAGGCTTTAAGAGAAACAAAAAAGCAAACAGGACGTAACTATCAAATCTATTCTGCTAAAGGCAAGATGGGGCTGAGAGCATGGCCTGATCCGTCCGAAGTATGGGTCATTGAATCAGGCGTGAATCTCATTGATTATCAGTACAGCACCTCGATTGAGGAAACGGCCACACGTGTGAAGATGAGAGCAACACACGTGGATAAAATTAAGGTGCTGAAGAAGGAAAAAAAGAAATCTAAGACTACTGACAAAGATAAGAAAACGACCAAACCAACAAAGCCAAAAAAACCAAATATGGTCACGCAAAAGAAAGAGATTGAGATGCTGGCTGTGGCGAATGATAGTGCTGCTAGAAGCAAATACGGCATCCTGCAGCATGTTGAAAGAGTGTCAGGGGAGATCAACCAAGCACAGCTGCAAAAGAGGGCTGATGTTCGTCTCTCACAGAAAAAGGGCGTGAAAAAAGAACTCAAAAGTATTCAAGCTCTAGGCATTCCTGGATTACAAAGCGGTATGCCAGTACGCATCATCATCCCTGATATTGGCATCAAAAAAACGTACTGGATCGATCAAGACAGTCATGAATTTAAAGGAACCAAACACACCATGACGATCGATGTCGTTGAAAAGAACACAATTCCAACGGGGAATCAGTCATGAAACTAAGTGATGCAATTAAGCGATTGGCCGTCAATGCTGTTGATGCACAATCACCAATGGAATTGATACTTGGTGATGTTGTCTCTGTTTCCCCTCTTAATGTCAGGCTGAACGAAAATGACAAACTTATCATTCCGGAAGATCTGCTAATGTGGCCAACTCGATTGGACGAAGATGAAGATGATGCACTCGAAGAAGGCGATAGTGTCATGGTCATTGCGATGACAGGTGGCCAAATATTTTACATCTTAGATAAAGTAGTAGGAGGTGGTTCATGATGGCACTCTCTCCAGAAGAAGAAATTGAAGATTTTGAGGAGGATGAAGAGGATATTGTTGAACCTTCGACCACCTATCGCATTGACTTCACATCTGGCCGTCTAACCAATGAAAAGATTAATGGTCTCGATGCCATTCGCCAATTCGTCTATATGGCCCTAAGAACTGAACGATATTCGCATGCTGTTTATAGCCATGACGTAGGATGCGAAGTGCAGGAAGCTGTGTCTGATGAAGAATCAACGGATGAATACAAAGAGATGGAGATCCCGCGGCTCATTGAAGAGGCTCTTTTAGTGGATGAAAGAATTGAAAGTGTGCAAGATTTTGAGATCACTAAAGATGGGGCAGCCTTTAAGGTGATATTTGAAGTGGTGACAGATGAGGGAACCTTGGAGATCGAGGAGGTGATTGGCGAAGATGTTTGAAGATCAGTCTTATGAAGCCATCATGGAACGTATGTTGGAACGAATACCCGATGATATTGATAAACGTGAAAACAGCGTGATATGGAATGCGTTGGCTCCTGCAGCTGCCGAACTTGCTCAATCTTATATATGGCTAGACCAGGTATTCGATCTTGTCTTTGCGGATACAGCGCAGGGAGAATTTTTAGATCGACGAGCAGCAGAAGTGGGGATCACTCGTAAAGCGGCCACAAGTGCTGTATGGTCCATTGAAGTCTCACCTGAAGGTATCAGAATACCAACGGAATCAAGGTTTTATATCGACAATTTGTACTTCCAGTATCAATCTGACGGCACGCTGAAGTGTGAAACGACTGGTGCTGTAGGCAATGGGAATTTTGCACAACTGCCGCTCCTATCACTCGATAACATACCAGGTTTAGAATCAGTCATTTTTGAGCAGCTGAAAATACCTGGCCAAGAAGAAGAAGACGATGAAGCTCTGTATGAAAGGTACTTGATGAGGGCAAGGCGAGAGGCTGTCAGTGCCAACAAAGCTCACTATAAAAAGTGGGCTGAAGAAGTAGAAGGAGTTGGCAGGGCGAAGGTGTTTCCGCTTTGGAACGGAGAAGGGACGGTGAAAGTTGTCATCACAGATGGTAATTTTGATGTTGCGACGGATCTGCTCGTCAATAAGGTTCAAGAATATATTGATCCGGTTCCAGGGGAAGGTGAAGGCCAAGCACCAATCGGGGCTACTGCCACTGTCGAAAGCGCCAAGTGGAAAGATGTTGAGGTGTCCGTATCGGTGGAGCTTAAAATGGACTATTCACTTGAAGATGCTCAACAAGAAATAGAGGAGAAGATCAAGGCTCTCCTAAAATCACTTGCTTTTGAAGAAAATGTGATCAGAATGTCAGCGATCAATGACATTTTGTATCATGCGGATAGTGTGTCTGATTATGCGGATGTATTGATCAACGGTGAGGCAAAGAACTTACCGCTTCAGGACATTGAAATTCCGCGTCTAGGGCAGGTGAACGTCATTGAACAAGCTTGATGATATGAAAGCCTATTTACCTTCCTACCTAACGGAGATCACTGAATTTGATGAATTAATGAAATCAGAGGCTCCTGAGATGGAAAGGCTAGATGATTCTATTTTTGATATGACTGATCAGCTTTTTCCGATCACAGCATCATGGGGATTGGATCGATGGGAAAGGATGCTGAAGGTGCAGCGTGAATCAGGTGATTCAATTGAACTGCGCAGGGCACGTATTTTGAATCTCATGTCCAACATTCCACCAATCACTTATGCTTCTTTAGAGAGGGCAGTCAACCGCTTCCTGAAGAATCCTAGCGCGGTGGTTCGTCTAACGACAGGCCGCTATCATTTCTCTTTACGGGTGAACCTGGATGATCTACAAAACACAAGATACATCGTTGAAACAATGGAAAATCTCAAACCGGCTCATTTGGCTTACAAATTCACAAGCGTTCATCATACAGATGTAAAAGAAATTAAAGACTATCATAACAGGCTCACACTGCGCAGCAGAGTGGGCTTTTTTGATCACATTCCCATCTTACTCAATGGTGAATTTTTATTAAATGGTACGTTTTATCTTAGCGGATCACGCAATTCAACAGATATTCCAGTGCGCTTCTGGCAATCTTTAAAGCTGGCCATGAAGCTCAAAAAAGAAATGAAAGTTCTTGGACGTACAAGATATGTCATGGTAGGAGCCAAACATGAAACGGATCAACAAGCAGC
Organism: Bacillus sp. 22446; assembly: GCF_052044955.1. NCBI lineage: Bacteria > Bacillati > Bacillota > Bacilli > Caryophanales > Bacillaceae > Bacillus > Bacillus sp. 22446. Next base: position 202,362 of record NZ_JBQEOD010000005.1, read on the forward strand.
TCTTACACTTCGATCTCGTTTCAAACACGTAAATAAAGAAAAAAGGAAAATGACATTCCGCATGGCTGCTCATGTATCAAATGGGCAAAGCGGAAGTGTAATCATTAAGCAGAAATATTGGACGCTTGATGGATCAGTACCGCTCGACGGTTCAAAATATCTAGCTGCCACGTCCAAACAAATAGATTTATAAAGGAGGATCATTATGGCTGATCAATTAACCGTTACAACGCTTTATGCTCGCCAACAAATGGCGAAGGCTAGAGCGGAGGGAACGAAGCTCACAAAAGTGGTCAAGATGGCTTTTGGGAATGGTGGAACTAAGGACGGAAAGCCAATCTCTCTGGATGGAACAGAACAAGAACTCAAAAATGAACTTGTTCAAAAGGACATTGATTCCTATAAATTCATGGAGCCGGCGAAGATCCGGTACACGTGCACCATCGCTGAAGGAGAACTGGCAGGAGAAGTGATCAACGAACTAGCACTTGTCGACGAAGACGGCAAATTCACCGCCATCCGCACCATGACGGACAAGCAAAAAGACGGTGACATCGAATTCATCTTTGAGATTGATGATATCTATTAAGAAAGGAGTGCTCATCGATGGACATTAAATCTCCTAAAGTATTCGAAACAAGTGACAAGGCTCATGCGGATCTGTTCAATGACATGGTTAAAGTGTTGCTTGAGAATGACTCTGGATTGTTAGATCAGATCATTGGCCATATTGATGACACCAAGCCGCATGCATCTGAAGCAGAGAAGAAGAAATGGAATGAATCGCAGTTATATAAGATCACAGCTGATGACGGTAGACATTTAATTGCGGTCCCAGCTGACGGAAGTATCTTTAATGCGATCAAAGACAAAGGAATGTGTACCTTTGTTGCTTATCCAGGTGTAGAAGATTCCCCTGCACCCAGCAATGCCTATTTGAGAGGAATACAGACTGTTGGCCAAAACAATATCGGAACTGGTTTTGCGGTAGACACGTCAGGTAATGCCTATTACTTCTACTATAATTCTAGCCATATATCTATCACTTGGACGCAGCTGCCGTCAGTTGCCGAAAGGAATAAATGGAATAATGGGCAGTTATATAGGCTCACACCAAACGATGGAAGAGTTGCGAGGGTTCCAAATGGTACCGATATATTCAAATTACCGACAGGTCCATATATGGGAGCTCAACTTCTTAATGCCCCAGTAGAAAATGATACGAGCTTTTATTACGTTGATGTTTTTGAAACAGCGTATGAACAAAATGGAGTCATATATAAACGCATTATCGCTACAAGATCATTTGATAACATCACTTGGATTGGCACATTCCACGCTCAAGGTTTCAAAGGGTGGGAGAGGATTATAACCAGCGGAGATGCAAAACTCAATTGGAAGTACCCCACAATCGAAAACGGATGGAAAACATATAAGTCTGAAGTCAATAATGATTATCGGGTACGTGTTGCAAAGGATGCGCTTGGAAATGTTACAGTTAAGGGCGCAATTGCCGGAGGAACATTAGGTGATGTTCCAGCGTTTATGTTGCCAGAAGGATGCGAACCAGATTCTCCTTTCTATAATCTTGGGGTCGCATCAAGCACCGGTGGATTTAAAGGACCTCAAAAGAGTAGACAATATATCGCAACCGATGGACGTTTCTGCATACAAGACACGAGCAGCAATACTGAGTTTATTGTTGTGAATTGTATGTTTAAAGCAAAGGAGTGAACCATATGAAACCTATATACGCCTATGATGAAAATTTCAAGTATATACGTGGTGGGGATAAAGAAATACCCGATGATGTGGAAATTCCAGAGGGATTTACGGATGTCCAACCCCAAGACGGTTTATATATAGCGGAATATAATCCCGCAAGCAAAACATGGAGCGAGTCGGCAACCCAGGAGTACATTGATAGCTTACAAATAGAGCAACCGCCGCATGATGTTGATTTACTAAAACAGCAAAATGCGGTGTTAACTAAACAATTGAGTCAGCTTTCAAAAGAAGCAGCTGCAGCTAAATTGCGTGAGGCACAAATGGAGAAACAATTGGCTCAACTCATGACTGAGATTCAGGAGTTGAAGGGTGGTGGAAAATCATGATATATCCAACAGTTGCGGATATAAAGCAGTTTTGGGATTGGAAGTGTTATGGTCCTGAAGACATTGCCTTTTATGTAAACATTGGCTGGATCTCGGTAGATGACTATCAAGACATAACAGGAGAACAATACGAAGCCTAGAGGGGCTTTTTATTTTGCCTCTTTAAGGGGGGTGGAAAAAGTGAGGGAGTAGGTGAGTATGGTGGAAATGGATTTGGCGCAATATTTGATGACACAAGGACCCTTTGCGGTTCTTTTTTGTTGGGTGTTGTTTTATGTTCTCAACACAACAAAAGAAAGAGAAAGTAAACTCAACGAGCAAATAGATGCTCAAAACCAAGTGTTAGAAAAATTCAGTGAGAAATATGATGTTGTCATAGAAAAACTAGATCGCATTGAAAGAAACCAAAAATAAAAAGAAAAGAGGATTTGAATATGAAAAAGAAAAACTTCGACAAAGGCACGGTGATCCGCACGGTGCTTCTATTTATGGCATTGATCAACCAAACGTTAATTCTATTTGGCAAGCCAATCTTGCCGATCAGCGAGGATCAAGTCACTTCGTTGGCTGAGACATTGTACCTTGCTGGCTCAATGATCTTTACAATCGTAACAACCCTTGCTGCATGGTTCAAAAACAACTATGTGACTGACAAAGGCAAGTTACAAAAAGAAATTTTAAAAGAAAAAGGATTAACGAAGTAAGGAGCTGCCATTAGGCGGCTTTTTTTATTATCAAAATCAAAATTTAAGGAGACGATGAACGTGGTAAAAATCATTAAAGATTTTATTCCGAAAAGCAACAAGAACCGTCCTGGTAACTACATGAAACCTTTATATATTACGGTCCACAATACTGCTAATACTAAAAAAGGAGCAGACGCAGCTAATCACGCTAGTTTTGTTAAGCGATCTAGCACGGGGGTAAGCTGGCACTACACGGTGGATGAAAATTGTATCTATCAACATTTGCCTTTGAACGAAAACGGCTGGCATGCAGGAGATGGTCGGGGAACCGGAAACATGAAATCGATCGGCATTGAAATCTGTGAAAATGCAGACGGTAATTTCGAGAAAGCAGTCGAGAACGCTCAATGGCTAATTCGTCAGCTGATGCAGGATCAGGGTATTCCGCTGGCCAATGTTGTTCCCCATAAAAGATGGAGCGGCAAGAATTGTCCACGAAAGCTGCTTAATCGTTGGGATAGCTTCAAAGCGGGTATTGCAACCGCTCATACAGGGGGAAAGGCAACAGCGAAGCCGGCGACACCTGTAAAAAACACACCATCCAAGCCAAAAGCGAGTAAGCCTAAAAAAACGTTTAACTTACCATCTGGCATCATTAAAATAACAAAGCCTTTGACAAAGGGCGCTGGAGTAAAAGCATTGCAGGAGGCTCTGGCTGCTGTGTATTACTACCCCGATAAAGGCGCAAAAAACAATGGTATTGACGGATACTATGGTCCAAAGACAGCGAATGCGGTCAAGCGGTTCCAGCTCATGCACGGTCTTGTTGCTGACGGCATCTATGGGCCAAAGACTAAAGCAGCACTGAAGAAAGCGCTGAAATAAATAAAACGTCTTACGATTTCCATCTAATGGGCGGTTGCCTACGTATAAAAACGTAGATAGCCGTCCTACATAACAATGACGTATAATTGAGCGGAGGGGAGGCGGAAGATATAAAGATAAAGAAGATTTCCGTATGTTTTTTGGTTTGCGCTAGTTTTCTACTACTGCTAGTGGGATGTGGTGGTGTAAAAGTTAGTGAATCTAAGGACGAGATTGAATACAATTATGAGGATAGTCCGGATCCGAATCTAAGTTCGGACAAACCGAAAGACTTGAAAACTGTAGATGTCGACTATAAAAGTAATGCAGAAGACGTGAGTGTGAATGTAGAAAAACTACATTTCTCAGACGGCGAGGTTGGGTTAAGTATATCTTTTAAAAACACCTCGGAAGATAAAACATACTTAGTATCTCCTGCCACGTTCATATTACGTGTTAACTCAGCGAAAACTCTCGGGTCATCCGAATTGGTTTTTGTTGATTATAATTCCGAAGATATAATTATGGATGCTAAGGACGATACTTTTAAATCCGTTTCATATTGGTCTTTGGGTGACATTGATTACGATAAGATAAAAGATATCGAATTACAAGTAATCCTAAGTAAAAGGACTAACACTGCTACTGAATCCTTAGTCCATTTTAATAGAACGATAAATTTTTAAGCGAAAAGCCTCGTCCCTAACCGGATGAGGCGTTTTTTACGTTTAATATGTCCGCAAACTTAATGAAATTAGTATCACCTCGATTATCCTTCACACGAAATTCCTTCCGTAGATGATCCACGTACACAACGCGACCATTTACTTCACGAACAAATCCGTCATCGTATAATTCGAAATTTAGCGGCATATCTTCGCTGATTGCCGAAGAAATAACGAACTCAAATTCGTCGACTTGTTCTTCGCTAAGCGTCGGCCGTTCTATCTTCTGCTTCGCGAGGCGTAATTGGCGCAAAGCTTCGTTGTGCTCCGGCAATATAAACTTCATTTGCCAGCGGTTCTGATCCTTTCGTGCATCCCACATACTATCACCTCAAAAGGAATTATAACCGAATGTTTGTTCTGTGTCTAAGTTTGAGTTATAATAAATTTATATACGGTTTACCCTGCGGAAACAGGGAGAAAAATTCGTATATTTCAATGATTTACTTCTTTATCAATCCACTATTACTCATGTATTACTCACACGGCTCCTTTGCAGGAGCTCTTTTTTTGTTCTTTTTGCGGTATCTTTTCGGTGCTTTGTAAATTCCTGTATGTAATAATATATGTAATATAAGGGAATTTTGCGGAAGGGGAGTAAGGGATGGAGAAAGTTCTATCTTCACATGTTGGTGTGAAAATAAATGAATGGTATAAAATGATTCGGCAATTCAGCGTTCCAGACGCAGAGATTTTGAAAGCAGAAGTTGAATGGGAAATAGATAGAATGGAAGAGGATCAAGATCTTCTAATCTATTATCAATTGATGTGCTTTCGACATCAACTTATGCTTGATTATATAAAACCTTCGTTTGATCAATCGGTTTCCGCCCTAGTCGATAAAATTGAGAATTCTAATCATCAACTTTCTGGAATGCTACAATACTATAATGCCTTTTTTAGAGGTATGTATGAGTTCAGTAAAAAAGAATATGTACAGGCCATTCAATATTATAAGATTGCTGAGAGGCAGCTGGCGCTTGTTGTAGATGAAATTGAACAAGCAGAATTCCACTTTAAAGTTGCTGAAGCATATTACATTATGAAACAAACCCACGTTTCAATGCACCATATTATAAAAGCGCTAGAAATCTATGATCGTTATGATCTTTATAAGGTGAGAAAAATTCAAAGTCTATTTGTGATCGCAGGAAATTATGATGATTTTAAAAGATATGAGAAGTCGCTTCCCCACTTACATAAAGCCCTAGAACTTGCTGAAGAAATGAATGATCAAAGATTAATCGCTAAAACTTATTTAAATCTGGGAAATACGTATGACAGGCAGCAGGCTTATAGTAAGGCTGCGTCCTTCTACAAAAAAGGACTAGATAAGATGAGTGAAAACAATGAAGATATAAAACCAAGATTGTTTTTTAGTTTAAGTTGGACCTTGTTTAAAAGCGATAAAATGAGAGAAGCACTTGAATATATCGCAAAAGGAATAAAAAGTGCAACAGCTGAAAACAATCTGTTTTATAAAACATTGCTCAATTCACTAAAGACGATTTATGTGGATGAAGGTATTGAAAATGTACGAAAAATGTTTAAAGGATTAGAGGAAAAGAAGTTGTATCCTTATATTGAAGAGTTTGCTTTAAGCCTTGCAAATCTCTATGAGAAAAGGAATGATTCGGAGAGGGTAGCAGATTATTATAGAACTGCCATAGAAGCTCAAACCGAAATCCAAAAAGGAGAGTGTTTATATGAATATTAAAATGAAGATATTGATTAGCACCGCTTTATTGGTAGGTGCTGCTTGTCTGGGTTCTCTTAATTACTCACAAGAATCAACTGATCGAAATACCACTGTATTTCCTCAAAAAACAGATCGGAACACAACGATGATTGATCCAAATTCAACATTTAAAAATTAATAGGCAAAATTAAAACAGACCCTGTATGGTCTGTTTTTTTATGGGGGCGGATTGGGGACCAACCCTTTCAGTTTTGTTCAGAAATGAAAATATTTATTCAGAAAGGCTCATCATAGAACCTTATTAATTCAGTCTTTTTCAGAGAACGTCTGTTTGTTTCGGGTGATGTCGTTCACTCTGCCAGCGTAGCGCTCTCCCAGCTGAGCTAATGCCCCGAGTATGACGACATAACTTATTATAATCAATCCTCCTGTGAAATTCAAGCTGTAAAATGTAAACACATCGTCTATTTTTCTTTCTGATCAATCGGAATATAGTCAAAGATTTCTCCCGAATGAACCGAGTGGGCTAATCGTCTAAGCCAATCATAATAGGCTTTTGAGCTTTCAAGCTGTTCAATGAGCTGTTTCGCTTCCTCTTTTTCATGTTCCTCCGCCTGATCATCACGAGCTACATCTTGAAGGCGTTCTTGCGCTTCTTCAATCGCTGCTAGATTGACCTCAACCTCTCGTTCCCATTTTTGCGGGAAGAAGTTCATGAAAAACTTAAAAAAGTCTTTCTCAGCAACAAAGCTGTGTTTTCTTCGGCCACGGTGAAAGGTCTTTTTGACAATATTCATGTCTTGCAGTTTTTTCACACCCGTACTCATACTAGGCTTACTCATTTGCAGCTCTTCACGCATTTCATCCAGCGTCATTTCCTCATTTAAATACATCGTCCCATATAGAATACCCGCACTTCTAGTAATGCCATAGAGATCCATTGTTTCAGCGATGGAATCAATGACGAGATCTTTAGCAGCTAAAATGCGTTCTTCTGCTTGTGGCTGTTCCTGCTTTTTCATCTTGTCCCTGCTTTCTATTAAGTGAATTCAATACGTTCAAAAAAATCTTTATGGACTATATGTTAACGAAAGAATGCAAAATGTCAAAATAAATGAAACATATCTCCCTTTGACAGAAAAATTTGAACATGTTAAGTTAATTATGTTCAAAACGTTAAATTTTTATTTAACAAACTTACCAAAGAGAATCAGAGGAGGTTCCTTCTATGAGTCAAACACTATTTATCGATGGACAATGGGTTGGCGCTAAGAGTGGCGACACAAGAGATATCATCAATCCATTTAATCAAGAAGTGATCGCGACAGTCAGTGAAGGATCAAGAAATGACGCGCAGTTAGCCATTAAGGCAGCAAGAAAAACCTTCGATCAAGGTGATTGGGCAAACATGCCTGGACTTGAAAGAGGAAATATTGTGTTCAAAATTGCGGAATTGATTAGACGAGACTTAGATGAATTAGCCAAATTAGAATCACTTGATACGGGCAAAACATTAGAAGAAAGCAAAGCGGATATGGACGATATTGCGAACGTGTTCCAATATTATGCAGGTCTTGCTGATAAGGATGGCGGGGAAATCATTGCATCGCCTATTCCAAACTCAAAAAGCGAATTAGTCCGAGAACCTGTCGGTGTATGCGGTCAAATCACTCCTTGGAACTATCCATTGCTTCAAGCGAGCTGGAAAATCGCTCCTGCCCTTGCAGCTGGAAATACCATCGTACTAAAACCAAGTGAAATTACACCATTAACCACGATCAAAGTTTTCAAACTTATGGAAGAAGCGGGTGTTCCAGCAGGCGTTGCCAACTTAGTGCTTGGACCTGGAGCAACTGTTGGAGATGAGCTGGCTGTCAATGACCAAGTCGATTTAATTTCATTCACAGGCGGTATTGAAACAGGTAAGAAAATCATGCAGGGAGCCAGCGGGAATGTGAAGAAAATCGCCCTAGAGCTCGGCGGGAAAAACCCGAATATCGTCTTTCAAGATGCTGATTTAGACGTAGCGGTTGACCAGGCAATGAATGCTGTGTTTTTCCATGCAGGGCAAGTGTGTTCAGCAGGTTCACGCTTGTTAGTGGAAGAATCCATTCACGATGAATTTTTAGAAGAACTGGTGAAGCGTACGAAAAAAATCAAACTAGGCAACGGCTTTGATGAAGGAACCCAGAGCGGACCGCTCATCTCAGCTGAGCATCGAGAAAAAGTAGAAAAATACGTCAGCATCGCTTTAGACGAAGGCGCAACATTAGAAACAGGTGGGAAACGACCTGATGCAGAGGAGCTTCAAAAAGGATTCTTCTACTTGCCGACGATTTTCTCAGGCTGTACATCAGAGATGCGAATTGTACAGGAAGAAGTGTTTGGACCAGTCCTCACTGTCGAATCCTTCCGATCAGAGGAAGAAGTCATCGAGCTGGCAAATGACACGATTTATGGTTTAGCAGGAGCGGTGTGGTCTTCTGATATTGGCAAAGCCGAACGAGTGGCTCGTCAATTAAGATTAGGCACGGTATGGATCAACGACTTCCACCCTTATTTTGCCCAAGCACCGTGGGGTGGGTATAAACAATCAGGTCTTGGGCGTGAATTAGGACGTACGGGCCTTGAAGAATATACGGAACTAAAACATTTATATCGAAATACAAAACCAGAAGCGGTTCATTGGTTTAAATAAATATCACTTATCTGGAGGAGATTCTATATGACTTTAAATATGAAAATTGAAAGCATGCAAAAATTCCATACGTTTGAAATTCCGACTGTCATCAAGCACGGCATTGGTGCAGTGAAACATGTTGGGGAAGAAGTGAAAGCATACGGCGTTTCAAAGGTATTGCTTGTCACAGATCCTGGTATTTATCAAGCAGGTGTTGTAGATCCAGTGATTGCTTCATTAAAAGAAGCGCAAATCGATGTCGTTCTATTTGATAAAGTAGAGCCAAATCCGCCAGTCCGTCTAGTGAACGAAGGATCTGCTTTATATGAAAAAGAAGGCTGTAATGGATTAGTCGCAGTAGGCGGCGGAAGCTCAATGGATACAGCGAAGGCTATCGGTGTGGAAGCGACTCATGAAGGATCAGTTCTTGATTACGAAGCGGCTGAGGGGAAAAAACCGCTTGAAAATAGAATACCTCCGTTAACCACAATTCCGACAACGGCTGGTACAGGTTCAGAGGTCACGCAGTGGGCAGTGATCACTGACGAAGAAAGGGAATTCAAATTCAACACAGGTGGACCGCTCATTGCAGCTCACCTAACAGTGATTGATCCTGAGCTTCATGTATCTATGCCGCCGCATGTGACGGCAATGACGGGTATCGATGCGCTTGCGCACGCGATCGAATGCTATACGATGAAGTTTGCTCAGCCAATTACAGATGCGGTAGCGCTCATGGCCATTGAATATGCTGCTCATTATATTCGCCGTGCCTTTGCCGATGGAGAGGATTTGGAAGCAAGATATGGCATGGCACAAGCTGCGATGCTTGCCGGACTTTCCTATGGCAGTGAATCAGCTGGCGCAGCCCATGCGATGAGCCAAACGCTTGGGGGCATTATTCCAGTCGCACATGGTCAATGTGTAGCGGCGATGATGGGACCTGTCATGGAATATAACTGGAAAGGGTACCCAGAGAAATTCGCTCGAATTGCGCAAGCATTCGGGATTGATACAAGCAGAATGACAACAGAGGAAGCTGCAAAAGCAGCAGTGAATTGGATGTATGATTTAGTAGAAGACCTAGAAGTTCCTTCATTAGAAGAACAAGGTGTACCAAAAGATATGATCGACCGTTTATCTAAAGAAGCAATGAAAGATCCGCAAACAGTTGGAAACCCAAGAGACCTCAACGAAAAAGCATACAACTGGATTTACGCTCGTTGCTTTGATTTAACACCTAAAACAGTGTAACAATGAAAAAAGGCTCCCAAAAGGGAGTCTTTTTTACATCTTATAGCTGTTCTTTAATTTCTTTAATTTGATGAATATGGCGCTTTTCATGTGCGCCGATAAAATCAAGGTATTGCTTTAATGAAAGTTCTTCAAATACAGGATGTGCAATCACGCGTTTGAAATCTTCCTCTGTAAACGTTGATAAAATTTGATTTAATTTTTCACGAGCTGTATCAAGTTCATCTTTTAAATGTGTAGGTGTCACATGCTTGCGCTCTGGCTCAACAATACTAGGCGCGATGGCTTTTTTTGAACGATCCTCTGCCATTTCCACCGGCTTTGGCTCATATTCTTTAATCGGTGCTTTTTTCCCCTCGGCAGCTAGATGTTTTGCTGCAACTAGGTCCATCTTCTTTAAATGATCTGCAACTTCTTGAATACTCCAAGTATCATCAGATAATTTTTGATTTAATTGTTCTTCGCTCAATCCTTGCAGCTCTTGCCACAATTCTTGTCTTGCTTCATGTAATAAGCTCATTTCTCTCACCTCAAGATCAAATTTTATCATACTGGTACAAGACAATCATTCTTTAGCTATCCGAGAAATCCTTTAATGAATTGTGATGAAAAATGAAACCTTTACAAAAGTGGTTCGTATTACCTGTTAGAAGGAATACACTTGGATGTGAGCATAGTCTAAATGAATGAAAGGCTGCTCATTTCATAAAGAAAGGGTGAGGAAGATGGATGTGTTTTGGCTGCCTCTTCAGACGCTGTACTTATACATATTGATGGTATCAGGAATCCTGACGCTTGTTTTCGTCTTTTTTGGCGATGTATTTGATGGATTGTTTGAAGCGATTCCTGTCCCGTTCCTTCAACCAACATTGATCCTCGCATTTCTTACCTTTTTCTCGGCTGGAGGATTTATCTCTGAAAAAACAGCAATTGTAGGAAGTGGACTTGGCGCCGTATTATCTGCCATCCTCGCAGTGGTTCTCGTTACTTGTTTACATGTATTTGTCTTAGTCCCGCTTTCCTCTGCTGAAGAATCTCTTTCATATACGGAGGCCGACCTAAAAGGAAGAACTGGGGAGATCATTGTATCTGTACCAAAAGATGGGTTTGGAGAAGTGCTGTTAATTAGTAACAGCGGAAAAATCTCAAAGCCTGCCGTCAGTTTCGACGAAGAGGAGATTCCATATGGAACCCGGGTGCTGGTCGTCGAAGTGAACAAAGGTGTGTTATCTGTTATACCAAATGAAGAAATCTAGGAGGGAATGCTATGCCAGGAACAACCATATTAATTATTATTGGAATTGTGCTTGTGATTCTCATTGCACTTATTGGTGTATTTGTTTCGAAATACCGGACAGCTGGTCCAGATGAAGCATTAATCGTCACAGGAAGTTACCTCGGAAGTAAAAATGTCCACGTGGATGAAGGTGGAAACAAGATTAAGATTGTAAGAGGTGGAGGTACCTTTGTACTCCCTGTTTTTCAACAAGCAGAGCCGCTCAGCTTACTATCTAGCAAGCTAGATGTTTCAACGCCTGAAGTCTATACTGAACAGGGTGTACCGGTCATGGCGGATGGAACGGCCATCATTAAAATTGGCGGATCAATTGAAGAAATCGCCACTGCTGCAGAGCAGTTTTTAGGGAAAACAAAAGAAGATCGTGAAAATGAAGCAAGAGAAGTACTAGAAGGACACCTTCGCTCCATTTTAGGGTCAATGACAGTTGAAGAGATTTATAAAAACAGAGAGAAATTTTCTCAAGAAGTACAGCGTGTCGCTTCTCAAGATCTAGCGAAAATGGGTCTTGTCATTGTATCGTTTACAATCAAAGATGTCCGTGATAAAAATGGCTATTTAGAATCACTAGGTAAACCTAGAATTGCTCAAGTGAAACGCGATGCAGATATTGCGACAGCAGAAGCAGATAAAGAAACACGTATCAAACGTGCAGAAGCAGATAAAGATGCGAAGAAATCTGAGCTTGAGCGTGCCACTGAAATCGCTGAAGCAGAAAAAATCAATGAGCTGAAAAGAGCAGAATTCAGACGTGAACAAGATACAGCAAAAGCAAGCGCTGACCAAGCGTACGATCTTGAAACAGCTCGTAATCGTCAGCACGTAACTGAACAAGAAATGCAAGTCAAAATCATTGAACGTCAGAAGCAAATTGAATTAGAAGAAAAAGAGATCCAGCGTCGTGAGCGTCAATACGATTCTGAAGTGAAAAAGAAAGCAGATGCGGACCGTTATGCTGTTGAGCAGTCGGCTGCGGCGGAAAAAGCGAAGCGTCTTGCAGAAGCAGATGCGAAGAAATACAGCATTGAAGCAATGGCAAAAGCAGAAGCAGAGAAAGTTCGGATTGACGGGCTTGCCAAAGCGGAAGCCGATCGTGCAAAAGGGGAAACAGAAGCAGAAGTCATTAGGTTGAAAGGACTTGCGGAAGCAGAAGCGAAAGAGAAAATTGCAGAAGCATTCGAACAGTATGGTCAAGCGGCGATTCTTGATATGATTGTGAAAATGCTACCTGAATATGCGAAACAAGTATCTGCTCCACTTTCTAACATTGATAAAATTACAGTTGTTGATACAGGTGGTAACGGGGAAGGCAGCGGCGCCAACAAAGTGACCGGCTATGCGACAAACCTTATGTCCAGTCTTCAAGAAAGTCTGAAAGCTTCCTCTGGAATTGATGTTAAAGAAATTATTGAGAATTTCTCTGGCAAAGGCAATGTGAAACAAAGCATCCAAGAACTGACGAATGAAATCAAACAGCCAAGAAAAAAAGAAATCGCTGATCGTCAAATAGAAGAATAAAAATCAAAAGACACCTTCTGATAGAGGGTGTCTATTTTACTTGGGGCACATGCCGGTGTCTTTTGATAGATGAAGAAAGATTCACAAGAATGCCTGCAGATATCATCATGAACACCAATGAAGATCCGCCGTAGCTAATAAAGGGAAGAGGAATGCCTGTAATGGGGAGAAGCCCAAAGACAGCTCCTAGATTAAAGGCTGCTTGAATCATAATTTGAAAAGTAAGTCCGATCGTTAATAGCTTTCCAAATGGATCTTGTAAACTTTGAACGATTCGAACGGCGCGATACATGATGAGTAGGTAGGCACCCATCACAAACAACAGCCCCATGATTCCCAGCTCTTCACTGATGATGGCCATAATAAAATCTGTATGGGCTTCAGGAAGAAATCCTAGTTTTTGAATGCTTCCGCCTAAACCATTCCCGGTCAGTCCTCCTGAATCCATGGCGAGATAAGAATGAATCAGCTGATAACCATCTCCATCTTCATACATGAAAGGATCACGAAAAGAAGTGATCCGTTTCAAACGATAAGGAGCGGTCACAGCAAAAAAAGTGATCCCTGCCGCAGCAGTCGAACCTAGTAGAATGAGGTGGCGTGTTTTAAGTCCAGCACATAATAAGACGATACCGCAGCTCAATAAAATAGAAACTGCTGTACCTAAATCTGGCTGTTTTAAAATCAATAAAAAAGCTAGACTTAAAAGAAGAAGTGGAGGCAGTACTCCTTTTTTAAAGGATGTGATGTACGCTTGTTTCCTTGCATATACATAGGCGAAATAGATGATCATCACTAATTTCACAGCCTCAGACGGCTGGATGATCAGAGAGCCCAATTGAATCCATCGCTGTGAATTGTTTTTGACAACACCGATTCCAGGAAGCAGGACAAGGAGAAGACATAACAATGACAGCATCACAAGACACCGAATCCATTTACGGTAAACTTGATATGGAACCAGGGCCGCAGCGATGAAAAAGAAGAACCCAATCAAAAGCCATTGCCACTGTTTCATGAAGAAGTAGCTGCCCTGTCCATATTTTATTTCGCCTAAAGGATAACTCGCACTGTACACCATCAGTAATCCAAAGAAACAAAGACAAACAATCGTCCCAGCAAGAATGTGGTCGATTTTTTTTAGGTGAGAAAGAATCAATGACATCACCTTCAATCCCAGTTACGTCCAAACATGTAGGATGAGGACCTCAGATTGACACTAAATACAAGGCCAATGGCGATCATATTGGTTAAAAGCGCACTGCCCCCATAACTGATAAAAGGAAGGGCAAGACCAGTCACAGGCATTAGCCCTACTGTCATCCCAACGTTTTGGAAGACTTGAAAGACGATCAGCCCAACCACCCCAGCACATATATAAAGCCCATAAAGGGTATTCGCATGCATTGCCACATGAATCATTCGATAGACCATCATAAGATATAAACAGATCAATAGGGAGGCGCCGATAAAACCAAATTCCTCGCCAATGACTGCAAATATAAAATCTGTATGGGCTTCAGGGATATTTCCCACTTGTACTTGATTTCCTTTTGTATACCCGCTTCCTGATAATTGCCCTGACCCAATGCCAAGCATTGCTTGTTTCAGTTGATACCCATATGTCGAATCAAATTCATCTGGGGAGAGCCACCCATAAATGCGATCAAGCTGATGAGGTTTAATCACTTTTGTAAAGTGCTCAAAATGTTCATTGTGCAAGTAGGTCAAAAATGCAAGAAGCACGAGAAAAGAAGCGATTAATGCAGCGATCATCTTACTTGAAATGCCTGACACAAGCATCAGTGTAAAAGCAATAGACAAGATCACAAGTGCCGTCCCCAAATCTGGCTGAATTAAAATCAGGAAAAAAGGAACAGCGGTCCAGCATATGATGTTCATTGTAGGAATCATGCTTTCTTTAAACGAAAAGCGCTGATGTTTGTATCGATTTAAAATAGCCGCTAACAGAAGAATGACAAAAATTTTCATAAATTCTGATGGTTGCACTTTCATGGGTCCCAAGCTGATCCACCTTTGAGAGCCATTTTGATTCGTGCCAAAAAAATGAACGAGAATGATGAGGAAGAGACCACCTGCAAATAATCGAAAAGATAACCGCTCAAGCAGTTCATAATCAAAGTAAGCAACTGCCGCCATAAGGCCAAAGCCGACGATATACCAGAAAACTTGTCTTTTGACGAAATAAAACATATCTTGCGTTTCATACTGTCCCGATCCGCTATACACAGCCAGCAGGCTGATCACAAAGAAGCAAATGACAGTGAATAATAATGCGAAGTCAATGCTGTTCTGTTTTTTCATGTCTCCGTCACCTGCTATGACCTATTTGTCAGTTGGTTTAATACGACCTGCACCGCTGCAGCGTCATCAATATAGCCGATCGGAAAAATATAATCTGGTATTAAATCAACGGGCATAATGAAGTAAAATAATGCGCCTCCCATCAACATCAATTCTCGAGAAGTACCCCGTCCGCTCATGAACGAGCTGTACATGCTTTTCAATTGATCAAGAAATGGCCCAACACCGCTTATCGTATCTATCTTTTTTTCAAAATATGCCGAGATCGTTTCTTTTCCCTCATCTGATTGACTATAGGTCTCATATTCATTTAACTTCTGTTTCAATTCATTCTCGCTGAACGTCCCGTCATAGACATCATGATCTTTCAGCGTTCGCTCAATCTCTTCTACTGCTTGAATGAACGTATTACCGTGAACTCTTTCGTTTTTAATAGAAAATCCAGCCGTGGTCAATAGATGATCTAAAGAAATGTGTAGAGCATCTGAAAGCCGCTGTAAATGGTTCAAAGTCGGTTTTCTTTTTCCGTTCATGATTCTAGACAGTGTGGCTTTATCAATTTCTGTTTGTGTACTGAGTTCTCTTAATGAAAGAGAACGTATTTGCAGTTGTTCTTTTAAAAACTGCCGAAGCTCAGTTGTTTTAAATTCCATCTCTTTCTTCACCCTTTTCATAAAGTTCAACTCTTCAATAGAAGAAGTCGTACCCAATATATAGGGGTGTTGACAAAATGTCAACGAATATCCATTAAGGATTGAATTTTATAAAATAGCAACTTATCATATGAAACATAGAGTAAGAAATGGCTAAAAGGGGTGTGCAGATGAAGGTTAGACATGCAGTACATAATGATATTCCTAAAATTGCCGAAATTCATGTGAAGAGCTGGCAAACGACTTATCATGGCATTATTTCACAAGAGTATTTAGATGCTTTGAATGTAGAGGAGCGGGAAGAGAGCTGGAGAAGCAAGTCACTTGAAGGCACGTTTGTCGCAGAGGATGCTGACGGAGTATTTGGTTTTGCTTCCTTCGGAAAACAGCGTGATGAGAGATATTCAATATATGATGGTGAGCTTTATGCCATCTATTTGTTGCAGAGAAAACAGAAATCAGGAGCGGGGATGGCTTTGATTGCAAAAGGTGTGGATTATTTAATAGAGAAAGGCTATCAGAATATGCTGCTCTGGGTATTTGAGCAAAATTCAGCAAAGCAATTTTATCAAAAGCTTCAACCTAGTTTTGCCGTCACCAGCCAGTTCGAGCTGGCTGGTGAGAACCATGAGGAAATAGGGTATGGATGGGAACTGTCTGTACTAAGTGATCATGTTCAACAAATTATATCGTCAGCTTCCAATAATAATGAGAGAAAAAAGTAAAAAGGGTGGCGAGTAAAATATAAGAT
The DNA here is from genome assembly GCF_052044955.1 of Bacillus sp. 22446. Lineage (NCBI taxonomy): Bacteria > Bacillati > Bacillota > Bacilli > Caryophanales > Bacillaceae > Bacillus > Bacillus sp. 22446. The sequence continues at coordinate 218,928 of NZ_JBQEOD010000005.1, forward strand.
ATAAAAGGAGAAGCCTCTACTTTCCCTTTCACACCTGCTATTTTTAATGCCTCATAGAAACTTGCCAAAAAGTAGGCGAGACTGAGGATGTAACAGCACAGCATAATGGAGTAAGAATTCATTGTCGTACCTCCAGCATGAAATCTTCTACTATTAATAGATTCAATAGAGCAGCAAATTATGCATAAAAAAAATAACCCGCTGAAACAGCTGGGTTATTTTTGTCGAGGAAAAACCAAACGAGACGCACTAGGGATGAGTAAACAAAGAACAATACTACAAATGATAAATGAAGGAATCATATATGTGCTGTTATAAACTAATGAATACACCCAACCTGGTGTTCCTTTTGGTGCATAATGAGAAAAGAAGACTACACCTGAAATAAAGAACGTCAGCAGTCTAAAGAAACTGGCGACAAATACAGCTAGGATAATATAGAAGAATTGTTTCTTTCGCTTTTTATCCTGAATGGCTTTTTTAATTGGTCCTGAGAATAGCCCGCTTAAACAAATCACAACAGATGCGACAAAGTAATCGAGAAATCCTTGTACAGGTGTGGCGATAATAGGATTGTTCATCAGCTGCAGTCCTGCGATTAACACACCGATGATAAATCCAGCAGACACGCCCCATCTAATGGACATGAGAATGACAGGAATCATGATCAGTGCAATTGACCCGCCGTTTGGCATTCTTAAAAAGAGACCTGATAAATAATCTAAAACAAGTGCAAGAGAAGTCATGATGGCGATCTCCATCAGTCGTACTAATTGATTTGATTGTTGCATAAAAAAATCCCCTTTTCACGAATTGTGCAAGGAGAGACCATGTCAGGATGAGTATGTGATTCATAGAAAAACATATCGGCTTGCATACATGCATGTATGCAAGTGATTCCACATTCCTACTTCAGTATTAACTGACAGGTTCAAAGGGTCAGAACAACGAATTGTTCACTCTCAGCACGAGGCTCCCCCTGCGGTTATTAAATTTCAATCTATTATAAATATACTAAAGACCTACAGGATCAACAATAGTGAATTACGGAGTTAAGCCCTTTTTGTACGAATATATAGGAAGAGATCAGGAAAAATAAATTATTTAGAAAAAATACTTGTTTCTTCTTTTAAAAGGTGTTATATTTGTATTCGCCGCTGAAACAGCGCGGTTGAGAAATAACATTCAAGAAAAAAGTTGTTGACTTCATCTTGATAGAATGTTATATTAATAAAGTCGCCTCTGAGCGATAACGAAGATGATCTTTGAAAACTAAACAAGACAAAACGTACCTGTTAATTCGAGTTTTTATAAAAAATCCTATGATACATCATAGGTAGTCAGTCAAACTGGCGAGGCAGGAAATGATCACATGCTAAGTTCGCTACATCGTGTAGCAACGCATGTGTGATATGCATCCTGCATACCT
>NZ_JBQEOD010000006.1:0-12925 GCF_052044955.1 Bacillus sp. 22446
TCCGCAGTAGCTCAGTGGTAGAGCTATCGGCTGTTAACCGATCGGTCGTAGGTTCGAGTCCTACCTGCGGAGCCATGCTTCCATAGCTCAGTAGGTAGAGCACTTCCATGGTAAGGAAGAGGTCAGCGGTTCGAGCCCGCTTGGAAGCTTTCCTCTAAATATTGTTCTGACAAGGTTTCTCGATGATGAGAAGGCTTTTTTTTATGTCTTTTTTAATTAATTGCTTGTGGATGCAATGGGGACGCATTATCGAATTTGCAATAAGTTTGATATAGCTTCTGCATAACCTAAACGATGATAGACAGATTTGATATTAAACCCAGATATTTTGCCGATTTGATTTATTAGCATAGTAGCATGAGTGTGACGCATATCATGCAAATGAATTTTCTTATATCGTGCTTTTTTGCGAATCGCTCCCACTATTTATTTAAATATAAAAAGGTAGTTGAGAACGTACAATGCTAATTCGTCTAGTTGATGACAGAGCAAGGCATTCCATTGGTCAACGTTGTGCCATATAAAAGATGGAACGGTTCGAAGATAAAAGCAGCTCTTCAAAAAGCATTGAAAAAGTGAAAAAGGTAAAGCCTCTGATCATAGAGAACAGGGGCTTTTTTTGATGTTATTTTTCATCGTTCTTTTTTTGAAGTGAATCCTTCTCTCAAAAACCTTTTTCTTTCTCTGTTACTTTATCGAGTGATTCTAGGGTATAAGAAAAAGTGTTGTTTCCACACAATTTTACACTAATTATGTTTCTCCTCCTGAAAATGTAGTTGATAGAATTTCATCTTCCTTTTATGCATTTTAAATGTGTCGAATTTATGAAATAAACAATTTCCACAAACTAAAATATGTGGTAGGTCTGTCTATAGTAGGTAACACGCTACTCATTGTTATGGTGAGTATTAATAGAAGGAGTTTTCATGATTATTGCCATAACTGGTGTTGCAGATAGTAGTAAAGTTAGAAAGCCAAAAGGTTATCTGCATTATTACTGTACACATGCCTTAGAAATCGGAAATTCTAAGGAAGAGCTTCTCATCTAAATGGACTTTGTAGACAAGCTCGAAAAAAATTACATGGAGGTAATAGGAAATGAGAATTAACCACAATATCGCGGCACTTAACACACTGAACCGTTTATCTGCTAACAACAGTGCGAGCCAAAAGAACATGGAGAAGCTTTCTTCTGGTCTTAAAATCAACCGTGCAGGAGATGACGCAGCAGGTCTAGCGATCTCTGAAAAAATGCGTGGACAAATTCGCGGATTAGAAATGGCATCTAAAAATGCACAGGACGGTATCTCTCTTATCCAAACAGCTGAGGGGGCATTGACTGAAACTCACTCAATCCTTCAACGTGTTCGTGAACTAGTCGTTCAAGCTGGAAATACTGGTACACAGGATAAAGAGTCTGACCTTCAATCTATCCAAGATGAAATTAAAGCTTTACAAGAAGAAGTAGATGGAATTTCAAATCGTACAGAGTTTAACGGTAAAAAATTATTAGATGGTTCGTTTAAAGGAACCCCAGGAACACCAGCAATTCCGCCGACAGATCCAGATGATCCAGATACAGGTACACCTGCAGTTCCAGCAAGTGGTAATGCTTTAGTGTTCCAAATCGGTGCTAATGCAACTCAACAAATCTCAGTTCATATTGATAAAATGAGTACAGATGCATTGGGAGTGAAAGGTGCTAATGGAATTGTAGCGAATCAAGCAATTAAAGACATCGATGTAAGAAAGTTTGCTGATAATGCAGCAGATGCTACTGATGTTGGTTTTGATACTCAACTAAGTATTGTTGATGCAGCTATTAACCAAGTATCTGCTCAACGTGGAAAACTTGGTGCAGTACAAAACCGTCTAGAGCACACGATTAACAACTTGGGTGCATCTGCTGAAAACTTAACTGCTGCTGAGTCTCGTATTCGTGACGTTGACATGGCGAAAGAAATGAGTAAGTTCACAAAGAACAACATTCTTTCTCAAGCGTCTCAAGCTATGCTTGCACAAGCGAATCAACAGCCGCAAAACGTACTTCAATTATTACGTTAATCAACCAAAAGCCCCTTTTATATAGGGGCTTTTGTTGTTTGTTTTAAATGTTGGACATGCTCAGTGACAAATAGACTCATGAATGGAATAAATCGATTGGTAAGTAAGCCTTGTATCAATTTTCTATACATTCCTTCTTTTTGTGCTTGATTCCTTAGTTCCTTTCTTATATTCTTACTAAAGTGAAGATAATCCTCTCTAACAAAAGACTCTGTACGTTCCTCTTTTTCCCCGAAATTGAATGGTTATTGTTTGTTCCTTTCTGTATCTCCGGGTTTTATTCGCCTTCTTTTTCCTTGTACGGTATGTATATAAAAAGGAGTAGATGGTTTGAAAGATTTATTTGTAAAGCAAGAATGGTTTGGATATGTGCGTCAGGATGTGCTGGCGGGTATTTTAGTGGCTCTGGCTTTAATTCCTGAGGCGATTGCGTTTTCGATTATTGCGGGCGTTGATCCAAAGATTGGGTTGTATGCTTCGTTTTGTATTGCCATTGTCATTTCGTTTGTTGGTGGACGGCCAGGTATGATTTCGGCCGCTACAGGGGCTATGGCTCTGGTTATGGTTAATTTGGTAGCCGATCATGGATTGCAGTACTTGTTTGCGGCTACGATTTTAACAGGCCTGATTCAAATTGTGTTTGGAATGTGTCGTGTTTCTCGTCTGATGAAATTTATTCCGAGGTCTGTGATGGTTGGTTTTGTCAATGCGTTGGCAATTATGATCTTCATGGCACAGCTGCCGCATTTCGTTGGGGAATCCATGGCTATGTATATCATGACAGGTGGCGCTTTGTTCATCATTTATGTATTACCGATGGTCATCAAAGTTGTTCCCTCTCCACTTATTGCAATTATTGTGATGACGATGATCGCTGTATTTGGGCATATTGATGTCAGAACGGTTGGGGACATGGGAGAGCTTCCTAGCTCTTTGCCAACTTTTCTTATTCCCAATGTACCGTTTAGCTGGGAAACACTTGCTATCATTTTTCCTTATTCCTTAGCACTTGCGATGGTTGGTTTACTTGAATCTTTATTAACAGCACAAATTGTAGATGATATGACGGAAACGTCTAGTCGTAAAAATAAGGAAGCGAGAGGCCAAGGAATTGCCAATGTGGTGGCAGGATTTTTTGGCGGTATGGCTGGCTGTGCGATGATTGGTCAATCTGTGATTAATACAAAGGCAGGGGGACGAGGCCGGCTTTCTACCTTTGTGGCTGGTGCATTTTTAATGGTATTGATTTTTGTGCTCGGTGATGTGGTTGTTCAAATTCCGATGGCTGCTCTTGTGGCTGTCATGATCATGGTTTCTATTGGTACCTTTGATTGGAGTTCATTCCAGCAGCTGAAAAAGAACCCAAAAACAGATTCTCTTGTGATGCTTGTCACGGTCGTGACGGTGGTGTTCACTCATGATTTATCAAAGGGTGTTTTTGCAGGGGTGCTGCTTAGTGCCGTATTCTTTGTGGCTAAAATATCAAAACTGCATATTACCTCTACAGAAAGCCAAGCTGGTACATGGATTTATCGAATTAAGGGTCAAATTTTCTTTGCTTCCGTGACTGAATTGATTCAAGCCTTCCATCATGGAAACGACTTGAACACGGTTGTGATTGATTTGTCTGAAGCGCGTATATGGGACGAATCAGGTGTGGCCGCAATTGAACGTGTGAAGGAAAAATATCGTACAGCTGGTGTAGAGGTGGACGTAGTTGGAATGGATACGTCTAGTCAAAAACTTATGAAACAAGTGATCGGATCTTAAAGAGACTGTTCTGTTTGTTACAATAGAACAAGGAAGAAAGTGAAGGATGGAGGTGGCCGGCATGCTTGTCCGTTTGAATCAGGTGCTCGGCCGGATGATGCCGCTCATTACGCCTGTCAGCGTGCTACTTGGTGTATTATTGGCGGCGTATTTAAAAGATTTGACCTTTTTGGTGCCATGGGTGTTTGCTGTGATGACATTTGCAGGAAGTCTGTCTGCTACCTTTTCAGCTTTAAAGCATACGGTGATGCATCCATTGCCTTTGATTTTAACGTTTTTGATTTTGCATGTGTTGATGCCCCTTTACGCTTGGTCAGCGGGGCATTTGATCTTCGCAGGTGACTCCATGACGATCACCGGTTTGACACTTGCCATGGTGATTCCAACAGGCGTTTCTAGTTTAATATGGGCAGCGATGTATAAAGGGAATGTGGGATTAACGTTATCCATTATTTTAATTGATACACTGCTGTCGCCATTTATTGTACCTGCCAGTCTGTCACTTCTCGTCGGTTCACAGGTCCATATGGACATGGCGGCCATCATGAGGGGGCTGTTTGGTATGGTGGTGCTTCCATCTATATTAGGGATGCTCGTACATCAATATGCAAAGCCAGCGGTAACGAAAAAGATCAGTCAGACCTTGTCTCCTTTTTCAAAAATAGGCTTGTTTGTTGTGGTCTCGATCAATAGTTCTGTTGTTGCTCCCTATTTACGTGAACTGGATGCTGCGTTTTTTAGTAAAGCAGCCATTGTGTTTTTCATTGCAATGAGTGGATATGCTTTTGCGTGGTTCATTGGGAAGGCGATGAAATGTACTCAAGGAGAAATTGTGGCCATTGTGTATACGGGTGGCATGAGAAATATTAGTGCTGGGGCTGTGCTTGCTATTAGCTTTTTTCCGCCTGCTGTTGCTGTTCCTGTTGTGATTGGCATGCTGTTTCAGCAAGTGCTTGCAGCCTTGTTTGGCTTTTTACTTCATCGTTTCGAGCTGAAAGTACCTGCTGTGACTAAGTCTTTATCATGAAAAAACCTCCAACCTTTAAGGTGGAGGCTTTTTTGCGATTAATAGATGAGGTATTTTTTTCGTTTCTTTTCGAACGTTTTCAGGTCATGGTGGTATTGTTTCATGATGTGTTTGATGGAAGTGCCTTTATTGATTTCTTCTTTGATCCAGCTATTCCCGATGAGTTTATCAAAGCTACCTGTTTGTAGGAATTGAAAGTCATTAGGATACAAGTCATGTATTGCTTTGATGATAGATAGACCTGTTTTGACTGCTTCGAATGATTTTCGGTCTGTGACATAAAGCTGTACCCCGTGAGACAAAGTCCCGGCATGTTTTGAAAAGGTAGGGGTAAATGAGACAGGTCTAAATTGAACGCCTTTTAGTTTTAACCCATTTAAATGATCTGCTAGCTCATTGCTATTGATATATGGAGCGCCAATGAGTTCGAACGGTTTTGTTGTTCCTCTGCCTTCAGAAACGTTTGTGCCTTCGATTAATCCTGTTGCTGGGTAAACAAAGGTACTATCAACGGTCGGCATGTTAGGTGAAGGGAGGACGAACGGCAGCTTCGTGTCATCGAACGTCATGGATCGTTTCCAATGTTTCATTTTGATCACTTTTACATCAGCGTTGATATGAAACTCTTTGTTAAACATGTATGCAAGTTCTCCAGTTGTCATCCCATGTCTTAATGGGATGGGATAGAGACCTACAAATGAGGCGTGTTCGGGTTCTAATACGGGTCCTTCTACTTTTAGCCCGCCTATTGGGTTTGGACGATCTAAGACAACAAATGGAATGTTGTTTTCCTTAGCTGCTTCCATTGCATAGGCCATCGTGTAAATATAGGTGTAATAACGAGTACCAACGTCTTGAATATCAAATAGCAGGACATCTACATTTTTGAGCATTTCAGGAGTTGGCTTTCTTGTTTTTCCATAAAGAGAGTAAACAGGCAGGCCTGTTTTTTCGTCAGTATACGATTCGACGCCTTCTCCTGCTTGTGCATCACCACGGACGCCATGTTCAGGCCCATACAAGGCAGTCAGTTTGATATCGGGGTGTTCAAATAGCAGATCGACACTGCTTTTCATGTTTGCATCAATGCCTGTAGGATTCGTAATAAGCCCTACTTTTTTCCCTTTAAGCCAAGAGAGGTTACTTGAGAGTAATGTTTCGATACCTGTTTTGACTGTTGCTTTTTTTCCTTTTGTATCTGTTCGTTCTGAATCTGCGGGGGAGGCGGCGGTCAATGTGCTGATCATGAGAATGCTAGCGAGTATCAAGCTTGCTGTCTTTTTCAAGAGAATCCCTCCTATTTGATCTGTTTGCCTTTTAAATTGAGTCCATAGCCAAATGGGTAAAGGGTTTGATTAGGATGAGTGACTGATGGGATAGCGACGGGCAATTTCCCTTTAGGTGAGGCAGCTCCAAAAATCACTTCTAGTCCCGCAGGAATATTCGGTTGATTGAATTGTCCGTTTGAGTACCCTTTAAAACCGTACACAGCCAGTAAGGCGTCGGCTTCCTCGAAATTTGCAGCATCATATGGGTTTCTAAGACTCATGATGACCAATTTTTTGTTTTGTGCTGCTGCTTCTTTCATGACAGCACGAGGGAATGCCGTTGCCCATTTTTTCGGATCCTGTACACCGTCATCAATGACACCATCATTCACAGCTGGGTCATTTTGGACAACGTAAGAGCCTGTAATGACATAGTCAGCATCTTGAATGAGTTTGGCTGTTTCTTTGGAGAAGCTCTTATCTGCAAATGTGTATGATTGGATACGCACAGGTTTGATCTTTTTTTGTTTGATCAGAGATTCAATTGTGACGGACATTGCTTTTGTTTGATCTTCGTATGGTGCCATGAGTACGATTTTGTCATTCTTTTTAGGCTTAAAAGGCAAGGTTTTGTCGTTGTTTTTAAGGAGAGTGATTCCTTCGCGTGCCATTTTTTGTTCTGCTTTTCGGTGCGACTTTTGACCAACGAGCTGTGTGGCTTTTTTGATTTTCTTCTCAAGGCTTACTGATTTATTGGCGGAAATGATGCCGCGTTTGATCTTTAATTGAAGGATTTTTTCGACAGATTGATTGATCTGAGATATCGGGATTTCTTTTGTGAGAACTGCTCTTTTTAAAGCATTGAACACATTCTCTAGGTTTTTTTCTGTCTTTAAGGACGTGACAGGTGCTGGCATGAGGGCAATGTCGACGCCTGCTTTAATAGCCATTACCACAGCTTCTTCCTGTCCGAAGTTATCTGCAATCGCTTTCATATTGAGGGCGTCTGTTACAACCACTCCTTGAAAGCCCATGTCTTCTTTTAATAAGTTTGTGATGACTTTTTTTGATAAGGTTGCTGGAACCATAATGTCCTCGCCATCTTTTTTGCTTTTATACGTTGTGTCATCAATGGCTGGGAATTGAACATGAGCGGTCATGACCATATCTGCCCCTGCGTTGATTGCTTGTTGAAACGGATACAGCTCTACCTTTTTAAGACGATCTAGATCATGTTCGACAAGCGGAAGTCCGTAGTGACTATCAACAGCTGTATCACCATGTCCCGGGAAATGCTTTAATGTGGAAATGGTCTTTTCCTTTTGAAGTCCTTTCATGGTTTGCAGACCAAGTCTCGTGACAAGTTCGGGGTCAGAGCTAAAGGAACGGACACCAATGACGGGGTTATTCGGGTTATTATTTACATCAAGAACAGGAGAGAAATTTGTATTGATACCTAGAGCGTTTAATTCTTTGCCGATGATTTTACCAGTGTCATAAGCATTTTTCTTACTTCGAGAGGCACCAATCGACATATTTCCTGGGAAATGTGTTCCCTTTTGTAGTCTTGTGACGATTCCGCCTTCTTGATCAATGGAAATGAGTAAAGGAATGTTGGGTGATGCTTGTTGAAATTCATGTGTGAGTTTGACGGTTTGTTTCGTATCAACGACATTTTCTGCAAATAAGATGACACCGCCTAAATGATATTTCTCTACAAGGTGAGAAACTTCTTTATTCATTTTTGTGAAGCCTGTAGGAGCAGATTCACCTTCTGCTTGCCAATTGCGAAAGTCTGGCATGAGCATTTGGCCAATTTTTTCATCCAAGGACATGTCCTGAACCATTTGTTTGGCAGTTGGGAGAGGGGCAGAGCTCACCTTTTCCGTTGGAATGGAAGAGGTGAGCAGGGCCAAAACGAGTGCAGCGGGGAACAGAGCTTTTAACATCGAATTCCTCCTTTTACTTAAAAGATTCGTAGATTGCGGTCATGATGCTTCCATAAGTACCAGTTGGGAAAAGGTCACCTTCAAATTGATTTGGGTTGATTTCAGGTGAAACGACGGGTGAATGTTTTTTATTTGTCAGCAAGACGACGCCTAGATTGTGTTTTGGATCAATCAAAGTCATCGTTCCGGTCCAGCCTGTGTGTCCATACGCTTCTTTACTTGCGTACTTCCCAAACATCCATTCCATGTCAGTATTGCCGTTTTTCCGCCAGCCTAGCCCGTAAGTTGGGTTCGTGTCTGATGATTCCGTAAAGAGATCGATAGAAGCTTGGTCAAAGATGGTTGTTTTCCCATAGCCTCCTTTATTGAGCATCAGCTGAAGCAGTACGGCCATATCTGATGTATTAGAGAAAAGTCCAGCATGTCCGGAGACACCTGCCATTGAGTAATAGGCTTTCTCATCGTGGACTTCACCTAGCAAGGTATACCTGCGAATGTTTTCAAAATCAATGACACCATCTCTTGTATTGCCTAGACGCTCGGTTGCTGCAAAATGCTTTGGCTTGAATCCCTTTTTCAGCGGATTGAACATGGTATGTTTTAGACCAAGCGGTCGATAAATCGTCGACTCTACATATTGATCAAGTGGCATACCGGTTTTTTTCTCAATGATCATGCCTAACAGCATGTAATCAATATCACTATAAATATGCTGAGTGCCTGGCTTGTATTGCAGAGGCACCTTTGGCAGCCATTTCATGGTTGTTTGTCTATCTTGAGAGAAAAAAGAGCCCGCTTGCTCTTTGCTATAAAATAAAACACTGGAAGGCAGTCCGGCAGAATGGGTGAGAAGATCCTTGACTCGAAGCTGATCTTTGCCGGTTACCTTTGCATCTGGTTCATCTTGAAAGTCGGGCAGGATGGTTTGTATTTTTTCATTTACATCTAGTTTTTGTTCATATACTAGCTTTTGCAGGGCATAGTTGGTGGCATACATTTTTGTATTGGATGCCAAATCGAACAGTGTGTTCTTTTTCATTTTCTTATAGAATTTGAGTTCTGTTGTCCCTTTATATTTTTGTCTGTAGCCATAAGCTTTTTGATGGACGATCTGACCATCCTTGATAATGATGAGTGCTGCCCCTGGAAATCCTGCTTTGATATCGTTTTGAATCATGTGATCAACCTTCCTAAGCTGCCTAGAAGAAAAACCTACTTGTTCCGGTCGTTTTGCTTTTTTTAAGACGGGATATTCTTCAGGTGCTGTTTTAGACAAAGACGATACAGGATGGGAGCTAGTTGCAAATGTTTGTACTGGTAACCCAAGGAGCATGAACAGACTTGTGATGATGAGAAAATATTTCTTCAAGAGCTAGACCTCCTATTGCTTATTTTCCTCGAATTCAACAGCCATATCATCATGAAATCCAAATAAGTATGTGAAGATAAATCCAGCGACATATGCAATAAAGAGTCCTATTAAGTAAAGTAGCATTTGATGTGTGTGAACGATAAAGGTTAATGGGAGACCTGATACCCCGATTGCTTTAGTGGCGATTTGGAAATAGGCTTGAAATGCTCCGCCGATTCCAGCGCCGAGACAAGCGGTGAGGAAGGGTCTTCCGAGCGGGAGTGTGACACCGAAAATGAGCGGTTCTCCAATTCCAAGCATTCCTGAAGGAAGTCCGCCTGCAATGGCTCTTTTCAGCTTTTTCTTTTTTGTTTTCATATAAATGGCAAAAGCAGCACCGACCTGTCCTGCGCCTCCCATAGCGAGGATTGGCAGAAGCGGGTCATCTCCAATTGAATTAATCAGTTCCATATGAATAGGTGTTAGGCCTTGGTGAAGTCCAGTGACAACAAGAGGAAGGAAGGTAGCACCAAGAACAAATCCGGCAAAAATACCGCCAATGTTTAATAGATAAGTAAGTCCAGAGGTGATGGCATCAGATATAAATCCGCCGACTGGCATGAAGATAACGTACGTGAAAATGCCTGTAATGAGTAGTGTGATGGTTGGTGTGACGATGATATCGAGTGATTGCGGGACGAAGCGTCTGATCCGGGTCTCAACAAGTGCCATAAAAATAGCTGCAAGAAGAACACCGATAAGTCCGCCTCTACCTGGTAGAATATTAGTGCCAAATAACATAATATCAGCGGCAGCTGGGTTAATGATGAGAATACCTGCTAATGCGCCTAATGCAGGAGAGCCACCAAATTCTTTTGCGGCGTTTGTTCCTACTAATATACCGAGATAAGCAAACAAGCCTGAGCCTATAACGGTTAGGATAATCGCAGCTTGAGATTTTTCATCGAGCCAGCCTGCTTGCACGACCGCTTTTGTAATACCCGTTATAAGACCCGATGCAACGAGTGCTGGAATAATGGGAATGAAAATGCTGGCGATCCGCCGTAAGAACAGCTTGAATGGTGTGCGGTTCTTTTGTGAAATGGCTTGTTTGTTTTTCTGTGCTTCGTTGTTTAAGTCATATGAACCTGAGGCATTGAGCAGCTGTTCAAACGCACTTGATACTTGGTTGACAACACCTGTGCCTAAAATGATTTGCAGTGTTTCCGCTTCGACGACGCCAATGACGCCATCGAGTTCTTTGATCGCGGTGGTTTCCACTTTTTCACGATCAATGGGTGTAATTCGGAGACGTGTCATACAATGTGTGTGGGAAGAGATGTTTTCAGAACCACCACAGAGTGAAAGGATTTCTTTCGCCAACTGCTGATATTTTTTTTGATGACTCATGTTGAATCCCCCTTTGTTTTTCGTTTCATGGAGCGGATGGCATGCCTTGTTTTGTCAATATATTGTGCTGTCTGTTCATATTGACGGGAGGCTAAACTGAGGAACAAGACATCGATTAAATAGAGCTGTGCCATTCTAGAGGAAGTGGCAGCACTGCGAAAAGGTGCTTCATTGGAACCAGACGTCGATAGATGAACATCACACAATGCAGAAACGCTTGTATGCCCTGGATGCGTTAAAGCAATGGTTTTTACTTCATTTTCTTTGGCGAGCTGAAGGGCTTGGATGATGTCTAACGTTTCTCCAGAAAAGGATATACCGAACACAATGTCATTCTTTCCAGCATTTGCGATGACCGTAGATGCGATGTGCATGTCAGTGAAGGCGGTGGCTGCATAATTGATTCTGAGAAATTTCTGCTGGGCATCAGCTGCGACGATGCCAGATGCACCCACACCGATAAAATGGATTTGGTTTGCATTCAGCAGCAGTTGAACAGCTTTTTCTAAAGCTTCTACATTTAAAATAGAGGCTGTATCTTTGATCGATTGAATGGTGTTTCCTGCTGTCTTTTGAATAATGGATTGAAGTGGTTCATCTTGTTCGATATCCCGGTAGCCTTGTTTATCAGTGTGCATTAAATCTCCAGCGATCCGCATTTTCAAATCGTGATAGCCATCCAGCCCGAGAGACTTACAGAGGCGGATGACGGCAGAGCTGCTTGCACCGGCAGCCTGACTGATTTCATGCACTGTGCTTTTAATGACTTTGTCAGGATGGGCAAGGATATAGTCTGCAATGATTTTTTCAGATTGGGGAAGCTTTGATTTCATTGTGTGTAGTAGGGTGAGTCCGCCTGCTGACATGAGTTTCCTCCTTTAAGATTGATGACGTAAGATGGCTTTGTCGATGTGACCATCTGCTTTGTTGAGCAGGTCTTTGGCTGTCTTTTTATCTGTTTTGGTTTGGAGCATGACGATGGCTGTTTTAACTTCTAAATCGGCTGCTTCAAGGGCTTTTACGGCTTGTTCGTAGGAAGCATTGGTCACATGCTGAATGATGGTGATGGCGCGTTCTTTCAGTTTATGATTGCTTACTTTTACATCTACCATCAGGTTTTCATATACTTTGCCTTGTCTGATCATGACAGAGGTGGAAAGCATATTTAAAATCATTTTATGAGCGGATGCGGCTTTCATTCGTGTTGACCCAGTGATGGCTTCTGCTCCTACGACGACTTCAATGGCGCAGTCTGCTAGTTCGCTAATCTCTGCTTGTTCATTGCAGCTGAGGGCTACTGTTTTTGCTCCAATGGTTCTAGCATAGTTTAAAGCGCCAATGATATAGGGTGTTCTACCGCTCGCCGCGATACCCACAACCGTATCTTTTGATGTCAGGTGGATGTGTTCTAAATCTTTTTGACCAGCTTCTTCACTGTCTTCCACATCTTCTGCTGCATGTGAAAAGGCAGAGTCGCCACCGGCCATGATGCCTACGATGACATCAGGTGAAATGCTATAGGTAGGTGGACATTCGACCGCATCCATTACCCCAATTCTGCCGCTTGTTCCAGCGCCTAGATAAATGAGTCTGCCCCCATTCGAGATGGATTCAAAGGCAAAGTCACTTGCTGTCTTTACGTCTGGAAGGACACGGTTGACGGCTTCAGCGACCTTCATATCTTCCGCATTGATCATTTGGAGTATTTCTAGCGGGCTTGCTTGTGAAATTCTCATGGTGTTAGGGTTTCTTGATTCTGTTGTCAAAGAACGCAGTTGAGATGGCTGCATGTGACATACCTCCTTATTTCTTCATTTTCAGTATATTGAGTATGACATGAAATTTCAATATTATATTTAAATACTGAAATTATATTTCAGTCGAAATGTTATGCTGATGAGGGTTGAATAGTTAGAAAATAAAAAAAATAAAAATCCCCTTTACAAAAGGGGGACAACCTGTATATAATAACTTTTGTCAGCTTCACGGAAACAGTAAACTTGACAAACTGGCCCGTTGGTCAAGCGGTTAAGACACCGCCCTTTCACGGCGGTAACACGGGTTCGAATCCCGTACGGGTCACCAT
>NZ_JBQEOD010000006.1:12975-99126 GCF_052044955.1 Bacillus sp. 22446
GGATTAGCTCAGCTGGGAGAGCATCTGCCTTACAAGCAGAGGGTCGGCGGTTCGAGCCCGTCATCCTCCACCATATGCCGGTGTAGCTCAACTGGTAGAGCAACTGACTTGTAATCAGTAGGTTGGGGGTTCAAGTCCTCTTGCCGGCACTGTTTTTCTTTTATCAATTCCATATGTGGAGGGGTAGCGAAGTGGCTAAACGCGGCGGACTGTAAATCCGCTCCCTCCGGGTTCGGCGGTTCGAATCCGCCCCCCTCCACCATTTTTGGGCTATAGCCAAGCGGTAAGGCAACGGACTTTGACTCCGTCATGCGTTGGTTCGAATCCAGCTAGCCCAGTTAAGACACCTTTTTTAAAAAGGTGTCTTTTTTTATTTTGACGATTGGAATGTATAACTATTCAAAATATTGTTGAGTTGAGTCAGAAGGCACCGAGAAAGTAAAATATAAGCATGAACGGAAAGGGGATGTACATATGGGAGATCAAAAGAAGGTCACGATTGTCGGGGTACCGATGGATCTCGGTCAAATGAGAAGGGGCGTCGATATGGGGCCGAGTGCCATTCGCTGTGCTGGTGTAAAAGAAAAATTGGAATCGCTTTCATTTGATGTTGAAGATCTAGGGGATATTCCTGTTGAGCAAAGAGATGATGAGAAAGGTCTCTATACAAGTGAAAAACTGAAAAACTTAACGGAGAATGCTGGCGCAAACCAGCTTCTTGCTGAAAAGGTTAGCAGTATTGTGCAGTCAGGTTCGTTTCCGCTGATTTTAGGCGGGGATCATAGCATTGCCATTGGTACATTAGCCGGTGTAGCCAAGCATTATAAAAGTTTGGGTGTCATTTGGTATGATGCGCACGGTGATTTAAATACAGAGGAAACTTCTCCTTCTGGAAATATTCATGGGATGCCGCTTGCTGTCAGTCTCGGCTTTGGGCATGCTGATCTAATCAATATTGGCGGTTATACACCTAAAGTAAAACCTGAGAATGTGATCTTGATTGGTGCTCGTTCTTTAGATGAAGGAGAGCGGGCATTGATTAGAGAAAAAGGCATTAAAGTGTATACGATGCATGAAATCGATCGATTAGGGATGACGAGAGTAATGGAGGAAGCCATTGCGTATTTAAAAGAAAGAACAGATGGTGTTCATTTGTCGCTTGATTTAGACGGTCTTGATCCAGCGGAGTGCCCTGGCGTGGGAACGCCGGTTGCTGGCGGCATCAGTTATAGAGAGAGTCATCTTGCAATGGAGCTTTTAGAGGAAGCAGGGATTTTGACTTCTGCTGAGTTTGTTGAGGTGAATCCGGTATTAGATGAGAAAAATAAAACAGCAGAAGCGGCAGTTGCATTAATTGGTTCTTTAATGGGTGAAAAGCTATTATAGAGCGGGACTTGTTCCCGTTCTTTTTTTAATTTTGGGGAAATTTAAGGATATGTTAAGGTTTTTACCGGCTGATAAGCGTAACATGCTGTCAAAAATTTGTTACACTATTTTTTAGAGGAGAATGAAACCTTTTGGAACGAGGTTCGTATACATAAAGACCGGTGAAGGCAGAGGTTGAATATACTATGGAAACAATGATTAAAAAGAGAATTAAGCAAGTGAAAAAAGGCGACCAGAACGCATTTGCAGACATCGTAGACCTGTATAAAGACAAAATTTATCAGCTGTGCTATCGTATGCTTGGGAATGCACATGAAGCAGAAGATATTGCGCAGGAGGCGTTTATTCGTGCCTATGTGAATATTGAGAGCTTTGATGTGAATCGTAAGTTTTCCACGTGGCTGTATCGCATTGCAACCAACCTGACCATCGACCGTATTCGTAAAAAAAAGCCGGATTATTATTTAGATGCAGAGGTGGCAGGGACAGAAGGACTGAATATGTATTCTCAAATTGCGGCTGACGGCATTTTGCCAGAGGACGAGGTGGTGTCGCTTGAATTATCGAGCACCATTCAGCAAAAAATTTTAAGATTACCCGATAAATATCGCTCGGTCATCGTATTAAAGTATATTGATGAACTCTCGTTAAAAGAAATTAGTGAGATTCTGAATATACCAGTTGGTACGGTGAAAACGAGAATACACAGGGGTAGAGAGGCTCTCCGGAAACAGTTGAGAGACCTTTGAGTGAGGTGATTTTGATGAGCTGTCAGGAAAAAATCGTCCTGCTTATGCATCAGTATTTAGACGGGGACATAGAGCCCGAAGATGAAAAAGAATTAAAGAGCCATCTGCAATCGTGTGAGGAATGCCGTACTCATTTTCAACAAATTGAGAAATCCATCGCGCTCGTGCAGAGTACATCTCATATAGAAGCACCATCTGATTTCACTGCAAAGGTGATGGCAGGTCTTCCAAAGGAGAAAAAGCGTGTGTCGATTCAAAGATGGATCAAAGCTCATCCGCTAATGGTCGCCGCTGCCCTCTTTGTCATATTGATGGGAGGCAGTCTGTTTACTAGCTGGAATACGGATCATAATTTCAGTGTGTCAAAGCAGCCGAATCTCGTGGTTGAAAATGATACAGTGACGGTACCTAAAGGGGAAACCGTCAAAGGTGATGTCACTGTGAAAAATGGCAAGCTGATTGTAGAAGGCAAGGTTGATGGAAACGTAACAGTCGTCAATGGAGAACAGCTGACTGCTTCTGCCGGACAAGTCACTGGTCAAATCAATGAAATTAATGAAGTGTTTGATTGGGTTTGGTACAAAATGAAGTCTACAGCACAAGACGTGATGCGGGTCATTGGGCCAGAGGAGCAAAAGTAAATCAAACAGTTTGAGAGCAGTCTCTAAGGGACTGCTCTTTTTCTATTGATGGACCGACTTGAATGCCAGCCAAATATGGCAACTATTTTCCTTGCTGAAACAAAATGTGGTATAATAGCCACGCTATGTACTTACACATAGGCTCTTTTTTTATAAAAAATGAATCGAACGAAGAATAACTGAAAATTCTGGAGGACGAGGAAATGGCTTTAGGGGATATTCCTTTTTTGCAGTACCTCGGTAATGCTGTTGATATTCTCGTTGTTTGGTATGTGATATATAAATTAATGATGGTCATCCGCGGAACAAAAGCGGTTCAGCTTTTAAAGGGAATTGTCGTCATTGTTCTCGTCAGGATGGGGAGTGCGTATCTCGGTCTTAACACACTTCAATGGCTGATGGATCAAGCGATTACGTGGGGGTTCCTTGCGATCATTATTATTTTTCAGCCAGAGCTAAGGAGAGCGCTTGAACAGCTTGGGCGCGGCCGTTTCTTCTCTAGAAGCGGAACACCTGTAGAGGAACAGCAGCAGAAAACGATCGAGGCAATTACAAAAGCAATTAACTATATGGCAAAACGAAGAATAGGCGCGCTGTTAACGATTGAGCGCGATACTGGGATGAATGATTACATAGAGACCGGAATTCCTTTAAATGCAAAGGTGAGTTCTGAGCTGCTGATTAATATCTTCATTCCGAATACACCGCTTCATGACGGCGCTGTGATTATGAAGCGTGATGAGATTGCAGCTGCAGCGTGTTATTTACCGCTGTCTGAAAGTCCTTTTATCTCTAAGGAGCTCGGTACACGTCACCGCGCGGCAGTTGGTATTAGTGAAGTAACGGACAGTTTAACCGTCATCGTCTCCGAGGAGACAGGCGGCATTAGTGTCGCAAGAAATGGTGATCTCCATCGAGAATTGACAGAAGAAGCGCTTGAAGAAATGCTGATTGCTGAGTTTAGTAAGAACAGCAAAGATGCTTCCTCGACCAAATGGTATTGGAGGGGCAAGAAAAATGGATAAGATTTTGAATAATCGCTGGGCCGTTAAGTTTCTTGCATTGGTCTTCGCTTTATTGCTGTATGGTGCAGTCAATTCAGCGCAAGCGCCCACGCCGAAAAAAATCGGTGAATCCTTTTTCCCAACATCGACAACAGACGAAGCAACCTTAACGGACATTCCTGTTAAAGCATATTATGACGACGAAAAGTATGTAGTCACTGGTGTGCCGCAGACAGTCAATGTCACGATTAAAGGATCAACTAGTGCTGTGAAAACAGCAAGACAAACGAAAAATTTTGAAATTTACGCAGATATGCAAAACCTTACGACAGGTACACACAAAGTCGAATTGAAGGCAAGAGATGTATCGAAAGGAATCACATTAACGATTAATCCGTCTGTGACGACTGTGACGATACAAGAAAAAACGACAGCTGAATTCCCTGTTGAAACTGAATTCTATAATCAAAATAAAATCAAAGACGGCTATTCACCAGAGCAGCCTATTGTGAATCCGAAAAATGTCACGGTTACTGGCTCAAAAGACGTGATCGACAAAATTTCTGTCATTAAAGCATTTGTGAACTTAGAGGATGTCGATCAGCAAATTGAGAAAGAAGCGAAACTCACTGTGTATGATAGCAGTGGGAATGAGCTGCCAGTCGAAGTGAGTCCGTCTGTGGTAGATATTACGGTCCCGATTACGAGTCCAAGCAAGAAAGTTCCGTTTAAGATTGAGCGGACGGGCAGCTTGCCAGATGGGATCAGTATCTCAAGCATCGAGACAAGCCCAAGTGAGGTTACAGTCTATGGTTCTCAAAAGGTGCTGGATGCACTTGATTTTATTGACGGCGTTAAGCTCGACCTAAGCAAGATTAAAGATGATACAGAGATTGATGCCGACATTCCACTGCCAGATGGTGTGAAAAAGGTATCACCTGAAACTGTTAAAATCAAAGTGAAGGTTGCAACAGCTGAAGAAAAAAAGATCGATAATGTCCCAATTTCTGTCGTGGGTCTGAGCAAGGATCTTAGCTCTGAATTTGTGAGTCCGTCTTCTGGGCGTCTCACACTAACAGCAAAAGGTTCAAAGAGTGCAATTGATAAACTAAAGGCTTCAGATATTGAAGCCTATATCAATGTCGGGGACTTAAACGAAGGAACACATGAGGTCAAAGTACAAGTGAATGGCCCTCAAAATGTGACGTGGACATTATCTAGATCGAAGGTCAAAGTGAAACTGACTTCTACTGATACAGAAGATCAGCCGGCTTCTACGAATGATCGGAAAGATCAATCATCCGATGATGATCAGGAAGAGAAGAGTCAAAAGGAATCAACACAAGATAAAGCAAAAAAAGAATCGAGTCAAAGACAGCGGGTCAAAGAAGATAATAAAGAGGACGCAGCGTCCTCTTGAATGGTAAAAAAGGAGCGATTGAAACATGGGCAAGTACTTTGGAACTGATGGTGTAAGGGGTGTGGCTAATAGCGAATTAACGCCAGAGCTCGCATTTAAAATTGGGAGATTTGGCGGCTATGTGCTCACGAAGGATAAAGAACGTCCAAAGGTACTCGTTGGACGAGACACGCGTGTATCTGGTCATATGTTAGAAGGAGCACTCGTAGCAGGCTTACTTTCAATTGGGGCTGAAGTCATGCGTTTAGGTGTGATCTCAACACCTGGTGTGTCTTATTTAACGAAGGCAATGGATGCAGAAGCAGGTGTCATGATTTCAGCTTCGCATAACCCAGTTCAAGACAACGGAATTAAATTTTTCGGCGGTGACGGCTTTAAACTGTCAGATGAACAGGAGAATGAAATCGAGCAGCTGATGGATCAGCCGGTCGATCAATTGCCACGCCCAGTTGGAGCGGACCTTGGAACAGTAAATGACTACTTTGAAGGCGGTCAGAAATACTTGCAATTCTTGAAACAGACAGCAGACGAGGATTTCACAGGTATTCACGTAGCGCTTGACTGTGCACATGGTGCAACCTCTTCTCTTGCAACACATTTATTTGCGGATTTAGATGCGGATGTGTCAACAATGGGAACATCACCAAACGGATTGAATATCAACGATGGCGTAGGTTCTACTCATCCAGAGGCACTTTCTGCTTTTGTGAAAGAAAAAGGAGCGGATATTGGTCTTGCGTTTGATGGTGATGGCGACCGCTTAATTGCAGTCGATGAAAAAGGTGATATTGTAGACGGCGATCAAATTATGTACATATGTGCACGTTATCTAAAGGGTGAAGGCCGATTGAAGGATGACACGGTCGTGTCAACGGTCATGAGTAACCTTGGTTTCTATAAAGCGCTTGAGAAGCAAGGCATTAAGAGCATTCAAACCGCTGTTGGTGACCGCTATGTGGTCGAAGCGATGAAAAAGGATGGCTATAATGTCGGAGGCGAGCAGTCAGGCCACTTGATTTTCCTTGATTATAATACGACAGGTGACGGCATGCTTTCAGCAATCATGCTGGTGAATACACTAAAAGCAACAGGAAAAACATTATCAGAGCTTGCAGCTGAAATGGAGAAATTCCCGCAACTTCTAGTGAATGTGAAGGTATCTGATAAGTATAAAGTGGAAGAAAATGAAAAAGTAAAAGCTGTGATCCAAGAGGTTGAAAAAGAGATGAACGGTGACGGACGCATCCTTGTGCGTCCATCAGGAACAGAGCCGCTTGTACGTGTCATGGCAGAGGCGAAAACAAAAGAGCTATGTGATGAATACGTGGCTCGTATTACGGCTGTTGTCAAAGAAGAAATGGGTATTGAGTAATTGATGTAAAGCAAATCGCAAAGCAGCGGTTTGCTTTTTTTTTCGAATAAACGTCATAAGAGGAAAGTTCTATACGAATGATATAAGCGAGGGCAATTTGCTGCTTGCTTTCATACATAAGAGAGCACATCAAAGGTAGAACGTGACAAGCCTCATCGCATATAGTGTAGGGAGGTCTCACTTTCTCACATGAAAGGGATCACCCGCTAAATTGTGATTGACGGAGGTCAGACCTTATAGTACAATCATCCTTGTGTTACTGGATTTTTATTCTAGCAGGAAAGGCAGGGTAGATGTTCAGCCACTCTTATAATTATAGCGCCCGAACTAAGCGATCGAACGAGACAGATGCTTAGTTGACGAGGATGGAGGTTATCGAATTTTTCGGCGGATGCCTCCCGGCTGATCAAATATAGAGATCACAGCCGTAAGTGTTTCTTTAAAGCAAAGAGGTGACTCTTTGTACAAAGGGAATACACATGATCTCCCAAAATAAACATGTAGAGAGGGACGAAGAAATGTCCCTTCTATTTTAGTAGGCTTTCTTTGTCCCTTTCACATGATCGGGAGGAAGAATATTTATGTGTGGAATCGTAGGTTATATTGGTCAGAATGATGCGAAGGAAATCTTATTAAAAGGTTTAGAGAAGCTTGAGTACCGTGGGTATGACTCAGCAGGTATCGCTGTGGCAAACGAAGATGGCGTGCATGTGTTTAAAGAAAAAGGACGTATCGCTGAGCTTCGTGAAGTCGTTGATGCAAACGTGGCATCTTCAGCAGGAATTGGACATACACGCTGGGCAACACACGGTGTACCAAGCCATCTAAATGCGCATCCGCATCAAAGTGCTTCTGGCCGTTTTACGCTTGTTCATAACGGTGTCATCGAGAACTATGTACAATTGACACGTGAATATTTACAAGACGTCACACTAAAAAGCGACACAGATACAGAGGTTGTTGTTCAAGTCATCGAACAATTTGTGAACAGAGGTCTTGATACAGAGGAAGCTTTCCGTCAAACGCTTCTTCAACTAAAAGGCTCTTACGCAATTGCCCTTTTCGATAACGAAAACAAAGAAACAATCTATGTGGCGAAAAACAAAAGCCCATTATTGGTTGGTTTCGGAGAAGATTTCAACGTTGTGGCTTCTGACGCAATGGCGATGCTTCAAGTAACAAACGAATATGCGGAATTAATGGATAAAGAAATGGTCATTGTTACTAAAGACGAGGTTATTATTAAAAACCTTGACGGTGATATCATGACACGTCCTTCTTATATCGCTGAGCTAGATGCAAGCGACATTGAGAAAGGCACATATCCTCACTACATGTTAAAAGAAACGGATGAACAGCCGCTTGTTATGCGCAAAATCATCCAAGAATATCAAGACGAAAACGGCAAGTTGTCAGTCGCTGGCGATATCGCAAGCGCAGTAGCAGAAGCAGACCGCATTTACATCGTGGCTTGTGGAACGAGCTACCATGCTGGACTTGTTGGTAAACAATACATTGAAGACTGGGCGAAAGTACCTGTAGAAGTCCATGTAGCAAGTGAATTCTCTTACAACATGCCACTTCTATCGAAAAAGCCGTTGTTCATCTTCCTTTCTCAATCTGGGGAAACTGCGGACAGCCGTGCTGTACTTGTTCAAGTCAAAGAGCTTGGTCATAAAGCATTAACGATCACAAACGTACCAGGATCTACGCTTTCTCGTGAAGCGGACTTCACATTGCTTCTTCATGCAGGACCAGAAATCGCAGTGGCTTCAACAAAAGCCTACACAGCACAAATCGCTGTTCTTGCGATCCTTGCATCTGTTGCAGCTGAATTAAATGGTCAATCACTTGACTTTGATCTTGTGAAAGAGCTTGGGATTGTAGCAAACGCAATGGAAGCCCTTGTCGATCAAAAGGATGAAATGGAACAAATCGCTCGTGATTTCTTCACAGTGACACGTAACGCATTCTTTATCGGAAGAGGACTTGACTACTATGTGTGCCTTGAAGGTTCACTAAAATTAAAAGAGATCTCTTACATCCAAGCAGAAGGATTTGCTGGTGGAGAACTCAAACACGGCACGATTGCTTTAATTGAAGAAGGCACACCGGTCATTGCCCTTGCCACGCAAGAGCACGTGAACCTCAGCATTCGCGGTAACGTCAAAGAAGTCGTTGCACGTGGTGCAAACCCATGTGTCATCTCACTAAAAGGCCTAGAAGACGAAGGCGATCGTTTCGTCCTTCCAGCTGTACACCCAGCACTTGCACCACTTGCATCTGTTGTTCCATTACAGCTAATCGCTTACTACGCAGCCCTTCACCGCGGGTGTGATGTGGATAAACCACGTAACCTTGCGAAGAGTGTGACGGTGGAGTAGGAATTAAATCAGACTTTGGTTGCAGCTTTGAGTTAAAGTTAGAACAGTTGTAAAAAAGTTACACCGTTTTATTTTACCCCTTTGGATTTTTTTAATCTAAAGGGGTGTTTTTATGTCAAAAAGAACTAGAACATCTAAAATCGAAAAAGGGATTAAAGACAGCAATTATTTAAAGGAAACTTCGCCAAGCAAGACGTGAATCGAGTGAAGGTGCAATTATTTGGGAGCGTAGGGAGCAAGGTAGTGGAGAGAGGAAGTTCTTTTTAGAAACACTATGGTAGTTACAATGTTTAAAGATACGCTCAGAGCTCACAAAAGACGTCAAGAGGGTATTTTGTTATGAAAAAAAGATAACCATCTGTAGCGGTAAATTTCTTTAACTGGCTCAAGAAAGGGAGATTATTACACCCAAAGTGTTATGAGAAACAGCAAAAAAAGATATGGAAATTATCGAGCGTAATAATGACTTTGCAGCGATGTATGAATACGACGACATTATGATTAATTTAGATGAGTTGATGATGAATCATAAGAGAAATACGCAGTATGAAGGAGGAGTTAAGGATGCGATGAAAAAGCGGCAGAATAAGTTAGAGTAAAGAAACAGGATATGATTGAAAGTTTGTATGTAGAGGTTATAGAACCGTGGATTATTGGTGATATTCCATCAAATAATTAATCTATGATTATCAAAAATGTATTTGAAGAAAATCAAGTAGAGGTATAATACAATAATTTCAAAAGGTTAGTAACCGAGAAGTTGTTGGTATTTAATGGGTAATTGGAGTAGAATAAGAAAAAGTAAATCCTCTCAGCAAGTATTGCCATGATCAGAGTTAGCGAAGAAGGCTACAAAAAATAAACAACATGTTCACATGCTTTTAAAAGAAAAAGTACATTAAGAATTCGATGTTGGAATTTTATTTCTAAGTCTAAGGAGGCATAAGAATGCATTTATATTGCGAAAAAATTTTATTTAATAAAAAAACTAATTCATACGAAATTATACTAGATTTTAGTTTAATTAAGGATTTAGAAGTGGTTTCTGATATGTTTAAATTAACATATGAGGATTCTAATCAAACGTTATTAGTACTTTCAAATTTAAAATTTGAAAGTTATAAAGGATTTAAATCTGGGTATTGGTATGACTTGCCTGAAGAATTCTTTAGGGTATTTGAGTTAGTAAATGAACATACTGAAAACTCTAGAGTAATAGCAGAATTAGAACACAGGGACAGTGCTTTTTTAGATGTGCAGCGATATAGGACTAAAGAAAATTTGTATATTAATACAACAGAAGAACGTATAGTCGAGTTTAAAGATTCTAAATTTTATAGTGATCTAAGAGAAGTAACAGATGAAATAGGTAATTTAGAATTAATTGTACGAAATGTAGGATGTGGAAATTGGAATGAGATAAAGTCGGAGGATTTCTGGTTAATTTATGATTTGGGAGGAGATGTGAAATTTACTGATAAGGAAATGCAATCAATATTATCTAGAATATCTTTTAAACAGAATTTTATTGGAGTAATTAGCCATTGGGATTTAGATCATTATAGAGCAATTCTAGACATGGATAGTTCACAGCTAAGTTTAATGAAAAATATAACTGTCCCTTCTAAAATGCCCAACACTATTCAATTACGAAAAACAATATCAAGATTGAGAAGTTTAAAAATTCCTATAAATATTCTTTTGCCAGCATTTAAAAGAGGGCGTTCGATAGATTTAATTTCTCAAGGTAAGTTGGGCCAATTTGAATTGTTTCGTTCATGTGATGGAAGTAATATTAATCAAAGCGGTATTTTACTTGTAGTAGAAGGTGTTAGAAAAGTAGCTGTTTTAACAGGTGATCATCATTATCCTCAAATTTACAACAGTGTTTTTTCTACATTTAGACCAAAGCCATATGAATTAGTTGTACCTCATCATGGAGGGCACGCTGGGAAATTTAAAATAGCTGATTGGAGTACGATTAACTTTTCTTCAGGAGCTTTATCTACAAAAGGTAATAGTTATAGAAATTTACCCCAAAACGCTATACATAATTTTTTCGTAATGCATACAGCCTTTCATTGTACAGATTGTGCGGCAAGAGATTATGTAACGTGCCTATAAATTTAGATGAAATGAAAAAAGGATTATTTAAATAATTATTCAGTCTAATCTAATAGATGTAAAAAATTAATAAAAATACAGGATGATAAGATGCTATCTTTGAAGGAGAGTTTGAAACAACGATTGAAATAATGAGTAAGAAGCTAAATAAATAATACTTATTACGTCGTTCACTCGCTAGGTTTTTACATCGTTAGAACGTTTAAGTGGAATAAGTATTCTATTAGATGAATTATATCAACCTGCTAAAGTTAATATATTTGAGCCCAATGGTATATGAAATGTATTTTAATTTATTAGACTATAGTTAAAAAATAATCAATCTTTTTATAAAAATTTAACACTATTAAAATTAAACCCACTTACATTTTGCTTAATTATTATTTAAAACGCGTGGGTTTTTTCTATAAATCGTGTTTTTAATTCCATTTATATATAATTGTATAAAAGTGTATTTTGTGTCAAAAGAACCATTATGATACAAAATTGGTAGTGTAGTGATCTTTTATTAACAGGTTATAATAATTCGTATAATATTTGAAGCTTGTTTTCTTTTCAAAATATAGATAGTTTTTAAAGGGGGAGATGTCATTTTTGTTCGATACTTAAAAAAAGAAAAATGGGGAATTGTTTTTTTCTTGATCGTTTATATTGCCTTGTTTATTAGCTCCTATTTGTTGATTGGCGGTCCTGCGACGATTGAAGGGCCAATTTGTGTATTCCTTGGATTTTGTCTTGTTCAATTTCTTATATATAGGACTTTCAAAAAAATGTAGGTAATAAAAAGGGAATAGGTATACTAAGAGAGCGGCGCCTAGAGAAGTCAATACAGCTTGAATATTTAAAAAAGAAATAGAAGCAGATGCATGACAAAACCTAAAATCTACACAATGAGTTTCGCAAAAGTCTATCCTCTCTACATCGCAAAGGCAGAGAGAAAGGGACGAACGAAAGCTGAAGTCGATACGATTATTTGTTGGTTAACGGGGTACAGTCCCGCAGAGTTACAGGAGCAGTTGGATAAGCAGATAGACATTGAAGCCTTTTTTGATGAGGCTCCTGAGCTTCATCCTTCCCGCAGTTTAATCAAAGGAGTCATCTGTGGTGTTAGAGTAGAGGACATTGAGGAAGAAACGATGAAAAACATTCGGTATCTAGATAAGCTGATTGATGAGTTAGCTAAGGGAAAGAAAATGGAAAAGATTTTGCGAGATTCGTCATGAACATCACAAGCAAGCCCAGTGAATAACCTTCACTGGATTTTTTTATATTTATAGACCATTCGATTGATAAAAATAAAATCCATTTGAACGAATTCTCTCTTCATGTCGTCAAAAGAAGTAATACCAAAACAAATTGGTTTTTGAAAAAGGAGTGGCGTGGATGGATATGAAGATGATTTTACCTCTTATTTTGCTGCAAGCGATTTTAATGGTGATTGGTTTGTTTGATTTGCTGAAAAGAGATCCATCGAGGATTAGGGGAGAAGTGAAGTGGGTTTGGGCTTTGGTGATTGTGTTTGTGGCGAGTGCCGGTCCTATTGCGTATTTCATTTTTGGTCGTAAACAATCTTAGTAGGGGGGATTCGCTTGAATATGTTGGAGTGTCACGGCCTGACGAAATCGTATGGACGGCATGAAGTGTTAAAAGATGTTTCGTTTTCTGTTGGGGAGGTTGGATGTGTTGGCTTTTTAGGAGCCAATGGAGCGGGGAAGACAACGACGATCCGGATTTTGACGGGGCTTGCTCGTCCTACGTCTGGCGTTGTGAAGGTGGCAGGTTTTGATGTCGAAAAGGACATGGATCAAATCAGTCAGGTGATTGGGTACTGTCCACAGCATCCTGCATTTTATCAGGATATGACGGGGCAGGAATGGATGCATTGGGTTGGCGGGTTATTTCATTTAGAGAAAAACACCATTCGTTCCAAAACAGAGGAACTGTTGAAGCTTTGCCGAGTGTATGAGGCGAAGGATCGTGCCATTGGCAGCTACAGCGGAGGGATGAAGCAGAGGCTTGCTATTGCGCAGGCGCTGATCAATAGCCCACAGGTTCTGATCCTAGATGAACCTGTGTCGGCACTTGATCCTATGGGGAGAAAAGACGTCCTGACTTTGATTGAGCGTCTAAAGCATGAGATGCTGATCTTTATGTCGACCCATATTTTAGATGACATTGAAAGAGTGGCGGATCATATTATCATGATCAACAGCGGCGAAATTGAGATGTCCTCTTCGATGGAACAGATCAAAGAAGACTATATCCAGCCGGTGATTGAGTTTCAATTAGAACAACAGAATCCGAGACTAGTGGCTTTGTTAAAAGAACGGGATTGGGTGGAGGATTGCATGGAGACAGGAGGCACTTATCAGGTACGAGTGAAAGATCAACAAATGGCATTGAGAGAGCTGCCGGGTCTCATCACTGAAGCTGGCGGTGTTCTTCTCCAATATCGACTATCTAAGCTAACGCTTGAAGATATTTTCATGAAGGTTGTGACGGCATGATGATGTTGAAAAAGGAATTTAGGGAGTTATTCACTAGTTATAAAATCTTATTTGTGCCGATCATTTTCACGATTTTAATGATTACGCAGCCTATTACGCTCAAAATGCTGCCGGATCTTTTATCGAAATCGGCTAATTTACCTGAAGGGTCTACATTTTATATACCAGAGCCTAGTGCTGGAGAAGCTTTAGCCAGTGCTTTGAGTAAATTTGATTCGCTCGGCGTGTTTATCCTGATTATGATCGTGATGGGGACGATTGCTGGAGAGCGTGCCTCTGGTGTGACGGCGATGATTATGGTGAAACCGATCAGTCGAATGAGTTATTATGCCTCAAAAATATGTGCCTATGCCTGTTTAACTTTGTTTAGTTTGATAGTGTCGGTGCTTGCTTCCGTATATTATGTGGACATTCAATTTGGGCATGTGCCTTGGGGCGATGTGTTAAAAGGAACGTTTTTGTACTATCCAAACCTACTGCTCATTGTGGTGTCGACCATTTGTGCATCGGCATTCTTTAAGCGCTCAGTGACTGCGGGCGGCGTTTCCCTTTTGATCAACCTCATCCTGTTTACCGTTCCTTCGTTTTATGAGAATACATTAGGGAAGTTTGCACCTAAAGGCGTCACAAGTGCGGCTGAGGAGATGATTCATAGAGGGACTTATTCGGATCAGGCACTCACAAGCTTTCTAGGTGTATCGGTATTGATTGGTTTCTTTTTTCTCATCGGATGGTTTCTTTTTAGAAAACAAGAATTATAGCATGATGTACCCTTTGGATATGAAAATCTAAAGGGTTTTTTATGTATTTAGTAAGTAAAAAATAAGACATAAATACATATTATCATGATTTAAATGTTGAAATAATATATACTTAGTATATAATTACTCCGTAAAGGGATGGGAGGAGTTTGCAGATGATTCAGATCAAGCATGTGAAGAAGGAATTTTTTCAAGGCCAGGAGCGGACTGAGGTGCTGAGGGGCGTTGATTTGACGGTAGAAGAAGGGGAGTTTGTAGCGGTGATGGGACCGAGTGGTTCTGGAAAAAGTACATTACTTCAGCTGTTAGGCGGGCTTGATCTGCCTACTGATGGAGAGATTTTGATAGATGAGCATCAGTTGAGTGAGATGAATGAGAAAGAGAGAACGATTTTTCGCAGAAAACAGATTGGGTTTGTGTTTCAAAATTATCAGCTGCTGCCTACATTAACTGTCGAAGAAAATGTGGCGTTTCCGCTGCATGCAGATGGACGTTTAACAAAGGAGAATCAACAGACGGTTGTAGAGCTGTTAGAGGCTGTCGGCTTGAATGGGCTTGGGCGGAAACGGGCTAGTTTGCTGAGCGGCGGGCAGCAGCAGCGTGTAGCGATTGCAAGAGCTTTAGTCAATCAGCCGTCAGTGCTGTTAGCAGATGAGCCGACGGGGAACTTGGACCGGCATAGAGCCGAGGATATTTTGGCGTTAATGTGCAAGTTCAATCGAGAAAGCAAGCAGACGATTATTATGGTGACGCATGATATTTTCGCAGCGGGGTTTGCGGATCGAATCATCCTTTTTAAAGACGGTGTTATTGATCAAGTGATTTCTAGAAAGGATGATGATTATGCTCAGTATGTGGCGAATTTCATGGCGTAACATGATACAGCATAAAAAGCGGTTCGCCATTTCTGTCTTAGGCATCATGGTGGGAATTGCTTTTGTCACGTCGATGCTCATTGCCGATCGAACGACAAATGATGTGTTTCATTACTATGAGCAAATGTATGTCGCTGATGCAGATTATTGGGTGTTGAGTGATGATCATACGTATGATGAGGAACAGATATCCTCCATTTTAAAGCATCCTGATGTGACAGGATCATTATTAGCGCTGGATAAACAGACGTTTTTTGAGGTAGAAGGTGATCACTCTCTTAACCAACGGGCGGTGCGCATTACCGGGGTGCAAGATCAAACGAGCTCTTTACTGAAGCTGCCTGTGATTGAAGGGCGTTTGGATAATCAGGGGTTGGTCATTCCAGATGTTGTGGCGAAGCTGCTGAATAAAAAAGTGGGAGATACCATTCGTTTTTCTGATTTGGGCGAAGCGAAGGTATCTGCCATTGTGGAATATACACAGCTGCTTTCAAGTCCAAGTGACTGGGAGGGTGCAGAATCATCGAGCTTTCGTGTGATGGCGCCGCTTGATTTATTGAGAGACTGGACGGGAATGGATGATCAGCTTTCTTATATGAGATTTCAGACAAATGAAGGCGGGGAACAGCTCTTTCACTCTTTACAGAAAGAGTTCAAGGATGCCGATGTTTTTGTCCAGCCTGTGGTGGCGGATGACCGGCAAAGTAATGACATTGGCGGGTTGTACACGTTCTTTTACCTCATCGCAGGGCTGTCGATGTTTATGAGCGGTTTTATCGTGTTTAATATGATTTATACGAGTGTGATGGAACGGAAAAAGGAATTTGCGATTATGAAGAGCTTTGGTTATACGCAGGGCTCTGTTTCTAAGCTGATGTTGATTGAGGTTTTGATCTTGGCTTGTATTGGAACCGTCATTGGGGTACCGATTGGCGTTTGGCTTGGGGATGTGTTCATGCAAACACTGCTTGGTGTGTTTGCTTTTGATATGGTGTATTCGTTAGATTGGCAAGTGCCTGTTGTAATAGCAGTGATCGTTGGTATTGTGTTCCCTGTGCTGTTTTCGTTATTTCCGATCTATCATGCAGGGAAAACGTCTGTGCTGCTGACTTTAAAATCCACCACCCAAACTTCTGCACCGAAGAAACAATCGGTCATTAGAGCGGCGATAGGGATAGGCTTGCTTTCATTTGTATGGGTGGATCATCCGGCTGCTTATCTTGCCATTTTAGCCAGCATGGTTCTGTTATTCCCATTTTTCCTGCTCTTTTTGAACCGGTTGTTGGCGCCTCTTTTGAAGTTTGTCTTTGGTTACCCGGGCCATCTATCCTCGCAGCATGTCACGCAGCAACTGAATCGAAATGCCAATACGGCGGCGATTCTAGCTGTTGGGATTGCTGTGATCTTGCTTTTAAGTGCGGTCATTGAATCGGCTCCAGACGGCTACGAAAGAGAGATTCGTCAAACGTACGGCGGTGATCTCAGGGTTACTTCTGAAGCGCCATGGACGAAAGCGGATCAAGAAAAGCTGTCATCCTATGAGGCTGTTGAACGGGTGGAACCGATGATGGAAGCGGCTCCTTTGACATGGGAAACGGCCCATGGAGAGAAAAGACAATTTTCTCTGATCGGCGTAGAGGAAAAGGGACCGTCTTTTATAGAAGGTGACAATAAAGGCGATTTGTATCAACATTTAGCAGAAAAGCCCTCTATCGTGTTAGGAGAGCGTGCGTTTGATGAATGGGGTGGGCGTATTGGAGAGAGTGTGTATCTCAATGCACCTTCTGGCCGGCAGCAGTTACAAGTCATTGATGTGGTCAAGACTTCTCATCATTCGGGTTATGTGGCATTTGTCGATCAGACATTTTTACAAGAGGATTTAGGGTGGACGCAGCCCCTTGATATCCTGCTTACGTTAAAAGACAAAGGGGCCGGTGAGTCTTTACGAGATCAGTTATGGAAAGACTTTGGGCAGCGGCTTTCAAAGGTGAAAACAGTAGAGGATGATATTGAATCAACGACATCGGCTTTCACTGGTATGAACGAGTTAATTTCTATGATGCTCATTTTCATTATGGGGCTCGCGAGCATTGGAACAGCCAATACACTGCTGATGAATACGCTTGAACGTACATCTGAGATTGGTACCATGCGGGCGCTTGGGCTGACAAAGCAGCAGGTGAGAAAAATGATCGTCGGAGAAGGTGTGCTCATTGGGTTATCAGGTGTGATTGGCGGCATTTTATTTGGTGTGATTCTTCTATATGTCTCAAGTCAATCTGATTGGCTCGGTGGATTTGTTTCATTTCAGCTGCCATTTGTGCATCTACTGCTGGCAGTGATCGCCGGAATTGCACTCAGTTTAGCGGCTTCGTGGATTTCTAGTGCGACAGCGAGTAAAATAGAGATGATATCATCTCTCAAAGAAGGTTAAATCATATGTCAGTGAAATACGGAATTTTAACATCGCTCTGTCAGCAGCAACATCATGGATATGAATTAAAGCTAGAGCTGGAGTCATTGCTCGGAATAAAAGGAAAAATCAACCCGGGTCAAATATACACGACGCTTGATCGGTTAATTCGTGATCAATTGGTGACAGCAGTGGGAATAGATGACCAAGATCGAAAGCTGTACGACGTGACGGAAGAAGGCAGACAAGAGCTGGAATCATGGCTGTTGGCGCCTGTTCCGTATCATGCTGCAAAGGATGATTTTCACTTTAAATGGGGCTGTGCACGGAAAATCAGATTTCATCAAGAAAAAGAAATGCTTCAGCAGCAGAAAGCCGTCATCATGAAAGATGTGATGGAACTCACGAAGCTAAAAACGGAATGTCTTGTGCAAGGTGATGAGAGTCGGTACTTATTGATTTCTGGCACGCTGCTTCATTTAGAGGCGGATTTGAATTGGATTCATCAAATTGAGCATCGGAGCGGGTCATCATTTTAGAGAGGTCTTTCTTTTGAAGAAAGGTCTTTTTTTTGGCTTCGTTCGGAGCATATGCAGATAGGATGGGAAGAAAGTTTGGTATGATAGGTGGAAATTGATTGTATTTTCAGAAAAGGGGTTTGATCAATGAAAACATCACGTAATCCTGAGACCATTCACGCACCAGTTGCACCGTACATCCATCAAATAGAGACAACAGGGCCGCAGCGGTGGTTAACCTTATCAGGGCAAGTGGGGATGGAAGTCGATGGGACCATCCCAGCGAGCCCGATGGAACAGCTCGAGCTAGCGTTAGAGAATGTAAAACGCAATGTAGAAGCGGCAGATATGAAAGTAGAAGATATAACGAAGCTTGTGTTTTATTTGGTAGGTGAGTTTGATGCTGAGAGTAGAAAACGAATCATGGGTCAGTTTTTAGGAGACCACCTGCCTTGTATGACGATGATTTATGTGGTGGCTTTGGCTTCACCTGCTTTAAAGGTCGAGGTGGATGCATGGGCTTGTCGGGATATGGATTCGGTTTGAATTGGTTTATTTAATAGATAAAAGGTTGGGATCATTGATGCCCAATCTTTTTTGTTTTGTTATCTTTTAGTATTTTAAATGATTATAATTCTCTTACCCTTTTATACCTCATATGGTAATATTATGGTAAATAATGAGTGGGTCTAATTACATTTACATTCCACCGTAAAAACACCATAGATCAGCATACATCACTCTAATAAAAGGGAGAGATTTGATGCCAGTTATGGAGGTTCAGAATGTAAGCAAACGATATAGCAATGGTGATGGGATAGAGGGCCTTTCATTTTCCATTGAAGCAGGGGAGGTTGTGGCGCTGCTTGGGCCTAATGGTGCGGGGAAGACGACAACCATTCGATGTTTAACAGGTCTCTATCAACCTGATCAAGGGGAAATACTCATAGAGGGATTTCCTCCTGGTCATTCCCATGTCCAAAAACAAGTAGCTCTTATTCCAGATCAGCCATATTTGTACCCAGATTTAACGGTTGCTGAACATGTTCAATTCCGTGCGAGGGGCTATCATAAAGGTTTAAAACAGATCAAAGAGAAGGTATTTGAGGCGTTGAAAGAAGTACATATCGAAATGAAGATGAACGAATTGTGCGGAAGGCTTTCAAGGGGTCAAAAACAGCGTGTCGTCTTAGCAGGGGCCATTGTGCAAGATGCCTCCCTTTTTATTTTAGATGAGCCGACTGTTGGGTTAGACATCCCTTCGAAACAATGGTTGTCAGATTGGCTGATACAGAAGAGCCTTCAAGGAGGTTCGATTCTTGTGTCCACTCATAGCCTAGAGTTTGTTCTTGATACGGCTAGCAGGGTGATATTGATTCGAGATGGTGCCATCATGAAAAGTATCGCTGTTCCTAAGCGGCAGGAAGAACAAATGAAGTGGCGGGCAGAAGTCATTCAACTCTTAGGGGAGTGGTCTAGTGAATAACACGCTTTCCCTTTTATGGATGAAATCCCAAAGGCGCTTGATCAGTAAAAATCAAGAAAAGAAAATGCCCTTCCTGATCTTGCTACTTATGATGGCTGCCATCGGTTTTCAGCTGAGCGCAGTCTCAAGTATGGGCGATTGGAATGCAAGTACAGCTGGATGGATCATTGTCGTTTTATTTGTTCTTTATACTGGCTTTGGCTTGTTTTCGAATAGGCTGCCTAGTCAGATGAACGATATCATGTGGTTGTATGGAAGTGGTGCTTCCTTATGGACAGTTGTGATAAGTGTATGGGTATATCACATTTTTTGGCGATGTGCTTTTCTCATTGTTTCTGCTGTGATGGCTGATATCCTCCTTCTTTGTTTGAAGCAGCAGTACTTTTTTCTACTTGGTAAATCACTCCTGTTAACAGCGCTGTTATGTATGATCGAAACATGGATGATTGCGGTATCTTGTGCAAGAAATATTCAAGTATATAAGCGAGTGCTCTTCATTGGTTTTATACTGATGTTTGGTTGTCTTTCATTGCTCACTTTGAATCAATTGATATTGAAACAGTCGTCTATGATGGAGATATCTGCTTCTTTGATGTATCAAGTCGGACGCATGATAGAGGAGTTTTCATTCATTTCTGTATTGATATTACTTGGAGTGATGATTTTATCTTTCATGATGATGTACAGGTCGAGTCATCGTATAGAGATGATGGAGTCGTTAGTCAAAGAGGCGGCATTTTGGGAGGAATTTGAGGGGAAACAGGTTCATGCAAATCCAATAAGTCCAAAGAAAAGCAAGACGTGGTGGGGGCTTTCATCATTAACGGGCATCTGGGCTTTCCTTTGGCTAGAAATATTGATGATCAAAAAGTATGCTACCTTCCACCTGTTATCTACCATGCTGTTGATCGGTACTTACTATGTCGTCAGTTCTTATTTTTCAGATTGGTTGACTCTATTCTTTCTGGTCATTGGTGCATCTGTCCTGCTCAGTTCATATTACGCTGGGATTGTAAGACACGGGCAAACGGGAGTACTGTATCTTTTTCCGGGTGCTTTATATCAAAAGATTCTTCTATTGGAAGTGTTTCAAACCTTTTGGTTGTATGGTGTCTACTTGATTTCTCTTATCTTGTTAGAGATTCATGATGTATTGTATTGGGCCATTTATGGTGTAGGGGTTTATATTTGGTTTTTGACCATACGGCTCTTTGCCTTTACGCAGCCTTTGAGACGAGAAGCGAGTCTTTCTTTGGGCATCTATTATCGATCATTGCTCATCGGATCTGTCATAAGTGCTGCGGTCATCATTGGGATTCATCTGTTCACTAATGGCTGGTTTACAACGATGACATGTGTATTTGCTGGATGTGTATGTTATGTGATGTGTTATCGATGCCGTGGGACTCATTAAAAAGAGGAGTTGATTGTCATGAAACCAGAAGATAAGCTATCCCAATCGGTTCAACGTTTAGTCAATACCAATGAAGTAACGATCGTTCAAGCAATGGGGGAGTTAAGGAAATCAGGAAAAGAGGCAGTGCCAGTGCTTGTTGAAGCCTTAAAAGTAGAGGGTTCTTTGCGGAATATTGCAGCAGCGGTACTTGGTGAATTTGGAGCAGATGCAGGGGACGCAGCAGAAGCTCTTGCCAAACTGTTAGAAAGTGAAGAAGAGGAGACAAGAATGGCGGCTGCGATCTCACTCATGAGAATTGGTCAGCCTAGTTTGCCATTTCTTCTGCCTTTGGCAAAGCGTTACGAGGGTCCTACTTGTTTTTGGGCGTCGTGGTGTATCTCTTGGATTGACCCATCAAAAATCGAAAAAAATATGTACGAGTGCCTAAAACAGGAACAAGAGAATCCATCAGGAAATGTGGCCCCTTTTGCCGCAGAAGAGGCACTAGGAAAAATCATCGCTTTTCAATTAAAAGAAAAGGGGGATGAGTAGTGGAAACGCAAATACTTAAATGGCCTGAGCACCTTCCTTGGATTCATTCTTCACAGCAGCGATGTTTACCTGAAGGGCATACTCAGCTTCTTTATTTTTGGTCAGTTAACTGTCCGCATTGTGAAGAATTAACCGACCACATTCTACATAGTGTGGATCAGTTGAGTATCCATTTAACCTGTGTCCATGTTCCATATACGGAAGAAGAAAAATCGATAGAGGTTGTTTCGAAATATGCGGAGGAAAAGAATCTCATTGCTCCCATTGTGTTGGATCAAGATTATGAGATTGTCACAAAATATAAAATTCAAGGATTGCCAAGTTTTTGCCTCATAGATAAAGAGGGACAATTAATTGATCGGAAAATGGGAGATACCGGCTGGGAAAAGATATTAAAAAAACTAGAAAGACGATCATAATTAGAGTTATGGAGGGGAGCGTTTTGTTTCAATCAAACCAAGAATTGAAAAAAACGGTGGTCTTTTATGCAGGTGTGGGAGCTGTTTTGCTGATTCTCATGCTGTTGACATGGCTACCGATTTCTGCAGACTGGGAGTTGCCGTTGATTTTGTTTGGATTGGGGATTTTGTTTTATGTGAAGCGTGCGCTTTTTAAAGAAGAAAAAGATCATAAGGCATGAGTTTTCTACAGAGGTGATTTAGAAAGGTACAGTTGATGAAAGGGAAGTAATAAAAGGTTGGATGTTGCATCCAACCTTTTATTACTTCCTGTATTGAGTTTAAAAACAAGGGAATGCTTTTATATTCTCAGAGCAGTGTTTGAATCAAATTTTAAAAATCCAATGTCCTCCATGTATTTGAAATAGCGTTTGATTAAATGATCATCCATAGGGGGATAGGTCATTCCGTGTGCTTGGAGAACCGTTTGAGTATTTGTTGAGTCAAAGTGTGCCATGTTTTCGTATAGTTCCCAGACTGTTTTGTTTCGTTCTACCTTTTCAGTGAGCATTGGAAGAAATGGCGTAAGAGCGTTGTCTGCGTGTTGACCGCTTACCTTCATGAGTGCTTCTATCCAATCGTCATATGTTTTCTTTTCTAATGGATAGCCTATTTCTTCTGTGATTTTTTGAAAATATTCACTTAATTCCATGCTTTCTTCTTGAGGTGGAACGAGGTGATAGGCTTTGCCGAAGTTGGCTGGATCCTTGCATATGGTTGTAATGGCTTTCGAAACAAAGTCGACGGGTACGAATTCTTTTCGTTGATTCGGTAGCTCACCGTAAGCCTTTAATTGGATGCATCCTTTGATTAGTCTCGCCATGTAATCCTCTGTATTATGAACGCCTGTTTGACTGTCGCCCATGATGAAGCCGGGGCGAAGGACTGTGATCGGCACGCCACGTTTTTTTGCTTCCCACATGATTTTTTCTGCCACCCATTTACTTTGAGAGTACCCAATGTCCTTTTCTACAATAGGAAGATAAGCATCGATGGATGTATCTTCAAAAAGAACGGTCGTGCCATCTAGATACCCGGCAGGTCCGAATATGGCAATGGTCGATAAGAAATGAACAGGCTTTACCTGTTCTGTGCAGGCGAGTTTGATGATATTTTCTGTGCCGGTGACATTTGTATCCTTGTGCATGTGATAGGGCTGAACGTAATTGACTTTTGCTCCATTATGATAGATGGCATCAATGGTTTGGGCGAGTTGTTGAAATTCCTCTGTTGAGAGCCCTAGTTGAGGCTTGTCCAAGTAACCTACAATCGGTTTTAGTTGTTTCAGATAATGTTCGTCCCATAGGTGATATTTCTCCATATTTACTTGTATTCTCTGTCTTGCGTGCTCTTTGTCTCTTGCTCTGATGACACAATAGATTTGGATGGAGGGATTCATTCGAACAAGCTCTTTAATGAGATAAGCGCCTAGAAAGCCGGTTGCTCCTGTTAATAACACGGCATTCTGCTTAAAGGATTTAGAATCGAATAGGTGCTTTGGCTGAATCTTTTCATCTAAAAATCCCTCTGATGTGAGCTGTTGTTTCGGCTCAGGTGTTTGATTTTGTAGCATACGATGAACTTGTTGAATCGTAGGATGTTCATAAAGGGTGCTGGCAGGTAGTTCAACGTGTAATGTTTCCTGCATACGCATTAAGGTTTTGGCGGCAAGGATGGAGTTTCCTCCTAAGTCGAAGAAGTGATCGTTTGTGCCAATGGGCTCTACCTTTAATAGGTCTGTCCATATTTCACAGAGTGCTTCTTCGGTTTGATTAGTTGGTGCGACATATTCAGTTTGCAGTTTGGGTCTGTCGAAATGATATCTTGGTAGTGCTTTTCGATCGACTTTTCCATTTGTGGTCGTAGGGAAGTTTGTCAATAGAACATAATGTGCAGGGCGCATGAAATCAGGGAATGTTTTCTTTGCATAAGTTTGAATGTTATATAGATCCCATGTCTTTTTGTTGGATGGAATGATGTATGCAATGATGCGTTTATCCCCAGGTATAACTTCTGTGGCTGTCACCAAACAGGATTTAACACTTGGGTGCTGGATCAACACATGCTCAATCTCGCTAAGCTCAATACGAAAGCCTCTAATTTTGACTTGGTCATCCTTTCTACCAATATATTCAATCAGCCCATCAGGTTGTTGTCGAACAAGATCCCCTGTTTTGTAATAGGTTCTTCCATCCCGTTCGATGAAACGTTCCTTTGTTAGGTTTTCTCTTCGCCAGTAGCCTAATGCTAGTCCATCTCCTGAAGTGATGAGTTCCCCTATTTGTCCTTGAGAGACAGATTCACCTTGTTCATTTGTGATGTCAATGATGGTTCCTGCTACAGGTCTGCCAATTGGTATACTGACGAGATCATCCCAGGTGTCTGGCAGTTGAAAGGTTGTTGTGAAGATTGTATTTTCTGTCGGGCCATAGCCATTAATGATGGTCGTATGTGGGAGCTCCTTTAATGCTTGATGAACGACTTGAGGAGACATGACATCTCCGCCAGAGACGATGTATTTAACTGTTTTGATATCGTTCAGGTGTGACTCCATCATCAAGTTGAACAATCCAGTAGTTAAAAAAAGAATGGATACATCATAATTTTTAATGGTTTGACTGACGAGTTCAGGAGTCAGTTTTCCAGAAGGCGGAATAGCAAGTGTCGCTCCATTTAATAAAGCGGACCATATTTCAAATGTAGAGGAATCAAAAGAGATGGTAGATAATAATGCTAACGTATCAGAAGAATTAACGGGCAGAAAGGAAGGATTATGCGTTAGGTGCATGATACATCTATGTGTAATGACAACACCTTTTGGTTTTCCTGTTGTGCCAGAGGTATACATGATATAAGCGGCATCAGAAGGTTTGACATCAAAAGACGGGTTTGACGTTGATTGTGTAAGGATGAGATGTTTTTCTTTATCTAAGTAGATAGTAGGAATAGGCAAGGAGGTTATGCTTTGAGTGACATGTGATGTTGTGAGTAAAAACGATAGTTCGGCATCTTCAACCATAAATTGAATACGTTCACTAGGGTAATTTATATCTATAGGCACATAAACGGCTCCTATTTTGGTGATAGCGAGAATAGAGACAATCAATTGTGGTGATCTTTCTAAGGCTAGGCCAATATGAGAAGCGTTCGTTACGCCCATTTTGATAAGGTAATTGGCGAACTGGTTACTTTGTTTCTCAAGTTCAGCATATGTGATGTTCTGATGGTTGCACGCTAAAGCTGGATGATGCGGCGTGTGAGTGGCGTGGTGTCTCATGATATCACATAAATTTTGATCATTCATGATGATATTCCCCCTCTAGAATTTGATAGATTAGGAATGTTATTCCTAAATCCACCCAAAGTGTATATGAAGAAATATTCATTGTCAATGAAGGTCATATTAACAATAAAATGTAAAATTTATGTAATAATTTAATTAATATGCAGATATATTGTGCTATTTAGAGATAAAATGTAAGGGACCCTCGGCTTTTTCCTTGAATGAGCGTTTTGATGATCAAGAGGAGATGAAAATAGGGGGAAATTGAATCATAAGATAGGCTGGATTCACTGATAGGATGAAAGATCACTTTTTTATTAGAAATATATATAATATTTCGAAAAATATTTGGTAAAATATACAGGTATATCTTAAATTTGTTATATATTGTTTAAGGAGCTGTCGTGTTGAAGGGATCTAGGGTTGAGTTTATTGATAGTTTACGTGGTTTTAGTTTATTAGGTATTTTGATTGTGAATATGCTTAATTTTCAATATGATTATGATTTTGAGAAGATGTTTGATCCGAGCATATGGGGACAGGAGTTTGGGGTATATGTGACGGAAATCTTGTTCCAGGGGTCATTTTATCCGATTTTCTCCTTTTTGTTTGGGTATTCTTTTATCAAACTGATTGAATCTACAAAGGCCAAGGGGCTGAATACGAATGCCATCGTCGTCCGCCGCGGCTTTGGTCTTATTGTGCTTGGGATGTTGCATTTAATCTTTATTTGGAATGGTGACATTCTTCTCTATTATGGAGCTTGTACGTTTTTCCTAATGATGTTTATACACAGCCGAATCAAAACAGTGTTTATATGGTCGGGTATTTTAGGTGCCGTATCTTTAGTGATTTATCCATCTCTAATGAATTTTATTTACGGAAATTCTGAATTATTAACAAATGTATATGGAACTGGTACATATGGCGATATTGTGTTGAGCCGGATTACAATCGAAGATGATATGGTCATCGTCTCCATCATTATGGCAATTGTAACACTTACTCTGACACCAATTTTAAGTCTTCTCTATGCTCCTATCATGATCGGTCCGTTTGCACTGCTTGGCATGGCGATCGGGAAAAAAGGTCATCTGACAGAAGAAGATCGAGGAATGGCTTATCGTAAAGGCTGGATCTGGATGATTTTGATCGGGCTCGCGCTAAAATGTGCAACGTTCAGTGATGCTCCTTGGAGTGAAATGGTGCTGACGTTAGGAGCCTATGTCCTGACGATCGGTTATATTCAAGCTTTTATTGTCTTCTACTATTCAAAGGCTGCACAAGGGTTGAAACGTCTGCTTGCAGGACTGGGCCGATTGTCTTTATCAAACTATTTAGCACAATCTATTATTTGTACAACGATTTTCTATTCTTACGGACTTGGGTTATTCGGACAAATGGGCTCAATGTTTGGACTGCTACTTGCTGTTGGATTATACACAGCTCAGCTGTTCATCAGCTATCTCTATTTGAAAAAGTGGAGAAGAGGGCCTGTGGAATGGCTTATGGGAAAATGGGTATATTGGAGATAAGTTGATTTGTTGAGGAACCGCATGGCTGAAGAGCTGTGCGGTTTTTTAGTTGGATCGCATTCAAAAAAGTTCATAAAAGGAGTTGAATATTTTCTCAATGTGTATATAATGTATATATAGTGTATATACAATATTTCATTGCGAATACCAGTACAGAAAAAAGAGGTTTTTATATGCAAATTACGATTTCTAACCATTCTAAGGAGCCTATCTATGAGCAAATTACGACGCAAATTAAATCGTTGATCTTAACGGGTGAGCTTGCAGAAGGTGCGGGACTGCCGTCTATCCGAAAGCTGGCGAAGGATTTACAAATCAGCGTCATCACAACAAAACGTGCATATGAAGAGTTAGAGAAGGCAGGATTTATTTATTCGATTGTCGGTAAGGGATCATTTGTTGCCGAGCAAAACCTAGAGGTCATGAGAGAGAAAAAATTGAAGGTGATTGAGGAACAGCTTGGAGCGGTTGTTACAAACGGCAAGGAATTAGGCTTATCTTTTGATGAATTGCAGCAGTTATTAAAGTTCTTGTATGAGGAGTGAGAAGAGTGGAGCATGTGATTGAATTCAAAGGAGTATCAAAACGGTTCAAAGACTTTTCTGTGCAGAATCTCGATTTACAGGTCAAAAAGGGCTTTGTTACTGGGTTTATTGGAGAAAATGGAGCTGGTAAGTCGACTACGATTAAAATGATCATGAATTTGTTAAAACCAGATTCTGGTGAGGTTAAAATTTTTGGATTAGATTATCGCACCCATGAAAAAGAGATTAAGGAACGAATTGGCTTTGTTTACGATGCTAATGTTTTTTTCCCAGGATTGAATTTAAAAGACATCAAACGGATTGTGGCACCTGCCTATAAACGCTGGGATGATAGACTATTTTATCAATATATTGAACAGTTTGGTCTGCCGCTGAATAAAGCGATTAAAACATTTTCAAAAGGGATGCAGATGAAGGCATCGCTTGCAATTGCGCTGTCGCACCATGCAGAGCTGATTATCATGGATGAACCAACTGCTGGTTTAGATCCGGTCTTTAGAAGAGAGCTGCTCGGCACGTTACAAGAATTGATGATTGATGGAAACCGAACGATTTTTTTCTCAACGCATATGACGACTGATTTAGATCGCATCGCGGATTATATTGCGTTTATACAAAATGGAAGATTGGTCTTTCAACAGTCGATTCATGAGGTGGCGGAGAATTATGCGCTGGTGAAGGGGAGCCTGGATTTGCTGGATCGAGACACAGAAAAGGCGTTTATCCATATTCAGCGTACGGCAGCCGGATTTGAAGCATTAACAGATCGGATTGATGAGGTGAAACTTATTTTTGGGGATGCTGTTGTGATTGAACCGGCGTCGCTTGAGGATATCATGTTTTATTTGAAAGGCGGGGTTGCGCATGTTTCATTTAATTAAGCGTGATGTGATTTTGCAAAAGAAGCAACTGATGATTTTTCTTCCGTTTATCTTATTTTTTATTTTCATGGATGTACATCCGGTATTGACGTTTCTAGTTGCTAGTGTCTTCATTCCATTTAACACATATGCGTACGATGAGAAGGCAGAAACGAATATTCTATTAAATTCCTTGCCCTATACACGTAAAGAAATTATCGCATCACGTTATCTTGGCGCCATTTTCTATATGAGTATTGCGATCGTGCTGACAAGTGCTGCATTATTTGTGTTTGGGAAGCTGTTTTCGCTGTCAGATATTGCGATTGGCAGCGGGTTGTTTTTATTGTTCGCAGCATGTACGTTTCCATTGTTTTATATCTTAAAGCCTGGTTATATCACAACGGCAGTGATCATTGGCTTTATCGTATTATCTGCTATGGGACCGCCTGTTGTTTTCTATTTAGCAGAGCAATTCAGTGGGATCACTGATTTTATCATGAATTTATCGATCCCTATTGTATATACGGGATCAACTGTACTGATTATGCTCATCTACTTGCTATCTTGGGGACTTTCTACTGCGATTTACCAGAGGAAAGTGTTTTAAATCAGATGATCACATCATTTATAGAGAATCATTCATTTTGAGGTAGGCCTTTCAAAATGG
The DNA here is from genome assembly GCF_052044955.1 of Bacillus sp. 22446. Taxonomy (NCBI): domain Bacteria; kingdom Bacillati; phylum Bacillota; class Bacilli; order Caryophanales; family Bacillaceae; genus Bacillus; species Bacillus sp. 22446. The sequence goes on from NZ_JBQEOD010000006.1 coordinate 41,915, forward strand.
ATGATTCTTTTTTGCATCCGGTGAAATTGACATACAGAAGAAAAGAGGTTATTGTTAATTAACATAATGTTAATTATTTTTAACATATTGTTAAATAAATCATCCTTTAAGAAAGGAATTTGAAATGGAAATTAAAAATAGAATGAAAGTATTACGGGCAGAAAAAGACTGGACACAAAAGGATTTGGCAGAGAAGTTAGGTGTGACTCGTCAAACTGTGGCAGCGATTGAGAATGGTAAATATTCTTTGTCTTTAAAACTAGCATTTCAAATTGCGAGAACATTTGAAGTTGATTTATATGACGTTTTTCAAGAGGTTGACAAGGAGGAACAACAGCGATGATGACAACGATCATACTTTATTCTCTGATTATCCTTTCTATCTTAAGTACGGTCTTTCAATTTAAGAAAAGCCGTGAATATAAACAGGATGAACGGGGCCAATTTATTTTAGCGAAAGCTGGAAGTTTTTCAATTGTAGGTGTGGCATTAGCCTATATATTGGTGGCTGTCATTCAAGCTTTTGTTCATGAATTATCATCTCCAACGGAATGGTTTTATATAGCGATTACGTTTATGTATGTATCAAGTGTTTGCGCAAATACAATTGGCATTATCTATTGTGAAAGAAAATACTAATCTTTTATCTGCGGATGCAAGCTAGGGTACTTCATCATGAAGGGAAGAAAAAATATTGAAAAAATTACTGAAAATAATGCTGATTGCTCTATGTACCATTCTGACTATCTTGGTTGTATTTGTAGCCAGTGTTTATGTTGTGAATCTAATTAGTAATGAAAGAGAACAGGGGAAAATAGAAGCTTATGGGCAAAAGGTCTTGGTGGATGGGAAGCAAATGAATGTGCTCATTCAAGGCGATGGGAAAGAAACGATTGTCCTTCTCCCAGGCTATGGAACTGCTTCACCCGTGCTTGATTTTAAACCGTTAGTCAAGGAGTTATCGCCATATTATAGAGTTGTTGTAATTGAACCGTTTGGTTATGGTTTAAGTGACGACACAGATAAAGCAAGGACAAGTCAAAACATTGTGGATGAGATTCATGAATGTTTGCAGAAACTTAACATTAAAAAATATACGCTGATGGGTCATTCGATTGCTGGCATCTATGGATTAGAATATGTGAATCAATACGAAAAAGAAGTCAAAGCCTTTGTCGGCATTGATACAAGTGTTCCTCAACAGGAAACGGAAGAATTGCCGGTTTCTAGCTTGCAGCTGCTCAATCAATCTGGCTTTTACAGATTGTTATTGAAAGTGAATCCAGATCAACTGTTGATGCCTAACGTGGATCAACAAACGAAAGATCAAATCAAAATGCTGACCTTTCGAAATTTCTTGAATGAAAGCCAAGCGAGTGAGGCGGAAAATTTCACAAATAACTTTAAAAATGCAGAGCGTTTACATTTTCCTAAGCGTCTCCCTGTTGTTTTCTACCTAGCGGATCAAACGGAGGAAGAAACACCAAACTGGAAACCAATGCATGAAGAGCTGCTGAAAAATGTAGACCACGGAAAAGTCGTTACTTTCAAAGGCGGCCATTATTTGCATCATACGAAATCAAAAGAAATCGCAGATGGTGTGAGGGAGTTTCTATCGAACAACGAGCGCTCACGTTAGCGTTTTTCCTCCTCAGCTGGACAGATGAAACATCGCAATTTTGATCAAAACGAGTGAACTGATTTGTTTTATGATCAAGAAGAGGTGAGGGAGATGATGTATAGTCGGGTGACGCAAGAGGTGATTTCTTATTTGGAGTCGCATTTGATGGATGAGCTGTCGCTGAGACAGGTGCCTGAGAAAGTAGGATATTCACATTTTCATTTGCTGCGTGTGTTTAAACGAGAAACCGGGCTGTCGATGGGGGAATATGTGCGGAAACGAAGATTAGCTACGGCTGCACAGCTTCTTTTGTATACGGATCAGGGGATTTTAGACATCGCTTTTTCGTTACAATTCCAATCGCAGGAAGCCTTTACGCGTGCTTTTAAGCATTTGTATTCCTTACCTCCCGGAATGTACAGGTCCATGATGAGAGACATGCAAATGAAAAAGGAGGAAGATTCGATGACATTACATGAAGCAGTACCTGGCTGGGGTTTGAGTGGTTCACATCCGCATATGTATGAGATGGGTGTTGATACAGCAGAATTTCATACGGGAAAGCAATCAGGTGTTTTATCATCTAAAGAAGGCGTACAAGAAGGACAGTTTGCGACGATGATGCAGGGGTTTCAAGCAAAAGAGTATGCAGGCAAGCGGTTGAAGCTCTCTGCTTTCTTGAAAACAGAGAATGTATCTTCAGCAGGAATTTGGATGCGGGTAGATGACGGAAAGGGTGATACGGTGCAGTTTGATAATATGCAGAATCGACCTGTGACAGATTCTACGGAATGGAATCAATATGCGATCGTATTAGATGTTCCTACGCGCAGTGAATCCATTCATTTTGGAGTGCTGCTCAGCGGTCATGGAACAGTCTGGGCTGACGGTTTTCGATTTGAGGAAGTGAATGAGAAAACACCTACAACGAATATGGTGGAGGCTTCGGCTCTGCCAGATGTGCCGATGAATTTGCATTTTGAGCTTGAGGAGACCGTGTGAGCGGTCTTTTTTTGTTGTATACAAATCTGCATGAACCGTTTATAATGAAAAATATAAATAAACATACCGACGGTCGGTATGTAAAAGGAGGCGTTTGAACTGGCGCGAAATAAGTATCCAGAAAAGACGATGCAGCAAATTTTGGACGTGTCGACAAAGTTGTTTCAGGAAAAGGGATTTGAAAAGACAAGTTTGCAAGATATTATCCATGAATTGAATATGTCTAAAGGGGCTATTTATCATCATTTTAAATCGAAGGATGAAATATTACGCGGCGTGATGGATCGGCAGTTTCGTTACGCAACCGAGAAGCTTGAGGAGTTAATTGAGCATACGGAAGCAGCTCATGCGAAAGAGAAGCTCCAGCTGATCCTAGAGCAGCTTGTGGCAGACCCGCAGTCTCATTCGATTGATGGGATCTTGGTTGATCAGATGAAAAATCCGCAATTTGTGATTGAAGGCATGAAGACAGGTGTCACTCAGGATGCTTTGAGAATCAAACAGTTAATCATTGAAGGGATTGAGGATGGTTCGATGGAAACTAAGTTTCCTGGTGAAGTGGCAGAAGTATTTTTGCTTCTTGTGAATATATGGTTGAATCCCACATTGTTTGTACGCAATCATGAAGAAACTGTCCAGCGTTTGTGTTTTTTAAAGCAGATGATGAAGGGTCTTGGCGTGGATATTGTGAGTGATCTATTTATTCAAAAGGTGACAGCGCACTATGCTGAAATTGGCGGGTATGATCTGCCCGAAAGATAAAGAATGCCAACTGATAGGAGGATGACGTATGATTCATTTTATGAAGGTTGAGCTAAGAAAAGGCCACATGAAGCAGTATATTCAAGCTAGTTTCATTGCGAGTATTGTGCTGCTAGTATTCATCTATTTTATTGCGTTTGCTGCAAAAATTGAACGCGAACAGGGTTTTCAGCAATATACGAATATTTATTTGTTAACGAGTACAGTATGGATGATCTTTTTTTCTATCATCACAGCTATGCTGTATTGGCGTGTAGGAAAGACTGTTGATCAGGAACGCACATCCAATTCAGTGAGATTCCTTTCTCATATGATATGGATGGTGTGCCTTTCAACGTTTGCGATGATGTGCAGTATCATTCCTTCGTTTGTTGTGTTTAGTATGTCTGAAATGTTCTTCCCTATTGTCCATGATACGCTGACGGCAGGTGCTCTGTTTCAATTGATGAAAACACTCTTTGTGTTGATTGTTTGTGTTCAAGCGATTGGTTTGATGGCGATGAGAATCGGGTTGAGGAAGAAATCTGTTTTGATGACCGTCCTGACTGCCATTGTTTTATGTGCTGTTTTAGGAAATATATCGCTGGCCATTTATGGAAATGATCAATTGAACCTCGTCCTGTCAGGAGTGATGATCTCGGCAATTCTCATTGTGATCTTGGAATTGTGGAGCCGCATCGGCCGGCTGCAAACGAGGTAATTCATGATGGGAAAAGGATGGAGGCATGTGAAGCATACGGTTCAAATTGAAGAAGCAATAACGGAACTTTCGTTAAACTGGCTGGTGGGAGATGTTCGCCTTTATCACCATGAACATCCTTATGTATTGATGAAGCAGACCACCAATCACGTTTTTCCCCATCGGTATTTACTGCATCATCAAGTGCAGGAAGGCAGGCTAGTCATTCAAGATAAAAGAAAACGAGCGATCAGCTTGGGGCTTCATCTTCATCAAACGAATTTGGAGATTTATCTCCCTCAGGCACAGTTACAGTCCTTGTCTATTCATTGTAAAGGAGCAAATCTATTCTTGGATGGACTGAAGGTGAAGGAGGCTGAATGCCAATTGATTTCTGGAAAGTCCATGTTTACGGGAGAAATCAAGCATCTGCGCTTGCACACAGTGGGTGGACTTATCTCTAGTCAACAGCTCAACACGCAGACATTGAGCCTGCGTACTACTTCGTCAAAAGTGGAGATGGTAGGTGCTTTTTCAGATATTGATCTGAATTTAATAGGCAGAAGGGTACAGATACATTCAAAGGTCATGCTGCATTCGCTCAAATCGACGTCAACTGGATCATCTGTCAAAGTGGCAATTCCGGAAAATGATGGATTTATTTGTTATGTGAAGAAAAGATCAGGTACTTTTCACAATGATTTTCCTTGTGTGGATGATCAGGATAGAATGGTTTATAAAAATGGAGGGAAAAGCTTTGAGGTCGATATAAGGGGAGGTTCTTTTCTATTAAGTGATGGGCATTGAAGCGATGATGATCCTCTGATTCGATATATCAATATAAAATAATTTGAATATCTTTTTATGTCAGAATATTTTGTTAATAGTGTTTTCCTCAAAAAAACAATTGTTTTTTAAGGGTAGATTTATTATGATAATATACATCGAAAGATTGAAGATTTTGAATCAGAATGAAAATTCTGATTTTTTATTTTTTATGTTGTTTGTTGATGAGGGGGAATAGAAGTGGCTCAAAAGGAATTAAAGAGAGGGTTAAGTGCTCGACATATTCAAATGATTGCGCTTGGCGGCACAATTGGTGTTGGCTTATTTATGGGGTCAGCTAAAGCCATTCAATGGACAGGTCCATCGGTTCTTCTCGCGTACGCAGTGTGTGGTATTTTTATCTTTTTTATTATGCGTGCGATGGGAGAAATGTTGTATCTTGAACCGAGTACGGGATCGTTTGCTACATTTGGGCATCAATATATTCATCCGCTTGCGGGGTATATGACAGCTTGGAGTAACTGGTTCCAGTGGGTCATTGTTGGAATGTCTGAGATTATCGCCGTAGGCGCTTATATGAAATATTGGTTCCCGGAGTTACCGGCGTGGATTCCCGGATTAATCGCCATGATCATTTTAGGTGCGGCCAACTTAATTTCGGTTAAGTCATTCGGTGAGTTTGAATTCTGGTTTGCGATGATCAAGATTGTGACGATTATTTTAATGATCATTGCAGGTTTAGGCATTATTTTCTTTGGGTTTGGCAATGGTGGAACAGCGATTGGTTTGTCTAACCTTTGGGCGCACGGCGGATTCTTTACAGGTGGATTTAGCGGTTTCTTGTTTGCATTGTCCCTAGTGATTGCTGCCTATCAAGGGGTAGAGCTCATTGGGATTACTGCAGGTGAGGCGCAAAATCCACAAAAGACGCTGACAAATGCCATCAAAAGCATCATCTGGCGTATTTTGATTTTCTATATCGGTGCGATCTTTGTCATCGTAACGGTGTATCCGTGGGATCAGCTGAATACGCTTGGCAGTCCATTTGTGGCGACGTTTGCGAAAATTGGAATTACGGCAGCAGCAGGTATTATTAACTTTGTTGTCATTACAGCAGCCATGTCCGGCTGTAATAGTGGAATCTTCAGTGCGGGACGTATGCTTTATACATTAGGTGTGAATGGACAGGCACCTGCTTTCTTTACAAAAATTTCGAAGAATGGTGTACCGTATTTTGGGACATTTGCTGTGCTGATTGGTTTAGCGGTTGGGGTGGTCTTAAATTATGTTTCTCCGCCAAACATTTTCGTTTATGTGTATAGTGCGAGTGTCCTTCCTGGTATGGTGCCTTGGTTTGTCATTTTGATTAGTCATATTGGCTTCAGAAAAGCGAAGGGGGCAGCGCTTGATAATCATCCGTTTAAGCTGCCGCTTGCGCCATTTTCTAACTATTTGACAATCGGATTCTTGCTGATGGTGCTTGTGTTTATGCTGATTAATCAGGATACACGAATTTCTCTCATTGTGGCAATTGGGTTCTTGATTTTAGTGGCGCTTAGCTTTTTTGTATTTGGAATTGGTAAACGAAAACCGATTGAAACAGCTTCTTCTGATCAAACGGTGAAATAATCAAAAGCCTTGCGGAGTGGACCCGCAAGGCTTTTGTCGTTTACAGAGAAGCTTTGACACGCTGAAAGACATCTGGAAAGTTGGTGAACAGACCGGTGACGCCGTATTGCAGAAGACGTGTCATGTCTGCTTCGCTGTTTACCGTATATGGGTGAAGGAGGAGTCCGTGGCTTCTGACCTGCTGTACATTTTCAAGTGTCAAAGCTCTAAAATTCGGTCCGACCCCCACTGCATACGATTTGATGAAGTCGAGCTGATCATCTGTAATAGACGTCATTTGCGCTCTATCTAATAGCTGTACTTTTGGAAGCCGAGGGGCGAGTTTCTGCAATTTTAATAGACTTTCTTGGCTGAAAGATTGGATGATGACCTGCCCTTTTCTCGTATGTTTTCCAAGAAGATGATGTTTCTTTAAGACGGCCAATAGTTTTTCTTCCATTTGCGGATAGATGTCTGGTTTTTTGGTTTCAATATAATAATTTTCTCGTTTACCGAAGTAGCGTAATACCTCATCTAATGTGAGGACTTGCTGTCCAATAAAGTGGGCATTTTGTTTGTCGGGGTTGGCTTCGTTAAACCATGCACCGGCATCGAGCTGTTTGATTTCGGCAAGTGTGAGGTCTTTGACCCAGCCTGTTCCGTTTGTCGTCCGGTCAACCGTTTCATCGTGCATGACGATGAGGTGTCCATCCTTTGTCATTTGAAGGTCGAGTTCGAGGTAATCTGCATTCATCTTTGTGGCGAGCTTGTAGGAAGCTAGGGTATGCTCTGGGGCATACCCTGATGCTCCGCGGTGTGCAACGGTTAAAATGCGATCTGGAGATAAAAGATGTTCATGTGCCGATATGGTGGTCGGCACCCAACCAAAAGACAGTAAAGCAAAAGAGAGTAACACGAAAGCAAGTAATCTACTTTTCTTCATATTTTATCCTCCTTTTACGGTAACTGCCTCCATCATAAGAAATAGATGTAAAGGGCATGTTGGGCGGAGATGAATCTTTTATGTGATTTTCATTAAGCTTGCTCTACGCGCTTTCCTGTATTCCATGTCATGGCGAGGAACACAATCGCAAGGATACAAGAACCAACTAGTAAAATGAAACCTCCTGTCCAGTCATAGTGATCGACGACGACACCCATCATGGCATTAGCGAAAGCAGAGCCACCAATATATCCAAAGAATCCTGTCAACCCGGCAGCAGTGCCAGCGGCTTTTTTCGGAGCGAGATCAATGGCTTGCAGTCCAATGAGCATGACGGGTCCGTAAATTAAAAACCCGATGCTGATGAGGGCAATGTTATCAACCATTGGATTGCCAGCAGGGTTTAACCAGTACACAAGAACCGCAATTAATACGCCGATCATAAAGAGGACGCCAGCAGGTGCGCGGCGGCTTCTAAAGAAGCGGTCACTAATCCACCCGCACAATAATGTACCAGGGATGCCTGCATATTCATAAAGGAAATAAGACCAGCGTGAATGCTCTGGTGAGAATCCTTTTGCTTCTGTTAAATAGGTAGGTGCCCAGTCTACGACCCCGTAACGGACAAAGTACACAAAGACGTTGGCAATGGCGATATACCAAAGGAATTTATTGTTGAGTACATATTTAAACAAAATCTCTTTTACGGTTAATTCTTTTTCTTGATCTTCATATTGTTGTGCCGGATAGTCATTTCGGTATTCTTCAATTGGCGGAAGACCAGCGGATTGCGGGGTGTCCCGTACGAGAAGAATGATGACGAAGGAGACGATAATGGCGATGATGGCAGGGAAGAAAAAGATACTTTTCCACGTCGCAAACAAAACAATTCCTAATGTAATAAGCGGTGCAAGAATCCCCCCGCCGATATTGTGAGCGACGTTCCAAATGGACATTTTCGTACCACGTTCACTCACCGAAAACCAATGCGCCATCGTTCGTCCGCATGGCGGCCACCCCATTCCTTGAAACCAGCCGTTTAAGAACATGAATAAAAACATGATCCATACACTGGATGTCACCCATGGAAATGAGACAAAAAGAATATTGATAAGAGCTGATAGAAAGAGTCCAGCGGCTAAAAAGTATCTTGGGTTACACCGGTCTGAGATCATCCCCATAATGAATTTACTAAATCCATAAGCGATTGAAACAGCCGCCAGTACAAAGCCTAATTCACTTTTTGTGAACCCCTCTTCCTGTAAATAAGGGATGGCAAATGCGAAATTTTTGCGCAACAAATAGTAGCCCGCATATCCGATAAAGATCCCCAAAAAGACTTGCAGCCGCAGCCGTTTATAGGTTTCGTCTGTTTTGGCATCATCGAGCCTGTCGATATGCGGAGCCGGTTTAAACCATTTGAACATAAACATCCTCCTCTTGTAGATATGACTGAAACAAAAGTACGAGGTCTGTCTTTGATCTTGTACTTTTTCAGAGACAAAAGAATTGATAACGCTTTCTTTTGTACTCCCATCATATCGGATGGAGAAGATGTTTATGATGAGGCTTTTGTCATTATTTTGGAAAAACAGTTCATGAAGTCATGAAAAAAATCCGCACAATGGCGGATTTTTAATAGTGGTTAAATTGATACATCAATTTTTGCAGATTTCTTTAGTTGATCAATTTCTTTTTGTACTTCTTTTTGTTTTTCTTGAGATTCTAACTGCTTCTTGATTTGTGATTTGACGTCTTTGAAATCAGGTGCTTTTTGTTTTTGCTTTTTCATTTGTTCGGCGTATTGGTCATAGTACGCTTTGACGTCTTTTTCAGACACAGAGGCTGATTTAATTTCTTTGTCGACATATTGGCTGTATTTGATGCTGTCGGCAATATCACTTTTTAGCTGATCCATTGTCAGTCCGCTCTTTTTGAGTGCTTCTTCAAATTGAGCATTGTCTTTAAATTGTTTCTTTTCTTCTTTTAGCTGCTTATCGACTTGCTTGTCAGAGGCTTTATAGCCCTTCTTCTCAGCATCTTGCAGGATGAGCTCTTGACCTACGAGCGCATCAATGGTTTGCTTCTTGACAGCTTTTGCGCCTTCTTTAGATGTTGGGTCTTGTCCTGACTGCTGAAGTTGACCTTGAATGGTTGATAGGGCGCTATTGTATTCACTTCCTGTGATTTTATCTTTGTTGACGGTCGCAACGACCTTTTGATCATCAATTTTTTGTGCGTCTAATTTCTTTTGCATCTCTTCCATTTGCTTTTGCTGCTCTTTTTGGTCAGCCTGTGTTGTTTCCTTGCTATTGGCTGAATCGTTTTGCTTATCCTGTTTCGCATCGTTTGATGAGCAGGCTGCAAGCCCCACTGATAACAGACAAGCAATGAGTGTATATGATACTTTTTTCAATTATTTTCTCTCCCTTCGGTATGAGAACATCTAGTGCGCATTCTAACCGTTTTAGAGGAAAAATAAAACCGTATAGACGAATTGTTAGCGGATTGACATGTTTTTTATCTGTTTGTCCTCATTTTGTCTTCTCATAGTCATCATATGACAGCTCAAGTTTGGAATAATTGTTCCATCGCTTCGTCGAGATTGGTGATCGGCTTGCGGCAGCTGTAGTTTTCACAAATATAGACTGTCGTGCTGTCGTTGATCGTTTTGTAATCTTTTGCAAAAGGTGCGAGCCTTGCTAATTCTTGCCCTGTTTCGGCAGTTAAAATGAGATCAAATGGCATGAATCGTTTTTGCAATGCTTGTAGAAGCTGTTCTTTTTGCGGATCGCCCTTTTTCCCGAGAATAATGATTTCTCGTTTTACGGCATATTGGCTTAATAGTCCTTGTAAAAAGGCGGTATGTCCGCTTGGATAGGAAGAGACATCGACGTAAAAGGCGCTGAACATCTTCTCTAGTGTTTCGATCCAGTCTTGACGTCCGATCATTCTGCTTAGTTTCAGAAGCTGTTGGAGTGCAGTACTGTTACCAGACGGCATGGCTCCGTCGTATACTTCTTTTTCACGAACGATAAGCGCTTCTGCATCTGAGCCTGAGAAGAAAAAGCCCCCGATTTGCTCATCCCAAAACAGTTCAAACATATTTTCAGCAACGGCTCTGGCTTTTGTCAGCCAATCTAGGTCAAAGGTCGCTTCGTATAAAGACATATAAGCTGTGAGCATGTGCGCATAATCTTCGATAAAGCCTAGATGCTTCACGTCCCCTTCCCTGTAGCGGACCATGAGCCGTTCCTGCTGGACGAGGTGTGTTTCTAGAAAAGACATTGCCTGTTTTGCCATGCGTATGGCCTCTTTTTCATGAAAGACACTCCCTGCTTTGGCAAGTGCGGAAATCATCAGCGCATTCCACGAGGTGAGTACCTTGTCATCGATTAGCGGTGCAGGTCGCTGCTGTCTTACAGTGAGTAAGATGTGTCGAGCGGATTGCAGTTTGGAATGGAGGGTTTTGTCGTCGATTGAATATGCTGCCTTGATGTCATCAAATGAGGTGGAAATGGTATGAGGGATGTTCTGTCCTTCAAAATTTCCTTCCTCTGTGATGTGATAGACCGCACAAAATAAAGTGCCGAGGTCATCACCTAAATGGGTCATGATCTCCTCTTTTGTCCAAACGTAATATTGCCCTTCCTTTCCTTCTGAATCGGCATCGATTGCCGAATAAAAAGAGCCGTCACGATTCATCATGTCTCGTTTGATAAATTGAATGAGGTCTTGAACAAGCTTTTCATACTCAGTGTGTTGAGTGATTTGATAGGCTTCGGTGTAGGCATCTATCAGCAAGGCGTTATCATACAGCATCTTTTCAAAATGCGGCACAAGCCATTTTTCATCTGTTGAATATCGAGTAAATCCAGAACCAATATGATCATAAATACCGCCGTTTGCCATGCCGTTTAACGTTTTTGTGACAGCATATAACGCATTTTCTTGCCCTGTCCATGCAAAATAACGCATGAGAAACGTGAGCATATGAGGTGCGGGAAATTTAGGTGCAGAACCGAAGCCGCCATACAGCGTATCAAAGCTGCTCATGAGCTGATAATAGGCTTTGTGAATCGACTCCTGAGTGAGCGTATTTTCTGTCTGCCCTGCTGCCTTGATCCGCAGATTATTTGTTGCCTTTTCTGCCAATGATTCAATATGATCACGATCGTTGTGATAAGCATCCAGCAATTGCGTCAGTGCTTCAATGAAGCCGGGACGGCCGTAAGCACTTCTTTTTGGAAAATAAGTCCCCGCATAAAACGGCTTTTGATCAGGCGTGACAAACACGTTGAGCGGCCAGCCGCCTTGCCCAGTCATCATCTGACAAACGGACATATACATCGAGTCAATGTCTGGACGCTCCTCACGATCGACTTTGATTGAAATGAAATGCTCGTTTAGGATGTCAGCGACTTGTTGATCTTCAAAGCTTTCGTGTGCCATGACGTGGCACCAGTGACAAGTGGCATAGCCGATGCTTACCAGCAAAGGCTTGTTTTCTTTTTTTGCTTTATCAAATGCTTCTTTTCCCCATGGATACCAGTTGACTGGGTTATAAGCATGTTGGAGAAGGTATGGAGATTTTTCAGTGATTAATCTGTTGGGTTTATTGTTAGTAGACATGGAATCTCCTCCTTTCATATTTATCAAATCTTTTTGAGTGTAAAGGGTGATGGGCTTAAGGAATTTCATTTGAATTTAGATAGTACTACTTCAAAAAAGTTACGTAGGATAGTAACCGATAGTTCTTTATTTTGAAACTGAGCAAAAATCAAAAAACTATAATTAGGTTAAAGATTGATAGGGACTGCTGTGGAAATTTTAACTTTCGATAGATTTGTTTTCAATTCTTTTATTCGCTTCATTAATTATGAAAACCTATATTAACGCCTTTTAGATGGAATTTATTACTATATTCATCTTGTGTGTATTTAATCATTAATAACAAGCTGTTATAATAGCTTTGTGTTTTTATGAAAATATGTGTTAAAAGTGGTGTTGGAAATAAATATATACTATTCATTCTAGTAATCTCTTCGTTTGGTGAGAAGCACTTTTAGCACATTTAATTTCAATAGGTCTAGCGGTGACTATTACAGGAGTTACTTATGTTGCATAATCTGAGTTCAAGAAGCATAAAAGAACATACATTCAAAAAATCTAAAAAATGGGTATATGAGAAGGTGTAGATATGTTAGTTATTGATCAAAATCCAAAAGGTGAGCAGTACTCCAAATTAATTGATTTGGCTTTCGACATTTGTGATGAGTTTCATTTAGTTTTAAGAAAAGATATGGGATCTTTAAAATCTTTTGATCCCTTCCTAAAAAAACTTGAAAGTTCATTGAAAGAGATGAAAGAACAATCAGAATGGGCTAGCACAATGCTATTAAACAATACAGCAAAAGTTTATTACTATTATACAGATAAAAATGCGAAGAGTATTCTAAAAGAATTCGCAAATTCTTTATATGATTGGGAGCAACCAAATTTACCAGAAGACTTGTCCTTCTTCAAAAATGGAGAAGAATGGCTGGTTACATCTTCTCATGAAGAAGAAAGTTATATAGATACGGAAAATGATACAGAGATACAAAGGATATTAAGTATACCAGAATTAAAAGTACATATGGAAAAATGGGATTAATGCTATTTAGTATTCAATAATAGTGTATTGATATAAAAGTAAGGAGGCTAATAAGATAGTTTCCTTACTTTTAAAATGTTATGGGCGTTCTCATTTATTTCTTAATTAAGATGTATTGTTGTGTTCCAATAGAAGATTTGAACTTTAAATGTTTCCCAAATTGTTGAGTTTTGAAATTAATAACTAAATCCAAACTCTCATCCTTATCTTCATCCTCAAAACCGTCTAAACAGGAATATAATGAATATATCAGATAGCTGAGGTCCGTGATCAATTGTCTGTGAGGTATTCCCATCATGAAAAAACAAGAGCTATAAACCCTTGTCATTTCATTATTTCACCTTTTTCACTACTTCAATCGTAATGTTTTAACAAGATGGCTGAATTATGTCCTCCAAAACCAAAAGAATTGGATAGCCCATATTTCAATGGAAGCTGTCTCGCTTCTAATACAACATCTAAATTGCAATCTGGATCTTGTTTCTCTACATTAATAGTTGGCGGAATCATTCCTCGTCTCAAACTTTCCACTAAAGCAATCGCTTCTACTCCGCCTGCAGCACCAAACATGTGCCCAGTCATTGACTTGTTCGCAGTTGTTGGAATTTCGCCTGAACGATCACCAAATAATTTCTTAATGGCTAGAACTTCTGAACGATCACCTACTTGTGTACTTGTTGCATGAGCACTAATAACATCGATTTCACTTGTTGATATATCTGCACTTCTCAATGCTTTCTTCATGGCTAAGTAGGCACCTCTACCTTCTGGGTGTGAAGCAACCATATGATGTGCATCTGAACTAGCCCCGTATCCCACTACTTCACATAATATCGGCGCATCTCTAAGAATTGCGTTGTCTAATGATTCTAATACTAAGATACCTGCGCCTTCACTCATAACAAAGCCATCTCTATCTGTATCGAATGGACGGCTAGCTCGACTTGGGTCTTGGTTTCTAGTAGATAGTGCATGTGCGTTTCCAAAACTAGCCAAAGATATCTGGTTGACAGCAGCTTCTGCTCCACCGGTAAATATAATATCTGCTTCATCATTTCGGATCGCATTGAAAGCTTCACCAATAGAAGTGTTCCCAATAGAACAAGCTGTGACCGGTGACAATGATGGCCCTTGTGCGCCTAATTTAATACTGATTTGGGCCGCAGCTGCATTTGAAATCATCATGGGGACAAGGCTAGGGCTTACTCTCGAGGGACCTCGTTTATCTAATACATTCACCTGATCAACAAGCGATTGTATGCCCCCGATTCCTGATCCAACATATACGCCTAAACGTTCAAGATCTACTTGATCTAACTGTAATTGTGAATGTTCTAATGCTTGTTCGGCTGCTGCTAAGGCAAACTGACTAAAACGATCTAATCGTTTTGCTTCTTTTCTCCCTAATATTTCATCTGCATCGAAATCACGAACGATTCCAGCTATTTTTGTTTTATAATCAGTCGTATCAAAAGAATCAATGAGAGATATTCCCGATTGTCCTTTCATGAGTTGATTCCAAAAGCTATCTATATCATTTCCAAGTGGAGAAATAACTCCCATTCCAGTAATGACAACTCTTTTCATGATCATTCCCTCCTTGTTTTTATTAACTTTAGCCATTGTGTTATCCTATTACAAGTTGTTGTTTATCCTAGTATAATGAATAATATTTTAAAAGGAGACCTTAATGAAACCTGAAACAAGACTTCAAGCATTATCAGAATTTCTAAAGAACCAACGTTCAAAAATCACGCCTCAAATGGTTGGTTTACCTGTAGGAACCCGCAGAAGAACACCAGGGCTCAGAAGAGAAGAAGTAGCTCAACTAGCCGGTGTGAGTCTTACTTGGTATACATGGTTAGAGCAAGGTAGAGATATAAAAGTATCTACTTCGGTATTAGATGCTATTTCTAGTGCATTACAATTAAATAACGATGAAAGGAGATATTTGTACGCTTTAGCGTTAGAGGAAGGTGTGAAACAATCCTATATCATTGAGAATGAGAAGGAAATCAGTCCGGCTTTAGTGAAAATTCTGCAGGAACTTCGTTATTGCCCAACGATTATATCTGATAGAAGAAGTCAGATTGTTGGGTGGAATCAAGCAGCAGCTAATGTATTTTTGGACTTTGAACAAATCATCCCGGCAGAAAGGAATATCATCCGCTTACTATTCGCAAGAAAGGAATTTAAAAGTTTAGCCGTGAATTGGGAGCATTTTGTAAGAGGATATATCGCCATATTTAGAACATATTATGGACAGTATGTGGCGGATGACTGGTATGAGCAATTTATAGAAGAAATGGAGCAGGCATATCCTGAGTTTCGTAAAATATGGAATGAAAATGAGATCAGTTATGCACCTGAAGTATTAATTGAATTTCGTCATGCCAAGGTAGGGAAAATGTTGTTTAATCTCACTTCATTACAAGTGTATGGGGATACTGATTTAAGATGCAGTGTCTATACTCCAGTTGAGGATACTGAAACGGAGCTTAAGTTGAAACGTTTAATTGAAGGGTAGATATCGTTTGGATGAAGTTATTGAGTGCATTAATATAAAATAGATCCTATGCAAATCAGTGACAAGTAGCATAACCGATGCTGATGAGCACCGGTTTAATTTCACGTTGAGGCTTCTTGCCCCCAGGCCTATATCTTTTCTGGTAAATGGTGTTTATACATCTCAATAGCATCTGTATGTTCTTTTAAAATACTCATTGTTTTTGGATGGGGTCTTACATATATCAAAGGATAGTCGACTTCATCTAACTCTTGTTGAGTATGAAAAGCTAATCTCTCATGGTCAAGGGAAAATTGAGCATCAATTCCTGTTTTGTTCCCGCGTGAATCTAATCGAATCCATCTATTAAGTGAATGAAAAAATACAGCATTTAATGCGTGAATGCAATATCCTTTATCTGGCGTATCGAACAACATTAATCGCTGGTAACAAAAACCTGTGGGTATTCCCTGTGAGCGCAACAGGGCAGCCAATAGGTTCGACTTTGCGTAGCAAATTCCCTCTTTAAATGTTAATACATCTGATGCATGACAAGTCACTCGTTTGGATTGAATATCCCATGTATGGGATATTTCATCTCGAACAAACTCATAAGCTGCTTTTGCTTTTTCTATTTCTGTCTGCAAAGGGTTGAAAAGTTCATTTGCAAGTGTACAAATAATAGGATTAGAATAATCAACTTCATTTAATTCCAGTAAATAATCATTAAAGTTTTTTGATTCACATGTCATATTCATTATAATGTCTCCTTATCTCTATACTTTTACTGCAGAAGGTCTATTTTTTCACCAACACATATTGTAAGTTTTCTAATTCAAACATATCAATCAGTTCATCAATCCCTTTAAAATCGATATGTTTTCCAAACCGTTTTGTGCTTAGGTCAATTTCTACATCCAATTGATCGTCCTTTTCTTTCATTTCGAGTTCATTTAGACAAGAATAGATTTCGATGGTTTCTCCTTTTGACAGCTCTTTTTCAATGAATTTAAAAAGTGCACGAAGAGAATGAATGATGTCTAATTCATAAACAAAAGGGTGCGTGAATTTGTTTCTTACCGCTTCATTGACGGGATCTAGATAATCAATGTGAATGCCTTCGAAATCCTCTTCTGTCTCAAATACTTCTATCAAAAGATCATCTTTTTGATAGATTTTGGGCTTTTTTTGTTTTTTATCAAACATGCTGATATTGAGTTCAGAGAATGGTTTATAGGTAGGATTTTGACCAATGGTACCAAGTGGCAGTTCTTTGTTTGATCCAATATAATGCTGTAAAGTCATGGGTTGCCCTCTTTCCTTGAAATATTCCTTATAGCGTTGATTATTTCCTTTTTACCAATTTAGAGGTGAATATGCAATGGCTTGACATATCGGTATTTCTAGATATACAATGTCTGCCATGGAACCTATTGATGTGTTTAAGGCATTATCGAATGAAACAAGGTTGAATATTTTAAAGTGGCTTAAGGAACCTGAGAAGCATTTTCCTAAGCAAGGCGCTCATTTACCGAAGGAGGTTAGTTATAAGGGGGGCGTTTGTGTTGGGGATATTCAAGAAAAGGCGCAAATTTCTCAATCAACGGTCTCTAGCTACTTACATTTGATGCAAAAGGCTGGTCTGCTTGAATCGGTACGGCATGGACAATGGACATACTATAGACGAAATGAAAAATTTATCCAACAGATCGGCCAATATATGAAAACAGAGATCTAAAGGATGTATGATTTCTGTTTTTTTCTATTCTATATATCTGTTTATCTAAATATATAAATATATAAATAAAAGGAGATTTGATGATGCGTTTAATTTTTTATGTGCTTGCACTATTAGCGGGTGCGGCACTTAGTTTTGAAGGAGCCATCTATGCGGAGCTTGGGAAGTCGATCGGACAGTTAGAAACGAGTTTTTATAACTTTTTTGTCGGTTCAATTATTATGGGGCTATTGTGGCTCTTTTTTGGCAAAGGTGACCTTTCCTATACGTTGAAGGCACCAAAATGGTCACTGCTTGGCGGAGCGATGGGGGTTGTGTATTTAACGTCTATTGTGGTGAGTGTTCCATTCGTTGGTGTGGGGGTAACGATGGTCGCTGTCATTATTGGTCAGCTGCTGATGAGTATGGTGATTGAGCATTTTGGCTGGCTTGGGAGTCAGAGAACAAGAGTAAACAAAGAGAAGGTATTTGCGGTCATTTCGATGATCATTGCCCTTATTCTTATTCATTAGGAGGAAACTCGATATGGCATTATTGTTAATTCTATTTACTTTAATCGGAGGCATTACGTTAAGTGCGCAATCTTCCATAAACGGTACGTTTAGCAGGAGAGCGGGTACGATTGAAACGACCTTTTTGACCTTTTTAACGGGTACGATGTTTTTGACCATTCTGATTTTATTCTTTGGGAGCGGCCATCTGTTGAATCTCTTGCATGCGCCGAAGTGGCAGTTGAGTGCGGCTTTTCTTGGAACGGCTTATTTAATCCTGACAGTGATCGCTGTTCCGAAAATCGGTGTCATTGCTGCGAATATTGCGGGGATTGCTGGGCAGCTTGTCATTGGAATGGTCATTGATCATTTTGGCTGGTTCCATAGCTTGGTGATTTCACTTGATCTCAAACGCTTATTGGCATTGTTCTTTATGCTGATCGCTCTTTATTTTATTTACAAAGGAAATAAGCGCTCTCGAGAGGAAGCGAATGCTTAAAGAGAACGTGCTGCTGCGACATTTGCTCTCAGCAGCTCTTTTATACTGATTCATCATGTTTGACTAAATACCTATCAGGGTATACTATCTGATCATAGGGAAAAGAGAAAGGAGTGTTAAACGTGGAATATAATCAGCAGATGAAGAATCGTCTTCGCCGGATTGAGGGACAGATTAAAGGGGTTCTTGCGATGATGGAGCAGGGAAAGGATTGCCGTGAGGTGGTGACGCAGCTGTCTGCATCACGCAATGCCATTGATCGGGCAATGGGTGTGATTGTGAGTACAAATCTTGAGCAATGTGTCCGTGAAAGTCTTGAGCAGGGCAAGGATACAGAGGGGCTTGTCAAAGAAGCGGTTGAGCTCTTGGTGAAAAGCCGGTAAGAAATTCCTCAGCCTTTGGAGGTTGACGAATTTTTTTACTTGTTACAATATACCCTTACCGGTATGTGTATATATTTTTTGCTTTTAGTATACCCCCATGGGTAATTGATATAAGGAGGAGCATGATGGAAGAACAAAAGAAACGAACGACAATTGTTTTATTTAGTGGAGATTATGATAAAGCGATGGCCGCTTATATTATTGCAAATGGCGCAGCAGCTTATGATCACGAGGTGACTATTTTTCATACTTTCTGGGGGCTGAATGCGTTGCGTAAGGAAGAGATGGTGCCACTGAAGAAGGGATTTTTAGAAAAAATGTTTGGCAAAATGATGCCGCGCGGCGCTGATCGAATGGGGCTGTCAAAGATGAATTTTGCAGGAATGGGACCGAAGATGATCAAGCATGTGATCAACAAACACAATGCCATGACCCTGCCGCAGCTCATTGATATGGCGAAGGAACAAGAGATCAACCTCGTGGCATGTACGATGACGATGGATCTCTTAGGGCTGCAGGAGAGTGAATTATTAGCTGACATTCAATATGCCGGTGTGGCAGCGTATTTAGCAGAGGCAGAAATCGGGAATGTGAACTTATTTATCTAGGGGGTGTCCATACATGATTCAAATGCTTTTGCTCATTATTGTGATCGCTTTGCTTGTGAGCCGTTTTCTTCCCGTACGGGGTGTGAAACAAATGGACGCAGCTCATCTGAAACCTAAATTGCATAGTCGGCATCAACAGCTGATAGACGTGCGATCACCTTTTGAATTTCAAACAAATCATATAAAAGGCTTTCAAAATATCCCCTTATTCCAGTTAAAGGAACGAGCGCATGAGCTTGAGAAAGACAAAGAAGTGTATGTGATCTGCCAGAGCGGGATGAGAAGTATGCAGGCGGCTAAATTGTTAAAAAAACAGGGATTTACCCACATTACGAATATCAAGGGTGGCATGAATGCTTGGCGATTATAGGTATAAATAGACTTTGAAATATACCCCCACCCCTATAAAAGGAGGAAAAACAATGCAGCAACCAACAGCAATTCTAGATGCAAAAGGATTGGCATGCCCAATGCCCATTGTCAAAACGAAAAAACAAATGAATGAGCTCTTGCCAGGAGATGTGCTTGAAGTGCAAGCAACCGATAAAGGGTCTACAGCGGATTTAGCAGCTTGGTCAAAAAGCGCCGGTCATGAATTTTTAGGAACAAAAGTAGAAGGACAGGTGCTTCATCATTTGATTCGTAAAGGTGGAGCGAAACAGGAGGAGCAGTCAATGATTTCGGAAATGTCGTTGAACATGTTTCAACAGAAGGTAAAAGAAGATCAGTCATTGTTTATTTTAGATGTACGAGAGCCAGATGAATACGAAGCGGGTCATATTCCAGGAGCTGTTCACATCCCTCTCGGTGAGGTGGAACAACGTGCTGAAGAATTGAACCGAGAGACGCTCATTTACCTCATCTGTCATTCAGGTAGAAGAAGTGAATTAGCCGCACAAAAGTTAAAAGAAAAAGGATTTCATCAATTGATCAATGTAGTGCCAGGCATGAACAGCTGGACAGGAGAGATTGAAAAATAGGAGCTGAATGAAACGATGACTGTAAAAGCAATGACAGCAGAACAGTTAACAAAAAAGATTATCAACAAAGAGCCGATCTTTTTGTTGGATGTACGAAATGAATCAGATGTGCAGGACTGGAAAATTGAAGGGAAAGCCGTTGAATATTTAAATGTGCCTTACTTTGAGCTTCTTGATGGCGTAGAGGATATGGTGGAGAACATACCGGATGACCTAGATGTACTGGTCGTTTGTGCGAAAGAGGGCTCTTCTATTATGGTGGCAGAGATGCTGTCAGAGGCAGGCAGAACGGTCCATTATTTGCAAGGCGGCATGAAGGCATGGAGTGAGCATTTAGAGCCAGTGAAGATCGGTGATTTAACTGGCGGTGGAGAGTTGTACCAATTTGTGCGAATGGGCAAGGGATGCTTGTCGTATATGATCATGTCGAATGGGGAAGCTGCGATTATTGATGCGGCTAGAATGACGGAGGTCTATACGCAATTTGCTAAAAAACATCAAGTCACAGTGACGCATGTGTTTGATACGCACCTTCATGCGGACCATATATCTGGCGGGAAAAAGCTGTCTGAACAGACTGGCGCTATCTATTGGCTACCGCCAAAAGACGCCGAAGAGGTGACATTTGATTACAAACACCTTGAAGAAGGACAGCGTGTGACGATTGGAGCGACGGAGATTGATATTCATGCCCTTTATTCACCGGGCCATACGATTGGTTCAACCTCTTTTATCGTAGACGGCCGTTACCTCCTTTCAGGTGATATTTTGTTCATTGATTCGATCGGACGACCTGATCTAGCCGGTATGGCGGAGGACTGGGTAGGTGATTTGAGGGAAACCCTTTATACACGATATACGGCGCTTTCGGCAGAATTGATTGTGCTGCCTGCACATTTTATGATCGTGGATGAGCTGAATGAAGACGGAAGCGTTTGGAAGGAGCTAGGCGCTTTGTTTGAAGAAAATCACGGGCTGAACATTGAAGATGAAGACGTATTTAGACAAATGGTCACGCAGCATCTACCTGCACAGCCAAACGCTTATCAAGACATTCGGTCTACCAATATGGGGAAGCTGCATCCAGACGAGGAAGCGCAGCGAGACATGGAAATTGGTCCAAACCGTTGTGCGATTCGATAATGTTCAATAAAATAAAGAAGCGAGGGATGATCAGATGACATCAGATCACATTTTAGACGTAACCGGGCTTGCATGCCCGATGCCAATTATTCGGACGAAGAAAAAAATGAACGACTTGGCAGAAGGTCAAGTATTAGAAATACATGCAACAGATAAAGGAGCTAAAGCTGATTTGGCTGCATGGGCTAAGTCAAGCGGACATGAATTGATCACACAGACGGATGAAGGACATGTGCTGAAGTTCTGGGTGAGAAAAGGGTCCTAAAGGGGAGAGGGGTATCTATGAGGGAGCCCCTTTTCCTTTTGCAAAGGAGGAGACCAGCGTGGATTTTGCATTTTTCATTACTTTATTTATCATCGGATTTATTGGTTCCTTCTTATCAGGAATGGTCGGAATAGGAGGGTCGGTGATCAACTATCCCATGCTGCTTTATATCCCGCCTCTTGTCGGAGTGATGGCATTATCGGCACACGAGGTTTCAGGGATTGGTGCCATTCAAGTACTATTTTCGACACTCGGCGGTGTGCTGGCGTATCGAAAAAGCGGATTTTTACATCGACCATTGATTTTATATATGGGGAGCAGTATATTGGCAGGGAGTTTATTAGGCAGCTATTTATCACATTTCCTTCCAGAGAAAGGCATCAATGTAGTCTATGGTCTGCTTGCCATTGTCGCTGTCATTTTAATGCTTGTTCCGAAAAAAGGTCAGCAGGCAGAAGCGGATGGAGAGGTGACTTTTCATAAAGGACTGGCGGCTGGTATTGCCTTTGTGATCGGAAGTGTATCGGGTGTATTAGGTGCAGGCGGTGCCTTTATTTTAGTGCCGGTGATGCTATCGATTCTCAAAATCCCTGTGCGGATGACGATTGCCTCGTCTCTGGCGATTACGTTTCTCTCTGCAATCGGCGCATCGGCTGGGAAAGTGCTGACTGGTCAAGTCATGTTCATGCCTGCTCTTGTCTTAATGGCGGCCAGTCTGATTGCTGCGCCGATTGGGGCGAAAATTGGTCAGAAAATCAATGCCGTTTATTTGCAATGGGCGCTTGCCGTGATGATTACAGCTACAGCGATCAAAATCTGGGTGGATTTATTATAAGAAAAAGACCAACAACTGAGAGCAAGGGCTCTTTTCCATGTGTTGGTCTTTTTTATTTCATGTCATCGTGCTCGATATACGTTTCAAGTGCAGGGTGGTACTCTTTTTGATAATGAAGATTGGGGCATGTTTTCACGACTTTGCCTTGCAAGGCATTGGACTTCGAGACATCTAATGCTGTTTTACATTTTGGACAGCGTTCGTTAAAAATTGAGAGCCAACGCTTCATAGATCACCACTCCAGTTAAAGTCTTGAAAACCGATTATATTAATATGAATTATAGGGGATTGTGTGAATGAGGTCAATGGATATTTGGCTCTTTTTAACAAAAAAAGAAGCATCGTATAAGATGTTTCAGCGTGTAGACAAACCCTCGTATTCTTTGTCAGTCCTGCGTGTTGGTGCTTGCGAATGTCAAATTCGCTCTGCCAGTACTCGTCCTTCCTAGGTTGCAAAGTTTTTCTATCACGCTGAAAAGAAGACAAAGGGCTAAAATAAAGTTCATTTTAGCCCTTTGTCAACAATCAGAAGCATCATTAGTAGGCTTTTGCCCAGAACACCATATCAGAAGCAGGTTTCCCGCAGCAGACACATGTGTCAGAAACGGATTCTTGTTCAAACGGGATACAGCGTGATGTCGCCCCTGTTCTCTCTTTGATGTCGTTTTCACAGTCTTCATCGCCGCACCACATGGCTTTGATCAACCTGTTTTCTTCGGCAAGAAGCTGCTCGATGTCTTCGATTGTGTGGGCGTTTGATGTTTTTTCATGTAATCGATCTTTTGCTTTTTCGTACATCGTCTGTTGAATGTCTTCAAGCGTGGCCGTGATGGTTTGTTCGAGTGCATCTAACGTGACGGCTTGCTTTTCACCTGTGTCTCGTCTTGCGAGCATGATCTGGCCTTTTTCCATATCCTTTGGTCCCACTTCTACACGTAAAGGGATGCCCTGCATTTCACATTCGTTGAATTTCCAGCCTGGCTGTTTATCACTTGCATCGATGTCAGCGCGTGCGATGCGGGCGAGTCGATCCTTTAATTCATAGGCATGATCGAGGACACCTTCTTTATGGGAAGCAATTGGCACAACACGTACTTGGGTTGGCGCAATGTTTGGCGGCAGGACTAGTCCTCTGTCATCGCCATGCACCATGATCATAGCGCCAATGATTCTTGTAGTGAAGCCCCATGATGTTTGCTGGACATGCTCTAATTTTCCTTCTCGATTTAAAAATTCAATGCCAAACGCCTTGGCAAATCCGTTGCCGAAGAAGTGAGAAGTGGCGGTTTGCAGGGCTTTTCCGTCATGCATCAAGCTTTCAACCGTATAGGTGAAGCGAGCGCCAGCGAATTTTTCTTTCTCTGTTTTTCTTCCTTTAATGACAGGGATCGCTAGAAGCTCTTCACAAATAGACGCATAGACATGGAGCATTTTTTCTGTTTCTTCAATCGCTTCTTGCTCAGTCTCGTGACAAGTGTGCCCTTCCTGCCAGAGGAATTCAAGGGTTCTAAGGAATGGACGTGTTGTCTTTTCCCAACGGACGACATTGGCCCATTGGTTATATAGCTTCGGTAAATCACGATAGGAGTGAATGATGTTTTTATAATGCTCAGCGAACAGCACTTCAGAGGTTGGTCTGACGCAGAGTCTTTCTTGTAATTCCGAATCACCGCCATGTGTCACCCACGCCACTTCAGGAGCAAAGCCTTCGATATGATCCTTTTCTTGCTGGAGAAGGCTTTCTGGGATAAAGAGCGGCATATAGACATTCTCGTGACCCGTTTCTTTGATTTGACGATCAAGTTCGTCGCGAATATTCTCCCAAATTTTAAAACCGTATGGCTGAATAATCATACTGCCTCTAACGCTTGAATAATCGACGAGACGCGCCTTTGTGACAACATCTGTATACCACTGGGCAAAGTCGTCTTCCATGCTTGTAATTTTCTCAACAAATTGTTTCTTTGACATCGTCTTTTTCCTCCTTTTAAAAAAAACAAAAAAGCTGTGCTTTAAGTTAGGGACCATTCCTGGTGGTACCACCCTAATTTAAAGCACAGCTTTACACTCGATCATGATAACGGTATGAACCGCTGTATGAAACAGAACTAAATCGGCAGGTTCACTTGAAGATGTCAGTAGGAACTTCTCAGCACCGTTCCCTCTCTGTTAAAGGTCAATTCAAGCTACTATTCCAGATCTACGTTGATCCTTGTTCGTTGATTTTTCATCAGTTTACCTGTAAATGGGGGAGAAAGCAAGTTGGTCCGCAAGTTCATTTCATGCCTTTCTGAGGTCGTTTATGTCGAAGAGCCATTGGCAAACATTTTCTATTTTTGCAGCTTGCACGTTATGGAAGGCTATGCTAATATATTTGAAGAAAAAAATAGACTTGTATAACCTCAATAATATGGTTTGAGG
This sequence comes from Bacillus sp. 22446, assembly GCF_052044955.1. NCBI lineage: Bacteria > Bacillati > Bacillota > Bacilli > Caryophanales > Bacillaceae > Bacillus > Bacillus sp. 22446. The sequence goes on from NZ_JBQEOD010000006.1 coordinate 66,841, forward strand.
GTTTCTACCAGGATCCGATAAATCCTGATTACAAAAGCGCGCTTTCCTTTTTTGTAATCAGGGTTTTTTTGTTTGTCTGCACCCTGTATCAAAAGTGAAAGCCATGATATAGAGAAGGGATGTTAGACATGAACTGGAGAGTTTATTTATTAGCTGTTTCTACTTTTGCGGTTGGATTAGTTGAGCTTGTGGTCGGAGGCATTTTGCCAAGTTTAGCAGAGGATCTCAATGTGTCTCTTGCGACAGCTGGGCAGCTGATCACGGTATTTGCGATTGTGTATGCTATTTCAGCACCGGTGCTACTGACCGTCACAGCCAAAATCGAACGAAAGCGTCTGTATTTAATCGCATTATTGGTCTTTACATTAGGCAATGTATTCACATATTTTAGTTCCACCTTTGCCCTTGTCATGATCTCTAGGGTCTTGATTGCCATGAGTACAGCGCTTGTTGTGGTGCTATCATTGACGATTACGGCCAAGCTGGTGGAACCGGCGCATCGAGCGAAAGCATTAGGTCTGATTTTTATTGGGATTAGCTCATCACTTGTTCTCGGTGTACCGATCGGTATTTTTATTACAGAGAGCTTTGGCTGGAGAGTGATGTTTTTAGGAATCAGTATTCTGTCAGCCATATCCATGGTACTCATTTATTTTCTATTGGAGAAAATGCCTGTTGAAAAAGTCACACCGCTTAAAGAACAAATTCGTTCTTTAGGGCATCCGAAAATTTTCAGTGCACATTTGATTAGTTTGTTCATGCTTGCTGGTCATTATATGCTGTATTCTTATTTCACGCCATTTCTGATGGAAGTTCTGCGTATGACTCCGTTTTGGATTAGTATTTGTTATTTGGTCTTCGGGCTTGCGTCGATTGGCGGGAATGGGTTTGGCGGCTGGCTGAGTGACAAACTAGGATCAGGAAAAGCCATTTTGCTTGTGACCATGGCGTTTGCCATTGTGATGTTTATCCTTCCTTATACAGCGGGAGTGTTTATGCTCTTTATGGTGATGGTTGTCCTATGGGGTGCTCTTAGCTGGGCACTGACACCTGCTTTGCAGAGCTATTTGATTCAAACAGACCCTGTGACGTCTGATATTCAGCAGAGTTTGAATACATCCGCTTTGCAAATTGGGATTTCCATTGGATCAGCCGTGGGCGGCGTCATGTTTACAATGACTGGTTCATCCGTTGACTTGGCTAAATTCGGCGCTATTTTTGTGCTGATTGCCTTTAGCTGTGCAGTGATTTCATTAAAGAGACCGCCGCTTTATATGGATCGTCAGCATCAGGCTGAATAGAAGAGAATAAGAACATTTTCGTGTTAGTTAGCTGCCTCATCATAGGCAGCTTTTTATTTTTTTAAAACCACACCTTCACTTTTACCAGTAATGACTTCTTCTCCATGCTGATTGATATAACGGGAAAAAAGGTGGACACGATGGTATTTTTCAAGGGGTTCTACCTTGGTGACGGCCATCTGACAGGTAATGGTGTCACCTGTATAAACAGGGCGTATGAAGGTACATGTCATCTCTTGACCGATAAAATGAAACTGACCACCAAGCTTCGTGGCTAGACTTGCTGTGAGAAAACCGTGTACCATGAGCCTGCCTTGATCATCTAGCTCGGTATGATGTTTGCCAAGATCACCTGTCATCTCGCCAAATTGAATCACATCTTCATGCGTATAGGTTTTGCTTGTTTGAAATTGATCGCCTGGTCGAACCATTTGTTCTTCAGCTCCTTTTTTTAAATGTACCAAAGGAGTGAATGAATGTACATTCATTTTTGTGATGAGATGTTAGAGGCAAAGAAGAGACAGGATGCCTTTCTTTACCCTCGATAAGTCAGGAAAAATGTCATCTTCTATTCAAAAACAACCATTTCTCCAATTGGTTGAAATCCGGCACGCTGATAGATATGTTTGCCGTCATTTGAGGCTTGTAACATCACACACTTTTGTTTGTTATCTGTTTGGGTCAGAAGGTAATGAAACATGTCACTGCCAAGTCCTCTTCCGCGGTGTTCTGCCTTTGTGATGACATCATAAATACCGTAGCTGTCTGCTGTTTCAATCAATAAGCCCGTTGTGACCGGTTTGTTGTGTTCATATCCAACGAACATGCGGGTACTCGGGTGTAATCGTTCAATCGAAAAGCGCTGGAAATAGCTGTTTAAAGCGATTGCCTCGGGTGATCCTTCGAAAAGTTCGATAAATAAATGTTGATAATCGAGAAAGGTTTGATCGTCAGTCACTTCCTTGATCGTAAGCGATTGAGAGGTCCTTTGATCGATGTCGTTTGTATGTTCAAGCATCATGATGGTATTGCGTTCCACTTCTTGAAGCCCATATTTCTGCATGATATTCGACCAATCGGGGTGGAGCAGGCTTTGAGTGATCCATGTGCTGAATGCTAGCTGCTGTTGCTGCATTTGTTCGATGGCAGCTTCCACTTTTTGTTGATCTTGTATGTGCGCTGAAATGGGTAATAACAAATTGAACGTGTCAGTTGATATATGCGTGTTTGATAGAACGAAATCTTCCGTTGATAGGAACGATCCGTTTACAACAGAAGAAAACAAATTTATTTTTTCTTCTAACTGCCGAATGGCCATTTGCTGCTCTGTTTTCATTCTCTCACCTTCTTTTTTTGATTGAGGGTTACCTATCATAAATAATAGCAAAGAAAAGGAAATTGTGCTGTCTCTTGTAATCTAGTAAAAAAGTTCTCTTATTTATCAGGTCTGATGACCCATTCTTTTCCTCATCCCCACATTTCTTTTGACTCCTTTATTGATTATTAGTACCATTTTATTAACCAGTTAAGAGTGGAGGTTCAGATGGAAACAAACGAGCAGATTGTCTTAAAAGCGATTCAAGATTTGATTATGCATAGGGAAAAGAAACGGAACGATCCAACAGATCCACTGATTACCACGACTGATACACTCAAGCAAGATTGGACACTTACACAGCTTCATATTTTATCTATGATTCAAGCAAACCCTAATGAATCCAATAATACATTTCTTTCACAACAACTAAAACTATCAAAACCAGCTATTACAAAGGCTGTGAAAAAGCTCATCGAAAAAGGCATGGTCGACTATTGCCACCGGCAAGGTGACAAGAAATCCGTCTATTATTCACTCACAGAGGAAGGCACACAGCTTGCGGCACTGCATGATGAGCTTCATGAACAGGCAGTCTCCTCCTATTTAGAATTCCTCCATGAATTTAATGAAGACGAGCTACAGGTTATTGAGCGCTTCTTAAAGGCTTGGAAGGAAAAGATATAAATAACGGACCGAAAGCTTTCTATAAACTAGATGCTTTCGGTTTTTTTATGGTAAAATTAACATATATTGACGTTATTCGTGATGATGTTTGAGGGAGGGAGCCGTGTTGGTGAAAGAGATGATGGAGAATTTTAAAAAATCTATTTTTATCATGCCGTTCGTCGGATTGTTTGTCAGCTTGCTATTATTTGTTTATTTTTTTGGGATCACAGGAGTTGAAGGGTCCATTTGGGCAGCTATTTTGTATTGTGCTCTGCCCTTTCTGATGTACACGATACTCTGTTTGCCTTTATGGATTTATTTTAAAGTCAGCAAAAAACGTTCAATACATAGAAATGAGGAACATACATGATCGTTGTTAGCGCTTGTCTTGCGGGATTAAAGGTCCGTTATAATGGCAGCCATCGATTAGATCAACGTATCGAGGAGCTTGTGCAGGAAGGAAAGGCGGTAACAGTTTGCCCTGAGCTGCTTGGCGGTTTCTCTACACCAAGACCTCCCGCTGAAATTATTGGTGGAGATGGTCATGATGTCTTACGGGGGCAGGCTTCTGTTGTTGATGTTCATGGAACAGATGTGACAGAGATGTATGTAAATGGTGCACAAGACACGCTTAAGCAGGTTCAGACTCTTGGCGCAACATCCGTCGTGTTAAAAGAGTACAGCCCTTCTTGCGGAAGCCGGATGATCTATCGGGGAGAGTTTAACGGGAAAACAAAGGGTGGGGACGGTGTGACGTCTGCCTTGCTGAAACAGCATGGGATTCAAGTATTCTCTGAGGAGGATGATTGGACCTCGCTGTTTGTATAGGGATGGCGTGACTTGAAGGAGGAGTTAGGTTGAAGAAGTGGATCATTGGTTTAGTAGTCGTTATTTTTATCGGAATAGGTCTTTATTTTATGATCAATGCCAAAACATATGCTTTTGATGATGTGGTCTCGATTGATAAAGATAAAGTGACTTCCATTCAAATTGAGCATGATGATGAGCGCGTTGTGGTGGATAAGAAAGAGGATATTCAAAAGTTGCTGAAGAAATTTTCGGGTATTCAATTAAAGAAAATAAACGAGGCTAAAAAAGCCTCAAAAGAATCTTATTGGATCAGAGTGTACGAGAACGAAAAGCAAATGTATGGTCTGACTTTTTATGACCAAAGCTTTTTAGAGACATATGATGGTTCTAAAACAAAAAATCGAATCAGTGAATACCAAATTGTTGATGCAAATCAAGTCGATATGGGACAATACATCAAATAAGATCATTCAGTCTATGAATGGTCTATTTTCATGCATGATCTTTCGCACATTCGGGTATAGTGCATGGTAAGCAAAAATGAAGCGGAGGTTTGTTTGATGAGTGGATTAACAGATACAGTCACATTAGCAAACGGAGTGAAAATGCCGAAGCTTGGCTTTGGTGTATGGCAAGTAAAAGATGGGGATGAGGCTGTAAATGCAGTCAAAGACGCACTTGAAGCGGGCTATCGCAGTATAGATACAGCAGCGGCCTATCAAAATGAAGAAGGTGTAGGCAAAGCCATTCAGCAATCAGGCATCTCTCGCGATGATCTGTTCATTACGACAAAAGTGTGGAATAGTGATCAAGGATATGAGTCAACGCTTGAAGCCTTTGAAACGAGTATGAACAAACTAGGTCTGGAAGTATTGGATCTTTATTTAATCCATTGGCCGGTTGAAGGCAAATATAAAGAAACGTGGAAGGCGCTAGAAAAGCTGTATAAGGATGGCCGTGTGAAAGCCATTGGCGTTTGTAACTTCCATCAGCACCATTTAGAAGATTTATTAGAAGAGGCAGAAGTGGTACCAATGGTCAATCAAATTGAGCTGCATCCGAAGCTGACGCAGGAGCCTTTACGTGACTACTGCAAGGCAAAAGGCATTCATGTAGAAGCATGGTCGCCATTAGGTAGCGGGAAACTTCTTAACCATCCGGTGCTTCAAGATATTGCGAAAAAACATGAGAAGTCAGTGGCGCAAGTCATTCTTCGCTGGGACTTGCAGCATGGCATTATCACCATTCCGAAATCTGTGACGAAGAGCCGAATCATCGAAAACACAAACGTATTTGATTTCGAGTTGTCCGCCCATGAAATGAGTGTCATTGATCAGCTCAATGAAGATGAGCGCACGGGTCCAGACCCAGATAACTTCGATTTTTAATAGAAAGAAAGCACAGGCGGGATGCCTGTGCTTTTTATTTGCCCCTATGTTCAGACCGTCTTTTGAGGCTGATAGGTTTCAATGATTTGTATGGCGTCGACAATTTGCTCTTTCGTATAGTCTCCAATCAAACAAAAGGTTTCATCTTTACGTGCAGCATGGTTTGCCACTGTATGTGCTGCTTCTTCTAGCTGAGCTGTGATGCCAAGATCACGCATCGTTCTAGGTAATCCGAGTGTTTGATAGAGCTCAAGTAATTCTTCTACTTCCGTCATACGGTTTTCTGCGGCAAGCTGGACGAGAATGCCATAGGCCACTTTTTGTCCATGTAACACATGATGTGTTTCATCAATAAATGTTAATCCATTATGAACGGCATGGGCTCCTGCCATTCTGCCATAACGTCCTCCATAACCGCCGACTGTTCCGGCTAACGTAATGATCGTATCTGTTACATCTGCAAAGGCTTGAGAAAGCTGGCCTGTTTTTAAACTGCTAACGGCTTCTTCACTATGAGTCAGAAGAATGTCACGAACGTACACTGCCTGCTTTAATGCAGCATGTACCATGAGCGGCAAGGTGCTTTTTGTGTTACGAATAATGGCTTCCGCTTCATACCATTTTGCCAGTGTATCCCCAATTCCGCTTTGGAGGTAGGAAAGAGGAGATGAAATCAAAAAAGTATGATCAATTAACGTGAGATAGCTGGACCGCTTATGATAGTCGACCCTCATAAAATTTCCCTTGTCATCATAAATGACGCTGAGCGGTGTAGAAGCCGCACATGTCCCGGGAATCGTCGGCACCATGATCACTTCAATTTGGAGAGCGTCGGCAACAGACTTCGCTGTATCTAAAATCGTGCCGCCACCGATCCCTATGATCACGTCTGAACTCTTGAGTTCTTCCGCAATTCGTGTGATCGCATTTGGTGAACTGTAACCTTTATGCTGAACAACAGGCCACTCGGATGGAAACTTTGTGTACTGTGAAAAGGCTTGATATGAGTCATATCCTGTCACTATAGCTGGTGACTGAAAGGGAGTAACAAGTGACTCGATTTCATGATAAATCCCCTTTTGAGAAATAAACTGGTTAGGACCGCTTCTGACGATCTCTTCTGGTTGGATCATTGACTTATGCTCCTTTACGAAATCATATAGTTCTTAAATCATCTCATTTTACAGAAAGTTCTGTCAAATAATTGGACAATATGAGACCATAGACCCTTCCGTTTTATGGAATTGAACTACTGACATTGCCTTAAGGTATGTATTTCCTGTATGATATAAAATGGTATGTTTTGATTAAATTTAAGAGGTGTTTATATATATGGAAAAACAATATCGTGTATTACTTTACTATCAATATGTCCCCATTGAGGATCCAGAAACGTTTACAGCAGAGCATCTAGCATTCTGTAAGGAACTTGGTTTGTTAGGTCGTATTCTTGTTTCATCTGAAGGCATAAACGGAACCGTTTCTGGTACCATTGAGCAGACGGACAAGTACATGCAAGCATTGAAAGAAGATCCACGCTTTGCGTCCATGCCAATTAAAATTGACGAAGCAGATGGTCATGCGTTTAAGAAAATGCACGTCCGCCACCGAAATGAATTGGTGAATTTAAGTCTTGAAGATGATGTGAATCCGCTAGAATTAACGGGGAAACATCTCAGCCCAGTTGAATTTTACGAGCAAATGCAATCACCTGATACGGTCGTGATTGATGCACGTAATGATTATGAGTTTGATGTCGGTCACTTCAGAGGTGCTGTGCGCCCTGACATTGAGACATTCCGTGAATTACCTGAGTGGATCCGTGACAACAAAGAGATTCTTGAAGGGAAAAAAATTCTGACGTATTGCACAGGCGGTGTACGCTGTGAGAAATTCTCAGGATGGTTAAAGCGTGAAGGCTTTGAAGATGTATCCCAGCTTGACGGTGGAATTGTCACGTACGGAAAAGACCCAGAAGTTCAAGGAAAGCTATGGGACGGTCAATGTTATGTGTTTGATAACCGCCTAACGGTTCCAGTCAATCAAACAGAGCACGTCGTAGTAGGAAAAGATTTCTTCACTGGCGAACCTTGCGAGCGTTATGTGAACTGTGCGAACCCTGCATGTAACCGCAAAATGATTGCAACAGAAGAAAGCGAGCATAAATATATGCGCAGCTGCAGCCATGAATGCCGCACAAGCGAACGTAACCTTTATGTGAAACAGCACAACTTATCTGAAGAAGAAGTTCAAGAAAGACTAGCTGTCATTGAAAAAGAACAAGCAATCTCACAAGGATAAGAGGGTCTCCCTTTTATCCTTTTTTCTTTGAATGATACGTGTTCAGAGGGAAGAGGAAGTCATTTCCTCTTTCTTTTTTGTTTTGTTTTTTTCAAAATAAGGGTAAAGGTAGTTAATCAGTCTAATAGATTGAACTGTTGAAAAAGCGCTTTCCTTTGAAATAAGCATGTTCGACTATTTCAGAAAATGGAGAATTGAGAGATAATATAACAGGCAAAAAAATGAACAAAGATAAAAGTTCAGATCAGAAAGTATTTGCCAATGGAATGAATGGTGAGCTGCTATAAAAGAAAGGCGCTTGCTCGACACATGCTCTGTATTTTAATCGAAAGGTGTTATGAACATGAATCATTTGCATCGTAGGATGGGAACTTTCGCTTTAATGATGGTAGGTCTTGGCTCAATCATTGGTTCAGGATGGCTCTTTGGTGCGTGGCGGGCTGCTCAAATCGCCGGCCCTGCTGCTATTTTGTCATGGTTGATCGGGATGGTTGTTATTTTATTTATCGCATTGTCTTATAGTGAACTTGGGTCGATGTTTCCAGAGGCAGGCGGAATGGTCAAATATACGCAATATTCACACGGCTCTTTTATTGGATTTATCGCCGCTTGGGCAAACTGGATTGCGATTGTCTCAGTGATTCCTGTTGAGGCAGTGGCCTCCGTTCAATACATGAGCTCATGGCCTTGGGAGTGGGCAAAGTGGACAAGCCATTTGGTCACAAAAGGGGTTTTGACGACTGAGGGGCTCATGGTGGCAAGTGTGCTGCTGGTGATTTATTTTCTGCTCAATTATTGGACAGTTGGGTTGTTTTCAAAGGCGAATACATTCATTACGGTTTTTAAAATCGTCATTCCAGGATTAACAATTGGTGCGCTCTTATTCGTAGGTTTTCATAGTGAGAATTTTACTTCTGGAACAAGTATTGCGCCGAACGGCTGGGCGAGTGTGCTGACAGCTGTCGCAACATCAGGGATTGTGTTTGCTTTTAATGGCTTCCAAAGCCCGATTAATATGGCAGGAGAAGCGAAAAATCCAGGGCGTTCGATTCCAATCGCCATTGTTGGATCGATTTTGATTGCAACGGTCATTTATGTGCTGCTGCAAATCGCTTTTATTGGGGCTGTCGATCCATCAATGATTGTGAATGGCTGGGGGCATTTGAATTTCAACTCGCCATTTGCTGACCTTGCCATTGCGCTAGGAATCAACTGGCTTGTCCTTATTTTATATGCAGATGCGTTCGTTTCTCCTTCTGGAACAGGGATTACGTATACGGCGACGACGTCTCGTATGATTTATGGGATGGAAAAAAACAAGTACATGCCGAGTGTACTTGGTCGTCTGCACCCAATTTATGGTGTGCCTCGTCCAGCGATGTTTTTTAACTTAGGCGTATCGTTTATCTTTCTGTTTTTGTTTAGAGGATGGGGGGTTCTCGCTGAAATTATCTCTGTGGCGACCTTGATTTCCTATTTGACAGGACCTGTGACAGTAATGACGCTGAGAAAGACGGGCACAGATTTATATCGTCCACTGCGAATTAAAGGACTCAGTATCATTGCCCCGCTCGGTTTTGTCTTTGCATCATTGACACTGTACTGGGCGAGATGGCCGCTGACGGGTCAGGTGCTGTTCATTATTCTTATCGGTCTGCCAATCTATTTTTACTATCAAGCAAAAGCGAAGTGGAAGGGCTTTGGCCGTCACTTTAAAGCAGGTGCTTGGATGGTTGTGTATTTGCTTGTGATGATGACGATTTCTTGTCTCGGCAGTGATAAATTTGGCGGGTATAACGTCATTCATTATGGCTGGGATATGGCGCTCATTGCAGTTGTGGCGTTGTTATTTTATATGTGGGCACTCAAAAGTGGATTTGAAACAGAGTTTTTAGAAGATGCGAAAAAAATTAATGATGAACTGCGTGCTTCTCAGAAAGAAGCCGCCTCATCTAAGGAATAACGGAAGGGCTGCCTGAATACTGCGGGCAGCCTTTTTATTTGGATAGATGATGCATGACATGCTGCTTTAGCCAAGTGGTAACGCCGTGTAGAACGGTGGCTGTTACAAGACAGATAAGCGCATATCTCCATAGCTGATCTAAGCCTTGTCCACTAAGCCAAAAAACAATACCTAGAATAAAGAGAGTCAGAATGAACATGAATAAAAAAGATGCTGACCAGAAAAAAGCCTTCATCGAAGGTCACCTCCTCGGGGTATTGGTATTGTATGCAGGCCGAGGGAGGATCAGACCAGCAAGAAAGAAGTGAAAATATCGTTAAATCTATTTCAAAAGTCAGATAAAAACGCCAAGTGATTTGACAGTTGTGTTAAGATGAGAGCATATTTTGAGTGTAGATGGCTGGTTATAGACGGAGGTGTTTGGAGATGCAGATTCAAAAGGTTCTAAACAATAATGTCATTAGTGTGATAGATGAACAAGGAAAAGAAATCGTCGTCATGGGCAGAGGCATCGCTTTTCAAAGACGTCCCGGCGACCCGGTGGACGAGGCGTTAATTGATAAAGTGTTCCGCCTAGAAGATCATTCCGTACATGAGCGGATGAAAATGCTGCTTCAAGAGGTTCCATATGATGTCGTCAAGGTGACCGAGGAAATGATCCAATACGCACATACAAAGCTGAACCGAAGATTAAACGAAAGTCTGCATGTATCGCTGGCAGACCATATTCATTACGCCATTGAACGATTAAAGAAAAACCACTTGATTGAGAATTCGCTGATTTGGGAGATTAAACGTTTATACAAAGATGAGTTTCTCGTGGCGAAGGAATGCCTTGAGATGATTGAAGATCGTCTTCATATTGAACTGCCTGAAGATGAAGCGGGCTTTATTGCCATGCATATCATTAATGCAGAGCTCAATGAAGACATGAATACAACGGTCAATATCACAAAAGAAGTGAATGCCATACTGACCATTGTGAAATATCACTTGAACATGGAATTTGATGAAGACTCGCTCAACTTTTATCGTTTTCTCACACATTTACGCTTTTTCGTACAGCGTCTCATCAACGAAACGTTACTCGTCAGTGAAGATCAAGATTTATATCAGCTGATTAAAGTGAAATATCCGAAGGCGTACGAATGCGCAAAGAAAATCGCGGAATATGTGTATCAAACATATCATCGCGATCTAACATCAGAGGAGATGCTCTATCTATCGATTCATTTGAATCGACTCATCAAACGAGAAAAATAAAGATAGAATTTTAAAAGAAAGCGTTGACATCATAAAAAGTGAGTGGTACTATTTGCTCATAAACATAAAAGAATACGGTTTCACAATGATCGTCTTAGAGGATTGTGACTGTTCGGCAGGCAAAACCTAAACGTTCACTGAAAAAGCGCAATAGCAAGTTGCGACTATTTTTGGTGCCCGTTTAGGTTTTTATTTTGCCTAAAAACGTATTTTTTTGAAAAAAAGGGGGTTTTTGTATGAGTCATCGTCAATTAGCAGAAGACATTATCAAACATATCGGGACAGAGAAAAATGTTCATTCATTGGTTCACTGTGCCACAAGACTTCGCTTCACATTAAATGACAGATCAAAAGCAGATAAAGCGGCCATTGAAAAATTAAATGGTGTGGTGACTGTCATGGAAAGCGGCGGCCAGTTTCAGGTGGTCATTGGCAACACCGTACCAGAGGTATATCGAGAGATTGGAGAGTTTACGAATCTATTAGAGGATTCCACTTCTTCATCTGCTAGATCAAGTGAAGAAAGTACAAGTCTTTTTGGAAAATTCGTCGACATTGTTTCTGGAATTTTCACACCGCTTCTAGGTGTCATGGCGGGTGCCGGTATTTTAAAAGGACTTCTAGGCATCTGTATCAATGCAAAATGGTTATCTCCTGAAGATACGTCGTATCAAATTTTATTTGCCGCATCAGACAGCTTGTTCTACTTCCTGCCGCTGCTGCTCGCATTCACTTCTGCTAGGAAGTTTAAAGCGAATCCATTTGTCGCTGTGACGATTGCAGGTGCACTGATCTACCCGACTATTCAAGAGCTCACAAAAGGCGGCGGAGATGTGTCGTTCTTCGGCATTCCGGTTGTCTTAATGTCTTATACATCAACGGTTATCCCGATTATTTTGGCAGTGTTTGTGATGGGATATATCGAACGTTTCTTTAACAAAGTCATTCATGAAAGTGTGAAAAACTTTATTACACCACTGATTTTACTGGTCACGGTCGTTCCACTGACACTGATCGTATTTGGACCATTTGGTGTGTATGCAGGGAACGGAATTGCAGCCGTCCTGCTGAAAGTATTCTCCTTTAGCCCTACACTTGCCGGTGCTTTAATTGCGATGGCATGGCAGGTTCTTGTCATCTTCGGTATCCATTGGGGGCTTGTGCCAGTCATTTTAAATAATATTGCGGTTCATGGAAAAGATCATATTAAGCCGGCCACTGCGCCAGCTGTATTTTCACAAGCCGGTGCTTCCATCGGTGTTATGCTGAAAACAAAGAACAAAAAGCTGAAATCATTAGCTGGATCGACAGCGGTTTCTGCTGTATTTGGAATTACAGAACCTGCTGTATACGGCGTCACACTTCGTTTGAAAAAACCATTTATTGCAGCGGTTATCTCTGCCGGTGTCGGTGGTGCCATTATCGGTTATTCACAAAGTATTGCGATCGCGTCAGGTCTTCCGAGTTTACTGACACTTCCGATCTTCTATGGTCAAGGATTTACAGGATTCTTAATCGGAATTTCCGTTTCATTTGTCCTTTCAATCGTCTTAACCTATTTGATTGGATTCAAAGATCCTGTGGATGAAGAAGATGCTCCTGCAGCTAGTTCTGCACCAGCATCTGAAAATGAACATGGTGTCAAAGCAGCTCATGTGAAAAGTCCTTTATTTGGCAAAGTCATCAAGCTAGAAGAGGTGCAAGATAAAGCCTTCTCATCTGGCGCATTAGGTAAGGGTGCAGCCATTATTCCATCAGAAGGTAAGCTGTTTGCACCAGTAACTGGGGTCGTGACAACGGTATTCCCAACAGGACATGCATACGGTCTCACCTCTGAAAGCGGAGCAGAAGTACTCATTCATATTGGACTGGATACTGTACAACTTGGGGGCCGTCATTTTACGCCGAAGGTTGAGCAGGGTCAAACCATTACAGAAGGTGAACTGCTTGCGGAGTTTGATATTGAGGCCATTCAAGCAGCAGGTCTTTCTGTCACAACACCTGTGATTATTACCAATTCCGGTGAATTTAGCGATATCATTGAGACAGAAGAAAAACAAGTGACACCAGGACAATCATTTTTACACTTAGTTTAAGAAAGGGAGGACATAATCATGAGATATTCAACACTAGCACCATTTCCAAAAGACTTTTTCTGGGGCGGATCGACTTCCGCCTATCAAGTAGAAGGTGCGTGGAACGAGGATGGCAAGGGACCTTCAGTCATTGATATGAGAGAAAGCTATCCTGAAGGAACAACTGATTTTAAGGTAGCCAGCGATCACTATCATCGATATAAAGAGGACGTGAAGATGTTTGCAGAAATGGGCTTGAAGGCTTATCGTTTCTCCATTGCATGGACACGTATCATTCCAGATGGAGATGGGGAGATCAATCAAAAGGGAATTGACTTCTACCATTCTCTCATTGATGAATTGCGCCGCTATGACATTGAACCAATTGTGACGATGTATCACTTTGATTTACCTCATGCGCTTCAAGTGAAAGGCGGCTGGTCAAATCGTTCGACAGTCGATGCGTTTGAACGTTATGCGGAGGTTTTGTTCCAGGAGTATGGCGAGAAGGTAAAATATTGGCTGACGATTAATGAACAAAACATGATGATTTTACATGGATCAGCTCTAGGTACACTGGATCCAAATTTAGAAAATCCGAAAAAAGAACTATATCAGCAGAACCACCATATGCTTGTGGCACAGGCGAAAGCCATGACGCTTTGTCATCGTTTGCTGCCTGAGGCAAAAATCGGACCAGCGCCAAACATCGCCCTTATTTACCCGGCATCTCCAAAACCTGAGGATGTCATTGCTGCGGCTAATTACAATGCGATCCGCAACTGGCTATATCTTGATATGGCGGTATTCGGTCGTTATAACAACCTTGCATGGGCATACATGAAGGAAAAAGACATTCTTCCTGTGATTGAAGAGGGAGATATGGATATTTTGAAAAGTGCAAAACCAGACTTCATTGCCTTTAACTACTACACATCTCAAACGGTTGAAGCGAGTAAAGGAGATGGCAATGATGAATTTGCCCGCGGCGGAGATCAGCATTTAAAATCTGGTGAAGATGGCGTCTACAAAGGCGGCAACAACCCGTTCTTAAGTAAAAATGCATTTGGCTGGGAGATTGACCCTACCGGTTTCCGATCAACGATGCGTGAGATTTACGACCGCTATCAGCTACCTCTGATTATTACGGAAAACGGACTAGGCGCTTTTGATAAGTTAGAAGCGGATGGATCGATTCAGGATGATTATCGAATTGATTATTTAGAAAAACATATTGAACAAATCAAATGGGCGATCACTGACGGTGTTGAGGTATTCGGGTACTGCCCGTGGTCAGCCATCGACTTAATCAGTACACACCAAGGCTGCTCAAAACGCTACGGTTTTATCTACATCAACCGTGATGAATTTGACCTGAAAGACCTGAAGAGAATTCGGAAAAAGAGCTCTTATTGGTATGAAACATTAATCGAGCAAAATGGAGAGAACATCGGGAAGTAACAATATCACACTAAAAAACCCCTAATTTTTAGGGGTTTTTTTCTCTTCATGACTTGTAACTATATCAACTGGATGTATCAAGTTTTCATCATCATTATCCTCATCAGTGTAAGGCATAATAAGAGAATCCAACTCTTCTTTATCATCAACTAAAGCAACGTAAGTTGTATAATCCTCTAAATCTGATGGAAACAATTCAGCTTGACCAACATTACTTTTCAATGCTTGGTCAATAGCACTCTTTAATTCTATTAAACCCTCACGATTACCAATAATATAAGAATCCATATGCCAACTTTTTTGAGCATATATATGACAAATCTTATCCCTATCTTTCATTATCTCATTACACCTTTCCTGAAGAATTTAATTGATTATGTACCAACACGCCAACCAGATAAAGCATCAAAACGTCTCTTTGGCTACTTTATCCTCATCTTCTTCAATCCTGATCAGATATGCTTCAATACGCTATTTCCAAAACTGCCACCAAAATTTTTCCTTCCTTTTCCTCCTGCTCCGTTGCCGCAATTAATTTTTTAGTTTCTTTATCTCTTTCAAGAAGACTGCTTTGTATGTATTCTTGCTGTTATTTTAACTTACTGGAGTTTATAAATCACATCGTACTCTCTACTATCATTATACCCCGAATTTAATCTCATTTATAGACTGTTTTCCGCCCGCATCAGCCCGTATACTGTTATACGCAAGTCAAAAACGATAAGGGATGTGGCTGTATGAATGACAAGAAAGATGTTTTAGATCCTGGGCCGTTTTTTCATGGGACGAAAGCGGAATTGAAGATTGGGGACCTGCTTGAACCGTTGCATTTATCCAATTATCAGGATAAACAATCGAACCACATCTATTTTACTGGAACATTAAACGCAGCCAAATGGGGAGCTGAATTAGCCCGGTCTGATGCAAAAGAGAGAATTTATGTTGTAGAACCGACAGGCGAGTTTGAAGACGATCCGAATTTGACTGACAAAAAATTTCCCGGTAACCCGACCCGTTCCTATCGATCGAAATCCCCTTTGAAAATTGTCACAGAATTAGGTGCTTGGGAAAGACATTCCGATGAAGAAATCAACCATATGCTGACGTCGTTGAAAAAGTTAAGGGAAGAAGGAAAAAATGTCATATATGATTGATTCGTATGTGAGGAATAGATGAATAAAAGGCCGCCCGATTTCACTTGGGCGGCCTTTTGTGCTATTGAAACAGGACATGCATTAGCTCATCAAATGTCCTTGCATGTGTCAAGGAGTGAAGGCGGTCAGGACTGTCTAATAAATCGACAGCTTGTTCAAAAAATTGATTCATGCAGGCAGCGTCATCTTTCTGAATGGCTAACAAGAAAATCAGAGATACTTGATCGCCCTGCCAATCAATTGGCTGTTTCAATCGTGCAATTGCCACGCAGGAGGTGCCTTCATTTGTGATGAGCGGGTGAGGCATCGCAATCCCCTTGCCAAGATAGGTCGATGACATTTGCTCCCGCTCCAGCACAGAGGAACGAAAAGAAGATGAAACAAGCTGATGCGCCTCCAGCCGGCTGCAAAGCGTATCTAATACCTCTTCTTTGCTTGAAAGGTTCACATCCAACAAGGTCAATCGTTCTTGGAAAAAAGCCATCAGCTCCTGCGAAGGGGAACCATGTCCGTTTAACAGGTGAATGACCTCACTCACACGCTGGACATCATGGTGTTCAAAAAAAGCATTCACTTGAATGATTGGTTTCCCCTTTGGTGCGAGAGGTACGGTTGTAATAATCACATCACATGGCAAAGTCGTGCTAAAAGCGTAATCCTGATAAGAATAAAGCTCAACAATCTCAAGCTCATGCTGAAAGGCCGCCTTCAATTTAATTTCAAGCAGCCGTGCCGTTCCTAGTCCAGACCCGCATACAATAATGGCCCTCTTTTTTTGTGAGGTGTCAAGATGACTTCTTTCAAATGAAGCAGCAATATGTAAGGCAACATATGCCGCCTCATCTTCATTTGGCGTCCGCACCAGCTGTAAGGCATTGAGTCCGCTGACGGCCAAATCAAACGGATAAGGGTAAGATGTTTTGATCTCATGCAAAAGCGGATTTTGTAAAGACACGCCGTATTGAATTCGATTTAATAATGGCTTCATATGCAGCATCAAATCTTGACGCAGGATATCGTCATCTACAAAACGATGACCGCTTGTTTTTTCAATGTGCTGGAGAAATCGTGTCACTGCCTGACGTACTTCTTCGGTCGTTTGGTGTTCATCGATTTCTTTCCACGTTTGATTCGCCAAGAGATGCATCACCAAGTAATCTGTTTCATCCTCTGATAAGGTGACATGAAACGTGTCGCTTATTTGATGAGTGATCTTTTGAGCGATTCTTGTTAACACAGGCGGTCTTTGTGTGTGAGTGGTACTGGCGGGTATCCGTTGTTTTTTTTGCGTTTGTTGAATGGCAATCGCTAAGTGAATCACTAAATTCTTTAGGGCAATATCTTTAATGAGCAGTGATTCTTGATATAGATTTGTCAGCACAATGGATCGAATGGTTTCAAGTGAAATGTCAGGGAAATGAAGCTGTTCCCGCTCAGTTATATGAGATAGGGCGGGTTCTTCTTCAAGCAGTAAGTCTGCGTAGCACGTCCTTTTTTGCAATTCGTCTCCGTCTACTTTTAAGCCAAATCCAGGCTTTGAGACAAGGGTCATACCGTAACGGGCTAACAGCTCCCGTCCTTTTTTTAAATCACTGCTGACCGTCATACGGCTGATGAACAATTCTTCTGCTAATTGATCAATTTTTAAGTAGTCTGATTGAAGCAATAATTTTCTCATCATAAATCGTATGCGCTCTTCTGGCATGACGGGTACGAGAGAGCGGGCAGGAAGCTTTTGCTGATGCAGCCAAAGCAGGAAAGCGTCTTGGTCACTTGTTAAGAGCGTATACCCTTTCCCACGGATGGTCTTGATCATGGCTCCAGCTTGTGTTAACAGCTCGTTTGCTTCTTTGATTAAATTGCGGATGGAGCGGTCAGATAAGCGAAAAGAGGCAGTGAGCTCCTCCAGCTTCACGAACCCTTTCGTTTCAAATAGCCGCTGAATGAGCTGGTAGGTTCGAGTATCTGCCGTCATCATCATTGCGCCGCTCCTTGTTCCTTTAAGGCATCAGCTCCAAGGGCGATGGCTCCCATTAAACCAGATAATCCGTCAAAGGAAGGCTTTGTGACGATTTCATTTAATGGCTTTGGTAATTGTAAGTAACCATGAAGGCGCTTGTCTGTTTCTTCAAGGATGAGCGGCAGCAAGGCCGGCTGTTTCATGACACCTCCACCAAAAATAATGCGTTCTGGTGACAGGGTGAGTAATAAATTTGCGGTCATTTGCCCGAGATAATAAGCTTGAAGTGACCAGGCAGGGTGTTCCTCTGGCAGCATTTGTGCCAATGTATGATAGCGGCCTTCTATGGCAGGTCCCGATGCTAGTCCCTCTAAACAATCATGGTGGATCGGACAGCAGCCCCCATAGGTGTCATGAGGGTGGCGCTGAACGGTGATATGTCCCATTTCTGGATGAAGCAGTCCGTGAATGAGGCGGTTTTCAATATAGGCACCGCCGCCGATTCCCGTCCCAACCGTGATATAGATCAAGGAATTTGGTCTGTCTGTTTCTGTTGAAAAACGAGCTTCACCGAGCGCCGCACAGTTCACATCTGTATCAAGCTTCATAGGGAGACCGAGTGCATGTTTTAAGGTTGAGAGTAATGGAAATTGGCGCCAAGCTGTTTTGGGTGTTTCGAGAATCGTTCCATAGCTGCGGCTGTGTTCTTTTACATCGACAGGTCCGAATGCGCCTATGCCAATCGCATCGACTGGATGCTCTGTAAAGTATTCGATCACTTGCCGGCATGTTTCTTCTGGGTTCCCTGTTGCAAAGGAAGTCATATGTTCAATCGTTCCGTCTGTTGTTCCGTAGCCGCAGACAAATTTTGTACCGCCTGCTTCGATGCCTCCAATTCGCATGATCAATGCCCTCCATTAAAGAGAGGCGGAATCCAAATGGATCCCGCCCCTACATGTTCATTTTTTCTTTACAATGTAGGTTTGTACCTGACAAGGTGTGAGCGGTTCAATGTGTAATGATCCATGTTGTGCTTTCAGTATATGTCCTTCAGGTGTTTCGCCTAAATTCGCTGTTTCTCCATGTTGTAGAGATGAACTATTGATTGAAGCGGCTGTTTGACGTGTTAAATATGGATTGAAGAGACGAAGGACAATGCCTGTTCCATGCTCTTCTTTTTTCAAAGCGCTTAGAACGGCCCCGTCTGTTTCAATGTCAAGCAGGCTATAAGTAGATTGTAAGTCTTCTTTTTCATCTCGGAAAGAGAAAATTAAACGACCGTTTAAAAAGTCTGCCCGCTCGTAGCACTGAACCGGGGTGGTGTAACGTTTAGCAAGTTGAGCCAAGTGTCCTTCACTCACCGCTTCTTGGCTATAGTGCATGCCAAAGGAGAATGATAGCGATCCTTGAAGCTGGGCGTCAGGTGTTTCCACGATTTTTTCTCCAGAAGCCCGGCCAGGACGGTAAAGAAGGTTTTCTTTCCCCATTTTTCCGAAACAGCGGAAGAGTGTGTAAGCAATGGTTGTGTAGCCTGCGCCTGTGATTTGGTATTCTCTGACGCAGTCCGTCAAAAGAGAGACACCATATGCTTCATCGCGAAGTGCAACAAATGATTGCATGGGTTCAATGGTAATCGGTTTTTCTTCCCAATGTTCATTGTTCCACCATTCTAGCTCTTGCGTCAGCTCCGTTGGACGTTCGATGGTGCCAAACTGTTGATCGCTGAGTGATACGTTTGACGCAATACCTGTATCAAAGAGCACCCGTAGACGGTGGTCTAGCGCATGGTTGTCCACATTCACATGAAAACGGATGACCGCTTCATCTTTATTTAAAGCCACCTTCGCTGTGATCGGGAGGGAAGTCGTCACCTTTTGCTCCGAACGTTCCTCTAAATCATATGGGACAGTCAATTGAAGCTTGATGGTGAGCTCTTCCTGTAAACTGCTTTTAGATACGGTGATGTCGGCTGATGAGATATCTTTAGATGATACATAAAGATCCTCACGCGGTGGTGAATAGTTATAAGAATCCCCATCATCTCCGTTGTCTTCAAAGATCATTTGCTCAGAGAACGTTCGTCCGGTCTGTTTATCCGTAATTTCTAATGACCCATTGTCATTTGCTGCAATGCGGTAAAACGTATTTTCAATGACACGACCTTCTGTTTTTTCCAAAATGGATTCACTAGATTCATCGAAAATCATGCTGACTTGTGTATAACCAACGGAAGGCAAGTCGACTGCTTCAATGAGTAAAACAGCTTTCCATACTTGCTTTGGCATGTACACCTCTTTGCTTGGGTTAAGTGAAATCTGTTGTGCCAAGACATAATCTGTCACATCGGTTTTGCTTTTGACTGTGTAGTGAAGAGTTCGTCCATCAGCGTCTTTTAGTGTAAATGGACGTTCTGTGATAAAGGTTTCGACTTCAATGACTTCAGAGCGCTTTGAAGGCAGTGTATTAAATAAAGTGAACGTGATTTCTTGCTCAGTTTGCAGCCGGATGGCGATGAGACGCATGTGTAAGTCCACAAGATTCTCGGCGATTTCCTTTGCCTGTTTATAGCGGAAGAAGACATCTTGATTCGTCGTATCACTATTACAGCCGCCAATGCTATCATGCGCTGCATTTTCAAACATGAGGTACCAAATATCACGCACCGTGTCATGCGGATAGTCATGTCCGAGTGAATAGCTGATTGTAAGGATCGGCTCCATCACATTGACAAGATAGTTTTCAATTTGGTTGTTTAAGATTTTCAAATCTGCTCTTGTTGAAAAAATAGACTTATGAATTCGCATATGCTTGGCATGAATGAGCTCTCCTTCTAATGTCTCAAAAGAAGTCCGCTCTTTTTTCACTGCTGCAATGTAGTCTTCTAAACTGCTGATTTGATAGTGGTGCTCGTCTATTTCATTGGCTTTTTCTAATAAGTCAGGCAGGTTTTTACGAATAGGCGCCTGGTCAAAGCCATTTGGGAAATAGACATTCTTTGTCGTGGCTTTTGCTTGCAGCGCCCCGATTTTTTCAGAAAGAAAGGCTTGCAGGTCTTCATCCTTTTCAGGAATATTTCCTCCGTAGTAGTAGCCAAATGGCAGATTCACTGCAAAAACTTCACTGCCATCAGCCCCGCGCCAATTAAATTCTGTGTGATTCGTCATATGATCAGAAACGCCGCGCCAAAAGGCTGTGTCGACAATACCAAAGCCTTGATAAATTTGAGGCATTTGTGCAGATTGACCGAAGGAATCAGGGACATAACCGACCTTCATGACATGTCCAAACTGCTGACAGCGCTCAATCCCATATTGCAGGTTCCGTACAATCGATTCCCCAGAAATCACGAGCTGATCCGTTTGTGTATACCACGGACCGATGATGAGGCGTTTTGCTGTGACGAGCTGTTTGATTCGATCCTCATCCTCTGGGCGCCATTTCAAGTAATCATCTAGCAAGGATGCTTGTGCATCGAGCATGAAGTAATGGAATCGTTCATCTGTTTCGAGGGTGTCCAATATGTCCATTACGCTTTTCATTAAGTAGATACGGGAGCGGGAGGTGGTAAAATACCATTCCCGGTCCCAGTGAGTATGTGGAATCACATGTACATTGACAGTCATTGTGTAACGACACCTTTCTTTGTTCAAATTATCCTTCTAGCACAAGGTCAAAATCATCTTCTTCTTTCTGCTTCTGATCATGTTCTGGCTTTTGGGGTTCTTTTTTCTCAGAGAAGTTCACAAGTAGGTTGGCACCAATTCCAATAACAAGTGCGCCAGTTAGCGCGCCGATTAAATATGCCCACCAGTTTCCTACTGAGAAGAATCCGTAGAGTCCGCCAATTGGCGGCATGATGTCATGGACACCTAATAAGGCAGCAACCCCGCTTCCAGCAGCACAAGCGACGACATTCAGCGGAATCAATTTCAAAGGATTGACGAGTGTAAAGGGAATGGCTCCTTCTGTAATCCCGATAATCCCCATCACAAGACCGCCTCGTCCGGCTTCTCTAAACGTAGGAGAGAAGTTGCGTTTTCGAATCAATGTCGCAAGCCCGTATCCAAGCGGAGGAATGACAATCGCGATATTGACGAGAATGGCAGGAAGATAGACACCTGATAGGAAGAGCGCGTTACCAGCCATCCAAGCTGATTTATTCACTGGGCCGCCAAGATCGAAGCCAATCATTGCGCCTAAAATGAGAGCAAGTGCGAGTGTACTTGTTCCATCTGCCACCATGCCTTTGATCCATTCAATTAATGCGGTGTTCAAAGCCCCTAATGGACCGCCTAGCAGAACGGACATGAGAAGTCCGGTTAAGCCAACAGTAATGAGCGGTAAGATGAGCAGAGGGACGAGTCCAGCTGCGGAGCCTTGAATTTGAATTTTTCTTTTCACAAAGAGAGCGACATATCCGGCAAAGAAACCTGCAATGACGGCGCCGATAAAACCAGCATTTGTTGAGCTGGCAAGAGCTCCGCCGATAAAGCCGGCCGCAAGACCAGATTTATCCGCAATCGAATAGGCAATAAAGCCAGCGAGCAGTACGTTCATTAAGCCAATGCCTGTCCAGCCAACCTGTTCCATCAAATAGGCACCATGTAAAATGCCGCCTGCATCTTTATAGGCGTTTAAATCTGACACACCAAAACCTAACCCGACTAGTTTGGCTAAACCAACGATAAGTGAAGCTCCGATGATCACCGGAAGAATATAAGAAATACCGGTCATGAGGTGGCCTTCAATGACTTTTAATTTTGCTTTCATTCTGCTTTGCTCCTTTCTATATGGCATTGCTCTTGTTTATTGGGATTCAGATTTTTTCTTTTCAACCAGCGCAACGGCTTTTGTGATGATTTGCTCGGCATTTTTTAGGGCGCGTCCGATTTCGACACGAACAGTAGGAATACCTGAGAAGCGTTCAGCGTCGTTAATATGCTGATTGGAGGCGATAATGCAAAGGTCTGCCTGCTTGGCTTCCTCTGCTGTAATGCCATTCACCTGTCCCATAATTCCTTGTTGCTCGATTTTAATCTCGTGTCCAAGCTGTTTACCCGCATTCTCTAATGCTTTTGCTGCCATTGGTGTATGAGCTAACCCTGCTGGGCATGAAGTGACACCGACAATTTTCATTGTGTAATCCCCTCTTTCAATTGTTGTTCAATGACTTCGTAATAATAGTCTGCTGTTTGACCGGGTTGAATCTTTTCGATGAAAGCAGGCTCCATTAAACTTGTGGCAATGCCAGACAGTAATTTGAGGTGTGTGACATTGGCCTCTTCTAGTGGAACGAGCAGTGTAAATAAATAGCTTGTTGGCAAATCGTCGAAGCTTCCCCAATCAATGGGTTGTTCAAGTTCTAAAAAGAGAAGTGAAGCCGTTTGAACAGCAGAGCTTTTTGTATGAGGAATCGCAAAACCTTGCTGAAGTCCTGTTGAGACTTCGTCTTCGCGTTTCAACAAATCTGTTAATAACCCTGACTGATCATCTGTAATGTGAAGGTCTTCAGCTTTCTCTGAAATGTATTGTAAAATCTCATTCTTTGATCGACCGTTTACTTGTGTAAAAACATGATCTTTTTGGAACAAGCTGATCCCTTCTCTCTTGTTTGTTAAGCGCTTACAATTTGATTGTAATGTACTTTTCGATATGGTTAAATAGCATCATTTTCCGTTTGAAATGGCAAAAAGTTTATGAAGCGATTAGACTAGCCATCTGAATATCTCAAATCCTAGCTTAAAACGAGTTTAATTATGTCAAAAATAGATTCTACTAAAAGGGATTCTGTGATATTCTTCCAAGGTATTGTAAAAGATAAGGGGGTCTTTTCATGTTTAAAAAGCAGGTCAAATCCTGTGTGGTTGTACTCATGGCCATCATTCTATGTATGGCTGCATTACCTGGGTACGGAGCATCAGCAGTTAGTAAAGGCACAAGTGTCAATGAAGCCATTGGGTTGAAAGATGGTGAAGTCATCTCAGGTACATTACAGAATGAAAAAGAAGAGTCATGGTACCAAATCACGCCATCTGCAGATGATGTGGCAAAACATACACATATGCAAATTTCTGTCAAAAGCAAACAAGTGTTATCTGTATCGGTCTACCCAAGTAAGGATAGAGCGATAAAGGATGACACTTATTCGAGATATCGTGTGGACACAGCAAGTGGAGAGACAGAAATCAACTTCCCGCATGCATGGTCAGGTCCTTACTATGTCAAAGTGCTGTATTTAGGTTCAGAGGAAGACAGCCGTGATGAGGAAGAGGATGCAGCATATACAATCGGGTATAAAGGTGCGAATCTTCCGCCATCTGAACCGATTTTCCCTGAAGAAGAAGAACCAACGATCATCATTATTGAGAAAAAGCATGGACGTGAAATTCTTCAATCCATTCGTACGATCGAAGACAAACGATTCAATGAAACAGCCGATGGTCAGAAGCTTACACGTCTGCTACAAAAAACAAAGCCGTTTCTCAAATCTAAACTCATCAACAATCAAAAAAAGCAGCAAATGGTGTACAATCATTTGCTGACATTAAAATCATTGCTAAATGACGTAGAGAAAAATGGTGCATTCAGCGGTCATATCGTCACAGAGAAAGAGCAACAGGCGATCCGTTCCCTTTTTGATATGCTCAAAGAGGCAAGTCCAGCCTATTTAAAAAAGGAATTAGAAGCAGTGGGGCAAAAAGTAGGAATCGATCAGCTTGAAGGAAAATCGATCGGTTATGTATTAGAGAAACAAAAGCTTGTTCCAGAAGAAAAGGTCAACACAAACAAAATCATCTTTAAATTAAAGGATGGACAAACGCTTCAATCCGCAAAAAAGAAAATGAAAAGCTACGGAATTCAAGAAAACCGTGTGACATCTCAATCAGTAAATCCTTTATTTAAAGGAATGTATGTTTATGATGTACCGGCAGGGCAAGAATCGGCTGGCAAAACGCTTAAAGCAGGCAAAGCTGTGATCAAAAGCACGGCGAGAAAGCTTTCTAGTATGCCGAATGTTGAATTTGCAGAGCCTGTACAAACGTATCGTGCGCTCAGCAATGACGCGCAGTATGGTTATCAGTGGCCGCTGAAAAACAGTGCGCAGAACAGTGGGAAAAAAGGCGCTGATGTGAAGTTTGAACAAATGAATACATTGATTGGCACAAGCAAAATGAAGCAAACGTTAATCGCTGTTGTGGATACAGGTGTCGACAGCCGTTTGTCCGATTTAAGCGGGACGGTTCGCACAGACTTAGGTGCCAATCTCATTGGCCGTAATAAAGATGCAATTGATGACAATGGCCATGGTACCCATGTGGCAGGTATCATTGCAGCAAAAGCCGATAATCATTACTCCATGGCAGGGCTGAATCAACATACAGGTATCATCCCGGTCAAAGTACTGGATGCGTATGGAAATGGAGATACAGAGCATATTGCTCTTGGCATTAAACATGCAGTGGACAAAGGTGCAAAGGTCATCAACATGAGCCTTGGCGGCTACTACAGCAAGGTCATTGAATATGCGATGAACTATGCTGCACAAAAAAATGTATTAGTGGTAGTGGCGAGCGGAAACGATGGCATTCCAGAAATGGGTTATCCTGCGACTTCCAAGTACGCCATGGCAGTTGGTGCAAGCAATCGCATGGATATTGCCGCTGAATTCTCAAGCTATGGGAAAGGATTAAGCGTGTCTGCACCAGGGTCTGATATTCCAAGCTTAATGCCTGATGGGAATGTTTCATACCTAAGCGGGACATCAATGGCTACACCGTATGTTGCAGCAGCAGCAGGATTACTGCTTTCTAAAAATCCAACCCTGAAACCAAATCAAGTGAGAAATATTTTACAAAATACAGCGGATGATATTTCATTTAAAGCTGTTGATGGAACAGATGACGTTTTCTATGATGAAAATGACGAGCCTGTTGTCGATCCGAAAATTCCGGGTATCGATTGGATGACAGGACATGGCAGACTCAATGCTTTTGCCGCGTTAAGTGCTGTTGAATTAAACGCATCAGTTAACAAAGTAGAAGATCAGCATCAAAAGGTGACAGGAAAGGCGAAAGCCGGCGCTGCCATTTCTGTGTATAGAGGCAAAACCCTGCTTGGAAAAGGCACGGCAAGCAAAAAGGGAACCTTTAGTGTGAAGATCAAGCATCAAAACAAAAATAAAGTGCTTCACATCAAGATATCAAAAGGGAAGGCTGCAACTTCTCTTAAAACGGTCGTGAAAAAGGGCAAAGCGCCAGCTAAGCCAAAGGTGAATCGAGTAACAGTGAAAAGTAAAACGGTCAAAGGAACTGCGGGTGCAGGCTTGACGATCAAGGTGAAGAACAAATCAAAGAAAGTCATTCAAACGGTCAAAACCAATAGCAAAGGCGCATTTACGGCTAAAATCAAGCCGCAAAAAGCCAAAACTGTCTTGTATGTGACGGCTTCAGATGTGAGAAAAAGAGAAAGTAAAGCAGTGAAAGTTGTTGTGAAAAAATAGTCTTGTAGCTTCCCTTTTTTGAATAAAAAGGGAAGTTTTTTGTTTTTACTGGAAAAATGACAATAACTGTCGATAGTAATATAGTAGGAAAAAAAAGGAGGATTTATCGATGAAAAAAATCATGTTTGCTTTCTTTCTATCATTGCTTCTCGTTTTCCCAAGCTTTGCACATGCAGAGGAAACAGGAGCAGTACCAGCATCCGTACAAGTAACAGGCGTCACAGCAGCAGACGG
Source organism: Bacillus sp. 22446 (assembly GCF_052044955.1). Classification (NCBI taxonomy): domain Bacteria; kingdom Bacillati; phylum Bacillota; class Bacilli; order Caryophanales; family Bacillaceae; genus Bacillus; species Bacillus sp. 22446. The sequence continues at coordinate 93,235 of NZ_JBQEOD010000006.1, forward strand.
TGGTATGGTCAATTACGGTTCTGGCAGTAAATATCGTGTAGGTTCATATTATCCAGCTACTTTTAAAGGAACATTAAAGGACACAAGTGGTCAACTCATGGCGAATCAGCCAATTCAGCTTTATTTTGAAGCAGCAATCAAATCATATGCTCAAACAGCGACAGGTACAACAGACGAGAATGGACAATTTTCACTAACGATTCAAGTTCCTGCAGGTGCAGGCTACCGTACATACAATAATGCAGGCTGGTCTACACATTACTACGATATCGTTCCAGTGACTTTCACTTCAAACGACATCACGCTATCTTCAAATGTGACAAGTGTGTACCATTTGGCATATACATCACGTTACTAATCTGCTAGAAGAGGCGACTTGGCGCAAGCTCTGTCGTTTTCATAGAAAAAAGGATGTCAGTTAGTGACATCCTTTTTTGGAACAAACAAAAACCCTGGTGCTATACACCAGGGTTTTCTCGTTTTTTCTGAATCCATGTTGTCACGTAATAGGCAGCATAGCAGAGTGCGATAAAAGGGATACCGCAGATGAGAGCGATGCGCTGATTTGGATCAAAAGCAATGCCGATCACAGATGCAAGGCATAGGAGGAAGGCAGCAATCGGAACCACCGGATAGAGCGGGGTTCGGAAAGATAAATCATGAAGCTGTCCGCCATCCTGTAAGAATTTTTTGCGAAACATGAACTGTGAAGCTGCAATTCCCATCCATACAACAACAACGGCGAGTCCAGAGATTGAGACAAGAACCAGATACACCGTTTCAGGTGCGATGACACTCGATAGCAAAGAGAGAATGCCTCCAATCATACTCAAAATGAGTGCATTCAAAGGAATTCCCTTTGATGTCAATTTTGCCAGCTTTTTAGGCAATGTTCGTTCTTCAGAAAGGGACCATAGCATGCGAGATGAGGCGTATAGCCCTGAGTTTGCAGCAGATAAAATCGCTGTCAGAATGACAAAATTCATGAAATCTGCCGCATAAGGAATACCGATGCGGTCAAAGACCACAACGAAAGGACTTTTGATCACCCCGGCTTCTTCTACTGGAATTAAGCCGGCTAAGACCACGATCGTTCCGACGAAAAACAGGACAAGACGTAGCACAGTCGTGCGAATCGCCCGGGGAATGGTCTCATCTGGATTGACGCTTTCACCCGCAGCAATCCCAATCAGCTCAGTACCCGAAAAAGCAAAATTAACAGCCAGCATGGTCATTAAAATCGGTAAAAAGCCGTTTGGGAAGAGACCCCCATCTCCAGTGAAGTTAGAGAAGAACGGAGCGGCCTCACCGCCTTTTAGTGGAATCAATCCAAACATCGCGGCTCCGCCAAGGATAATAAAGAGAATAATAGCCATGACTTTAATGCTAGAAAACCAAAATTCCGATTCTGCAAAAAATTTAACTGTAAAAGCATTGAGTAAAAAGATGAGAAGTGCAAAAACACCGCTCCACATCCAAACCGATGTGTCTGGGAACCAGCGCTGCATTAAAAGACCTGCCGCTGTAAATTCTGAACCAAGTGCCACGGTCCATGTCAGCCAATAAAGCCAAGCCACTGTATAGCCAGTGCCGGGCCCAATGTATTTTGTTGCATATGTGTGAAAAGCGCCTGTAACCGGCATTGCGACAGACAGTTCACCTAAACAGAGCATCACGAGGTACACAATTAATGCCCCAACCAGATAAGCCAAAATCGTTCCCGCAGGTCCGGCCTGATTGATCGTATATCCTGAGCTTAAAAAGAGTCCTGTGCCAATTACGCCGCCTAAAGAAAGCATGAACAGGTGACGGCTGGTCATTTTTCGTTGATATTGTTGTGACTGATCTTTTGCTTGTTCCATGTCTTCCCGCCCTTTTGCTTAGAAGTATGTGTGTTGAGTCATGATGCTACGATGTTGCCTGTTTTAAGATATCGGTAATATCCTCTGGTGTCGTCCGGCAGCAGCCGCCGATGATTTGTGCGCCGTCTTTATACCATTGCTGCGCACATTCACCAAATGTATGGTGAGACGTATCTCCGCTCCAAACCTTTTCTTCAGGATCATATAATTCCCCTGAGTTCGGATAGACGACAATTGGTTTGCTCGTCCCTTTTTTCATCTCCTGAATAAGAGAAGACATATATTGCGGTGGTGTACAGTTTACGCCAACAGCAGCGATCTGCTCATATGGCTCGAGTGCTTGTACACAGTCTCTAAGTAAATCTCCTTCACTAATGTGCTGACCATCCTTTGCACTAAATGTAATCCACGCATATACACCGCTGAACTCATCCTCCAGCAGTTTAGCGATGGCGATTGCTTCAATGAGACAAGGGATGGTTTCACAAGCGAGAATATCTGCACCAGCCTCTACCAATGCTTGAATTCTTGGTCTGTGAAAATCAATGAGCGCCTGTTCTGTGAGTCCGTAATTTCCCTTATATTCTGAACCATCAGACAAATAAGCGCCGAAGGGCCCCACAGATCCAGCGACAAATGGTTTTGCCCGCTCTTTACGTTGTGTCTCATCCTGCCAAAACTGCTCGCACGCTTCTTTTGCTAACGTGACAGATCGTTTCATTAATTCGATGGCTTCTTCTTTTGTATAGCCTTTTTCAGCAAAGCCATCAATTGTCGTTTGGTAGCTGGCTGTTGTTGCACAGTCAGCACCTGCTTGGAAGTAGTCCAAGTGTACTTGCTGAATCAATTCTGGCTGTTCAATGAGGATTTTGGCTGACCATAAACTGTCGTTTAAATCACAGCCCTTTCGTTCAAGCTCCGTTGCAAGTGCACCATCTAAAATCAAAGGTGTGTGAGCCTGTAAACGGCTTTGAATAGGATTCATATAAATCAAACAGCCTCCTTTGTCGATCGGAAATAATGGATATGATATGAGGCAGTAGTTTAAATGACTAAAGTGTTTTTGTCAAGGAGAGGAATAAGCATCATACGACGGAAAAACCTTGAAAACATGCGGGTTTGAGTGCATAAACATACAGTTGAAATAATAGAAAACCAAGTCATTGACAGCCTCTAAAAAGAGATATATATTATGGAAAGGTTCATTTCAGAAAGCTTCATCAAAAGGCGCCGTCTTTTGATTTTTATTTTGTCCAACGACTGTCTTCTTTCGTGCAGAAAGAGGGTTTTTTATATGCTTAAAAAAGGAGGAAAGAAGAAATTGAAAAAATGTGTAAAAGATATTGCAATGATTCTAGTTGGTTCTTTTTTATTTGCTGCAGCTGTGAACATGTTTGTCATTCCACTTGAGTTTGGTGAAGGCGGCGTAACGGGGCTGTCCATCATTTTCTACTATATGTTTGAGATTGCGCCGTGGCTGACAAACCTTGTGTTGAATGCGATTTTATTACTTGTGGGGTATAAATACTTGGACAAGAAGACCACGATCTACACAGTGGTAGCTGTCGCAAGTAACTCTCTATTTTTACATTTGACCACTACATGGGTGGTGAATGTCCATGAATTGATCATTGGTTCTATTTTCGCAGGGATCATCATTGGTATTGGCATTGGTCTTGTTTTAAGAGCGGGCGGTACAACAGCGGGATCTGCCATTCTTGGGCGAATTGCGAATAAGTATCTAGACTGGAACGTGAGCTACGCCATCTTGTTCTTTGATCTGATCGTTGTTTTTGCTTCTTACTTTATTATTGGTGCGGAAAAATTAATGTTTACGATTGTGATGCTGTATGTGGCGACTAAGGTGATGGATTTCGTCATAGAAGGGCTTAACACGAAAAAAGCAGTGACGATTATTTCTTCATGCAAAGATGATATTGCCGAAGAAATCAATCATACCTTGGATCGGGGCGTGACCATTTTAAACGGTCGCGGTCATTATTCGAAGGAATCGAAGGAAATTCTCTATGCAGTCATTCAAAAACAGGAGCTGATGCGTTTAAAGAAAATCATTAAGAAAATTGATCGAGACGCATTCGTTGTTGTCCATGATGTGCGTGATGTGTTTGGAGAAGGATTTGTGAATATATAAAAAGTAAAAAAAAGACACCTCCACTATAAAGTGGGGGTGTCTTTTCATATGTTGAGTGATCTTATGTTTAAGGGACTATTTTTTCAAGGTATCATCTTTCTTCTCATTACTTTTCAGAAAGAAAAAACGTATACACTCAGAAATGGCGGCTCCCACCACAAACAGGATGATGGGTGTAATGGTAAAAGGTTGTTTGAAGATGAACAAATACACGATATAACACAAAGTTAGTGTAATGACTAAAGTGAGATAATTACTCCACATTTTTTTCAAGGTCATCAGCTCCTCGTTTTTTAAGGTCTACCATTATTCGGTATTGGTTGGGTTGAAAAGAACTAGCCACTTTCAGCCGTTCTCATCACTTTAATTCGAGTTGAGTGTTCGTAAAACTTAGTATGAAGTTCATAAGGATAAGCCATTGTGAATGAACTTCTTAATTCCATACAATTCAGCTTATCCCTTTAAAATAAAGAGATTAAATGAGTTGTTTCCTATGATATTCGTTCCTGTGTATGTTTGTTGTCTACAATAGACACACGCTAGATTTATCTTGATCAGGTGAAGCCTTGAAGAAAGAGAAACTTCCTGAATGAAAATTTATAGGGACGTTGAGAGTGAAAAGTTGCAAAAAATACCTCTTGTCACATCATACTATGTATTGTATAGTATAAATGGTTAGGAGTTGTAATCATGAATGCACAATTAAAAAAAGGTTTACTTGAATTCTGTGTACTGGCGGTATTAAAGAAAGGCGATTCCTATGGTTATCAAATGATTAAAGATATGTCCCATTGTATTGAGATTTCAGAATCGACATTATATCCGATATTAAAGCGGTTAGAGCAAAACAATTATGTGGAGACCTATTCACAGGAACATAACAGTCGATTAAGAAAATACTACCGGATGACAACAAGTGGCCGTGAGCATATGGCACAGTTTTTAGCGGAATGGGATCAAGTGATGGCGATTTACGACTTTATTTCTGGAGGACAGGGCAATGAATAAAAAAGAATTTTTAGCTAGCTTAGAGAAGCACCTGCATCGTCTAGGCGAAAAAGAAAGTGATCGGTTCATCGAGTATTACGATGAAATGATCGAGGATTATCAGGAAGATGGCTACAGTGAACAGGAAGCAGTTCATCAAGTCGGTCAGCCTGCCATCATCGCTGAAGGAATTTTGAAGGAACAAGGAATCAAAACCATTCAGGTGCCGACGTTTGGAGAAAAAGCCACAAGGCTCTCCATCCTCATTTTAGGCTTTCCGTTATGGGGCAGCATTCTCGCAACAGTATTCCTGCTGATTCTTTCTGTGTATATGGTGATTTGGTGTGTTCCACTCGTGACAGGTACAATGACGCTAGTTGGTTTGCTCGGTGGTTTTTGGAGTATCATTGGTTCTCCATTTATTTTTCAGGATGGTTTGCATGTGGTGGTGACGCAGATCGGAGTTGGGATTCTTCTATTAGGTGTCGGATTATTAAGCGGCATAGCCACGGCGTATTTAACAAAGCTATTTGTGCAAGTGACTGTTCAAACCACTAAGGCATTCATGGGAATGTTTAAAAAGAAGGTCGTGAGAGTATGAACGTGAATGATTTAAAAAAGCAATGCATCAAATGGGGGATCATCTTCACCGTTGCCGGAGGAATTGTCATGGCAATTGGTTTTGGACTTTCAGGCTTTGACCTAGATGCATATCAAAATAATGACCAGTACAATGTGTTCCGCACGATCAATTGGAGCAAGCCATAAATGAAAGACCCGCTTATGCGGGTCTCAGCGTGTAGACAAACCCTCAAATTCGGTGTCAGTCCTGCGCTTCGGTGCTCACGAATGTCAAATTCGCTCCGCGCCGATGCTCGTCCTTCCTAGACT